>JAUSNX010000004.1 GCA_030656015.1 Methanobacteriaceae archaeon
GCAACAAAACAGTAACCACAACATCATGCGCATCATCAGGCCCCAAATTAATAATTTCAGCAACCCAAGTCACCACATTATTAACATCCCAATTAGTATACTTACCAGTACTAGTATACAAACTAACCCTAACATCAGCTGCAGGTATATAAGTGCCACCAATACTGTTTTTCGAGTCCTGTGAATATTCATCCTGCGAAATTATGGATACTACATTATAAATTGTAGATTGTGGAACAGCAGTTCCAGTAACATTCAAGGTAGCTACCTGGCCATTATTAAGAAGTGGAATAGTCCAAATACCCGTTTGACTATCATAAGTTCCAATGGATGGAGTGAATACTACATTAGTTAATCCTTGAGGGATTAAATTTTCAATACGTATATTAGTAGCATTATCCGGCCCATTATTTCTTAAAGTAACAATAAATGTAACATTATTTTTGTTGTAGGATCCTGTTTGAGTTATAACCACATTGGCCATTTTGACATAGATTGATGAATCATCTACATTAACCGTGAATGGGTATTCTTTAAGGTCTACTGTAATATGATTAGTTATTGTTGTTCCCGCATAACTATCATATAATGCATCACAGGTGAAGGTCATAGTTGCTGATTCACCAGAAGCAAGGGATGAAATAGTCCAAATATTATCTGCATAGTTTCCTTTATCAAATGATGCTATAAATGCATCTGGAAGTGCATCATTAGTAATTTTAATATTAGTGGCCTCATCCGGACCATTATTAGTTACTACAACTGTGAAGGTACCGGTTTGACCAACATTAAGTCTATCACCATTAGCAGTGTTAGTTACTACTAAACCAGCTTCCTTAGTATAAGCATCAGCACTTACTGATTCTCCAATGGTTGTTGGATCATATTCTGTTTCAAATATTTTAGTAGCAGTATTGGTTGTATTTTTACCAGCCATAGCAGCACTTGCAACAGCAGTTATGGTTAAAGTTGCAGAGTCACCATTGGCCAGGAATGGAACTGTCCAGTTACCATTACTGTATGTACCCGTAGATGGTGTAACAACAACATTTAACAAACCTGTAGGAATTATATCCTCTATAATGAAATTAGTGGCCGCATCAGGCCCTATATTTATAATTGATACAATGTAAGTTACAACATCCCCTACATTAACGATTTTTGTGGATGTTTGTGACATAACTACATCAGCCATTTTAGTGTAAACACCAATAGTACTATGTGCTAACTCAGGAGTATATTCCGTTTGACTGATTTGTGTTGCGGTGTTTTCTGTTGTTTTTCCAGCCATCGCAGCTGTGGCGTTTCCAGTTATATTTAAGGTGGCGGTTGAACCATTGGTTAAACTTGGAATGGTCCATATACCAGTGATAGCGTTGTAGGTTCCTACAGAAGGAGTAACAATCACTCCACTTAATCCGCTTGGTATGATATCCCTTATGTTAATATTAGTTGCAGTATTTGGCCCGTTATTTTTTACATTAACCAGAAATGTTACTTTGTTTCCCACATTTACTGGAGTATTTACAGATTGATTAATTGTTATACTGGCCACTGGATTAATGTTTACAGTTGTATTTTTTATTACAGTATCGACTGTGGCATTAACTACAGCAACACCCGGAGTGTAACCTGCAGTAAAAATCCTGCTCACACTACCATTAACCAAAGTTCCTGAAGTAATAGATCCTAGAGTCCCTGCAAAGTTTACTACTATTCCGTCTGGCACATGGCCATTAGCAGGGTTGAAATAAACACCATTCTGGTTACGAGTTAGATCTGCAGTTATGGTTGAAGTATTCCCGGTGTATATGGAGTTTGGTGAAGAAATTATGTTTAATACTAACCAGGTTGAAACATCAACGCTACCAGATACTTTTGCTGATGGGCTGGTATTGGATCCCCACCAATTGTTTTTAGCGTCAATAGAGCCACTAATAGATTCTATGATATTTCCTGTGCCAATAATTCTATTGAAATTGGCAACAGTGGTGCCCTGATAATTTGATATGCCAGTACCTCTTGTACCAGCATTGTTTCCAATTAAATCACTGCCAGAAATAGTTAAAGTACCCCAGGTACGTATGGCACCACCATTGTAAGTAGCATTATTTCCAGTAAATGTACTTCTTAACACATTTAATGTACCATAGCTCCAAATAGATCCACCATAACCAGCTTTGTTATTAGTAAAAGTGGAATCACTTATATTCATAGTTCCTGTAGCGAGAGTATCTGTGTTTCCCCATGCAACAGCCCCACCACCATATTCAGAATATGCGGTATTTCCAGTGAATGTACTACCTGTGATAGTGGAATTATTAAAAGAGAGTATTGCTCCACCAACAGAAGCAGTATTATAATTAAAAACGCTTCCTGTTACATTTAAGTTAGCATTGAAGTTGTTGAATATGGCCCCACCGTTATAATCATATCCGTTAGTAATAGGGACTCTATTATTCTCAAATGTGCTGCTTAAGACAGATAGATTACCATTATTATAAATAGCCCCACCACGATTCTGGGCACTATTTTCTCTGAAAGTTGTACTGGTTACGGTTAAGCTTCCTGTATTATAGATGGCCCCACCATCAGAAGCACTATTACCCGAAAAATTACTGGCGACTATAGTTAAATTTCCACTATTTGTTAAAGCCCCACCATTTGTAACCGCAGAATTATTCACAAAATTACTGCCAGAAATGGTTGTATTACTTGTGGAAAATATGGCACCGCCATCACGAGTTGCTTTATTAGAAGTAAAATTACTATTGTTAATGGTTAAAGATCCTGAGCTCCAGATTGCACTACCATCACAGGTAGCAGTATTATCCATAAAAACACTGTTTATAATGGTTAAAGAGCCAGTATTATAAATAGCTCCACCTAAACCATTACTTCCAGAATTTCTATTAGCAGAATTACTCTTAAAGTTACAATTATTAACAGTTAAAGTTCCACCATTATTTCGAATGGCTCCACCATTATTATTTTTAACCCGCCCATTGGCAATAGTTATATTGATAAGAGAAATATTAACCCCAGTATTTATAATAAATATTCTGTCATCATTAGATCCATTTATTATAGTGCCGTCTGTGCTCTGGCCTTTAATAACCATATTTTTGCTTAAGGTTATATCTCTATTATTTGAGCCAGTATACAAACCATTAGCAATGTTAACTGTTCCATTAGCAGTTACTGTATTAGTACCTCCGCCGATAGTCTTTTTAGGGCCACTAGTACCATTCCAACTGGAACTCAAACCGTCCCATGCATCATTTCCCCCTGTCGCATTAACATAGATAACTGACGAGTCAGCAGAAACGTCATCCATGTTAACAAATAGGGCCAGGCCCATTAGCAACATTGAGAGTACTATAATTTTTGTTTTATTCATCCCTTTTCACCTTTAATATACTCCATATTGTTAAAATTGTTTTTGTGAAAAATCTCACAAGTTTATAAATAGTTTAGAATTTTTTGTGAGAAATTTCACAAGTATAATTTCTATAATCAATAATTACGTAAAACAAGCATATAACTATTTCGATTGGGATTATAAAACCAGATAAAAATAGCATTTTGAGAGTAATAGTTAGGCCAAACCTACCATTAAATACCCCCTATAACTCAAAATTATATACATTTAAATCATTAAAATCCTTTAAAATCCTAATTTAATAAAAATAACATTAATAAACTTAAATTAAGCAAAAATAAGATTTAATATCATTTTAATCTTGAGGCCCAAATTGCATCTTCCGAGCTAATTTACAAAGTGCATATTTTTGTGACAAATAGAACAAAGGATAATGATATTAAATAGGATATTTCTATATTTAATGAAGACCAATTATTCATAATTAATTAAGTGATCTAATACTCAACATATGTAATTTCATAATTATTATATCCCGTGATAACTTATGCCCACCTACACTGCCCATGGCCTAAACATAAAATCAGAAATTACTTTCCCTGAGTTATTGGAAAGTTCAGAGGATTCAGATATTCTAATAAAATATGGTGACTTTGATTATTCTTCTAAAAAAATCATATCGGAAGGTGTTTTTAGAATTGCCAGCCATTATATTTTAACTGAAGAATCCATGTATTTAATATGGAATAATATAGATATCTGTCAGATAATCAAAGGGGAAGAAATCATTGTAAATTCACAGACAAGTATAGATGAAACATTCCTTAGAGCATTAATTTTAGGCCCTGCCTTGGGAATACTATTACATCAAAGAGGTAGGCTGGTACTTCATGCCAGTGCCGTAAATATGAATGATGTTGCTGTGGCTTTCATGGGCCATAATGGGGCAGGTAAATCAACCACCACCTTTTCTTTTATGAATAGTGGTTATCCATTAATTGCCGATGATATTTTGAGTATAGAATTTAGAGATAACCTTCCCGTGGTTTTTCCGGGGTTGCCTAGAATAAAATTATGGCCGGAGAGCATGGAAATATTTGATAAATCTATGGAATCATTTCCAATTCACCCGGAATCTCGTAAAAGATCATTTTTGGTGGATGATTTTTGTAACCAAGTTGTTTCTCTAAAACATATCTATGTCATAGAAAATAAGGAAAAAACATACTTAGAAGAATTAAAACCTCAAGAGGCACTTATTGAACTTATTAGAAATTCATACTGTGCCAACATATTTCAAAATTCAGATCAGGCCACTAATTTAGAGGAATATGCAAAAATTGTTAAGAATGTTTCTATAAAACAATTAAATATAGAACGATCACTGGATAAAATTCCAGAAATGGTAAATCTTGTAGAAAAGGATGTTTATTAAAAATAAATTAGTTTTAGTAGAAAAGGACGTTATATTAAATGAGAGAAAAAATTACTGATAGCTACTTTTGGAATTACTTGAAGCTATTATCCAGTTTCAATTCTAAAAAATTTTCTTTCACTATATCCTTAATGGTACTTATCAGTCTGAGTGAAGGAATAGGCCTTCTTCTACTAATCCCCTTACTGCAATTAGTAGGCCTGGATGTTCAACAAGGTGCTCTGGGCCAGATTGCGGGAATTATAGCCTCGTTTTTTAACTATATTAATATTAAACCAACATTAGGTGCAGTTTTAATTATATATGTCCTGATTATTGGTTTAAATGCTTTTTTAACCAAGTTACAGACTACTGAAAGTTCCCAGATTCAGTACGGCTTTGCCGCAGATCTTAGAAAAAAGCTTTTTAAAGCAATTTCAGAATCCAGATGGCTTTTTTTCTCTAAAAAACCATCAGCTCATTTTGCCCATGCCCTAACCAATGAAATCGAACGGGTTAGTATGGGAACTGGTCAATTTTTAACATTAATAGCCAGTATCTTTGTGCTGGCGGTTTACATCATTTTTGCAATAAATTTGTCCGGGCCTGTGGCTGGAATAATTTTTATAATTGGAATTGTTTTACTTCTTTTACTTAAAAAAAGGAGCCAATCATCTCGTACAAAGGGTGAAGATCTATCAAACACTACTAAAAATCTTTATTCCATTACCAATCAACATTTAGATGGAATGAAGACCATTAAAAGTTTTAATATGGAAAAAAGGAATGTTGAAACTTTTTCTAAAGTTTCTAATGGAGTGGCCCGCAAATATATGGAAACTATAAAAAGCTATGCTGATGTTCGTTTTTTATTTGATGTGGGTTCAGTGATTATTTTAAGTTTTATAGTCTTTTTTGTAGTGGAGATAATGAAAATTTCTACGGCCGAGCTTTTAATTCTATTATTCCTTTTTATAAGGATTATACCACGCTTTTCAACTATTCAAAGGAGTTATCAATATTTTATAAACATGTTACCTGCCTTTGTAAATGTAATTAATTTAAAAAGAGAATGTGAAGCCTCATCTGAGAGTGAACTTGAATCTGGAGATATATTTTTTGAAAAAGAGATCCAATTCACAGATGTTTCATTTTCCTATCAAGATAACTTGAATATTAAAAATCTTGACTTAAAAATTAAGAAAAATCAAATAACTGCTTTGGTGGGCCTTTCCGGTGCTGGAAAAAGTACTACTGCTGATTTAGTTATGGGCCTTTTAAGGCCAGATGAAGGTCAAATAAGTATTGATGGTGTGGAATTAGAGAATTTCGCGTCTTGGAGAAATCAAATTGGATATGTGGCCCAGGATACTTTCTTATTCAATGATACCATTCGGAATAATTTATTATTAGCTCGAAATGATGCAGTGGAAAAAGATCTTAATGATGTTTTAGAAATTTCATCAGCAAATTTCGTTTTCGATCTTCCAGATGGATTAGATACTGTTATTGGAGATAGGGGCGTTAGATTATCGGGCGGGGAAAGACAGCGTTTGGCCCTGGCACGAGCATTATTAAGGAGGCCTTCCCTTTTGATAATGGATGAGGCCACCAGTAATCTGGATTCCAAAAATGAAAAAAGAATATTGCAATCAATTGAGAAGTTGCACGGCGATTTGACCATTTTAATGATCGCCCATCGATTTTCAACCATAGAAAGTGCTGATGTTATTTATCTGATGCAAGATGGCCATATTGTAGAAGAAGGTAGTTGGGAAGAGTTTAATGAAAAAAAAGGTAGGTTTGGGGAGTTATTTTGAGTTCATTGCTAGTGAAATAGTGTATTTAGTAATGGTTTTGTTAGGGTCTTTAAAGCCAGCATAATAATAAGACTGTCCTTCTGGTGGAATGATTTTTGGCTTATTTGGTGCTGTGGTATTAGTTCCTATTAAAGTACCATTTTCGCTGTAGAATTTGACTGTTATTTGTACGTTAGGTGCTTGATTACCTGCATTATTTCCCACATATCCCCATACATAATAATATTGAGTTCCATTTCGATCGTAATGGTCTCCCGTGGAGTTTGCAATATACAGATCATTATTGGTGGCATTTGGTTTCTGGCCAAAGGTATTATCAGATTCTGTTTTAAATGTGCAGCCTGAGATTGTAACTGTGAATAATATTAAAAGAATGATTAAAATTTTTTTATCCATATGCCCACCAAGTTTAAAATGTTTAAGTAGTTTGATACTAAAAAGTTAGTATAATTCATGAGTATATATAATTTTTACTTATATAATTTTTACTTAGCTTTATTGAGGAATCCAATTGATAAATTCTAAAAATGAATTTAAATTAAAACCAGAAGACAAGCTTATACTTAGCTGCGGCCATAGCCAGGTTAATGATGAGCTTGAAAAGAAGATAATTAAACTGGTTAATTTAGATCTAGATTGGGAATATATCCTGGATATGGTCACAAGACACAGGTTAAGGCCATTACTCTATTATAATTTAAATAAGATCTGTCCCGATAAGGTTCCGGATGATGTTTTAGTAAGTTTGAGAGAGTTTTATCATGGTAATGTTCGTAAAAATTTGATGATGACTGGTGAACTTGTTAAGGTCATGAAGTTACTGGAAGAAAATGGTGTTAATGCTGTTACTTATAAGGGGCCTGTTTTGGCCCAGATGGCGTATGGGAATGTTGGCCTGAGGGAATTTAGAGATATTGACATATTTATTGCTAAGTCAGATGTGGCTAAAGCAAAAAATATAATGAATTCTAATGGTTACTATTTAGATCCACCTATTGAAGTTGATAATTCCACATATATGAAGCTGGATTGTGAATATAGATTTAAAAATAAATCCGGAGTTTTAATTGAGCTGAATTGGAACTTTGAAGGTCCTTTTTTTTCTTTTAAATCAGATTCAAATAGATTATTTAGTGATTTAATATTCACTAAAATTAATAATTTTGAAATCATAACTCCATCAGCGGAAAATGAATTTTTAATGATGTGTATTCACTGTGCTAAACATAACTGGAATAGATTATTATGGATTATGGATTTGGTAGAAGTTGTAAAAAATAAAGATATTAACTGGCAGGCAGTATGGAAAATTTCAAAAGAATTAGGAGTAAATAGAATATTAATTATAAACCTAATTCTGATTCGGGATCTTAAAGGAGGTCGAATTCCTGATGAAATACAATTAAATCCGGATAAAGAAGCTATAAATATTGTAATGCAGATTAAAAAGAGAATATTTGAGAATGATAAAAGTTCTTGGAACTTAATAGAAAAGTTCTTCTTAGATTTGAAAAAAAGAGATAACATTCAAATTGGGATTAAAGACTGTATTTATGGATTTAGTAAGCCCAGTTATGATGATTACCAGGATTTTAAAATTTCACCCTATTTTTTTAAATTTTATCCATTTATAAGACCATTTTTGCTATTAAAAAGATATGGAAAAAACCCTATTTAGTTAATTAAATATTGTTTTATGAATTATCTCTAAAACAATATCTAAACAGTTATTAATATTCATCCAATGATATTGCATTTATGTGTTCAATTATCTCATCTTTATATTCATCATTATCCATGGCAAATTCCAGGGAAGTCTTAAGCCAATCAACTTTATTTCCGATATCATAGGTTCTGCCTTGGAATACACAAACATAAGCCTCATCCAAAAGGCACAAAGCATCGGTTAGCTGAATCTCACCACCATAACCTGGTTTTACTGTTTTAAGAAATCAAAGATGGACGGATCCAGTACATAGCGTCCAATTATACCCATATCAGACGGTGCCTCACCAATTTTAGGTTTTTCCACCATATCTTCAATTTTATAAATACTATCTTCGATCTTATGTCCCTTTATTATACCGTAACGTTGGATTTTTTCTTCAGAAACCCTTTCTACTGCAATACATGAAGCAGAATATTTATTATAAGCATCCACGAGTTGTTAGTACAGGGAATGTGGGATTTGGTTATTGTATCTCCTAATAAAACCGCAAATGGTTCGTCTTTTACATGTTATTCGCATAGGACACTGCATCTCCCAAGCCAAGCTGTCTTTTTTGACAGACATAGTAAATATCAGCAAGATCACAAATGGAGCTAATTTCATCTAGATAGTCATACTTCTTATTTTTCTTTAAAGAATATGATAATTCAAAGGAACTATCAAAATGATCCTCAATGGACCACTTACCTTTACCGGTTATGATTAATATGTCTTCTATACCAGTAGCTACTGCTTCTTCCACCACGTACTGAATGGTAGGTTTATCAAAGACAGGAAGCATTTCTTTAGGCTGAGCCTTGGTTGCTGGTAAAAATCGTGTCCCTAATCCCGCAGCAGGTATTATTGCATTCATGATACCACTTTTGTTCTCATGTAATAGTCTTTTAAACGTACCGTGTCATCTAGATGAGGAGTGGAAATCTCATGTAAAATAAGATTATCTTGGGCCACTATTGAATGAGGTACCCCCGGTTCTATACGGATGGTATCATTTTTTGATAAAAACTCCTTTCTATCCTCAAACTTAATGTACCCTGATCCCTGCATAATGTACATGGTCTCATCTTTTTTCTCATGGTAATGGAATGATGTTTGATAGCCCTCTTTAATGAAGAGTTCTTTATTTAAATATTTATCCGTGCTAATTAGTATTTTTTCATATCCCCATGGCTTGTCTTCTCGGTTCTGGTATTCTTTCCTTATTTCTTCTAATTCCTTGGCAGTATCAATGGCCATCCAGAAAAGATTGCTCTCTTTATAATAACCTAACTGGTTTTCTCGTGCCATACTCGGAAAAACGGTTTTTTCAATATCACCGGTTTCAAATTCTCCAAAGTCTATATTTCCTTTAGAATAGTAAATTCCCCCATTAATATAATAATCCAGAACTGGTTTTTCTTTAAATAAAGTTAAACGGTCACCATTTACCTCCACTATGCCATAAGGAGACTTCATCTGAGTGATAAAGAGATATAATGGATAACTGGATTTTTCTCCATTTTCAATCATCTTCTTGATATTTAAATCTGCCACCACATCCCCATTACGGATAACACATGGTTGATCTTTTAAATGTTCAAAACCTAAACGGATTGCATTCAGGGTACCTAATGGTTTATCTTCTTCCACGTATTTTATTTGGAGTCCTAGATAATCATCACCATATCTTTGACGGATTTTATCACCTAAAAATCCAGTTAATAATAGAACCTGATCCACACCTGCATGTTTGAATTCTGCTAATTGTTTATCCATGATTGTGTAGTTATCTTGTATTTCGATTAGTGGTTTGGGGATTTCTTCGGTTAGGGGGCGTAATCTTTTTCCCATTCCCCCGCAGAGTACCATACCTACTGTTTTTTTCATGTTGTCACCTTAAGTTATTATCTAATATAAATTTGTCTATAAATGACTGTAAAAGTTTGTTAGTGAAGAATTAATAAAAATTTTTTTCCAAAATAATAAGTCTTTTTTACTAAAAAATGATATTAGTGGGTTTGAGATAGTTACTATCATTCCATATCCCTAAATTTACAAACACTTTTTAACTATGCTACTAAATGATAAATAGTTAACATAGATTTAATGCATAATATATTATTTTATATAAAAATAATAATATGCATAATTTTATATAGTTATGTCTCTTTAAAAGGTATAATAATAGATTAATGATTAATTGTGATAGGTGTGTTTATGATTATATCTTTTGTAATACCTGCATTAAACGAGGAAGGAATTGTAGGAAAAACCATTAAAACGATTCCGATTCAAAAATTAAAAGAATTAGGACTGGAAACTGAAATAATAGTAGTTGATAACGCTTCTACCGACAATACAGCTCAAGAAGCTAATGATGCTGGAGCTAAAGTAGTTTATGAAGAAAAAAGAGGATATGGTAATGCATATCTTCGCGGTTTGGGTGAAGCATCCGGGGAAATTATTGTTATGGGTGATGCCGATGGCACCTATCCCTTTGATATTACCCCTGATTTCATAAGCCCTATTTTGAATGAAGGATATGAATTTGTAATGGGTAACCGTTTAACTGGTCAAATGCACGAAGGGGCCATGCCATCCTTGCATAGATATATTGGAAATCCCATGCTTACCAAAATGCTGAATATATTATTTGATTCTAATCTTCGTGATACTCACTGTGGAATGAGGGCCTTTAAAAGGGAAGTTCTGGATAATATCCATCTCCATTCTCCAGGTATGGAATTTGCCATTGAAATGGTAATAGAGATTGCTGAAAAAGATATAAAGGTTAAAGAGGTTCCTATTGAATACCGTGTTAGGGGCGGGGAAGCCAAACTAAGTTCTATAAAAGATGGCTGGAGACATGTCAGTTATATGCTAAACAGAAAATTCTCCTAAAGTTCTTAAACACTTGAATTAAATATGTGTTGTTAAAATGTTCACACCACTAGTTTCAATTATTATTCCTATGAAAAATGAGGAAATTATCGTAAAAAGATGTTTAAACTCTATAAAAACTATTAACTATCCACATAATAAAATAGAAATTGTAATAGTAAATGATGGATCTACAGATCGTACTAAAAATATTGTTTTAGATCAAAAACATGACCTAAACATTGTATATTTGGAAACTCAAGGATTAGGAGTTTCTAAAGCTCGAGATTTGGGTTTAAAGAAATCAAGTGGGAATTTCACTGTTTTTACAGATGCAGATTGTGTAGTTCATCCAGATTGGATAATTGAACTATTAAAACCATTTCAAGAGAATGTTGCAGCAGTAGGTGGGCCTAACTTAACTCCTAAAGATGACACACATTTTGCAAAATGTGTAGGATCTGTGCTCTCATTTTTAAGTAAACCCGGAGCTAGATATGCTTTCGAAGGTGAAGAAATTATTGAGATACATCATAACCCTACTTGTAATGTCATGTATAGGAAAAATGTACTAGAAGAAGTTAATGGATTTAATCATATTTTAATCACAACAGATGATGAAGAATTAGATTACAGAATCAGAAAAAAAGGTTATAAAATTTTATATACACCATTTGCTAAAGTGGATCATTATAGGAGATCTAGCTGGAAAAAATTCATGAAAATGGCATATTATTATGGTTTAGGGCGAATGCAGTCCACAAAGATACATCATGAAATGGGTAAATGGTTTCACTTTGCTCCAATGTTCTATGTTTTGATTTTAATGTTATTGGGCATAATTTCATTGTTTTATAATGTTTATAGTTATACATTTGTTAGTTTAATAGTTCTAAGTATTTTGGGAATTGGATTAATTAGCATCATATCTACTTATAAAAAAGAATGCAATTTAAGCACATTTTTTTTTCTAGTTAATATTTGGTTATATGGATATGGACTCGGGATGATGCGAGGTGTCTTTAAATGAAAATTTATTTACTAAACCCACCATATATGCCCCATTTTGGTAGGGGAATGCGATGGCAAGATACAGGGCGCGGTGGAACCCTTTACTACCCAATTTGGCTTTCTTATGCCTCAGCAGTTCTTGATCAATACCATGAAATCAGATTAGTTGATGCTCCTGCTTGGGATTGGAATAGAAAAAATGTTTTGAAAGATTTAAAACAGTTCCAGCCAGAACTGATTGTAATGGATAGTAGTTTTCCCAGCTTAAATAATGATATTTCTGTGGCAAAATTTATAAAAGAAAATTATGAACAGAAAATTAAAATTGTATTAGTAGGCCCTCCAGGATCCCAATTCGCTGAAAAAATACTTGAAAACAAATCAATAGATATTGTAACCCGTTTCGAATATGACTTTACACTAAAAGAACTTTCTGAAACATTAGAAAATGCAGGGAATCTCAAAAATGTTGCAGGGATATCATATAAGTTCAATGGTAAAATAATAAATAATCCGGATAGAGAACTTTCATCTTCAAAAGATTTAGATGCTGTTCCTTTTGTTTCAAAAATATATAAAAAATTCCTTAATATCGATGACTACTTTCTGGGAAGCTCACTTTCTCCTGAAGTACAAATTTTCACAGGCAGAGGATGTCCATTCAATTGCACATTCTGTTCCTGGCCTCAAACACTTATGGGTCGAAAATACAGAGTAAGATCTGTATCAAGTGTGTTGGATGAGCTAGAATGGGTTGAGAAAAATCTAGCAGAAGTTAAAGAAGTATTCTTTGAAGATGATACATTTACTATTGATAAAAAAAGAGTCCTGAAATTTTGTAGAGAATACAAAAATAGAGGATTGAAAATCACATGGGCATGTAATGCTCGAGTTGGTTTAGACTATGAAACTATGCTAGAAATGAAAAAAGCGAATTGTAGATTACTTATTGTTGGCTTTGAATCTGGAAATCAAATTATATTAGATAATATTAAAAAAGACATAACTGTAGATGGAATTAGGCAGTTTGCAAGAGATTGTAAAAAGGCAGGTTTGTTATTACATGGTGATTTTATCATCGGATTACCTGGTGAAACAAAAGAAACTATTGAAAACACAAAAAAAATTATAAAAGAAACAAAATCAGACATTCTTCAAGTTTCAGTTGCTTCACCATTCCCCGGAACAGAATTTTACGAATTTTGTAAAAAAAACAACTATTTACTTACTGACGATCCAAATGAATATTTAGATGAAGAAGGTCATCAAAAGGCCATTGTTTCTTATAAAGAAATATCTAATGAAGAGATAAATCAGATTGTTAATAATATACTAAGTGATTATTATCTATCACTAAATTATGTTCCCATAGCATTTAAACAAATCTTTAGGAAAAATGGAATTGGTGAACTAAAAAGATTAATATATTCTGCAAGAATGTATTTGAAATATGCTTCAGAGAGTTGATATTGGTGAAACCCAGAAATATAGGTTTAATAAGAGCTGTACATTCCAATAAAGGAGATATGGCGATTTTTGAAGGATCGCTTGAAATATTTTCTCTTCTTAATATTGAACCTACTCATGTTTTTGATGTTGAGCCCGGTTTTCCAAGTGATTACTGGGATAACAGAAATATTAAAATTATTGATACATCACTTAGTTCCCTGGAAAAAAATCGATCGAAATATCATGCAATGAAGTTCCTTCTTACTAATGAAACACCATCACTACAAAATATTAATGATTTGGACTTTATTTGGTATATGGGAGGATCTAGGTTCAATACACGCTTCGCACCTCATGTATTAGCAGAAATATTAAATGCATATTACAAAAAGAAAATTTTAAATTCAAAACTCATTTTAGGTGGAATATCAACTGAAACACCCAGTAATAGTTACATATACAAGAATTTTTATCGGCAATTTGCCAAAAATGTAGAAGTATTTTTCATAAGAGATAAAATTTCATTATCAAACTTAAGCTCATTTAAAATTCCTGAAGAGAAATTAAACCTTGTTATAGATTTCGCTTTTTGGTTAAATAGTAAAAAATCAGAGGCCACTGTTAAATTAACTAAAAATATCCAGGAAAACCCAAAAGATTTGCCCATTATAGGAGTTATTCCTGTAACATCTGGATTACATTCAAGAAAATATTCTGAAAGATTCATTAATATGTTAAAAAAAATACAGGATGATTATTCCATTTTCTTTATACCTACTTCTAATAATGCTAATGTAGTTTCACAGCCTTACGAACAAGATGATTATGCATTTTGTTTAGAATTGAATTCTAAATTAGAAAAAAAAATACCTATTTTAGATATTAATAATTTAGAACCATCAGAAATTATTGAAGTAATGAAAAAGTTAGATTTTGTAATCTCAATGCGAATGCATGGAGCAATTTTTGGAGTTTTAGCTAATGTGCCCACATTACATATTTATTATCGAAATAAAGGATTGGGATTTTTTAAGACTTTTTTTAAAAATAAAGTTCATTTAATGTCAATAAATGAATTCATGGATGACTTTGAAATTAATAATCTTTTTAAGTGTTTAAAAGAATCAATAGACCAAAAAAAGAATTACGGTCAAATTTATAGAGAAATTATTATTAAAGAAAAGAAGAATTCATTTGAAATTATAAAAAACAGATTAAAGGAGACAGAAAATTAATGAAAATTGCATATGTACTCCCTTATGATTGGGGTGGCATGCCACATTATACTGCAGAGCTTGCTAATGCAGTATCAGAATTTGCAGAAGTAGTTGTTATTGGAAGTAAGGCTATTAATGAGGAATATTTTTCAAAAAATGTTGAAATCATAAAAGTGTTTGAACCTATAGAATTATCTATGAATAATATTAAATCAATCTTTTCATTAAAAAATATAAATAGTTTGATTTCTCTTAAAAAAATTGATATAATAAAGGAGGTTAATCCAGATATTGTTCACTTTCCAACACCATTAATTCCACCATTACCATTATTTATTTTTTTAAAAAGAATAAATAAAAATTATATTATTGTCCATACAAAACATGGTATCTATTCCAATTCAAGTTTCAAAATTAAAATATTTGAAGAATTTGCAGTAAATGCATTTGAATATTTAATTGAATATAATAAAATAATAGTTCATACGAAAAATGATCATAAAGTTTTAATTAAAGAAAAAAATATAAACTCTGATAAAATTAGTGTAATACCTTATGGAACATTCTCATTTTTTAAGAATTATGAAAAAGAATGTGATAAGGAAAAGAATACTATTCTATTTTTTGGCAATATACGGAAATATAAAGGATTGAAATGTTTAATTGAAGCAACTACATTAATATCAAAACAAATTCCTGATATTAAAGTTATTATTGCTGGCGAAGGAGATTTATCCGAATTTGAGAAAACTATTTATAATAATCCTCATTATGAAGTACATAATTCATATATTCCAGATGAAAAAGTATCAGAATTATTTAATCGGTCTGAGATTGTTGTAATGCCCTATATCACCATGAGTGGTCAAAGCGGGATAATTAAAGTCGCATATGCATTTGGAAATCCAGTAATTGCCACAAATGTGGGTGGAATCTCAGAAGTTTTAGAAGATGGAATCAGTGGATTATTAGTTCCTCCCAAAAACCCTGCCAAACTTGCAGAAGCAATTATATACATTTTGAAAAACGAAAATATTAAAAAAAGTATTATTAATGGAGTAAAATCCAAATCAGAAGAGTTGTCTTGGTCAAATATTGCAAAAAAGCATATGGATGTTTATAAAACATTATATGAAGAATATAAGATTTAAATGAAAATTATAAACTTTTTAAACATTAATAATTTGAATAATAGATACTTTAATATTATCACACTTTTTTTATTGATAATATTTGATATTTTATTTATAAGTAATCATTTATTTACTAATCTTATTTATATTTACAAAATTTATCATTTTATAATCCAAATACTTGGATTTTTGATAATATCTTTTTTACCGGGATTCATAATCCTTAGATTATTAAAAATAGATGAAAAAAGCAATATTCTTAATATTTTATTAGTCATAAGTACAAGTATTTTTTTTAGTACTTTATTAGGTTTATCACTAAGTTTAATTGGCTATTCTTTAAATATTAAGCTCTTATACCCAGTCAACATTTTGATTGCATATAATTTGATTTTAATTCCTTTGCTTATTTTAAGTAATAAATATAAGATACATAATAATTTATATCTTGAATTTAATTTGATTCAAATAGCAATAATTGTATTAATTCCATTTTTTGCAATATTTGGAACTTACATTTTAAATTATTTCAATGTAAATATAATAAATTGTGCTTTAATCATTATTATTTCAATAATGCCATTTTTATTTAGATATAAAAAGTATCATTCTTTGATTATATGGGTTTCTTCCATATCTATACTGTTTAGCACCCAATTAGTGTCTGACTATTTATGGTCATGGGATATCCATTATCAATATTACTCCGCTTCTTTAGTTTTGAATAATAATATTTGGAACTATAATTTACCTTCGGACGCTAATTCATTAATCACAGTGGTTTTACTGGGTCCAATTTACTCATTTTTGACAGAAACAAGTTTAATATGGATTTATAAAATAGTTTACCCATTTTTATTCTCTTTTGTGCCATTAGGAATTTATTATCTTGTTAAAGATCAATTCAACAGCTCAAAAATCGCTTATTTCTCAGCATTTGTATTCATGTTTTATTATGGATTCTTTAAAGATATGATAGATAAACAGTTCATAGCAGAAATATTCCTAATTCTAATTTTAATAGTATTATTAAGTAAAAATAGTAAATTAAGAAATATTCTAATCATTCCTTTTGTTTTAATGTTGCCACTGACCCATTATGGAGTTAGTTACATTTTTTTAATCTGTTTAATACCCACTGCAATAATATTGTTTGCATTTAAAGAAAAAGAACAGGTATCCATAACGATTATAATTTTTGCAGCAGTATCAATTATTAGTTGGCATATTTACACTAGTGAAGGATCTGTTTTCACAAATATAATAAGTATAGGAAACCATATAACTTCAAGCATTACTGATATCATTGCTAATCCTGAAACACGAACGGGTGCTGCTTATTTAACAAAGCAAACCCCTAGTTTGGTTTGGGCAATATATAAAATTATGAACGCTTCTTTATTATTTTTCATGGCAGTTGGCACGATTAAATTATGTTTAAGTCTTTTAAATTCTGGCAAAAAGTTTGTAAAAAGCAAATTTTATTCGATAATTAGTATTATATTCGTTTTTTTTATCGTATTTCAGATATTCTCAAATTCATCATTAGGAATGGACAGAGGACTACAAATTTCTTTAGTAGTATTGTCACCATTAATAGTTATTGGTTTTATCCAAACAGTATTTTATTTGAAAAAAGTAATCAGAATAAAAAATATCAATTTGAATACTAACTTTAATATTTTAGCAATTTTTCTTTGCATATTTTTTATATTTTCATCAGGTCTAGCCAATTTCAGTGTGGGAGATAATCTTCCATATTCAGTTAATTTAAATAAAAATTCAGAATGGCATGTTTACAGTCCCTCCGAAGTAGCGGGAATTAAATGGTCCAGAAATTACAAAGATAATATTACATTAGGTGTTCTTAATCCATGGAGATCTATAAAAAGCAGAGATGGTTCATTAACTTCAGGTTATTACTCAAAAAATGAAATATATGCTTTTTCACCAGATTCTATTAAAATTAAAAATAAATACCTATTTATGGGAAATACTACTTTAGATGCTTTTAAAATGGGAGATTTGGTAATTGATCTTAAAAAAAGACCAATTTATGGTTCAATAATGCAATCTAATAAAATATACACATCTGAAGATTCTACAATTTACCTATTCTTATGATCTTTAAATAAAGGAGAAATTAACTTTATATCAATAAATACGATAATTAAAACAATTATGTTACTAAATAACCATGCTAAGCCAATACCTATTAATCCAAATAGATGCATAAAATAATAGCCAAAAATTATAGAAAATAAAACTAAACAACCATAAATGATAATAACCGCATTCATCTCTTTTTTTACCCTTTTTATTGTAGAATATAATGCATTAACAGAATAAGGAAGACTAGCTAAAGCAGAAAGAATTAAAACATAATATGCATTATTAGAATAGTTTTCACCAAAAATTAATAAAATATATTTTCCGAATAACAGAATAATTAATATAAGTAATATTAATATCAAAAAAATATTTTTTATAGATCTATATACATTTTTTTTAAATAAATCTGGAGAATAAGAACCTTCTGCTAATAGTGATTTCGATGTTGAAATAGGAATTGTAAGTAATATCGAAGATAAAGCCCAAGAAATATAAAAATAAGCATTTATTTCAGCTCCCAAAGTATTTATGACCATTAATGGAAGTATAAAGTCTGGCATCCTTAAAAATGTATTGGAAATATAATTTTTAAAAGAATAAGAAAACATTTTTTTTATAACATTAATATTAATTGATTTTAAAAACTTATATTCTGGAAGAACATTTATAATTAATTTATTTCCTAAAATAAAAGCTAAAAAAAATGTTAGTGAAAATGAAATAAATATACCAAATGCATTTAATGCAATAAATAAAGGTAAAACCAAAATTCTAGAAATATTTGTTAATGATTGATAAAACGAGTATTTGGCATCTCTAAGACCTGTGAAAACGCTAATTTGTAGATTAGAAAGAGCACAGAAAACAGAAAAAAATACAAAGAAAAAACAGAAAAATAAATTTTCTTTGATAGAAATTAATGCAGGAGCCCATATTTCTAAACCGAATAAAAATATTAAGGAAATTATAGTACCCAATAAAATTGTAATTAAAAAACTTGAATTTATTATTTTTTCTTTATTCTTTTCTAAAGGTAGGTAATGAATAATACTTATATCAAATCCTAATAATGCAAACAAACTTAAAAAATTCATTGCAGATATAATAGCCGCACCTAAACCGATTTCTGTTGTAGAATAAAGTCTAGCAGCAATAATCCAAAAAACAAAGCCCACCCCCGCAAAAAGTAAAGAATTACCTATAAGGAAATACGAATTTTTCATAAGTGGGTCACTTATATGTGTTTTAATTTTTTTGAATATCATTGTATCATAACTGATTTTAAATGCTGTCAAACTAGATTAAATAGATAACATAATGGTAAAAGAATATCTAATAATTAATTAGTAATTATCATATATAATACATCGAGTTAAAGAATTCATGTAAAATGATCTTAGGATAATTATTATAAATGATTTAAATTAAATTCATTAAAATAAAAATTAAATAATATGTAATAAGTAAAATAATATAATTATCAAAAATAACAATTATTAAGTGATTTCATGAACTTCACCAACAAAAACATCCTCATACCGGCGTAACAGGATTCGTAGGCTCTTGGCCAAAGAAGTAAGCAATCAAAAGGCCAATGTATATGACTTATCCATAGAAGGGCAGATGGGACTGCATCTAAAAATCTAGTTGATTATAATATCCAGAAAGGATTAAACTTATAAAAGGAGCATTAATGACATATCCTCCAGCCCAATCTTTTGTGGCACTGTCATTTGAAAACTCCATGGAGACCCAGCAGATAACTATGTTATTGGAAGCATTAAGAATTAAAGATTTCGAAAAAGTTTAAGTTTCTCATTCCATCAAGATATTTATGAGTCATATATTATACCCTATATTTATATATTGATATAAAAAACAACCCCCCGATCCCACTCCCCACAAATAACCCAATATCCAAATCTAAGTTTATATATGAGAACAAACGAATTACATTAAGCCGAAAAATAGGCCTTAAATTAATCTAGACCTAAATTCCAAATTTCCCAGAGAACACAGGAGATATATGCACACACACTTTTTTGATATTGTTAATTGATAGTTGTTATGCAAAGGAAATTAAAAATAATATATATTTGAATAATTATAGAGTTATCATATAATTTAATTAAAACATATTACTTATGAATTTAAAAAAGTTAAGGTGCATTACACATCCCCTATGTATTTCAGGAATTTAGGAATTTGTTTCAAGAAGAACTCTGAACCATTTTAAGCATTAAAAACCATCACCGTATTTCTGATGAGTAAAAACAGATATTAAAATTATTCCAATCATCTAAATTCTGGATTTAAGGCAATATATTACATATAATATTTAAAAACCAGATTATGGCCTTAAAAAAATAACATAATTATCCACATAATTACGGGCCAAATAAAAAATAAAAAAAATGGGGTAAGGGATCTAGTATCCCTTTTATTGTTTTTTCCGGGTTATTACTAATCCACATAATACACTAAGCACCGCTAAGGCCAAAGGCACTATGGGTGTTCCTGTGCTTTGCATTGCTACTTTTTTACTATTTACTGTGGTGTTTGTGGCTGCATTTATTTTTGGTTGTGTGTTTACGGTGAGTGTACTTACTCCTTCTGTGTTGATGTTGAAGGTGTCTGATAGGATTGATGCACCAAACAGGAAACTAGTGGCGCGTGTAGTCCATCCTGAGATATATAAGTAGGGATCACCTACTTTAACGTTTTTCATGGTCCAGATGATGGTGTTGCCCTTTATAGTCCAGGTTCCATCACCTTCAATTTTGGATATTACAAATCCATCAGGCAGTTTTATGGTTATGGTTACGTTTTCTGCCTCATCCGGTCCTTTGTTTCCCAGTTTGTATCTTAGGGTGAATATTTCACCCACTTTGGGTTTGTTTTTGTTACTGGTTATCACCAGGTACAAGTCTGCACTGGGAACATACAACTCACAGGTGTCGGAATCATAACCCCTGTATGGATATGAACCTTGACTTTCAGTCTCAGCATAGTTAGATACAGTGCCTACCCTGTTAATGATCCCTTCTATGGCAAGCCATTTGACATTTCCACCGATTGAAGCACTTAAAGCCGGTATGTTCCAGTGTGTTCCATTAAATGTGTTCACCGCATCATTTAACACCCAGTTACCTGGATCCGATGGGTTGATTGATCCTGAAAGAACATAGTAGTTCTCAGTCCAAGTAATACCCTCCAATGTGTTCAAAATACTCAACGAAGTGGAATCAGGACCCTGATTCTGCACTTTGACCATGACATAGACCTTATCGTTGTAGTTAGCAGTGGTAATCTCATTACCCCATGGAAGATCCCTGAATTGGTTGTAAACATCCACGTAAGTGGCCGGGTTAATTGTTACACTGGCAGTACATTTTTGGTCATCAAGGGTTCCATTAACATCCTGAACACCAACATTAGTTGCAGTGAATAGTATGGATGCTAATCCTCCGAGAGTATTAACTGTAAGTGGTGTTGTTAAGGTTCCGAAAGGTCCATTGGTTAAATTGAAAGTTATCGGAGTACCATTAGGGATATGGTCTGAGCCAACTGGAGTAAATGGTGTGTAAGTAGTTCCATCTGAACAGTAGTTGTTAAAACTAACAGTTATTAAACTGGTTTGGGTGTTGTTAATAGTTGCCGGTGTGGCATTGATGGTCATGTACAACCATTGTGTAGGTGCTGATGCTCCATAAATCAAACTGGAGAAAATCGGATGGTTAGTACCCCACCAGTTATTCTCCACATTCGAATCATTGTCAAACGTGTAAATAGCACTACCTTGTGGGCCATTATTATTGTAGAATCTATTGAAATTAGCCGTAATTATTATATTACTGTATATTGCACCTCCCATAGAGGTTGCTGAGTTTCCAATGAAGTTAGAACCATTCACAGTACATGTATCAGCAAGACCAACAGCGATTGCTCCACCAGTATCTGCAGTGTTTCCATTAAATGTACATCCAGTTATCGTATTATTACCTCGACCTGCAGATATTGCACCACCATAAGAATTAGCCGTGTTGCTATTGAAGGTACAATTCTCTACATTTAAAATATATCGATTGTAGATAGCTCCTCCAGAAAATCCATTTGCTCTGTTACTTGTAAAAATGCAGTCGGCTAAATTCACTGTACCGCCATTTATAGAATTTAAGATGGCACCACCACCATAATTTGTACCAGATGCCTGGTTACTGGTAAAAGTGGATCGGTTAATGGTCAACATTCCACCATTATTGTATATTGCACCACCATCATAGGCGGTGTTATCGGTGAATGTGCTACCTGATATATGAGCTGTTGCACCAGGATCCACATATATAGCACCACCATAATCAAGAACAGTGTTGGAATCAAAGGTACAATCCGTGATGGTTGTGGTTCCACTTTCAACACGGAGAGCACCACCATATTCTGATGCACCATCCCTAAATGTTAGTTTTTCTATGTTGACGATTGCTCCGTTTGAGACAGTCAGTATCCGGGCATTTTCATTGGCATCAATTATCGTAGTATCCTGGTTTTCACCACACAGGTTAACTGAAGTGTCGATACTCATACTGTATTCATTGTAGGTGCCGGGTGCGATATATACGGTGTTTACTCCAGGATTACCGGTAGCATAAGTTATACCTTCATCAATTGTGGTAAAGGCATTAGTAGCTCCTGTAAGATGGATAGTGGTTCCGTCCGAGAAGGTGTAATCCTCATCGGGATTTGTGCCCCACCCTTGATAGACGTATGCATCGTTATTTCCTAATTTGAAATTTAGTGTTCCAGCGTAAGTACCATTGGATTTTTCAGAAACCACAACATCCTGAGTAGTTGGTTTATGTCCATTGGCATTGGCAGTTACTGTAAAAACTCGTTTTATGCTTTGGAATCTTAAATTATACGTTCCATCTGAATTAGTGGTAGTACTGTCAATCTCTGTCCCGTTATCTTTAACAGTTACTGTTGCTCCAGAGAAAGGTTCTTCATCAGAACATTGACTAACTTGACCTGAAATTTCTATACGTGCCAGGTCATCTGCCGAAACAGAATCTACCGGATTAGTGTCAACTGCCGAAACTGCACCTATACCTATTAATGAAACTATAACAAGAATCATAGAAATGATAATTTTGGTAGTTATTTGTTTTTTAATCTTTTTCACCTCCTTTATGTTTGATATTTTTTTATAAAATGAATATCAGTATATACTTTAAAGATAAATATATAAGAATTTTCCTAAGGATTGGTAATATTGTATAATTATACGCAAACATTTCCAAATAAAATAGGTATAATGTTTAATCGGAAAATACGTAGGCAGAATTAAAGCTACTGGATTAGAAAAACCCCATCCAGATTACATCTTCACTTAAGGCCCAATAATTTGTAGCTAAATCGATTTAAAGTTTAATTTATAAATAAAATAATATTCTTAGATAAAATAATTCTAATATTATCTACTTCAATTTTATAGAAATAAAAAAATCATTTCCAAATCAATTTCAATGCAAACAAAGTGTTTCAACAAGGTCAAGGATCAACAGCAATAAAAAAACAATATTAAGGCCATATAAATCATTCAAATGCTTCTTATTTTTTTATATATGATTTTTTCTTTTTTATTATATAGTAAATTAATAATATATTTTTAAAATTTTATTATGATATATAGGTTTTTTTAAGATTTTTTATATACTGTAAAAAAAGTATTACAAAATCATTATTATATACTATATAGGTATATACTATATAATCTTCCTTTTCAGGATACTCATCATGGGAATTATATAATAATTGTTAAAAATAATTATATACTCTTTTTTTAAAGGTTGAAATAAATCCATTTCACTGACTTTTAGATCTTTAATTGATTTCATGTGTGTTTTTCCCCTCTCAGCGAGCATTGCTATTTCGATTTGAATTCAGACTCCTATAATGAATTTACTCAATAGAACCTGGTTTTAGAGCTATTTAAAAATCTCTTTTCTCAATTAGATTTTTTCTATGGTTTTTTAAGTTTTAAAATTGTTTTATTTTCTTTTATTATGTAAATTCCAAATTCCCCAGAATACATAGGGGGCCAATTTGTACACCACCTGATTGGGAACTTTCAGGCCATAATAGTGCAAATATAAATTAGCCCCTACGTGATTTGAGGAATTTAGAATTTGTTGTTTGGGAACTTTCCTTCATTATTTTTTATATTAAACCCACCTATATTTCTACGAGCTAAAAGGAGATTATTATAACCTTTAGCATCAGATTTCAAGCATACTTTAATTTTTTCTCACTTAGCAATTTAATATTTTAAAAAAAAGTTTAATTGATAAGGGGAAGTATCAATTAAACTTGCAATATAACGTCTTGTTTTTGTCTCATTTTTCACACATAAGTGTAAGAACCATTTTTAGCTGTTATAGCACTAAGATTTTCCACCTCCCATAAGTGATACTATTTATTATAATGGTAATACATATATAAGTGTTACTACAAACTACTATTAGTAATAAAATTCAGGAAAAAGATGAAAATGAGAATCAAAGATTTTGGAATAAAACACGAATATGAACTGGTAGGAGAACTAAAAAAAGCAGATTATGAAGCCTGCAGATTACCTGGATCCTCCATAAGAAATCCAGACCTATTAGCTGGAGATGGAGAGTCAGTATTTGTCATAGAAGTAAAAATAACCACCAATAATAGAATAATAATCAGAACCGCCCAAATAAAAAATCTCATAAGGTTCGCCTGGAAATTCAAAGCAGAACCATGGGTGGCCCTAAAATTCATAAACCAAACATCATGGATATTTATCAGGCCCAATGCCATGCAAATAAGTAAAGACAATCAAAAACTATCCATAGATTACCATACCGCTATTCAAAAAGGAGTGAATATAAAAGAACTAGCCTCCCATGAACTACAAAAAAGATTCATATGAAAAATAAATATTTTTTTATTTTCATGAAGTACTATTAATCCTGTACCACAATACTACTCTTATTCTCCTGAAGTACTATTAATATCCATTACCACAATACTAGTCTTATTTTCATTGATCTTCTCAAAGGTAATGTTCTTATTACAGGCCTCATCCAGTTTAAAGCTTAAATAAATATTACTATTCTGTGAGGAGCTGGTACTGTTATTTGTTTGATTACCGACGGCAAAGGCCACATCCCCCAGCAACACATTCCCTAACCCGGTGGTGAACAATATAATGGGAACCACTAAAAATAAAAGAAAAATAAACAGGGCTTTATCAGAATTAGAACCCGTTTTAAATCTTCTCTTTTTACTTAAACAAACAAAACCCGATTTTTTAAAGGGATATAAAACCGGAGTACCATAAACCGTGAAACTATCCAGTAAAAGATGAGATAAAAAACCAACCATTAAGGCCAATGCAATTAATGGACTGTAAATTACCACCAGGGCCATAGGAATTAGCCACAAAAATGAATGGCCCCATCCCCGATGCTTACCAGTAATCTTATCCACCATATTCGGAAATACTGATATCCACCCCGCACAGAACAATCCTAAAAAGGGATTAGTAATATTCAGTAGATAGGCCAGTATAAGGAAAAAGAATACAGCGCCTATTATATGAGTATAATTTCTCATACCCTACCTCCGGTGTAGACAAATGTTCTAAATATGACCAGGCCGAACCAGGCACCACCAATTAACATGGCACCTATATATGCAGAGGATGCAGTTTTAAGATAAATGAAAAAACATATAAGGCCCATGCAGAAGTACACGGCATAAGATATATTTATTTCATCTTTTCCGGTTTCCAGTTTATATTGATCCACATTCATCAGGTGAAATGTGTTAAAAAAACCATAGACTTCACTCTTAAAGTCCTTATCAAAGCTACAAATAAAAATAATATTATTATACCTATTCAACTCCTGTAGGGTGGCCACTAATCTACGAGTTAATATATGAAAATTATTAAAAAGTATGATTAATTTCTTGGAATTTAACTTCACCATAAGAATTTTAATCAGTTCTGGTAAAGTCAAACGACTCAAAGAAGGCTCTTTTTGATTAACCACAACTTCAATACATTCGATCAACCTATGTTTAATAGGAGTAGGCTCATTAAAGAACACACAGAGAAAATTAGAATTTATTTGTTTATAAATATCATGAACATCATTTTTATAGAATAACAGGTTCTGGCCTTGATTTATATGAGATTCAATTTGTATTAAATTCATATAAATAATTATGATTATTTTTATATTTAAATATTATCCATTAGTTCAGGCATTTTCAACTGTACGATATTTACGTACATTTCATTTCCTTCAGATTTTATTTTATTTTTCAAATCATTCCAATATCTTCTCAGATCTTTACATTCTGTAAGTACACCAATATATCAACTAACCTATTTTATAAAAAAAAATAATATAATAAATTTACTAAAAAGAATTAAATATCAACTAATAAAATTTAAATAATATATAACAAAAGTACAATAATATAATTATACGTTTTAACCATTATTAAGTGATCACATGAACTTCACCAACAAAAACATACTAATCACGGGGGCCACTGGATTTGTGGGCTCCTACTTGGCCAAAGAACTTATTGACCAGAAGGCAAATGTTTACGGCCTTATACGCAGAAGAGCAGATGGAACTAAATCAAAAAACCTCTGTGATCATTGCATAGATGAATCTTTTACCTTAATCGAGGGAGATTTAACCGATATATCATCTATTGCTCAGGCCATTGATCAATCTAATCCAGATTACATATTCCACTTAGCGGCCCAGTCATTTGTGGCCCGGTCCTTTGAAAATTCAATGGAAACTCAACAAATAAATTGTATGGGTACTTCTAACCTCTTAGAAGCGGTGAGGATAAAAAATAATGATGCTAAAATAATATTTGCCGGTTCCAGTGAGGAATACGGGCTGGTAATATCCTCTCAAAAACATTACCAAGAGGCCCAAAAAGAGTACGGTACCATATTCCCGGATGTGGAAAACATTCCCGAAGTTCCTATTAAAGAAACTAATCCCCTTAGGCCTATGTCGCCCTATGCCGTATCCAAAGTATATGGTGACTTTTTAATGAGAAACTATTATCACTCCTATGGATTAAATACCGTAGTCTCCAGGGCTTTCAATCACGAAGGTGCTGGCCGAGGATTGATGTTTGTTACCTCCGTTATCACTAACCAGATTATGAAATTAAAATTCAATGAAATAGACCACATTAGTATTGGAAATATTAATGCTTTCCGTGACTGGTCCCATGTAAAGGATATTGTAAAGGGTTACCTGTTACTGGCTGAAAAAGGAGTCTCTGGTGAAGTATATAATCAAGGATCCATGCGAACCAATTCTGTTTTGAGTTACATTTTATTAGGCCTGGAACAGGCCGGATGGGAAATCAAGAGAATAAAAACCATGAATAATGAGAAAATCATTGAAAACCCAACCGAAATCAATAACTCTGAAATATTCGGCATTAATTTTGATAAAACCAAAGTTGACCAATTGATGTTAGAAGATCAATTAGAATACATCCTCAGTGATAAAGGAATAATTGTAGAAACTGATAAAGAAGATATTAAGATTCAGTTTGATGCAGAACGATTTAGACCTGCTGAAGTACCTATTCTCCTGGCCGATACCAGTAAAATAGAGAAATTAGGTTGTAAAATAGAGTACAGTCTGAGTGATGTTATCAATGATCAATTGAATTACTTCATAAAGAAAGAAAACAGACAGTAAAATCAATGATCAATTGAATTACTTCATAAAGAAAGAAAATAGGCAGTAAAATAAAATTTAATTTAATTTTTTTAAATTATTAAATATCCTATAAAAATTTCTTTTTTATTCTAATAAAGTCAAAAATATATTTATTTAAATAATTAATAAGAAAAACTAAGGTATTAAGACTTCACTATCTAAAAATATGGCATAATGGCCCTTATTTTTTAAAAACATAACCAGCTCGGGAATTTTAGGATCTTCATGGTTATTTAAATATTCATCAACCACATCCTGTAGTTCTTCCTCGGTGGCACTGCAAAGCAAGGCCTGAGCTATTTCAGTACTTGTTTTCCCTACTTTTAATTCCGATTTCAAATAATAGGCATTTAATTTTCCAATTTCCAACTAACATTCCTCCACTAAAATTCAACACCACTCAATTCCTCCAGGGCCATTAAGAATTCATCCAAGGAAGAAACCAGCTCTCCACCAACCACCCGTGTCGGCCCATGATTCATTCCAGTGGAATCAATAGAATAATTATTATATATGATTTTAATTTCCCAACTATAGCCATCGGCCAAACAACATCGGTCATAGTCGTCTTCCCAAGTCCACAGGCCAATTTCTTCTAAAGTTTCCCAGAAGAGCATCCATTCCTCTTGGAAAGGTTCCACTATATCATCTTCAGGACCAGTGACTACTAATTTACTGCCATCCAATTTTACACAGATGAAACCAGAATCTATTTTGAAATAACAAAATTCCATTTCTTCCGGAAGATAATTTTTACTCATAATACTAGTTTGTTAAAATTAGAATTAAATTTATCCATATATGGAATATCAAATTTATTAATTTATATAAAAAGAATACGATAATATTAATATTAATAAAAATAGTATATGATAAATAAAGTATTTAATCATATAATTCAATATCCTATAGCCTAAACGGTGTATATCATGATTAAGCATTATGAAGGAATAATAAAAAAAGCACCCTACAAAAATAAAAAAGACTCAGTTTTCATAGATCACAATCCTAAACCCATAATAAATACTATAAAAGAGGAAATAAGTATTTATGGCCCAATAATACGATTACAAGTTCTCACCACAGCCTCTTTAAAAAGCCCTATGTACTTTTTCAAACAGGAAAAATTTGAACCATACAGTTTAGATGGGTATGTTGAACTTTTAAAGCCCTTAAAGGACTATGAAGGTCAAAATTGTAAAATACTCTTGGAATTTCAAGATATAGATTAATTTAGCTCATTTCAATAATGGGATACATTTATAAAAAAAATAATATATTTTTCTAATATTTTTTATATTTTATTTAATTCTTTTACTTAATTATTAAAACTCTTTAAGGAGAATAAAAGATAACTCCTTCCAAAGAGGTTACATTTTTTTGAGAATTTAAAGTCGGCCTTCCCTTTTCTTCCATTAGTTTAATATTACCCTCATGGTCCTTAATATTATAAGAAACCTCATAAGGCAGACCTGTTTTAATAGATTCATTAATAACTGATAATACTCTATCCAAATCTTCTTTAATGATTAAAGATCCCAGAACTGCTAAATCTATTTTTTCAATATCTTCCGGAGAATAACCAGTAATATCCTTTAAAAAATCATTTAAAAATTCAACATGCTGTTCTTCATCCAAGTAAGTCCTGTAAACAATACCTGGAATGTTTTTGGCCATAGACCTATAAGAAAGTTCGTTCTTTTTAAGTTCCATGAATACTTTGTGGTTTTCAATTCCACTCTCAACTGCAAATTTTAATTCATTCTCCCGGTAAGGTTTAATTATATAATGTGCCGGATTTACAGTTTGGGCCTTGCGTATAATATTTTCATTACCATGAGCCGTTAAAAATATAATAGGAACGTCATAAATTTGAGATATGGCCTTGGCAGTATCCACACCATCCATTGTTCCTTTTAGATTAATATCCATTATAATTAAATCTGGTTTAAGCTTTTCCGCCATTTCCAGAGCACTTTGTCCACTGGCCACATCCCCTACGACTTCAAAGCCCCATCTTTCCAGTCTTCGAGTAAGTTCCAGGGCAGTAATTGCCTCGTCTTCAACAATTAAAATTCTAGCTAAACTCATGCACCTCAAGGTTTGTAATTGGTAATTAATAAATATAGTGTGTTCTTTAAAAGGGCAATATTGTTATGGGGTATCAATATTGGTAAAAAACTCACATGATATGAAAAAAAATATGAAAATATTTAATAATAAAACAAAAATGAACCACTTCATGAATCAACCAACTAAACAAAAATTAACCAATACACCACACCATCCAACCACCCCCTAAAAACAAAAATTAACCAATACACCACACCATCCAACCACCCTAAAACAAAAAAGTCTATAAAATCGAATATACATATACTTATTAAATGTTTAAAAAATACAATCCATCTCAGTTTCAGGGAAGTAAAACTAAGAAAGGGTATTTCGAAGGTTGGTACTACAAATTAGTAGATGATACTGAAGAAATTGCCTTTGCCATAATACCTGGTATCTCCCTTCCTAAAAACGATGAAAAGCCCCATGCATTTATAATGGTTTTTGATGCTAGAAATCATGAAATGAACTATTTTAAATTTGATATTGACGAATTTAAAGCCTCAAAAAGTGAATTTAAGCTGAAAATTGCAGATAATTTTTTCTCACACCACCAGCTCCATTTAAATTTAAATAAAGATTCTCTTCAAATAAAGGCCCGTCTTGAATTTAAAAATATTATACCCTGGCCCGTTAGTGTATTTTCACCGGGAGTTATGGGTTGGTACTCCTTTGTTCCATTCATGGAATGTTATCACGGAGTTTTAAGTTTTAACCATCAAGTAAAGGGATATATTGAAATAAATAATCAGAAAAAGGATTTTAATAAGGGAAAGGGTTATTTAGAAAAAGATTGGGGAACTTCCATGCCTTCTTCTTGGATATGGATGCAGAGTAACCATTTTGAAGAGGAAAATGCATCACTTTTTGGTTCTATTGCTAAGATACCCTGGCTGAAAAATTATTTTACAGGATTCATTTTCGGATTTTTATTAAATGGTCGACTTTTCAAGTTTAGCACCTATAACCGATCCCACATAAAGAAATTAAAAGTGGATCATGAGAGAATAATAATTGAGGTTTCTAATAAAAATCATCGGCTCAAAATAGATGCTGAGCGAACTAAAGGGGTGGATTTACCTGCTCCTTCTCAAGGTGAGATGACTTCTAAAGTTAATGAATCCTTAAATTCTAAAATAAACTTAAAGCTTTATGATAATAATAAGAAAAATAAATTAATTTTTGAAGGCACTGGGAGAAACTCTGGCCTGGAATTCGTAGGAGATATTCAGGAACTAATAAAAGGAATAAAAAAGTAAAATTTATTAATTTAACTATTATTATATCAATTAAACGAATTTTAATGTTTATTAAATAAAAAAATAATTATTTAACAATTATAATCTGAACAATTATTTCATTAAATAAAAAAATAATTTTTTAACAATTATAAGGTGAATAATGAAATCTGAAATCTCCAATAAACAAATAGAAAATTTAATCACCTCTAAAGTTCCCACTTGCCTTCTAAATCAAACCATAGGAGAAGTTCAGGAATACCTGGAAACTAACAGCATTGAATTTGATAATATTGATTATATTTACGTTCTGGATGACTCAAATTCATTGCAAGGAGTTATTTCCATAAAAAAATTATTAAGTTCTACCCCTCCTCTTAAGGCCAGTGCCATAATGCACCGGGAACCTATATCCATTACCAAAAATACCGAACCAGAAGAAGTAGTTTTCCTGGCCCTTTCACACGGATTAAAGTCGATTCCCGTAATTGAAAATGGAAATGATTTTTTAGGAATAATTACCCACTACGACATCCTGCGCATTTTTAATAAAGAAGTTCAGGAAGATATATTCAAATTTGGAGGTATTTTTCACAAGGTAGGGGATGAATATACTTCTATTCAATCCAGCACATTCCACATGATCCGTTCCCGACTTCCATGGCTTATAATTGGAGTTATGGGTGGTATTGCTGCTGCTTCACTTATTGCTCGTTTTGAAAGTCTCCTATCCAGTTTTATTGCACTGGCGGCATTCATTCCCATTATGGTCTATATGAGTGACGCAGCCGGTACCCAATCAGAGGCCTTAATTATTCGTAGTATGGCCCTGGATACCAATCTAAACATGAGGTTTTATATTATTCGAGAAATAAAGGTGGCCGCAGTTATAGCTCTGGTATCCGGATTTTTAGCCGGACTAATGGCCTTTATAACCAGATCTAATCCTTTATTAGGAGGCATAATATTCCTTTCCATGTTTTTTAGTATAATAGCATCAGTTATTATAGCCACCATATCTCCCCTAATCTTTAAAAGACTAAATTTCGATCCAGCAGTTGCCACCGGGCCTCTGGCCACAATTGTAAGTGATATAATAACTCTGGCCATCTATTTAGGAGTGGCCTTGTTACTGATCGGTTTAACATGATTAAGTGCTTTTTATTTTAAGAATTATTAAGTAAGGGACCTGACAATTAAAACCACACCATTAAAGAATTATTAGGAGAATTGACATGGCAATTGAAACCACACCATTAAAGAATTATTAGGAGAAGGGACATGGCAATTGAAAATAATAAAAATTCTGATGATAAACCAGTAAAAGCAGAGAATTTGGAACTTAAAATCCAAGAACTGGAATCTGAACTATTAGAAACTAAATCTCAATTAGATAAAACACTTAAAGAGTTACATATGTGTCAGGGCAGATTATCCGAAATTAGAGAAGAAAAAGAAGATCTTAACAGCCGTTTGAGAGAATTGGAACTTATTAAAATGGATTTAAAACTCTTAGATGTGCGAAAAATTGAGGATGAAAATAATAAGATCCAGCACCGAATTCATGTGACCAAGAAGCTGCTTGATGAGGCCCGTGATGATTTAAAATTCCGTGCCGTGGTTATTAAAGATTTGGAAGAGCAGAAGGTTCTGGATAAAGTTCGGGGCAAGAGTCCCGATAGTTTGATTGTTTATAAAAATAAGTGAATAACAAAATTATATTTTCTACATTTTTTATGTGTTTAAAATTCATTTAAAAATAAAATAAATATTTAAAATTATATAAATGTGCTAATTTATAATTGAAAAAAAAAGCTGGATCAAATTATAAGAACTAGATTTATATCAATTAAAAAAAAAATGAATTAATCTAGGCTTTAATTTTAGCAGATTTATTAAAATTTAAAAAAAATATCATTATCGTCTATAGAATCCCTAAAAACCTTAAAACAACTACAATAATGATAATAGCGACAATATAATATAAAATACTTCTCACCATGCTATCACTCCTTTAAACCATCGTCATTTAAAAGATTTTAATCTTCAATATTTACTTTTGTTATCTCTTCTACCACTTTAGGGAGAGTGATGGTCAGTTTACATTCTTTGTATTTAGCTGTGGCTTCTTTAACTTTAATTTCCGTCGAAAGATTTATAGTTCTATTTATTTTGCCATAACATCTCTCTTTTTGAGTGAATTTAGCACCTTCAATTTCATGTTCTTTTTGGAACATAGCTGTTATTTCTACTCTATTTCTTGAAATACCAATATCTATATCCTCTTTTTTGACACCAGAAATATCGACTATTAATATGATAGTATCATTGGTTTCCAGAACATCAACTAATGGTTTGGATGATGTTTCAGGTTTCTTGTAATCAGATATGGCCTCATCAATTTGCACTTTTCCTTCCTTGAATTTAGATACTAGATCGTTCAATAATTTCTCTGCAGGAGTAACCCCTTCTTTTTTACTCTCTTTTTCAAGCTTTTCTTTCTGGTCTTCAGCTTCTTTTTTAAATTCACCTAATTTTTCCTCTACTTCTTCTTTTTTATCAGAAGCATCTTCTTTAACTTCCTCTATCCTACTGCTAGCATCCTCTTTCATATCTTTAGCAGAATCCTTAGCATCACCCATCTTATTTTTTACCCCTTCTTTTTTTTCTTCACCCCAATCTTTCCCTTTTTCAACTTTTTTCTGGGTATTTTTTTTCATTCCATGTTTTGATTCAGTTATATCATTTCTCATAGTAATCTCTCCTTTAAGTGAATCCAATGAAAATTTAACAATCTGACTAAAAAAAAGAATTAAAACATTTAATTATTATTCATTCTTAAAAACTCTGCCTTTAATTAGAACTTTATCCCCAATAGTTTCAATCATTTCATAAGGCACTATTTTATGATCACCCAGTCCAATTTTTGCAGATATCCCTGCTTCTTTTAAAATAATGGATTTTACGGTGTTGGTTTTAAAATCCCATTCAACATCATTAACTAACCCTATTTGGTCTCCAGATTCATCTATAACATCTTTTCCAAGTAATTCATCTGATATTTTCATTTTTTAACTCCTAAATTACAATTCCAATTTTTATTTGACAAAGCCTTTAACTTCTAATATTATATATGTTTAGGGTTAGTGTTAAACCCTATGTATTTGAAAATAGTTACTATTAAATATTTCTATTTTTGAATGGAAATTGGCTAATTTGAATTTATGAGAAATACAAAACAAATTAAAATAGAATTATAATAAATATAAAAAATCAAAGATTATGGTGACCCGGTTAGAATATAATGAAATAAGGAAAAAATCCCCAATTAAGATGTTTTTTTAGATTAAAAATACATGAAGACGGGAAAGCTGACATGAACATAAATTATCAGAATATAATGAAAATGCCTATATCAATCTAAAAACTGAAGGAAATCAGAACAGAATATGGGGATTATATATAATTCGAGAATAATTGGTTGTACCATATATTATTAAATTGAAGAATCAGTATATTCAGACCCTAAGTTCGTTAAACGATTCTATAACGAAGTTGGTCACAAATTCCTTAATTTTTTCTTATAAAAATAGAATTATTCTCATTATAAATATCAAACATTATTATCTTCATTTTCTTTCTCAGAATTTGATTTTGATTTACATCGCTCTAATTCAAATTTAAGCTGATTTAATTTATTTTTATAATTATCAACTTCTTTTTTAAGTAAGAAATTGCGAATACCCAGGTAAAGTACCGCTAAACAAAGCACAACTAAAATCACCAGTAAAAAGCTAATAGTGATACTCGCTGCAAAAGTCTGCCAAAATAAACTGAAAGAATAAATCCCATAAATTATCGCAGCAAAAATACAAAATACTGCCGTTATAATCAAAATAATCTTTATCATCTTTAGGGGTGGAACATTCATAATAACACATTTTATTTATATGTTTAATTTTGATTTATATTTTATGATTTATGATTAAATCCAAACAAATGGTTAATTTTTAAATATAATATAAATTAAGTCTTCATTTGATTAATTTATGCAAGACTAAGGAAAGATTAGGGTGTAAATGTGGAATAAATACTTTTAATATATTCCCTTAATTTAAGTTAGAAGTTAAAAAAATATATGGTTTATTTGAAAATTAAATAATCATTAAAGATTATTTAAAGTTTATTTGTAATTATCTAAGAAATTTAACATCAATAAAAAAAAAGCGATAGAATAATAAATTTTAAGAGTATTAGGACTTAATATATAATCTATAACGCTAGAGAAATGATGGAATGAATTATTATGAGAACAATTTTAAAAGTATTTTTACTGTTAATGCTAGTGGTGGCTAGTGGGGCCACGGCCTTATTTTATGGATTAAATCAAACTACAGAGTTTAATGGAAGTTACAAAATACTGCTATTAGCTGTTGATACCACAGAAAACCAGGGAACAGAAGGTCTGGGGGCCTGTGATATGGCCTATGTCCTTAATATAGTAAATGGTAGTGTAAAAGATATAACTCCTATTTACCCCGGTGGAATGACTAGTCCTACTTACACTGAACCCTCGCAATTAGGTTCTGGTATGTTGTTGCTTCACGATTCCTTGTATGGCGTAAATACCACCTTCGGTGCAGAAAGGGCTCAGGAAATAGTGGAATATAATAAAGGAATTAAAACCAATGCCGTGGTTATGATAACACCCGATGCAGTAGATGCGCTTTTAACCGCCGTAGGACCTATAGAAGTAAATGGTGCCCCAATGAGTGTTAATGATTCGCTGGGTTATATTAGAGATATGACTGAAACTGACTCCAGTACTCAAAATAGAGGTAATGCTACATCGGCACTGATGGAACCAGTTCTAAAAGCTGCTAAAAGTAATCCTGCTACTTATATTAGCCTGGCCAAAGTTGCAATTGAACAATATAATAAAGGAAATATTCGAGTAGTACCCGCTAGCTTAATTACAAAATTTACAGTTTCCATGGGACTTAATTCATTGCTAGGGAGGTAGTTAAAGAAGTAAAATCATTTTATTTTTTTTTATAAAATTATAATTAGAATCATTAAAATAAATTTTATGTAAAAAAATAAACTGAAAATAAAAATCAGAAATAATTATAAAAATAAAACCCCTAAAAAAAATATTAAAAAATCAGAAATAATTATAAAAATAAAACCCTAAAAAAAATATTAAAAAATCAGAAATAATTATAAAAATAAAAAAAAGAATTCAGATTAATGAGTAATTTGAATTCTTTCTAATTCTTCTTTTTTAAATAGACTTAAACTCCAGCCCCGCCAGTAATAGAACCGGTGTTCATTTCCAGCATTAAAGGTTTAGGTAGTTCAATGTCAATAGTTTCTCGAATAACATCTTCTACCGTTTCCACAAGTATGAACTCGATTTCTGCTTTAACATCATCCGGTACATCATCCAAGTCTTTTTTATTGTCAATTGGTAGAATTATCCGGTTAATTCCAGCACGATGGGCAGCCAAAACCTTTTCTTTAATTCCACCCACTGGTAAGACTGCGCCTCTTAAAGAGATCTCACCAGTCATGGCCAGCTTCGGATCAACCTCATGGTTGGTCACTAAAGAAGCTATAGTGGTCAACAAAGCTACACCTGCAGAAGGACCATCTTTAGGAATGGCACCAGATGGAACGTGGATGTGAAGATCCTTTTTATCGAATTCAACCGCCTTCAAATTAATGGCCAGACGGGAACGGATTAAACTCTGGGAAATCTTTGCAGATTCCTTCATTACATCACCTAATTGACCCGTGAGAGTTAATTTACCTTTACCTGGCATGAATGCCCCTTCAATGAAGAGAATATCCCCACCAACCGGAGTCCAGGCCAGGCCAGTGACTACTCCTGGAGGATTAATTTTACCAGCTTGATGATACTGAGTCAATTCATGACCTAAAACATCATATAGCATGTCTTCCGTAACCACATAGGGTAATTCATCCTTACCTGAAACTACTTTTTCAGAGGCGACACGGGCCACTGCAGATAACTGACGTTTAAGGCCTCTTACACCTGCTTCACGAGTATATTTCTCGATTATGGTTTTTAATGCCTCATCTGTAATTTGGAGTTGATTCTCATCTAAACCGTGTTCTTCTAAGACTTCAGCCATAACATGGTTTTTACCTATATGGTACTTCTCATGGCTGGTGTAACTGCCAATTTCTATGATTTCCATCCGGTCACGTAGTGGCCCGGGGATATCTCTTAAGGAGTTAGCCGTGGCTATAAAGAATACATCAGATAGGTCATAAGGCACTTCTAAGTAGTGGTCAGAGAAGGTATTATTCTGTTCAGGGTCCAGAACTTCTAAAAGGGCGCTGGCCGGGTCTCCGCTGTAGGAGGGCATTAGTTTGTCAACCTCGTCCAGAATGAAGACTGGGTTCCGCTCGCCGGCACGTTTCATTCCTTGAACAATTCTACCTGGCAATGCACCAAGATAGGTTCTTCGGTGACCTCTGATTTCAGATTCATCTTTAACTCCACCCAGACTGATTCGGACATACTTCCGCTCCAGTGCTTCAGCTATACTTTTACCTAAACTTGTTTTTCCAGTTCCTGGAGGTCCAACTAAAAGTAATATGGATCCTTGTTTGTTCTGTTTCAGTTTCATGACCGTTAAATGCTGAATTATACGATCTTTAACTTTATCTAAGCCATAGTGTTGATCATCAAGTATCTTTCGAGCTGCTTCAATGTCTATTTCTTTTATTTCAGTATCTCCCCATGGAAGAGCAACCAGTAAGTCTAAATAGTTACGGATAACATTTTCCTCAGAGCTGTGTGGGCCTTGTCTTTCCAGTTTGGCCACTTCTTCTAAGGCAACCTCTTTGACCTCTTCCGGCATATTAGCTGCTTCAATTTGTTCACGGTAATCTTTTTTATTTCCTTCGCCATTTGAATCGTTTAATTCATCCTGAATAGCTTTGAGCTGCTCTTTTAGCATTACTTCCCGGTGTTTTTTATTCATCTCATCATTTACTCGAGATGCCATTTCCATTTGATATTTTAAAGATTCCTTTTGTTCAATCAAGATATCAAGGAATTTTAGACTCTTCTCTTTTAGAGATCGTATTTCCAGTAAGTCCTGTTTTTGTGGAAGAGACAGATGTAGGTAAGGAAATACATAGGCCAGTGCCTGGTTGAGATCATTTAGCTTAGAAATTTTCTCAACATAGGCCTGAGATCCTTTGAAATTTTCACTTATCTCAGATACAATGTATCTAATGTGTTTGAGGGTTTCTTTCTTGTTTTCTTCATCTAAATCATCTATATCTGGACTTAAATGATATGTGGCCCGGTAATTCCTTCCCTCAGACATCATTTCATCAATTTCAACTCTTTCAATTATTTCAACTTTCAAATGATAGAAATCTCTCATTTCTTTAGCATTTAAGATTTTAACTAAAGTACCAGTCCTATAAAAGTCAGATTCAGAATATACGCTTCTATTAATTCCTTCTTTGACTGCTAAAGCTATTCCATAAAAATCGTCTTTGGAGACCCGATTATAAATTTCACTCCCAATTTGTTTTCCAATTTTTAAATTCATATCAGTTTCATGTAATAAGACCATGTCGGGTATAACGAGTACAGATAATTCATCTTTTAAGTTTAGTTCTCTCATAGTATCCCTCAGTTAGTATAAGTAAATGTTAATTGCCATTATTTAACGGCTTGTAATTTTAAATGGCTTAAAATATTGCCATATTTAATTCATAATTTTAATAATTCCACAAATTTGCCACCAGGTGGAATTTATTTGTTCCTCTTTTTTTCTAAACAGTCACACTTGGTTAAAACACATCCAAAAAGGAAATCTACCTTTATTTTGTGTTTTATCAGTGCTTCCTGGTTAAATGTGTAATAAATTTGATTGCCTTGTTTTTCAGCATTAAGGATTTTAGCAGTTTTAAGCACTTTTAGATGCTGCGATGCTGCAGGTTGGGTTAAGCCCATCATCCGGGCCATTTCAGACACATTGACTGCTTCTATCTCCCCTGAAGCCAGGGAATAAATCAATAAAAGCCGGTTAATGTTACCCAGTGCTTTAAAAAGTTCTTCTAATTCTTCTGAAATATCACAAGTATATTCAGAATTTATCCTCAGCATGAATCATAAGTATATAAGTATATGCTTATATAGTTTTCGCTTTTAGATACATTTTGTAATTAAAATAGAAAAATTATTTTAAATAATAGTAAAAAAGTATTAAAAATGATAAAAGTAATTTTAATTAAAATAGGCCAATTTCAATCAATTAGTATACACCTTAGGACATATTTACACCAATCTTTAATAAAAGTGAATAATGAAGTAAATTTCTAACCTTAAATGATTATAAAATCTTAAAAATAGTAGATATTAAAAAATTTTAATTGAATTATGAAATTTAACAAGAAATTATTTAATGAAGTTAAAAATTGAAAAATTATAAAATCACTAAAAATTATCAAGGCCAAAATTATAAAACTAAATGAATTAATAAAAATACAAAATTCAAGAGATATCACATTAATGAAAAATAAAAAAATATTAATGAAAAAAATATTTTATATATATTTCTAAATCCGAAACTAAACCTCACAGAAATAAAAAATTAATCCTAAAATCCGAAAAATATACTATTTAAAAAAACAAATTGGTTATAGTATGATATTAGTTGTAGGTGGAGCAGGTTACATAGGCTCCCATGTAAATAAAGTGCTTCATGAAAATGGAGAAGAGACTCTGGTACTGGATAATCTTAGCTATGGCCATGAAGAGTTTGTTAAATGGGGAAAATTTGTGAAAGGTGACTTATCCAATACAGAACTCCTAACAAATATATTTGAAAAATATACAATTGATGCGGTGATGCACTTTGCAGCATTTACCTATGTAGGAGAATCTGTAGAAGACCCCCAAAAATATTATGTTAATAATCTTAAAAATACCCTCGACCTTTTGGATGTAATGAAGGAGTTTAATGTAAATAAATTTATATTTTCATCAACCTGTGCCGTTTATGGTGAGCCTCAAAAACTACCACTAAGTGAGGACCATCCCTTAAATCCTATGAGCCCCTATGGAAATTCGAAATTAATGGTTGAAAAAATCCTGGAAGATTATTCAAAGGCCTATGATTTGAATTATGTTTCTTTAAGATATTTCAATGCAGCAGGAGCTGACCCCTCATCAGAAATAGGAGAATGGCACAATCCTGAAACTCATTTAATACCATTAGTACTGGATGCTGCTTCAGGAAGAAGAGAATCTGTGAGCATTTATGGAACAGATTATCCTACTCCAGATGGAACTTGTATTAGAGATTATATTCATGTTCTTGATCTGGCCCAGGCCCATTATAAAGCACTAAAATACTTGAATGAAAAAAATAAAAGTCAAGTATTTAATTTAGGTAATGGAAATGGTTTTTCAGTTAAAGAAGTAATTCAAGCTTGTCAGGAAGTAACTGGAAATCAAATTAAAGTTATAGAAGATGAACTTCGGCCTGGAGATCCTCCTATTTTAGTGGGAAGTTCCAAAAAAGCATATGAAGTACTAGGCTGGAATCCTCAATGGACAGATCTCCATGATATTATATCCACCGCATGGGACTGGTACCAAAAGTTATATATTAACAATGACAATCTTTAACTTTAATAAAAATAGAATTTAAAAAAAAAACTTTTTTGATGATTATTTAATTAAAACAATTTAATTATATTATTATTATTTATTAAACTGGTGGATAACTTGGCAAGGCGAAAAGCACAAAGGGAACTGGAAAAAGGAATTGGCCTTAAAGATAAAGGTGAATTCTTTGATGCCCTTCAGCACATGCAAAATGCACTGGAAATATTTTCTGATGCAGGAAATGCTGAGAAAACTGCAGACACCTTGTTAGAAATGGGTAAAACCTATTGTCAAATGGGTGAAAATGATTTTGCCCAAGAAAGTTACTATAATTCATTAGAACTTTATAAAGACACTGAAGATCTTATTGGTGAGGGTTATGCTTATGTAGGTATGGCTGAAATTCAAGAAAAAAGAAATAGGTATGATGAAGCCCGTAATACATATCACAAGGCCATAAAGAAATTTAAAAAAGCTGGTGACAGTGAAAAAGAAGCTAAGGTTATTTCACACTTAGCCAGTACTCTTGAAGCTCAAGGTGCCTACCATGACGCCATCTATGAACACGAACGTTCATTAGAAATTAATAAAAAAGAAAAAGATCTTGCAAGCGAACTATACAACTATGGACGTATCTTAAAGCTTAAAAATAAAATAAAAGCAAATAGGCCTACAAGCTCTGAATTTTTAATTTTAATAGGATATCTAGGACTTTTAATTCTGGGAGAATTATTTACAACATATTTTGACATGAAAATCGGATTGCTAATTCACTTTTCAGTATTAGCTGCTCTGCTAGTTCAATCATCTTTAACACCATCTTATACCTATGCTACTCTTCTTAGATCAATGATGGTACTGCCCATAATACGTATTATTGGGCTTACCATGCCCCTAATGAACATACCTACTCTTTACCTATTTCCTATAATTGCTATACCTTTATTTGCATCTTCCATTGCCTTGATGAAAATTCAAGGTATAAATAGAAAAAGAGTAGGACTAATAGGAGGTAATCTAAAAGTTCAACTTATAATTGCATTAACCGGCCCATTTTTAGGGTTTATTGAATACAACATACTACATCCCTTACCTTTAATCCATACTTTTGATGTCACCAATCTATTATTTGGTGTTATAATTCTTACCATATCCACTGGTCTGGCCGAAGAGCTATTATTCAGAGGGATAGTACAAAAAAATGCCGAAGATGTGTTAGGAATGGCCTTAGGATTATTATATACTGCATTACTATTTACCAGTCTCCACATTGGCTGGAACTCCCTTACGGATTTGATATTTGTATTCTGTGTAGCGATATTCTATGGTTATTCATTCCAAAAAACCAGAAGCATTCTGGGGATTACCATTTCTCACGGACTTTCTAATTCAGTCTTATTCTTAGTAATGCCATTTTTAATATTCTAAAATAAATATTTTAAATATTTAATACTAATAAGAATTTAGAATAAAGTATAGAAAAATAATAAAAAAAGATTCTAAAAACTATTATTCTGGAAAAAAATTTATTATATTTATTATAAAATAAAAAAAATAATTGAAAAATAAAAAATTATTTACTTTTGTAGATTAATTACAACCCAATAAATCATTTAAATATTCAGTTAATTCTTTTTTTGCTTCTGGTTGTTCAAAAGCGAATTCTAAAGATGTTTTCAGCCATTCAACTTTATTACCAATATCATAAGTCTTTCCCTGAAAAACATAGCCATAAATATCATCCAGAAGTCTCATAGCATCGGTTAATTGAATTTCCCCTCCAAAACCAGGAGGTACATCATCAATGTGATCAAATATCTTGCTATCAAGCACATATCTACCCATGATGGCTAGATTAGAAGGTGCTTCATCTACAGCTGGTTTTTCAACCATGTCTTCAATCAAGTAAAGATTTTCATCCTTTTCCTGACCCTTAATAATTCCATATCGTTCTACTTTATCTACAGGAACTTCTTCTACGGCAATGGCTGACGAACCATATTTTTCATAGACATCCATGAGTTGTTTAGTGCACGGAACCTCAGATCGAGTTATGGTATCCCCTAATAAAACAGCAAAAGGCTCTCCATCTATATGCTTACGAGCACAATAAATAGCATCTCCTAAACCTTTCTGTTCTTTTTGGCGGACATAGTAAATATCAGCTAACTCAGAGATAGCTTCAACTTCCCTCAAGTACTCATCTTTATCATTTTCTTTTAAAATATATTCAAGTTCAAATGAGCGGTCAAAATGATCCTCAATAGACCTTTTTCCTTTACCAGTTACAATCAGTATATCATCTATTCCGGAGGCCACGGCCTCTTCCACCACATACTGGATAGTTGGTTTGTCAAATACTGGTAACATTTCTTTAGGCTGGGCTTTGGTAGCTGGTAAAAATCGAGTACCTAGGCCTGCTGCGGGTATAACTGCTTTCATTGTAGTCACTCATCACATGTAAAATATATTATTGTTAATTTTTTTAGTATTTTCTGAAGTTTTTTGAGCATGAGGATAGTAAATATAGCTTGAGATTATTTTAATTCTTTTGTTTTCTTCAGCTAATGTAAAATTTCCCACCCAGTCTGTGGCGGGTCCAATAATAATAAATGTTCCAGAGAAATTTTGACCATTATTGGAGAAATTTCCTCCACCAGTCCAGGCAGCACACTTCATAGTGTAAACTCCTGAAAATTCTGTGCTAAACATGGCCTTTTTAAGATCCTTTGATAATAGTGCAGAAATGGTGTTATAGTTTATTTTAATGAAATTAAGGTGGCCTTGACCAGACAATCCATTTTTATCATAACAAACTTGAGTTCCATTGATTTCATGAAGATCAAAAAACTGAGCTCCTGGTAAATCAATTTTGAAATTAAAATCTTTTCCCTTACCATAAATAGAATAAAAACCTGCTATGGAACCACTATCCGAAGAAATAGGGGGTAACCACACGTCAGCAGTATAATTATAAGGTATTTGATCAAAAATAGCTCCTTGAACAGCACCAGTGGAATAATCTAATATAAAAATACCACTCGCACATAAAACAATTACTAAAAAAATTAAATACTTACGAGACATTAATTTCACCAACGAAAATAAAAAATAAAAAGAAGAAGAAAAATTATACTATCCGGGCAGGTAAACTACATAAAGCCGGTATTTGAGTAAATACAATGGAAACAGACCCATCAGCATTAACTGTTAAAAGTTCTTCTTCATATACTAACTCATTAAAGAGACTTATGCCATCCAAATTGTCATTTTGTTCGACTTCAGATATAGAATTCCCAATAATCACAGTATTATCTGTAAGGTTATTTGGAAGTTTAGCTACCGTCAGATTATTTAGCAAAACATCAGACAAATTGTTATTGGTTAATGGATTTATAGTATTTGACCATCCTTCCATTTTAAGATTTAAATCTTGATTTGTTGTACTAGCACTATCGTAAAGACCTTTCCATCCTACAATTCTAATAGTAGTCCCTGCTGGAAGTTTTTCATTGCCATAGCCTAATAATTTACTTAAATCTATAACCACAGACCCATTAGTTGGTTTCATCCAAGTTTCAATATAGAAATTTTGGACAGTTCCATTCTTCAAGGTAGCATTTTCTATGATCATATCCACATGAGCCCAAGTAGTACCATTGTTATGAATAGCAAACTTAGTTCCTTTTTCACCAACCTGAGAAGGTTCAGCACTAGGTGTTAACATCATATATGCAGCAACACCAATAATAGCAACTAAAATCACTATTAAAGCTATAAAAAGTATATTTTTGTTCATTGTTTCACCTTACAAAATGGTTACTATCTTATAAGTAACAACAGCAGCGAAAACCAGCAAAAGAGGCATAATCGCGATATTAGACCCTTTTATAAACGAGCTTATTCGATTGCTATAATTTACTTCCGAGCTTAAAATTTCCTTTAAGGCCAAAAACAAAATTAATGCGATTACAGCGATTATACTGTAAGTCATTACTTGGCCCAATGTAACAGCAGTTGTTGTTGTAGTTACAGTTGATATCATATTTTCCCCCGTCAATTCTTACTTACTATTAAAATTATATTATTAATTAACGTTAATTAATATAATATATTTTATAAAAAGTATTAGATATAAATCTTTTGATTTTAACCCTAATTCTAATTAATATTAATCTTTATCACCATAATAAGAGCATTATATGCACTAATAAGAATTATAGGAATACTATCATTTATATTCAACCATTATTTAAATTAGAAATAAAATAAGCAAATTTTAATTAAATTAATATAGCTATAACCATTTTATATCACAATAATATTTATAAAATCATCCCGAGATAGTTTCTTTATCAAAAGTGTTTTTTGATGACTTTTTATTCCAGATATTATCTCTACATCCATTTTAGTCAATTTAGACATTTCTTTAATAATTTCTTTATTGGCCTTCCCTTTTTGAGGTATGGCTTTTATTCGTATTTCGAGTCTTTCTCGCCAAGAATTATAACCATAAATTTCAAATTTGGATGCATTGGGTGAAACTTCAATATCTACTAAAATTCCACCCTCAGTTTCTTTTATAGCTTTCATTTTATTTCCCATTCACCATAAAACATGATTTATAATTATAACTTTATGAAATAGCATATAAATAAATATTTTGAATAAGTATATTAGATTATTAGATTGATAAATAATTTAATCATAACCCCCCAAAAGGTAAAGTATAAATAGTGAAAAAGAGAAAAGATGAAAGTACTTGCATTTAGAACTGTTTTTCAAGAATGCGGGGGTGGTCGAGCGGTCAAAGGCGCTAGGTTGAGGGCCTAGTGGGTGAGTCCCTTCGCGGGTTCAAGTCCCGTCCCCCGCACCATTATAATAATTAAAATACTATTTTTAAAATAATTAAAAGATTTATAAGAATTTAAAAGCTAAATTAAATTATAATATATCTAATTTTAATTCTATACTACCTTAAAATTGATAACCCTATTTGATAAAAATATTAGGACCTTAATTTAAAAAATCAGTCTTTTACAGTAATTTCCACCTGCATTTCTTCCCCATTTTTTAAATCATTTATTAAATCACTATTTAAATCACAGGCAGCCTTGTCCGCATTTATCATTAAAGTACGGCCACAAATATAATTACTTTTTCTACAAACAATGTCTGTAGGATGATTTAAAAGCAAATCTGAGTGTCCAAAACCAGTAATTTCATCATGGGCATTTTTAGTACTTAAAATTACTTTTATTTCAACATCTGTTCTTCTCATGGCCTTTTTAAGTTCTTCAGAGAAGTCTTTCATGGATTTTTCTGAGGCCACGCCTACAATACAATCCGCTTTTATAGAAATTTCATGATCAGTGGTTACTTCAAAGGTTGTTTTGTGTTTAGAGGTTACATTTGTATGTCCATGTGTTTTAAGGGTGAGTTTCATTAAATCACTTCAAGTTGTTATTTAGTAATAATAGCTTTGAGTATGGATAGGGCACTCCTACTAATCATACCCATTAAAATCAAATATGTTGATAATATGGAGCATTTTGCAACTGCCCTGATTATAACCCCCCCAGGCGATAACTAGGCCCGCAGAAACTTATAATATTTATTGTTTGAGCAATATAACTGTAGTCTAGATTCAACATATATGAATATTTATTATAATTGATAGAGTACTATTAATTAATAGATTTATTTATAAAATAGCTTAATTATTCATTTAAGAATTCATTGATTTTAAATTAAATTTGAGTCATGTAAAAGATAAGATAATCCTCCGGTGTGCAATTTATGAAAGGGACTTACTGTTTAATCATTGAAGTGGAAAAAGATTCTAAAATATCAGTGGGTAGACTTGAGGAACTGCAGTTTAAAAGAGGATTTTACATTTACGTGGGATCGGCCCTTAATTCCTTGGAAAGTCGGGTGACTCGACATTTATCTTCAAAGAAGAAATTACACTGGCATGCGGATTATTTGCTAATGGATTCCAGCTCTAATATAAAAGAAGTGATTTATTCCATTGGAGAAGAAAAAATAGAGTGTTCCCTGGCCTCTTTAATTTCAGATAAATCATCCCCTATGATCCGATTTGGTTGTTCTGATTGTAGTTGTGTATCACATCTTTTTTACTTTAAAGACTATGATGATGCCTTGAAAGGGGTTTTGAGTGCATTTGAAGATTTAGAATTATCAGTTAATAATTTAGATGATTTTAATAAAATCATGAATAAAAATAGTAAAAATAAAACAAAAAATAATTGTGGAATTTAAAGAAAAAATTAATCCCATCATCAATGGAATCTTCTAAAAAACTCCTCAAATTCTTCAATTTCCATGGGACGAGGAACTGTAAATTCTGTGTTGTGGTAAATATCCTCAGACAATTTACGATACAAATCAGCCTGTTCTGATTCCGGATACTTCTCCAAAACTGTTTTAGCCTCAATTTCACTTTTTTGGACCAGTTCACTGCGGGAGATTACACCAATAACCATAGAACCTATTTCTGATGCAAACTGCGAAACAATTTCTTCCTCATTTTCTATGCCCTTGCAGTTACATATAATTCCGCCCAGGTTCCCTTTAAGCTTCTTGATTCCTTTTGAAATATTGTTGGCCGCATAAAGGGCCATGTATTCTCCAGAAGTGACGATGTAGACCTCATCAGCGAAATCTTCCCTTAAAGGAACAGCAAATCCTCCACAGACTACATCCCCCAAGACATCGTAAATAACTACATCCAAGTCTTCAGTAAACACCTGAAGCTTTTCCAGGAGGTTCATAGCCACAATAACACCACGACCAGCACATCCCACTCCTGGTTCTGGCCCTCCACTTTCCACACACATTACCTGGTTGAATCCCTCAAATATAACGTCTTCTACCTGGGCCTGCCTTTTTGTTTTCAAAACATCCAGTACCGTAGGCAGCCTGTTACCATAAAGGGTACGAGTAGTGTCTGCTTTAGGATCACATCCAATAACCAGCACATTATGGTTTTCAGAATAGGCAGCAGCTATATTTGAGACAATAGTTGATTTTCCAATTCCACCCTTACCATAAATAGCTATACGCTTGGTTGTGGATTTATTGGTGGCCTTAACTATTGGCTCAGTAATGTGTTTATTGGTGGGAGTAACCATACACTTGGTTTTACTCATTGGATTTCACCAGGGCGCCGATAATATCTCCTCTAGTAATTATACCAATGAGATCACCCTTCTCATCTAAAACTGGGAGTCTTTTAACTTTATGCATGTCCATTTGTTCTGCAGCATCAGAAATGGACTTTTCTGGAGAGATAGTAATCAATTTTTTGGTCATTATTTCGTTTACCATCACCACAGATGCTTTTTTTAATCCTGCGGAAATTTCATCATATTCTGATTTCATTCGTATGGGTAATTCTATTAAGTCCAGAGGAGAAGGCAAAATAAGGTTTAAATTAGGGGAATGGAATTCCAGAAGTCTCATGATATCGCCTTCACTGACTATACCTATCATTTTATTATTTTCATCTACAACAGGTGCCCCACTAATTTTTTTAGCCCTTAAAATTCTCGCTGCTTCTTCGATTTTTTCTACTCTTCTTAAAGTAATGACATCTTTTTGCATGGCTTCTTGAACACTAATCATCATTTCAACTCCCAATAACTGATTAATACTAAAATTATCATTTTATAATTATACTTAGAATAATAATGTTATATTCCTTTTTATAGTAATTCTTTTGGTGTAATTTTATATAGTGGAAAACTTTAATAGAAAATAATTAAAAAAAATTAGTTAAAGTTAGTAACTATTAAAGTGCATAACCATTTAGATTAAAATTCGATTAAATTTAATTAACCCTATAATGGCTAATATTTAGAAATCTAAAAGAGTATAATAAATTTAAAGCAATCATCATTGTTAACTTACAATAAAAATAAATATGGTGGGATAATGGAAGAAAGTAAGAATATTAAAAAACCAGAATTTGAAAAAATGGTTGATAATCTATTAATTTATTATCCCCTATTTTATAGAAAGCTGAAAATGTCAGTGGATCATGAAAATCAAAAATCCAAATCAGCAGGATACTATCAGATACTGGGAACATTGAAAGTTAATGGAACCATGTCCATATCTAAAATTGGTAAAATTTTATGCATATCTAAGCCTAATATGACAATTTATATTGATAATCTGGTTAAAGAAGGCCAGGTTATCCGTTCATCTCATGAGACAGATCGAAGAATTACCAATATTGACATAACTCCAGAGGGCATCCAGTTTTTAGTGGAATCCCGTAAAATAGTGGAAAAAATAATTAGCAATAATATTTCCCATCTAAATCAAGACGAATATAACTCATTAAATGACTCCTTAAAAACCATAAAAAGCCTGGTTTTTAAAATAAACTGAGAGTGAATATCATGAATACTGAATCAACTACTACCAAACACGACAAGAATCTGGTCTTTATCATGGCCGGATTAATGGTGGGACTCCTGGTGGCGGCACTGGATAATTCCATAATTGGTACGGCCATGCCCCAAATTATCAGTAACCTGCAAGGTATGGAATACTATGTATGGCCATTTACGTCCTACATGCTATCTTCAACCATTGCCATCATATTATTTGGAAAATTATCTGATATTTATGGTAGAAAAAATATTCTAATCCTGGGAATAGTCATATTTGTAATATCTTCAATTATGTGTGGTTTTTCAACCAACATGATGGAATTAATTATATTTAGAGGAATTCAGGGTATTGGGGGTGGTATTTTAATAGCCCTACCATTTATTGTAGTGGGAGAAATTTTCTCTCCTCGAGATCGAAGTAAATATATGGGAATACTGGCCTCTGTTTTTGGTGTTTCCAGTGTTTTAGGCCCTATATTAGGTGGAGTAATTACCGACACTGTGGGCTGGAGATGGATATTTTTCGTTAATGTGCCTATAGGAATTATAGCTATAGGAATGCTGATGAATTCACTCCCTGATTTAAAATTAGATGGTGTAAAAAAAGTTATTGATTATTCAGGTATTATAACCTTTACCTTAGCTTTAAGTGGGCTTTTTTTAGGATTAACACTGGCCCAAGATTTAAATGCTTATCCTTTAGTTGAAATAATAGGATTGTTTATATTTTCAGCGGTGATGTTCGTATTGTTCATCTGGGCTGAAAAAAAAGCTATAGAACCGATTTTACCCATGTATCTATTTAAAAATTCAACATTTACTATTTCATCTATAGAAAACTTTTTAGCAAGTGCATTGATATTTTGTGGGATAATTTATGTCCCACTATTTGCTCAAGGCGTTTTAGGAATGAGTGCCACTAATTCAGGATTATTAATGATTCCTATGCTCATAAGTCTCACCATATCAGCTAACATTGCAGGACAGATTATTTCCAGAACTGGAAAATATAAAAAGCTGGCTATTGCAGAATTTTTAATTACGGGAGTGGGAGTTATCCTGTTGGCAACCATGAATGTAAATACCACCCCTTATGAACTACTGGCCTATTCAACCATTCTTGGTTTAGGATCTGGAATAATGTACACTGTATTTACCATAAGTGTGCAGGATGCTTTTTCAAACAGAGAAATAGGGATTACTACAGCTGCTATGCAGTTTTTCAGAAATGTAGGGGCCACCGTAGCCATCCCCATATTTGGATTTATAATGAACTATTCGATGAACAGTTCAGCAGCCTTTAATTTAAGTCAAAAGGAAATTTTAACTTTATCCATTCAAAACATCTTCATGGTATCTATAATATTGGCCTTTGCTGGTTTAATTATTGCATTTTTCCTTAAAGAAGCAATTTTAAGTGACCCTAACGAAACTGTTGAAGATAAGATGTCAGAAGAATTTTTAGAAAACGCAAAATGAATATTTAAATAAATAATTTATAAAATTCCAGGAATTGTACCGGGACACATTTTGGTGTTCTGGATTTATTTTTATTTATTTTAGATTAATTTAAAAAGATTATTTAAATATATTTGACATTAAGGTTTATTATTTCTTAAAATCCTTTTATAAACAATATCATTAGGCCTTACTTGATCTTTAATTATTAATCCCACATTTTGGCCTTTTTTAGCTTCCTTAATTTTTTTACCATCAATTTGCATTGATTCCACCCTTTGCGTAATAGATCCGGTCTTATTTCCCTGAATGATAATTTCATCGCCAATTTTCAGGTCGTGAAAAAGTCTTATTTCGGCTGCAGAAACATTTTTATAATAATTAACTACTAAACCAATGTCTTTTTTAATATAAGTAGATTCATTATCTATACTGGTTTTGTAGGGATTTCTAAAGTAAAAACCAGTGTCAAAACCTCTATTAAAGACTTTTTTAAGTTCGTCTGCCCAGCTTTCATCAAATTTCCAGTTACCCGACTCATAACTATCAATAGCTTCCCGATAGGTTTTAGTTACGGTGGCCACATAGTCGGCCGGTCTGGCCCTTCCCTCAAGTTTAAAGGCATCAATTCCGGCCTCCATGAGTTCAGGAATGTGTTTTATCATGCAAAGGTCTTTAGGACTCAAGATATGGCTTTCATTTAGATTTTGAACTAAATCAAATGAATCATCATCTTCAGAGACGAGATTCCACTCTTTACGGCAGGGCTGTAAACAGTCCCCACAATTGGCACTTTTATGGTAAAGATGAGAACTTAAAAAACATCTACCTGATACAGCCACACACATGGCACCATGCACGAAGGTTTCAATTTCTAGATTAGTGTTTTCTTTAATTTCCTTTATCTCTGGAAGTGATAATTCTCGGGAGAGAACCACCCGTTTAACTCCCAACTCTTCCAATAAATTTAAAGATTCAAAATTAGAAATATTGGCCTGAATACTCATATGAGTCTCAATACCCTCTTCTCTGGCAAGTTTAAGGGCCCCTAAATCAGAAATAATTAAGGCATCCACCTCATAAGAATGGATTACTGGTAAAATATCTTTAAAGTAATTAATATCCTTATTTTTCATTATGGTATTGGTACAGACATATATTTTCTTATCTAAATCATGGCATTGTTTCACGGCGTTTTTAAGTGTTTCAAGAGTGAAATTTGAAACATTGGCCCGCATATTACATCCTTCAATACCTACATAAATAGAATCTGCACCATTTTTTAGAGCAGCAGTTAAAGCCTTGAAATCCTTTGCAGGAGCGAGTAATTCGACCATATATTCATCTACTATCAATTTTTTTGTGATTTAATGAATTTAATAAATATTAATCTTAAATTAAAGTTTTAAAATTTGTAGTATCCTGGTTAAATTTTTAGTAATCCGGTTTCAATTATAAAATAATTTATTCATTATTATAAAAATAAAATTAAAAATATTTGTAAGTGAAATCCAATTAGAAATAAAAAAGATATTAAATCATTTATTTAAATCATTATTTCCCTGATTTAAACATTAACAACGACATGATTCATATTCTTTCAGATTTTTAGGTAGTTCTGTTGGGTACTTTCCATTCAAACATCCCATACAGAGTTTTTCCTCATCAAGGCCAATACATTTCTTAAGCGAGTCAATAGAGAGGTAACCCAGTGATGCAACACCCAACGACTTTCTGATTTCCTCAACAGACTTATTAGCTGCTACAAGCTCCTTTTTAGAGGCCATAGCAATCCCATAATAACATGGGGAAATAATTGGTGGGCATCCTATTCTTAGGTGAACTTCTTTTACTCCAGCTTCTTTCAAAACATCAATAAGAGCCTTGGAAGTAGTTCCCCTAACTATACTATCATCAACCAGAACAATACTTTTACCTTCCAACTCTGATTTGATAGGATTCATTTTGAGTTTTACAGACATTTCACGCTCTTCTTGTGTAGGCATGATAAATGTACGACCCACATAACGATTTTTAATTAGACCTTCACCATAAGGTAGTCCTGATGCTCGAGAATAGCCAATAGCTGCCGTTATTGCAGAATCTGGTACGGGCATTACCACATCAGCATCAACCGGAAACTCCCTATGCAGTTCTCGGCCAATATTTAAGCGGACATTATAAACATTCTTTCCATCGAGAATACTGTCCGGACGAGCAAAATAAACGTATTCAAACATGCAGTGTGCACGAGGCGTGCTTTCTGCGATTTTCATTTTGTGAGAGTAAATTTTTTCATTTAAAAGTAATATTTCTCCAGGTTCCACATCCCGAATATAATCTGCACCAACCACATCAAAAGCAACCGATTCAGATGCCACCATCTTCAAGCCATTCTTTTCACCAAGGGCCAGTGGTTTTATTCCTACTGGATCTCGGACAACATATAATTCATGATTTAAAAGAACAACTAATGAATACGATCCTATAAGTTTTTCAGCCACATTTTCAATGGATTTTATCATGTTCATGCTTTTAGCATACTCACTGCTCAGCATGTGACTGATAACCTCAGAATCAGTGGTCGATTTGAACTCATGGCCTTTATCTACCAAGTCTTGGCGAAGTTCCATAGAATTGATTATATCTCCATTATGGGCAATGGCAATACGACCGTCCTGGAATTCAGTGGTAAATGGCTGTGTATTTTTTAATTTTGATTTTCCAGTAGTCGAATATCTTACGTGGCCAATGCCTACGTTTCCTTCCAATCCCTCAATCTCTCCATTGTTAAATACATCACAAACAAGACCCATACCCTTGTATGTGCTAATTTCTTTACCATTATGGACAGATATGCCCGCAGCCTCTTGTCCGCGGTGTTGCAGGGCAAAAAGACCGTAGTAAATAGGGGTTGCGACGTCTCTAGATTGATCAGAGGAATATATACCAACAATACCACATTTATCTCGCAATTTGGATTCTCCGTTTCCCAGTGTTATAAGGGTGTGAAAATAATAAAAAACTAATCAAATATGTTTTTAAATCTCTTATCCAACCTATCTTCTTCTTCATTTGAATCTTCAGAATTTTTAAATTTTTTATTCAGAATATCCGAATCTACGTGTGAATTTGAAAATTCACTCATTTTTTCAGATATTGAAGAATCAGTTTCAGTAGTAGTCGGATCTATAAAAATTAAAGCAGTTTTAATAACTTTCAGCCATTCAATGGCCTCATCGCGGGATCGGGCACTAATCCATCCCTGACCAACCACAATATTATCTGGTTTAAATTGATTAGTAGCAAAAATAATTTGATCTTCTTCTTTTAATATTTGATCAAAAGCTTCATTCCAAAGCTTTTTAATAGAAAAAGCTTCTAATAAATTTTTTTCCTGGAGACGTGAACATCTATTCTTCAGCTGAGCATATTCCTTTTTCACTTGATGCGAATCATCGTGAAGGGCTTGTAAGTCTTCTTGAAGTTGCTGATTGATCTGGATAGTTTCTTCCAGCTTTTCTTGTGTATCGTGATTATCACTGCGAAGTTCTTGATTTTCCACTGAAATTTCTCTTAGTTTATCAGTTGAAGCGTCCAGTTCAGTTTCCAGTTCTCTAAAATATTTAATGTAACTTATAGATGATAGTCCCGCCCTAATGATTGCATTTTTAATTTCATCCCTTATTAAAATCGGGTCAATGTATTCCACATCATGCCCATAAGGGAATTTCATGCGTTCTAAATGGCCTACCTGATCTTTTAATGCTTCCTGATATTTCTCAGCCAATTCTCTCCCAGGAGCATCCACATCAGTGGCTATTAAAACCACATCTGCCCCTTGAACCGCCCTTTGAGCAATTTCAAGGCTAGTGGTAGGTATTATAGAAGAGATAGTGATATGGTATTCCGCGCCTAAAGCCACACCTTGCATGGCCTTAGAAACACTTTCCACATCAGAAGCGCCTTCTACGATTATTCGAACATCAATAGGACTAGTATTATCCATCTATTTCAACCTTATACCAGTAGTTACTTTCTTGTTCTGCCAGCTGTATCTCCTGATTTTTTTGGTTTTACCAAAGCCGCAGGAAGCACATACTTTTTGGCGAGCATGATAAGCATTTCGTCCACATCTTCTACATCGGATGTGAGTCTTCTTATTCCTTTTACCAAATGATGGTGTACCTTTCATTGTTAAGTCCTCCTAAAATAAGACGTGATATCCTGATGGAATATAAACTTAAATAAAATGAGATTGCTTAAAAGTCAATTTAATATTATAAAAAGACTTTCTTTCAATCAATATTAATCAAGAGCATTATAATATCAAATAAAATATTTAAATATTGGTTAAAAAACCGATTTAATGCAATATAATTATTATTTAATTTTTATTATTTAATTAAAAGAATATATCCAAAAGGGAGTTTAAGGAGATATATATACTATATTATCTCCACGAATGAGCACGGTGCCCAATCTTCGGGTCACTTCACCCTTTTCTAATTCTTCAGCATCATTTAACACTAAGTTCATATGTAAATCGAAACTCTTTAAAATCCCTCTAAATTCTCTCTCACCTTTCAGCTTGATTAACACAGGAGAATTCAAAGATTTACCTAATGCATCAAGTGGTCTTTGTACATTCACTTTTTGTGCATTCATAATATCACCTATCCTATACCTTCAATGTTGGCTGGATTTATATTTAAATGTAACGCTCTCAAAGATAAAAGCTATAAATGAATTCTAATAATCCTATTGGAACTCAAATAATAATCTATCATTAGAAAAGAATGTCACAAAATCTTATTATCCATAAATTCAATCGACAATCATGATCAAGTTCTATATACAGACTTGTTATAATCTTCTATGTAAAATAGAGTATTTAAATCTTTATTTTAAAGAAACTATATTTTAATATTTATTTCATAATTATACTTTAATTTTCATCAGTTATATACCTGAAATCATTTCTTTATAGTATTTAATTTATTAGGTGATTATACAATATTTTGAAATAATATTTAAAATTGACGCTTAGTTTTTAAGGATTATTTTATAAAATATTGAAAGAATTATGTAAAAATTAAAAATGGAAATTATTCAAATACAAAATCCACACTTGCTAACCTATTTTTAAGCTCACCCAGAATCCTATTCTCCTCTTCAAGAGAACTTTCACCGTCTTTGAATGCTTCAAAACATGCAGCCATTCGAATATAATTACCAGCATCTTCCCAAATAAGTTTTGAATGTAACTTTCCATTATAGCCCCTCTAACTCTTAATTGAAAAATTATAATATCCGTGCAAAAAGGTATCAATTTTTTTAATTTGATTGATTTATTTATTCTATGTTATTTTTATTAATTTTTAATTATTTTGAAGTTATGGTTACTACAATTTTCAAAAAGGAATTTCGAAACTTATTATGATATATTAAAGTTTTTGAAGATGATTAATCATTATAAAATATCTTTATATATGATATTATTAGTAGATTATCTGTTAAAAAAAGGAGGGATTATAAACGAAATTATCATTAAAGACTTTAGGATTACCTATTGGAATTGTTGCGTTTATTTTAGTAATGTTAGTCCCTATGCAGGGCCTTAGTTATCCCGGTCATGCTGCTATTGCTTTATTAGTTTTTGCTGTAATTTTATGGGCCAGTGAAGCTTATCATTTAGCTGTTACTTCCATAGTTATCTTGTTTTTGCAACCCATTATTGGAGTTACCACATTTGACCAGGCTATTTTGGGTTTTGCCAGCCCTATAATCTTCTTAATGATTGGTGGATTTATCATAGCCGAAGCAATAAGGAAAAGTGGACTTGCACAGCGTATGACTTTTTGGATGTTAGGTAAGGTAGGAACCACACCTGATCGTGGACTATTTGTAAGTGTATTCGCTACAGGTTTGTTATCTGCGTGGATTGAGAATGTTGTGGCTTTTGCCATGTTACTGCCCATTATTAAAGAAGTCATTCCTATGATGGGTGCTGAGGATCCAGAAAAAGGAAAAAGTAACTTTGCTAAAGCTATGGTGCTGGGAGCATCATATGGATCACTGGCTGGAGGATTTGGTACACCCATTGGAACTGCACCTAACTTAATGGCCTATGCTTATTTACAAATACCATTTGCAAACTGGATGGCCTTTGGATTCCCACTAGCCATAGCCATGCTATTCGTAATCTGGAAATTACTGGGAAAAATATTCCCATTCGAGGTTAAAGGAATTTCTGGCGGGAAAGATTTAGTTAAATCTAAATTAGATGATTTAGGTCCGATTTCTCGGAATGAAAAATTATCTGGAATTATTTTGTTATTAACTATTGGGTTATGGTTAACTACTGGTTATACGGGTTTGAGCAGTTATGCTATTGCATTAATGGGTGCTTTCCTCTTCTTTGCATTCAATATAATTGAGTGGGAAGATGCACAGAAAAATGTGGATTGGGGACTCATAGTGTTCTTTGGAGGAGCACTATCACTAGGAGCAGCATTACTAAACACTGGAGCCGCTAACTGGATGATACAAAACATACTTGCCATGCTCGGAAGCCACCCTTCTACCATACTCATAATGATTCTGTTAATGGTCATAGCCACCTTAATTACACAGGTTATGTCTAACATCGCACTATCCGCAATATTAGTACCACTATCAGTAACATTAGCCAGTGCACAAGGACTAGCTCTCGGAACCTACGCCGTACCAGTAGCAATTGCCTGTTCATTATCATTTATGTTCCCCATGGCCGATCCCACCGTCGCCATGGCTTACGGAACCAAATATGTGAACATCAAAGAGATATTAAAAGCAGGAATACCTCTGGTAGTCATAGGAATCATACTAACTATACTAGTAATGATCTTCTGGGCACCATACTTCATCTAAAAACAATCCAAATAAAATAAATTGGCTAAAAAAACCAATTTATTAAAATTTTTTTTATTTTTTTAAATATTATAAAATGTTGAATTTACAAAAATATAGAAATTAAAGGGGTTAAAACATGTATGAAAAAATATTATTACCCATTGAAAACTCAGAACAGTCCCAAAAAGCTGGAAAATATGCTATTTCTACTGCAAACATAGTGGGGGCTGAAATTATTGTTTTAATGTGATTGACACCATTATTTGAGTTCCCTACCACAACCAGATTTAAGGGAATCATTAGATAAACAGCTTAGAGCAGAAGGAACAGAAGCAGTCAAAAAATTTAAAAAGAAAATAGAAGATGCTAAGTGCAATGGTAAATGTAAAAACGTTAAATTGATAACCTTAATAAAATAAGGTCAACCAGATGATGTTATACTAAAAACAGCGGACGAATTAGAAATTGATCAAATAATAATGGGAAAATCTGGAAAGCCTGGCCTGGAAAAGTTTTTATTAGGAAGTACTACAGAAAGAGTAGTACGTGGAGTAAAAGTTCCCATTAATATCATATCTTAAATTAGATTAATTCATTACATGTTTAACTATACTAAAATGTTTAGATAAATTTTAGATTTAATATAACAATGATTTTAACTATAATACTAAAATGTTTAGATAAATTTTAAATCCATATAACAAGGAGTTCTCATGCATGTCGTGATAATGGGTGCAGGAAGAGTAGGTTTGAGTCTTGCTTCATTTTTAATTAATGATGATCAGGATGTAACTATTATTGAAAAAGATGAAAACTTATCCCATAGTGTAGTGAATAAATTAGATGCACTGGTTATTTGTGGAAATGGGACCGAAACTAAAATTCTTGAAGAAGTAAATATAAAAAATGCTGATGTTTTTGTTGCTGCTACCGGGAACGATGAAGCCAACCTCCTGGCATGTATACTGGTTAAGAATTATGATGTTCCCAAGGTTATTGCTCGAGTAAGTGAACCAAGTCACAAAGAAGCTTTCAAAAAGGTAGGTATTGACTTTGTAGTTAATCCAGAACTTACTGCAGCAAGTTATCTCGAAAGACTTATAATTAGGCCTAAAATAGCAGACTTAGTGATTATAGGTAAGGGAAACGCTGAATTATTAGATATTACGGTAACCAATAAAAAAATGTTTAATAAAAAAGTCAGCGATGTAAGTCCTACAAAAAATTTTATTATAAGTGCCTTGCATGAAAAGGACGACATCATAATTCCTGATAAAAAGACCACTTTAAAAGAAGGTTGTAAAATATCGATTCTGGTAAAAACAAAGGCCATAAAAAAAGTTGAAGAAATGTTCACTTCCTAAATAAATATTATCCTAACTAAATATTCTAATAAATATTACTATAAATCTCCTAAATACCCAGAAGACAAATCTCAATACACCTACGATTTATTGAATACTTAAAATCCTAAAACTGCATAAACCCATTTTTATATACATAATTAATGTTATTAATTAAATTTAAATAAAATGATTTTATTTAAATATGGTTTATTAAATGCTTTATTCTAGAATTATTATATAATTTTTTTTACTAATCTTTCCACCACTTAAGAATACATAATCTGTTATAAATAATTCAATAAGCCATAACTCTTATTTTATTTGCGTATAGTGATATCTCTCCAGTAAATAGAAATACCATCTGCTGATGGATAAACCGTGAACTCAAACCAACGATCCGAATAGGTAATACCTAGAACTTCAAAGTGTTTTGTCTTCTTAGTTTCCATTGCCGAGCGGAATACTTTTTCATAAGATGTGCCTAAAAGCTCGGGAAATAATTCCCAAATATTTTGACCAATTAGTTCATCAGGTTCCATACCAAAATATTCACCCGCATTTGCATTTACATAGGTGAATATCCATAATCTACTCAAAACCGAAAAACCATCTTGAATACTATCTAAAATATCTTTCATTTGACTTTTACTTAAAATAAGTTCTTCTTCAGCATTTTCCCGATCAGTATCATCAAAAACATAGCCTTTAATCTGTGTAAGTTCATTAACGTCATTAAAAATGCCAACTACATTGGCAATAACATGGATTCTGCGACCATCAGCCCGTCTTTGCCAACTCTGATAACCCTTAATTTTACGCTCCTTCTTCAAACGAGTAATTATATATGGCCAGTCAAATGAGTTAAATTGAGAAATATTTAAATTAGGTGAACTTTCAAAATTATTAACCCCATATATCTCTGCAAATGCCGGATTACATTCAATAATTTCACCTTTCAAGGTGGCAATGAAATCTCCAGTTAAATCTTCATCAAAAAGACGGTGATATTTTTCTTCACTTTTTTTAAGGGACTCTTCTGTTTTTTTACGCTCAGTATCATCGAATATATAGCCTTTAACCTGAATAAGCTCGTCTGATTCATTAAAAATGCCAACCACATTAGCAATAACATGGATTTCCTGGCCATCCTGTCTTTTTTGCCAACTTTGATAACCCTTAATTTTACCCTCAATTTTTAATCTATGGATAATATTAATCCAGTCAGTTGAATTAAATTTTGAGATATGTGATTGGAGAGCATTATCATGAGTATAAAAGCCATATATGTCTACAAAAGCAGGATTACATTCAATTATTTTACCTTCTGGTGTAGCAATAAAGTCTCCAGTTAAGTCATCATCAAACAAACTGCGATATTTCTCTTCACTATTTTTAATGGATTCTTCAACCTTTTTACGTTCAGTTATATCTTGAATTTGTGCTAAAAATCCAGAATCAATACAGGAAATAGTCCAATCCACAAAAACATTTCCCTGAAATGTAGGGGTGAACCAACCTATTTTTTCATGATTACTGGAATCTAGAGGAGTTTGAAATTTAATAATCTCCTCTTTAAGAAATTTTTCCTTATGGGAAGCAATAAATGGATTATCAAACAAATTAAGCTCTTTAGAAATATCTAATGATGAATTTCCCACAATTTCCAGAGCAGATTGATTAACCTCAGTTAATTTACCATCAGTATCATAAAAAAGAATCCCAATAGGAGATTTGTAGAATATTTCTTCTTTAAAGTCTTGGTTGCTTTTTAATTTAATTCCCCCATTGATACTCAATTATAGATATGGTGAATATAATTAGCTTAATTCAGTCATAGCATTAAATATAGTTATATTTTTTGACAATCCAATTATAATTAATACATTAATTCACTTAATTGTATTAAATAAATTATAGTCTTTCAGACATAAAGTTATCTCCATAAATCATAGATCTAATAAAAAAAATAAGGTAATTTAATAAAATTGATTTCATCCAAATTCCCCCTAATATTTTGAATTTTAACCTTGCAAAATCTAATTATATTTTAAGAAATGATTAATAAACAAGAAAAAACAAAATAATATATAATTTTAGAGTTTTAAACAAATTATAAGTAAAATGAACAAAATCAGTTCATAGTAATCCATTGAAATTTAAATATATTATATCAGGTGTTTTAATTGAAGATTAGAAAAAGATACCATCTTCAGAAAAAGAAATTGAAAAAGATAACCGAAGAATTAGGAGATTACTCATTCCTTATCCCTTCAAAAGCTAAAATAGAAATGTTGGAAGCGGAACCATATCCTATTGTTTTGGTTGATGGTCAGCCACAAGTTATGTTAGTGGATAATAAGCCATTCCCCACATTAAAGGCCGCACTTACCATGGACCTGAAATCAAAATACGTCGTGGTAGATATGGGGGCCGTAAGGTTCATGGCCAATGGCGCGGATGTAATGAGTCCCGGTATAGTTGATGCAGATCCCGACCTGGTAGAAGGCGATGTGGTAGTAGTTATTGATGAAACTCATCGAAAACCACTGGCAGTGGGCATATCATTAATAAGTGGTTCCGAAATGGTGGAAAATAATAAAGGAAAGGCTGTAACAACCATTCATTTTATTGGAGATCCTATCTGGGATTTAGAAATTTAATATATGATATAAATGAATATGGGATATAACTTGTATTTAAACCATATAAATTTAAAATAAACATATTTTAATGGTGTTTTAATGGTACAACTTCGTTATGAATCTGGAAATGTAATTTCACCAGAAGTGCATCAAATTGGGATATTGGCCCTTGGTTCACATCTGGAAAATCATGGGGCCGCCCTACCTATTGATACTGATGCTAAAATTGCATCATATATGGCACTAGAGGCCTCATTTCAAACAGGTGCCAAGTTTTTAGGTGTTTTATATGCGGCCACTGAATTTCCATATATAAAACACGGCATACACATTTCAGTAGAGGAATTGGTAGAACAACGATTAAAACCTACCCTTAAATCTGCTAAAAAATGCTTACAACTAGAAAAAATAGTTATTGTGAATGGACACGGCGGAAATGTTCCAGTTAAAGATTATTTAAAAGATTTAGAAGAAGAACTGGATCTTAAAATAGTTTTTAATAATAAAATCGTGGAAATTGAAGGGCCTCATGCCGGTTCAGGTGAACTTTCCATGGGAATGATTTTAGGTCTGGTTGATGAGAGAAAACTAAAAGAGCATTGCAATATTAATGAATACGGTGAAGTGGGTATGGTAGGATTTACTGAGGCCCGAGCCAAAGATAAAGGCATTGAAAAAGGTGCTCAGCTATTAGAAAAAGAGGGAATATGTTTAGATCCAGTTTTAGGCCAGAGCTTAATTGATAAGGCCCTGACCAGCATTGAAAAAGATGTTAGGAAATTAATAGAGTCTGATGAAGAAGATTATTATTAATTTAAAGACTAATATTCCATTTAGTTATTTTTTTTAAATTATATAGAATTTTAATTAATATATTATTTTAAATAAAACCAGCATTACTTTAAATGTTTACTAAATTTAATAGCATATTTATTTGTTTTGAAAATCTTCTTGAGCATAACTAGGAACCTTTTTTAAAAAATTATCAGGAATTATATAATATCTACTAAAAAAAATAAGTCTTAAATATTTACTAGCTTCCTTTCCATCCCAGGGTTTTCATAAGTTGATCTCCTAGGAGCACTTTCAAAGAATTCAGTTTGTCCTGGTTCTCAGCATTGAGGAGAGGTTTGCACTGATCTAAGGTGCTGTCTCCAGAGAGTAGCTTCATTGAAAATGCCATACAGGTAGCGGTTCCACATTCTTCGCAGTTGGTCTGAGGTAGGCAGTTATAAAGGTTTAATGGTCCTATTTTTGATAATTTTCCCGATAGATCTTCACCAGCATCTCCGTTCTCACTTTCCAGGTAACATTGATTTATTTTTTCCATAAACTCCGTAATTATTTCAATTCCTTCTTCAGGGTCTACGGTGTTCATCATCATGATCTTTCCTGAGGGAAAAAATGTTATCACCCGTTTATGTGTATTTAGTGTTAGGATTTTTTTATTTTTAATGTAATTTACATTTCCTGGGGGGAATTTAGCCATAAGTAGGGGCATTACAGTACCTAATGTTGAATCAAGTTGCATTGCCAGCTTAACCCTACCTTCTTCTGCCATGCAAGGCATTATCTTAGTGATAGAAACACTTTTTACTAGTGCACCATCTTCGAAAATATCATATTTTAACTCTTTCATTTCCATTTTAACTGCCTCTTAAATTTTTATTATATGTTTTTTTGATTTTGAAAGTTCGTAAAGAGTTTTACCATCAATGAGTTCAGCAATTTCTACCAAATCATCATATACCATTCCTGTTTGAATTAAAGAGTCTAAATGAACAAATAAAGTTCCATTAGGGAACATGGAATATATTAATTCACTTACGGATGGATAACCAATTGTTTGTTTTGAGAATTGGTTTTTTTGGGCGGCGTAAACACCATCACCCATTAAAAGAACATCTGAATCAATTCCTTTATCTAAACTTGCTATTGCAATATAAATTCCGCTTAAAGCATTTTCATGGCCATAAGGGGCTTTATCTATAATAACTAATGAAGAGGTCATGTTAACTGCCCAACATTACAACTTTACTATTTTCATCCATCCATTCTGCAAGATCATATACGCTTGTTATTTCAACCCCGTCTAAATAATGTGATTTGTCCAGGTATCCTCTTGCATCCGCACATCTTATACAAGCTTTAATTTCACAACCATTTTCTATTAATTCTTCAAAATTCTGGGAAATATTTGGAAGGACACGAGGGTTCTGATCTTTTCGGAATATGTGTACACCATCCATGTATAAGAATATTTTAACTCCATATCCTAAGCCTAGAGCCGTTTGAGCCATATTATATCCAATATCTGCATATTGTGAGATGTAAGGACCATCCACTAGCACAATTACTAGGAATTTTTTATGGGATAAATCTTCATGGGGTTTGCTCATCATTCTCATCATCTAACTCTTTAAATTTAAAAGCTAACAACTTGATTAAAATTCTCCATAACATCTTTTATCATATTATCATACTGAGAAAACACAACAAATTCCTCTTTTATCTGTTCATCTTCAATTCCCCTTGTTTTAAGGTCATTACTCGACACATGAACCTTTGAACTTTTAAAGAGCATTTCTAAATCAGGATTAGAATAACTTTTCCGGGCACAGTAAACTCCGTTTCCCACAAGATAAATGGAAATTTGATCATTATTAATATATAATTTTGAAAAATCAATAAATGTCATGAATCCCTGCTCTGAGGGGCTTTTGGTTAATATGAATCCTATATGCATGTTGTTTCCATCAATGATTTTCAATTATTCTTTCTAATGCGATTGTTATGGAAGATAATGTAGTCAATTAATTTATAAGTGCTTTGTCTATTTTTCTTAAAATAACGTTTTTGGAAGATTGAAACAACATTAACCAGACTTATTAAGATAGGAAACCTCTATTAAAGGACTTATTACTTATCTCCATTTAATAATTTATTTAGTTTTAATAATTTATTTAGTCAAGTTATCTAAAATTTCTATAATTTTTGGATTAGAAAGGCCATAATGTATCCAAACTCCTTCTTTACGCCATTTTAAGAATCCTGCTCTTTTTAAGATGTTTAAATGGTGGGATATGGTTGGTTGTGGTTTTTCCATTGCAGTGATAATTTCACAAACACATAATTCGCCATGTTTTAATAAGTGGAGTATTTTTAGTCGGGTTGGATCTGCAAGGGCCTTTATGACATTTGCATTTTCATATAATAACTCATCAGCCGGAATTTGGGATGTTATCTTTTTCAGCCGATTAATTTGTTCTTCGCTGGGCTTGTCTCCCCCACCAATTTCGCATGATTTCATGAGTTTTCTTTATACTCATGATATATTTAAATATATGGATGTTTTATTTATTGATAAGATGAAGTAACAATCTAAAAATTCGGTTCTATTCATTTGCAACCACAATTCTGAAAGATCCCAAATGGCAAAAAGACTTCTAAAATCATTGTATATAAAATATTATGATGTTTACAGCCCAGGAAGTAATCCTAGTACTGTAAATCCCTATGCAGTGAAAGTCTTAGAAGAAGTGAATGTTGATATAATCCCGTAATCGTTCAAAAAGTCTCAAGGAGTTTGAGGGCTTTGAAATGATTATGTGGTTACTGTATGTGGTGAGAAGGTGAGGTATGTCCCTTTTTCCCGGGAGGAAAAAACTATCTCCATGAATCATTTGAAGACCCCACCACCGTAGATGGTAGTGAACATGAGAAAACTAATGCTTTCAGAAGCATTAGAGATGAAATTAAATAATAGATAATGGAAACATTTAGAAGTGAATGAAATGTTAAAAGTTGTTGCTGTTACTGATTATCCTTACGGTGATTGGATGATGCCTTTGAAGAAACCATGAATTATGGAAGTGTCGTTTGGAAAATAGGACTTATGAAAATGAAATAATCGAATTCTAATAAAGTATTATTCATTATTTATTTTTTAAAATAATATTTTTAATTTTTTTACTTTCTATTTTAATAATTATACTAAAAAAAGAAAAAAATAGATGATACTTAAATAATCTTAGTATATTATTGCATTGAATAAGTAACCTATAGCAGTTATGGAAACCACTAGTATGCCTATAAATATAACCAGAAGTTTAGGTTTCAAAACTTTTCTAAGTATAATCATCTCGGGTAATGATAGTGCGGTAACGGCCATCATAAAAGCTAAAGCGGTTCCAATTGGTATACCTTTTTCTATAAAGACCGCGACTAAAGGAATAATTCCCGCAGCATTAGAATATAAAGGCACTCCAATTAATACGGCTATAGGTACTGCTAAAGGATTATTTGGTCCGGCATATGTGAGGAGGAAATCTGCAGGAGCATAACCGTGAATAATTGCACCTATTCCAATAGCTATTACCACATAGGGTCCTATTTTTTTCAATAGATCAAAAGTATAATCTCTTGAAGATAGGGCGCGTTCTTTTAAGGTTTGCTTTTCTTCTTCTAAAGCTATGCCTGATTTTTCTGCCTCTTTTATTTTTTCAATCATTTCATAAACGTAGCTTTCCACTTCACCTTCCAGTTTAAGCCTTCCAATAATTATACCAGAAATTATAGCAATAATAAGCCCTGATATGATGTATAAAGCTGTTACTTGCCATCCCAACATACCCCAAAGAAGGATAATAGCGATCTCATTAATCATAGGTGATGCTATTAAAAATGAAAAGGTTACACCTAAGGGCACTCCTGATTCAACGAATCCAATAAAAAGCGGGACAGCTGAGCAGGAACAAAAAGGAGTAATTATGCCTATTAATGCTGCTACAACATTTCCTAAATACTCATTTCGTTTACCTAAAGCTTTCCTAACTTTAAGGGGAGATATATAGCTTCTGAAGAAAGCTATGGCAAATATTATTATAATTAATAGGATTAAGATTTTGATAGTGTCATATATGAAAAAATTTACTGCACTTCCTAACGCTGATGCCGGATCTAAACCCATCAGAACGTAAGTAAGATAATTAACACTTTCCTGTAGAATATCAGGGACCATATTTTACCTCTTAACTTTTTTTTAAAATTTTTTTAATTTGATTCCTTATTCTTTGCATATAATCTTTTATCATCTTCAGCATATCATTTAAATCGGAATGTTTGGCCTAAATTCGCATAGGTAATGTTTTTTTATGGATTTTAACTGCCAGTACAAAGAATATAATTGTGAACAACACAATAGCTGCGAAATCAATTAGTATGGAGTAATAACTACCATTTCCTAGAGAATAACGCGTTAAATCTGTGAAGTAGGTGAGAGGTGAAAACGATGCAATGGCTTTGCCCCAGAATGGCATGCTTTCTAGGGGAATAAAAATTCCACTTATGAATACCAGTGGAAATTTAACCAGGGATGAAATCATCATGACGTTGGATGGAGCATTAGTGGGGGGTGTGGCAAGTAAGAGTCCCAAGGCTGAGAAACAAATTGAAGCCAAAACAATTCCTGCGATGAGGATAATGGGATGTATTATATTTACTCCAATGACTAATCCTATGATCACAGGCACCAGGGTGATTAATGTTCCGAAGATGACTGAAGCCAGAATATCGCCGAGTATGAGGGTGTAAATGGATATGGGGTATGTCATCAGTCTTTCTAGAGTATTCATCTGTGATTCCCAAGGTGTTATAACTGGAGATACAGAAGTGGCAGTGAAGAGCATGGTCATCCCAATTAGCCCGGATATTAGAAAATCTGTGGATAAATTCTTACTACCGGTTAAAAATGCCAGAAACAGGAATAATGGTATCAATATCCCAAATATGATTACTGGTCCTTTAAAATAGTAGATCAAGATGTCCTTTTTCATAATGGCAAGGGAACGTTTGAACTGACTGAAATAAAGATTTAACATCTATTACCTCCTCCGAGTAAGTTCTAAAAAAACTTCTTCCAGTGACGGGGTCAAGGTGTTCAGAACCATTATCTTGATATCTTTAGATTTTGCATATTCTGTAACTTCAGAAATGAGGTTATTGACATTATTTGTGTTTAAAATGAATTTATCACCAGTTTTACGGATTTCCTGTATTTCAGGGAGGTCTGATAAATCCTGAACAGATACTGGGACATCGAAGGTTACCTCTATGGCATTCAACTTTTTTATCATTTTTTTAAGATTTTCAGGAGTGTCTATGGCAGTAATTTTGCCTTTGTTGATGATAGCTATCCTTTCACATAACTTATTGGCTTCTTCCAGGTTGTGGGTGGTGAGTAAGATGGTTTTACCTTTCTCACGGAGCTGCAACAACATATTTCGGATTAAAATGCTACTCTGAACATCCAGCCCACTGGTAGGTTCATCTAAAAATAAAAGTTGTGGGTCATTAATTAGGGCCATAGCCAGGATCAAACGCTGCTTCATACCTTTGGAAAATCCTTTAACCTTATCATATTTTCGTTCATAAAGGTCAAATTCCTTTAAAAGGTCATCGGCTCTTATTTCAGCGTCCTTTTTAGGCACTCCGTATAGATCAGCTGTTAAGATCAGATTTTGCCATGCGGATAGGTCTATGTAGGCGTTGGAAGTTTCGGGGACCACACCCAGATGTTCTTTGGCCTTTAAAGGTTCTTTTTGAATGTCATATCCCAAAATATAAGCTTTCCCACTATCGGGTTTGATTATACCCGTTAACATTCTGACTGTGGTGGTTTTTCCAGCCCCATTAGGCCCTAAAAAACCAAATATTTCGCCATTTTTAACCTTAAAGTCCACATCATCAACGGCCTTAATTCCATTGTAGCCCTTGGCTAGTTTCTGAACTTCTACAACGTACTCCATTAATATCTCCCCATCATTTATTTTTGAAATAAGATTTTTTTTAAGTTTTATTCACTTTTTCAGCTGTTGGAAGATTGATGTCAACCTAGATTGATATGCGGTTTTTATATTTTCCTCCTCATCTCCCATGGGCTTAACTGGAACGAGGTCCATGACTTCTTCTGGGGTTAGACTGGACTGATAAAAAGTTTGGGCTGCACCAGTGACCATTTTTTGCAAGCTATCCTTTATCTCGTTATCTTCCAGTCCAAAGGAACGTCCTAATTTGAATAACTCATTAAACTGGAACCAGAAATAGGTAGGTCCCATTGCGATTAAAACAGCATAAGCTTCCAATTTATCCTCATCCACCTCAGGAGTTTCTCCCAAAACACTGAATAATGCCATGATCTCTTTTTTCAGAGAATCAGTTATCTCTGGAGCAAAACTGATTGGATTGTAGCCCTGATTGATGATGGATGGTGCGTTGGGCATTATACGTACTATACGATAAAATCCACCCAGCAAACTGGAAATGTCTTCGATTTTGGGTTTCGGTGCCAGGGAAACCACAATGGAATTTGGATTCAAATAGGATTTTATTTCATCTAACACGCCACTCATGGCCGGTGGATGAACAGCTAAGAAAACCATATCTTGTGAAGCAGCAAGCTTATTATCATTTGAAACGGATTTAATTTCAGAAAATTCATTTTTAAGTTCTTTAATAGTACTTGAACTTGTATCATACACCACTACATCATCTAATTCAATTCCTGCCTTTTTAAAACCATTTAGTAGTATTTTAGTTACTCTTCCTCCGCCAATAAAGCCCATACTTTTCATTAAAGTAACCTCCATAAAAAAATGTAAATCAAAGAATTATTTTATTTTTTTGATTCTATCCATTTTTTAATCTCATCTACTGAGGGAATACGTCCCATGGATTTTATTTCCCCATCTATTCCTAATCCTGGGGTGCTGGTGATCCCTGCCTCAAATATCTTATCCATCTCCTGGATTTTAATGATTTCCGCGTCTACTTCTGATTCTTTTATTGCTTTTTCTGCGTTACTTTCTAAAGTTTTACAATTTCCGCATCCAGTTCCGTATACTTCTATTTTCATGCATAATCACCTCAAATAATCTCGCTATGTTTTTAATGGATCCCATAAATGATTCAAAAGATTACATTTAAGAAGTTATATTTCTTTCTGCTAATTTAGCATTCATTTTGTCAAATTTGTTTTTAATATGAGCATATCCTTTTTCATAAAATGGACAGTCCTCTATACAGTAAGTACAGCCCTCACTACAACCAATACAAAGTGATTCCACGAATTCGATTTCGTTTCCACCACAACATGTCTCTTTTTCAATAAGTGCTTTTTCAGGGCAGGCTTTGATACATTTACCGCATCTTTTGCAGTATTCTGTTATCCAGGCGTGTTCATTATCTGCTTTGATTGGTAGATTTTCAATGCTGGTGAATATGGCTGAAATTTTTTGTCTTGGGCCGGATGCTGGAGTTATTAGAAGTCCACTTTCTCCTATCCATCCCACACCTGTTTCTTGTGCAAGTGGTGTCAATTTTACCACATTTCCGTAAGGGTGAGCTGCCTCGGCTGCAAAACCATTTTCTCTGAGATAGTCCGCTATTTGGTAGGTCATATTACCCAGCTTTTCATAATGCTCATCATTCAATGCCTGTGATTCATTTCCAGGATCTGTTATAATTAATTCTTCATCCATTTCCATGGTTAAAACAATTGCATTTGGAAACATGATCGAATTTCCAGTATTTATTAATTCTGGGGAAACATTGGTGTACCCTATACTTTTGATGCCAATGGAGTGGGAGTATTCTTCGAGTTTTTGGATGAACTCATCGTCAGCTATGGTTTTTGGATGTTCTGGATTGTTTTTTACAAATTCATCTGGGTAATCTGCACCACATCCACATCCACATCCGCTACTTTCTCCTTCTTCAGGAGTATTTTCAGGTGATTTGACAGTAGGTTCTGCAGTGCCTCCGCAACATCCCTGATTTTCTATCGCTTGGACTGGTGCTTTAGTTTCGCAACAACTACTTTCATTATCTTTAATGGTTTCATTCTGTTCCAGACGACCCTCTTCTTTGAGTTCTTTTTTGACTTTTGTCCAGATTTTCTCTTTTTGGTATAGTTCGCGAAGAGCTTTTTTGTCTGGGAATGAAATTGCATTTCCCTGGCAGAGAGTTGCACAGGTGGTGCACCCTACAACACAGTTGTAAGGCTTATCCACCACAGGACCATCCTTAGACCATTTGTAGACTTTTCCTCCGCAGTTCATACACATTCCACATTTAACGCACTTATTATCATCTATGGTGGGGTACCATTGAATTTTTTCTCTTGGATATCCAGCAAGCCATGCCATATTAATTACCTCCATTTCCACAAGTTTTTGAATTCATCAACTTACCCCTAGCTCTTACTTTTTTAACATCAATAACTTCCGTCATAATTCATCTCCTTATATCTTGAACAGGTTCACATAAATCATCCATAAAATGTATGATATCTGGGTTTTTCAGCCCATAAAGAATCCAAATACCTTCTTTGGATGATTTAATTAAGCCAACATTTTTTAAAACATTAAGATGATGTGAAATAGTAGATTGGGGTTTATCTAATACTCCCATAACTTCACAAACATAAAAATCCCTAAACTTGAGTAAATACAATATTTTAAGACGGGTAGGATCTGCAATGGCCTTGAAAATTCCTGTACTCTGATTTAGTTTCTCATCATCATATAAATTAGAAAATTCATTTTTTAAACGTTTTAGTTCATCTAAATCAATATTACAACAATTTTTAAGCTCATTTATTTTCATAATACTCCTATTTAGAATCTATCAGATCATCTAGTCATTTTCACAAATAATTGTCATTGCAAGAATATTCCATCCACATTAATTAATTTCATATATCCAAATATATAAATATATTGATAAATGTACACTTATTAAATATTCAACCTATAAGAATAATTAAATGTTAAATGAATACGTTCATGGATATAAAAGGTATAAAAATAGTCAAATATAATGAATAGATAAGATTATCAATTATTAGTGATATTTAAGATTTTCCGGGATTATTCTCTCTTAAATTTAATTTTTGATTATTAATTAGGAATATATGAAATGATGAAAATTAGAGAATAACCAAGGAATTATGGTTATTTTTAACGAAATCTGAATTTAAAAACAATATTTATTATAATAATTTATGAGTTAGGGGAAACCCCAAACTCAAAGGTTTAATATGGATACCAAACCAAATTACCAAACCCAATTATAGTTTATTTTTTAGCAATATAACCATTTTGCAACAACATTCCAAAGTCAGAGCAAACAGAATTAGTAAATATTTAATATCATATTATTATTTTTAATATAATTCTAATATATTCTTAAAATAATAAACAAAAGAATAAACTAAAAAATTAAAATTAATTATTTATTAAAATAATTCTATAAATACCTGATATCAGCAGTATTTATCCCTTTTCAATGGCCCTAATAATTCTAGCACATTCTTTGGCCTTTTTATGATAATGTAGAGCCCTAGCAATTCTTTTAGTGGCCTCCAGCATCCTTACTAGAGCATCCAACCAGGAAAATATATCTCCAGGATAGGCATGTATCTGGTATTTTTTTAGAAGTTTCTTAGTAATATCTACCGGGTCTTGCTTTTTTAAACGCTGCTTTACAATATAAGATGATAATTCCCGTTGTAAACAGTAGCAAAACGGTCGATCCTTGCATTTGCATGATAAAAAGTCCACCTGAATATTTAAAACAGCCTGTTGAAAATTAGGATCCAGTTTAACTAAGTTTTCTCCAGTGGAAATGATATCCAGCGTAGAATCAGCAAATAGTCTGGTGGAAAAATTGGCCTTTAAGGCCCGGCTTAGTTGTTTATGAAGCCTGCTTGATAGATATACGCTCTCAAAAGGTTCCAATGAAAGAGCAATTTGTAAGGGGTCTTTTTTAGATTTTTTCTTTAAATGTTTTTTAATGTATTCAGCTTCTTCTGACTGCAAGAAAGACATGGAAACTGCTTTACCATAATTGGTAGGTCGTATATTTCCATGATCTTCTTGAACGAATCCATAAGATTCTATGGTGCTGAGGCCATTAAGAGCATCCACCGGAATATTCATTCCATTATACATTTTAGAAAGTCCGGCATTGGTTGAAACTGATCCCGAACATATGTCTGCTAAAATCTGTTCTAATGTATCTTCTTCAGAGTAATTAACATGGACTGGATCTACATCACTTTCCAAAAGCTCCAGGGCCATCAACTCTTCACTCTCATCATCATAACTCAGACCAATCTCTGGTAAAAGATAAACAATTCCTCGGTCGTGATAGGAAGGCCTTCCCGCCCGGCCTAACATCTGAGAAAATTCATTGGGGTTAATCCATTTATTTCCCATGGTCAGGGTTTCAAAAATAACCTGAGATGCTGGAAAATCCACCCCTGCTGCTAGGGCCGCAGTGGTAACCACAGCTGAAATTTCCTGTTTGATAAAGGCCTTTTCTATTCTTTCTTTTTGAGCATAAGAAAGTCCGGCGTGATATGCTGAAGATTTAACCTGGTTACGAGTCAGGTAATCTGCAATGAGATGTGTTTTTCTACGAGAATTTGTGAAAACTATGGTCTGGCCATGGAAACCTTTTTCAGACTTATTTTTAAATTCTCTGCGAGAAAATCTAGCAATTAAACTCCTTTTTTCCTCTTCACTACGCGTAAAAACCAGATGCCGTTCCAGAGGTACTGGACGGCGGTCGTATTCCACTAATTTTAATCCAAATGATCCTGCGATTTCTTGAGGATTCTGAACTGTTGCAGAGAGACCAATAAGCTGTAAATTAGGATAAATATTTTTAAGTCGTTTAATAAGGCCATTCAACCTAGAGCCACGTTCTTCATCGTCCAGGGTGTGAATTTCATCAATAACCACAGTTCCTAAACCATCAAGGAGCTGAGCTTTGCCTGACCTTAACATGAAGTCTATACCTTCATAGGTGGCCACTATAATATCTGCCTGTTTAATATCATCGTCAGGAAGTTTAATTTCTTCTCTAGCCCGTATTCTACTCATTCCCACTTTAATAGAAGTTTTGAGGCCTAATTTGGAATACCTCTTTTTAAAGTCCCTATACTTCTGGTTGGCCAGTGCCACCAGTGGTGTTAAAAAAATGAATTTCTGGCCCTGCATGGCCCGTGGTATGCCTGCCAGCTCACCAATAAGAGTTTTTCCACTGGCAGTGGCCGATACCACCATCAAGCTTTTTCCATCTAAAACCCCATTTTCCACAGCCTTATACTGCACCGGAAGCAGATTTTTACTTCCATGAGATTTTAGAATAGTTTTAAACTTTTGAGGGATATCCAGCTGGTCCACACTTAATTTAGGAAAATCATTATCTTTAGAGGAAGAAATTCTATCAAAAAGAGTGAGATTGGAATTTTTAAGAGGATCAAAACTAGGATCAAGAACTTTTAAAACCTGATCAAGATCTCCAGTTTTATCTAGAATTCTTTTAAAATTTTTAAAAGTCTTTTTATCTATGCCCCGGTAATTTAATTCTCTTTTAATTACTTCTTCGGCACAGAGTCGGCAAATTTTCTGTTCATGATAATTAAAAGATGATTTGGAATTAATAATAGTAATGTGTCCTTCCATGGTGCAGTGGTTGCATATAATGGTTCTTCTGTACTTTATATTAAGTGAATCCAAAAATTCTTCCACTTCAGGATCTCTATCAATTAAAAACACGGCCTGTTTTCTAAAGAGCTTCACTGCCTCCGCAGGAGGTAACAACTCTTCTTTATCCTTTTTTATCACGAATTTATGGATTTTAGGACCATTAGGTGTTTTTTTGAATTTTATATATCCCTGAAATTCTGGTTTTCTTCGGGAATTTAAGGCACCCTTAGGGCTTCCAATGGGGAAAACTTCCAGAATTTTCTTTTTTCTTTTTAAAATAATCATTTAAATCGTGACTAATGAAATTTAATTTATAATTAAGTTAATTATAATAAGTTATTTTATTTAATTATCTGCCTTAAATAAAGCATTTGATTAAAAAACCATTTTTCAAGTAAATCAAATCTTTATCTCGTTATAAGATTGTTATGTAATTATTAATTAATTAACTGCATAATATCATTAAAAAAGATATAATAAATAAAAAAAAGAAAATATTTAGGGAACTTTAAATTATAAACTTTTATTATTTAATCCAGATTCTTAATCCAGAGTTTCTTCTTCAGATATTTTTTTATTTAAAAATTCAACGGCCATTTCTCGCAGTATAAATTTTTGCACCTTTCCACTGGCAGTTAAAGGTAATTCATCAATGAAAAATACGTGCTTAGGGACTTTATAGCGAGCTATATTAGAAATAGAGTAATCTCGAACATCTTCTTCTTTGATGTCAGCATCTTCATCCTTAATAATAAATGCTCCAACTATTTCACCGTATTTTTCATCAGGGATTCCTACCACTTGCACATCTTTAATTCCAGGCATAGTGTAAAGGAATTCTTCGATTTCACGAGGATAAATATTCTCTCCACCACGGATAATCATATCTTTGATACGACCTACAATAGTATAATAACCTTCTTCATCCACAGAGGCCAAATCCCCACTGTGCAACCAACCATCCTCATCAATTACTTCTCTGGTCTTTTCAGGCATTTTATAGTAACCCTTCATTACATTGTAACCTTTACAACATATTTCACCGGGTTCACCTGGCCCCAGGGTTTCACCAGTCTCAGGATCTACAATTTTAACCTCACAAGCAGGTAACGTCTTACCAACAGTTTCCACCCTTTTTTCCAGTGGATCATTTACACTGGTCTGAGTGAATCCAGGCGACCCTTCGGTTAGTCCATATACACTGGTTATCTCACTCATGTTCATGTCTTTAACCACTTTTTTCATGACTTCGATAGGGGGAGTAGAACCCGCCATGATTCCAGTACGCAGACTGGAAAGATCAAACATTTCAAACATAGGGTGGCTGTACTCTGCAATAAACATGGTTGGAACCCCATATAATGCTGTGCAGCGCTCTTTTTGAACTGCTGCCAGAACCAGTAATGGGTCAAACAATTCCACAATTACAAATGTTCCTGCATGAGTTAAAATAGCCATAACGCCCAGTACTATTCCAAAGCAGTGAAAAAGAGGCACAGTTAAACATAATCTATCATTTTCAGTAAATTTTTGTCGCTCACCAATATAATAACCATTATTTAAAATATTTTTATGAGTCAACATAACCCCTTTAGGAAAGCCAGTAGTTCCAGAGGTGTACTGCATGTTAATCACATCGTCACAAGATAGGCCTTTTTTAGCATCTTCCAGAACACTATCTTCAGTATGTTTTCCTAAAAGCATTATTTCATTGGTATTATACATTCCCCGGTGCTTTTCCGGACCTATGTAAATAACACTCTTAAGATGCGGAAATTCTTCACTATCCAGGTTACTTCTAGCATGCGTCTTTAATTCCGGTACCAGTTCATAAACTGTTTTTACATAATCAACGTCTCTAAACCCATCAATGATTGCTAAGGCTTTCATGTCAGATTGTTTCAATACATAGTCCAGTTCATGGCTTTTGTAGGCCGTATTAACTGTTACCAGCACTACTCCTATTTTAGCGGTTGCAAACATGAATGTTAACCAGTCAGGTACGTTATTGGCCCATATTCCCACGTGATCGCCTTTAGTAATTCCAATGGATAATAGGCCCTTGGCCAGCATGTCCACTCTATCATTAAATTCACTGTATTTGAATCTCAGATCACGGTCTGGATAAACCATGAATTCGTTATCAGGATATTTATTAACCTGTTTTTCAAAAAATTCGCCTATGGTGTCTTCTGTAAAGACCATAAAATCACCATTATCTTTAAATTTGTTCAATCAGTTAAATTACCAATTTATATAAATTTTTTAACTAAATATTCTTTATTTTTCACCAATATTATTTTTTACCAATATCTTCTTCTTTAACAAAATTGGCTTCTAAATCGGCCCTTATTTCATCGGGAATAGCTAAAGGAACCTGATCGATGAAATCATAATGAACCAGGACAGCTTTACCTTTTGCTTTTATTTCATCATCCTGCCAGGCCTCATGTCCAATAGTAAATGACGAATTACCAATATGAGTAATGTAACTTCGAATTTCCACATCTCCGCCATAGTACATCTGACCTATGAAGTCGAATTCAGTTCTTACTAAAATTAATTTCCATTTTTCGTAACTCAAATCCAGATCAGGAGTAAACATTCGGAATATAGGATTTCTTCCTTTTTCAAACCATATTGCTAAAACAGTATTATTAACATGCTTCAATCCATCTATATCCCCAAATCGAGGTATAACATCTATTTTAAACATTCAATATTCCTCATTAAGTAAATTTAATTTATTAATTTCAAAATTAATAAAAAGATTTAATATATTTGTTGTATTATTGTGTTATTTTTTGTTGATTAGTTTTTAAGTCCAAATAATTAAATCATTAAAATGGAGCATAAATTACAGCCAAAATCTTGGCCGGTTTTTCCCCATAGGCATGTAGATGGTGAGGAACTACTGAATCATAATAAATAGTATCTCCTTTAGATACCGTATATTTTTCACTTCCATAAACGATCTCAATTTCGCCTTCAATAACATAGATGAATTCTTCCCCTTCATGAGATTCCAGCTTGAATTCAGCATCGTCATGGATATCAACATCAATTAAAAAAGGTTCCATATGACGATCACATTTGCCAGATGCCAGTGAATAAAATTCCATAGCACTTTCTTTGGTTTGGTCTTTTTGGCCAGAGAAATAAATTACTTTTTCTGTTTGCCCTTGTTCAACAATGACTGGGCCTCTTTGTTGGACATCATCCATAAATGTACCAATTCTCACATCAAGAGCCTTTGCAATCTTAATTAAAGGTGTTAGGGAAGGAACTACATCCCCATTTTCAATATGTTCTAATAGTTCTACACTGTTTTCACTTGCATTAGCCAGTTGCTGCTGGTTCATTTCTCTGTTTTCTCTTAGTTGGCGAATTTTTGCCCCAATTAAGTTCTTATCCGACACATGATCACCTTTAATTTATTTTCTATTTTTAAAATGATTTTAATTATGATTAATTCCATATCTTGTTTGTGTATGGTGCCTTATATAATTAAATCATTAAGACCCATATTCTTAGTTCAAAACATGTTCAAACATAATATTAACCTAAAATAAACTTTTTAATTATAATAGTAATTTTTAATTATTATACTAATATTGCTTTTAATAATATACTCTAAATAAAAAAAATCTAAATAAATAGTTTTATAATACTGAAATATAATATATAAAAAAATTAATTAAAGTATCAGTTAGAATTATTAATCCTTTTAGGTGTACTATTATTCGTATTTGTATTGTTATGTATCGTTATATTAGTATTGTTAGTGATATTCTTAATTAATTGCTGTTTTAACCATACTGGTTCAAAATTAGGGTCACCAATAGTACTTATTTGTTGCTGGTCTGCTGCCAGGACTGATGGAACTTCCAGAGAAATTGTATCTGATGTCAAAAGACTTACTGAAGAACCAAAACCATAAGCAATGAAACAAACCATTAAAACTGCAAATAGCTTACCGCGTTTTTTTGAATTCAATTTATCCCTCTAATTGATTTAATTTAACAAAAGCTTGAGAATATTTAAATTTCGTTAAATTAGGTTATTATTATAATTAATTATATTCAGTATATAATTATTCTGTTTATTATTCGGTTTTATATATTAATCATTATTATTTCAGAAATATTTAAATTTAATGTTCATTTTTCATTTAAAATAACAATATATATTTTTTCTTGAATTAAAGAATTAATTCTAACTTTTTTAATTAAACAATTAATAACCGAATTATAAAATAACTTTCCCTGAAAATTATTATTTTTTTATAATTTTTATTGTCCGTAAGTATTATATAGTAGCTAAATTAAATTTTTATCGGAAATAGGTTTCCTATATCCTACTAAGATGAAAATAAGAACATAGAATAAGTATCGGAAGTATGTTTCTGTTTTCCGTGTGATAGGATAGAATATTTTAATAAAAATTAAATTAAAAATAATTGTATTGAGCTATTATTTAGATAGCTATTAATTTAGATAATTGGACTTATGAGCTATTTTAATATTTTATAGTCCAAAAATTGTTGATAAGGTTTAGGAGAAAAAAAATGACAGCTGTATTTAGTTCAGGGGACACCGCGTGGATGTTAATTGCCACGGCCCTTGTTATATTGATGACAATACCCGGACTGGCAATGTTCTACTCCGGATTAATAAGAAGACAGAATGTTTTAAACACCATGCTTTTATCATTTGTAACTTTTGCCATAGTAAGTATATTATGGTTCATATTTGGTTATGATCTTGTATTTGGTAATGATGTATCGGGATTGATAGGTGCTATCCAGAATCCATTCTTTAATGGGGTTTTAGAGTCAAAAACACTAGCAAATCTGGCACCGACCATACCCACAGGATTATTTGCGATTTTCCAGATGACATTTGCTGCCATAACCGTGGCCCTAATTTCTGGTGCCATTGTAGAGCGAATGAAATTTTCTGCATGGTTGGCATTTGTACCAATCTGGTTAGTGCTGGTTTATGTTCCTATAGCTCACTGGATGTGGGGCGGAGGATTCTTGGCTCAAATGGGTGCTCTTGACTTTGCAGGCGGAATAGTGGTTCATTTGAGTAGTGGTGTTGCAGCTCTGGCCTTAGTATTGCTTTTAGGAGTAAGAAAAGACATGCGATTGTTACCACACCACCTGGGATACTCCGTTATTGGTGCTGGATTATTATGGTTTGGGTGGTTTGGGTTCAATGCAGGATCTGCCCTAGCAGCCGGTGATTTAGCAGTTTCTGCTATGATAGTAACTAATATATCCGCTGCAGTGGGATTATTAACCTGGATGTTAATGGATAAAATCAACACTGGAAAACCTACTCTTTTAGGAGCATTATCTGGTGCTGTTGCTGGTTTAGCCTCAATTACACCTGCTGCAGGCTATGTAAATGTCACAGCGGCCATTTGTATCGGTTTTGTGGCCTCAATAATTTCATACTATGCTGTATCTCATATTAAACCACGTCTTGGATACGACGATGCACTGGATGTATTTGGAATACACGGCGTGTGCGGAATAGTAGGTTCCTTGGCTGTAGGAGTTTTCGCATTACCCGCCATTAATAGTGTTTTAACCAGTGGTGGCTTAATAACTGGTAATTTAGGATTATTATATTCCCAAGCAATTGCCATAATCATTGTAGGTGCTTATGCATTTATAATGACCTGGATTATTGGAAAAGTTCTGGACAAAGTTATTGGTTTAAGAGTTGCTCCTCAAGATGAGGTAAATGGACTTGATGTTAATCTGCATGAGGAATCCGGTTACAGATTATCCTAGATATTTATAAATGCACTCAAGACAATTGAAAAATAATAACCTATTTAAATTAACTTTTTAATAATATAGATTCATTATATTCAATTTTATGAGTAATTAGGACAAAAATCAGCTAATAAGGTGATAAAATGAAAAGGATAATCGCAATAATTCGTCCAGATAAATTTGAAACTGTTAAAAACTCATTGGAAGAGTTAGGCATTAATGGTATGACTGTAGAAGATGTTAAAGGTCGTGGCCGACAGTTAGGAATAACAGAAAGTTATAGGGGCAAAGATTACACTGTAGATCTCCTGCCTAAAGTCAGGTTAGAAATCATTGTAAAATCTATTGATGTAGATAAAGTAGTGGATACCATTGTAAATCAAGCCAAGACTGGAGATATAGGTGATGGAAAAATATTCATTTCCCCTATTGAAGAAGTAGTTAGAATCAGAACCGGTGAAAAAGGTGAAGGAGCTATTTAATAGTTTCTTCTAATTTTATTTTTTTTTTATTTTAAATAATATTTTTAAATTGATTTTTATAAGAATATAATTCTAAACATTTTCCAATTTTTTTTTAAATAAATTAATTATAGTAAAGATAATTTTTTAAATAATATTAAAATACCATATTTAATCATGTTTTTTCATTTAAAATGATTAATTTTTCATTATTGGAGTAATTTTTCTCATATAAAGTAACATATTTTCTATTTTTTCTGAACAAAAAAAGGCTCAGATTCGAAACATTTATATACTAATATTCACTACATCTAATATGTCGGAAGATGGCTTCCGATTTCCGAAAGGATCATATTTAGTCCCATATACCATCATGGTATAAAGACCATGATCCCGGAAATAATCTCAGTGGATATTAATTTCACTGAAATAAGTCTTATAGATTAGATATATAAATAAATAATAGAAATAAACATTCAAATTCTAATTTATAGCAAAATTAAATAAAATCGATTATTAAAATTTGCATTTTAGTTGCAAATTTTTTAATAAAAAAATGGAGGAAATGTTATGGATCCTGTTCTTAACTCTGGTGATACAGCGTGGATGCTTATATCCACAGCCCTGGTAATGCTCATGACCATCCCTGGTGTGGCATTATTCTATGGCGGGCTAACTAAAAAAGAAAATGTATTAAATACAATGTTTTTATCTCTCATCGCATTTGCCATAACAAGTATAATCTGGGTACTCTATGGGTACCAGTTTGCATTTGGTGCAGATACTTTGATGGGATTAATTGGAAATCCGACTAATTTGATGATGAATGGAATTGGTGTAGACCAATTGGCAACACTAGCCCCAACTATACCTGAATTTGTCTATATTGCTTTCCAGATGACTTTCGCCGCTATAACCGTGGCTTTGATTTCTGGAGCAGTAGTAGAGAGAATGAAATTCTCTTCCTGGATGGTATTTATTGTGGCCTGGGTCTCCCTAGTATACGTTCCTATTGCCCACATGGTATGGGGTGGAGGAATTTTATTCAACCTGGGTGCTCTTGACTTTGCAGGCGGTACCGTTGTACACATAAACTCAGGTATAGCTGCCTTAGCCCTGATTCTACTACTAGGTAAAAGAAAAGATACCAGATTACTACCACATAACCTAGGATACTCTGTAATTGGAGCAGCCCTCCTATGGTTTGGATGGTTTGGATTTAACGCTGGATCTGCCCTTACTGCTGGAGGGTTGGCTGGATCTGCATTCCTGGCAACAAACACTGCTGCTGCTGCGGGTATGATATCTTGGGTAATTATTGACTACATTAAAACAGGAAAACCAACCATGCTAGGTGCCATATCTGGTGCCATTGCTGGTTTAGTAGCAATTACTCCGGCAGCCGGATTTGTAACCATACAAGCCGCCATTATAATAGGTTTTGTCACCTCATTTATCTCCTACGCCGCAATATCCTACCTAAAACCGAAATTAGGATACGACGATGCACTGGATGTATTTGGAATACACGGAATGTCTGGGCTATGGGGATCAATAGCTGTGGGTCTTTTCGCAGCACCGTTTATAAACTCCCTGGGAACTGGATTATTCTATGGAAATCCTGAACAACTTTGGATCCAACTAATAGCAGTTTTCGTAGTAATTATTTACTCATTTGTAGTAACCCTAATCATCGGATTAGCCATTAAATACACAATGGGACTACGAGTAGAAGAAAGAGATGAAATCGAAGGTCTGGACACTAATCTCCACGAAGAGTCAGGTTACAGAATCTAATAAGGGGAAATGAAAATGAAAGAGATAGTAGCAATTATCCGCCCAGAAAAACTGGAAGATGTTAAAAAAGCCCTGGAAGAAATCGGTTGCAATGGTGTGACTGTGGTCGAAGTCAAAGGACGAGGCAGGCAGTTAGGCATAACCGAAAGCTATCGGGGGAGCGACTACCGAATTGATCTTTTACCAAAAACCAGATTAGAGATTATAATTAACGATGAAGATGTAGAAAAAATTACAGATGCCATTGTTAAAACTGCTCAAACTGGAGACATTGGAGATGGAAAAATATTCATATCTCCTGTAGAAGAAGTAATTCGGATTCGTACCGGAGAAAGTGGCAAAAAAGCTGTTTAATTGGAAATAAGGTCTAATGACCTTATTCATTTTATTTTTTTAAAATTGTTTATAAAAAACTTAAAGTAAATTAAAAAGATTGGGGAATCTATTTTTTTTAAATTTATTAAATCTGATTTTTAATAGTAATTTTACCTATTAATTTCATTCATTTATTCTAAAAATAATAAACAATTTATATTTATTCTCTAAATCTGAATTAAATTATTTTAATGGATTATTTTTGATTTTAGAAATATTAAAGAAAATATTAAGAAATTTGCAGTAGGTTGCAAAATGATACCTAAAAAAATTCTTGTATTGAAAAATGAAGGAAGTCTTGAAATTGATAGCCACGATTGGCTGGATATGGAAATTTTAAATTATAATCAAATTAGTATTGACGGGACAAAGACTTGTCTTCTAAAGGAACCATCTAATGACAATTTTTATTCGATTAATGAAAAAATAGCTCAAATTGATGGCCTAATGATTTTTGCAGAAAAATCCCGGTATCAGTGCATAATAAACCTTGAAAAAACATTGATTGAAGAAGAAATACCCTATGTCATATTGTCAGAAAATGAATTAGAAACTCTAAATTCTAAAAACTATTTCATCTTAATAGAAGGCCAGCATTTTCAAGCAATTATTACGGCCTTGAATAGAATATCTTCTTTAATAAAAGAAGTTAATGATGGTGAAATAGGGGAAATAAAAGAAGAAAAAGAACTTAATGAAGAAAATAATATATTGAATAAAGAATCTGATAAAAAAGAATTCACCGATGATTTAAATAGTAAAGCAGAGCCCTATCCTCATTTTGAGAAACGAAAGTTTGAAATCAGAAATTTTAATAAACAAATTGAAATGCAGCAGGAAGAATCCTTAAAAAAGGTCAGATTCACCCTGCACCCCATTATGCTAGATTCAGTTAAATCATCATTAAAAAAATTGGGATTCTCTAATATTACTATAACTGATATAAAGCACTATGATTCAGAAAAACACACCCATGAAATTTATCGGGCCAGTAACTATGAAATGAAGGCCAGAAAATGGCATGAAATAATGATTGTGCTGAGAAAAAACGAGGTAGATTTCATAGTAAATATGCTTAAAAAGCTAAAAAATGAGGACATTGGTGATGAAGTTATAATATCATCCTCTGATAATGCAATACGCATTAGTAGTGAAGAGAGAGGATCAGAAGCTTTAGATTAATATTTTAATTAATAATTTTTATTTTTTAGGTTATACAACTTTCATTTCTAATTTTTTTTTAATAATAAATTAATTTTTAAATAAATTTTTTTAGTTATTTCTTTTTTGTGAATAATTTTTATTTTCTTATTTTCTAATTAGTTATCTTATTTTTTAAAAAAAATATATCTTAAATTAGCTACTTAAATTAGTAATCCATCAACAAAAGACTTTATTTGAATTTAAAATTAATTTAAAAGAAAAAATGAAAAATAAATGAAATAAAAAAAGAATTTAAAATTAAATAGAATTAATTAAATTCCCCTATCTTGCATACGGTCCGCATCAGCTATTTCACTGATTTCCAGACCATGCATAGCTTTTCCAAGTCCCCTTGAAACATCAGCTAAAACTTCAGGTTCATCGTAATGAGCAGTTGCTTCTACTATAGCTCGGGCGAATTGTTCAGGATCATCTGATTTAAATATTCCAGATCCAACAAATACACCGTCGGCACCGAGTTGCATCATTAAAGCAGCATCAGCAGGAGTAGCAACTCCACCAGCAGCAAAGTTAACAACTGGAAGTTGGCCTAATTTAGCAGTTTCTTTAACCAAAGATAGTGGAGATTCAATTTCCCTGGCAAAGGTCCAGAGTTCCTCTTCCTCTTTATTTTGGATTTCCCTAATTTGGCCCATAATAATTCTCATGTGGTGGACCGCTTCTACAATATTACCAGTTCCAGGTTCACCTTTGGTACGAATCATAGCTGCACCTTCGTCAATTCTCCTTAAAGCTTCCCCAAGATTTCTGGCTCCGCATACAAAAGGTATGGTGAATTGTTTTTTATCAATGTGGAACATTTCATCAGCAGGAGTTAAAACTTCACTCTCATCAATCATATCTACTCCCAGAGACTGCAAAATTTGAGCCTCTGCAAGATGGCCTATTCTAGCTTTGGCCATTACTGGAATAGATACTGCATCAATAATTTCCTGTACTTTAGTTGGATCTGCCATCCGAGCCACTCCACCGTCAGCTCTAATGTCTGAAGGGACCTTTTCTAAGGCCATGACTGAAACAGCACCTGCATCTTCAGCAACAGCTGCTTGTTCTGCATTTACAACATCCATTATAACTCCGCCCTTGGTCATTTTGGCAAAGCCCTTTTTTAAAACTTCTGTACCATGTAACATAAATTTTCCTCCATTATTATAAGTTTAGCGTGATTCCTACCTGTTAAATTTGTATTGATTACGCAAAAATTTATATAATTGATGGTTAAAATTAGTAATCAACATAAACAGTTTGATTTTAGGATAATAAATACTTTTTATTGAAATTTCTAAAAGAAATCTAAGAAAAAAAGATTTGAAATTTAAATAACCATTCCTGAAAATCATTTCAAAAATCCATACAAAAAATCAATATAACCAATTTAAAATATTTTATATTAAAAAATAAATTATAAAAATTAAAAATCAATATAGAACTTAATATTATACATTATCAAAATAAAAGTGATAATATGGCATTTACTGGAACTTTAATATACTCACACATTCTTCCTGGAATTCTAGCAGTTATAGGAATTTTTCTTATTTGTAATGGAATTATGGATCGTAAAAATAATTATACAATAATAGGAATAGCTCTATTTTTCTTAGCAGGATTATTACCATTTTTAATTTTACCATTCATGCTAGGAACATAACTTAAATAGCATTCTAACCATTAATATTTCATTTTTAGATATTTAATAGATTAGTATATATTTTATTTTTTTCTAATATTTTAGATATATCTTACAATCTTTTTTTTATAAATTAAAAATACAAATTTAAAAATAAAATTCAAATATATTTAATCAATCTTCAATCTCTTTTCTATATACTGCCAATTTTTATCAAACCCATTTGAACTTTCCAGTTTTATGGTGGCCACCATGGAAGCGAACTTTCCACAATCTTGAGGGTCATTACTCATTATCTTCCGGGAAATGTAAGCAGCCATGTAGGTATCACCAAGACCTGTTGGATCATTCAATTTAGTGGGAGCATAGGGCATTATTTTGAACGCAGTTCTTTTTTCACAGGAATATATAATGGATCCTCTATTCCCACAGGTGATAATTACTTCTTGAGGACCATTTAGTGATAATTTTCGAGCAATTTCAGAAAGGTTGTCATCTGGATTTCCCACAACTCGGGCCTCTTTTTCATCTAAAAATAGAATATCAACCAGGTTTAATAATTTTTTAATTTCACTTAAAGGTTCCAGGGATATGTCACACCCATCAAATTGTCTTAAATATCCCTGAAATCCCAAATATATGGGAATATTTTTTTTACTTAATTCTAAAACTGTTTCCAATGGAATATCTGATGGTAAAAGAGGGCCTAATAAAATCCCATTGCATTTGCCCCCCATTTTAGAAAATATATTGGAAATATCTTCCTTAGTAATTGGAATTCTTGGAGCATTGGATCTCTGGAATCTATGATTAGGGTTTTCATCATAGTAATTATTCTCAAATTTTACCGTATCCTTTTTAAAGATAGGTAAAATACTGTTTTTATCAGGAAAACGGTTCAAAATATCTTTATCTTCAACTGCCAAAGTAACAGCAGCTTTATAATTCAATCCCAGGCCATTAAAGACTTTTGATTGGTAATAAACTGCTCCCCCTACAGAATGAGTTTTTTGATTTCGTCGGATGATAGTATCCTTGCTAACCGGGCCTAAAAGTAGAAATTCTCCCATTTTATCACTTAATTTTTAATATTAAATTATATTAATCTATAAACACATAATACCTACAGTTTCAAAGGAATATCTCCTTTGTGGAGTGCTGATCCAACCAATACTTTATTTAGTCCTTTTTCATTCAATGATTTAATCTCAGAGGGTATAATTCCACCACCTAAAATTAAAGAATCTTTAAATTCTGAAAATTCATCAATCAAATTCTTATTAAAACCATTAAAAGTTCCCACTTGAGAAATATCAAGTAATATTATTTGAGAAGGATTTAAATCAATTAAAAATTCTTTAAAGTCATTTAAAGAAATATCCATTTCTTTAGCCAGAATCTGGTCATTTTTTATATCCACACTGACCACTATTCTATCTTTAGGAAATTTTTCAAATATTTTCGAAAGTTCCCCCAGACTTTTCAGGGTTTCTGTGGCCACAATTATTTTATCAGCAAATTCAAGGGCAAATTCAAAGCTTTTTAAGTCTTTAACTCCCCAATCCATCATTACCGGCAATATATGATTAATTTTTCTTATCAATTCCAGATTTGATCCTTTTTTTTCAATGGCATCTAAATCTGCAATGTAAATTTGATGAGCCCCTTGTCTTTTAAGGCTGCTTGCAATTTGCACTGGATCTGGATAAGAAGAGTAAACCGTTTTTAATGGTTGATAAGTTTCTCTATGGCCTGATTTTCCAGAGACTGCCATTCCAGACATTAAGTCCAGTACAGGTATAATTTCCATCATATCTTTAAAGTTAGATTTTTATATTTATTAAAATAATTGATTTGAATATATTGAATCTAAGAATTAGTAAAAAAAAATTAAATATACAATTTTAATCTTCAAAATAGAACTATATTTAAGGGGGAGGGGTTTGTTAACCCCAATCTAATTAAGTTAAATAAACTATATAAAGTTAATTACTTTTTTAAAAAAAGTATTACTTAAAAGTAAATAAAAAAAATAATTAGTTTATGTCATCCACCACCTTGAACCATAATGAGTTTGCCTGTTTTAGGATCTTTATATACTTGGCCCATTTCCACATATCCCTGGCCAGATCCAGAAGATGTTTGAGGAGTATTATTCAGCTCATCACCTTGATTGAGTTCTACTGCTTTTTTCATTGCTTCCATGGTTTCCTGACGCTCTTGAGGAGTCATGTCAGAGAAAACTACATTCTGCATGTTCCAAGACATTACCAAAAAGATCAAAAATCCAACGGCCAGTACCAGCATGGCATCAACCAGATTGGCGGATCCTGCTGTGGGATCTTCTTCACCTTGACTAGAAAGCATTCGCCGTCTGTGTTTTCGCACCATGTTTCATAACCTCCAGAACTGAATCCACTAATGTATCAAGGTTAGATATGTATTCTTCGTACCATCGTCTTCGAACTTTAGAAACAACATAAGCAATACCTCCAGCAGCCAAACCCACTACTGTAGTATCAAATGCTATAATAATAGCCTGGGCCAGAGTATTTATATCACCCGATCCCAATGCAGCGAGTCCAGGACCCATAGGAATTAAAGTACCCATTAATCCCAGAGTAGGTCCTAAACGAGTTACAATATCTGTTTTTTCTATTCCTTTCATTGCTTTTATTTCTTCATTTTCCACCAGTTTACGGGCCAGTGCCTCACGTGAAGCATCAGGCATATCTTGTGTATTAGCCAAATCAATTAAAATATTTTTTTGGCCTTGTGGAATACCACTTTTCTCCACTACAGCCATAATCTGTTCAGAAGTAGGTGGATGAGAAATCTGCTTAATAATATCTTCTATTTCTTTAGGAGTAGTCTTAATTCGGCTGGAATATTCTGAAATCATCCCACCAAAAGAAATTATAGCATAAGCCATAAAAGCCAAAAGACCTACAATAACTGGTATTAAAAGACTAAGAGAAATTACATGTAAAATACTACCTAACATTTCACTGCCAGGGACTGCAACCATTAAATCACCTCATATTATCATGATAATTGATATTTAAAAAAAAATTGAATTTATATCATTAGATTCAATTTTATTATCTATTTTTCATCTATTTATCAATTTAAAGTACTTCTTTTTTTATTTAAGAATATTCCAAGAACCAATAACCCTAATGAACCTAACAGAGCCAGTACCAAAGTAGTAATGGATGGTATGTCCAAAGGAGTCATTTTTGAACTTAAAACTGAATTTATATTAGGGAGTACTATAGCAGACACCATAAAATAAAGGCCTGCAAATAGCATAAAATTTCCTAAAAGAACAGGGTAAGGTTTTTTCACAAATTTAACAATTGCACCTGAACTTAAGTAAAATATCGTTATCAATATCATTAAAAACAATGCAGAATATTGACCAATAGTGGCTGCAGAAAGACCAATTAATGGAGAAACCATTACAATAACCGCAATAACTGCTCCAAAACAGCAAGGGCATGGTGCTACCATAGCCATACATGTCGCTTTAGCAGTATTCTTTTGATTCTGTTTCCATTCACGAATAGTGTGAAATCCAGCATACATTATAACAACCGCCATAATTATGGTGATAACAGACGCATACTGCGTAAAAAAGCCTTGTACCAATGACATGTAGGCACTGGCCAGCGTAGTGATTGCTAGTATTCCTAATCCATATCCGATAATAATTAATGCCGCCGTCTTTTTATTAAGGCCTGCAAATCCCATAGCCAGACCAATCTTTATTCCAAATACCAGTAATACTGATAATACTCCCATTTGCCATAATAAACTCACAATATCCATACTTTCACCTTGATAAAAACTGATATATAATACTTCCTATATAAAACGTATTATTACTTTTCTACCTTATTTTGCCTTTTTAGTAATAACAAATCATGATTAATACTTATTTTTGAAATCGAATCTGTTTTTATTACTTCACTAAAAAAAAAAGAAAAAGGAAAATGGGTTTTTAAATGTTTTTTCTATAATATCCAACACCGAATAGTCCTAAAAGTCCAATTATACCCAAAATAGCAAAGAATGAAACTCCCGTACTATCCGAGGATCCTTGCGGGTTTTTACTAACTTCATATGCTTTTTGCTGTGAGCTACTGGAACCAGTTGTACTTTCAGATGCAGATGAGTCAGACGATTCCTTAGACTGAGTCGAAGCAGAAGATTGACTATTACTGGAAGAAGATTGACCCTTATCCTCAATAGATGAAGATTGACCATTTTCTCCAGTAGATGAACCACCCTGTGAAGGAGTAGATGGATCATTGGATACTATGCCAATATCTTTACCAGTAGCCGCTTGCATAATCTTAGCATAAGCTTTCAGTGTCGCAGAGGAAGCAGAGGAAGCCTTGGCCACCCACTTATTGAACTCTAAATTAGCACAAGTATGGTGACAACAAACTACTCCATAATCCACCGTAGCTTTGATGTATTCATTGGCCACTGCAGTTTGAGTTGCTGCATCCATAGTAATCATACCTCTTCGAGCAGCTTCCAGTATCCATGCTGCAGTTGAAGCAAATGCATAAGGATTAGCCTTTAAAAGCTGATTTTTAACACTAGAATCAAGTATATAGTTTTCAGCAATAGATTTCCAGGTTGAATCACTAACAGATTCTGGAATAATTGCTTCCCAGGCAAATAAATGACCAATTTCTCTGGCAATTTCATTGGCACCTGAAAAACCTTCATTAAGCATACCTTCTTTCCATTTAGGATTTAAAATCCTTGAATGTATTTCAGTAGACATAAACTGACCTAAAGTCTCAATGCGTGGAGTTCCCCGAGTATTGGCAATGAAAACACTGACATCTTTGTTAGAAATACTTTCAGCAGTCATTGTAAGGCCACCTAGATATTGATATACGTCATCATTATCCAGAAGTCCGTAGTTATTGTCTCTCACTTGAATAGTAGCATCAACGTTCTTTAACTGGTTTTTAAATGCATCAATACCATTTAAAGCATATATCCCATTGCCATAAATATATGACATCTTGGAAAGATAAACTTCTATCAAATCATTCTGATCATCCCATCCAGATGTGGAAGGAATCAGTTGAGCAACACCAGTACCATATGCCTCAGCAGGAGGACCAAATATACGTGATCCTGCTAAAGTTTGAGCAATGGTAGAATTCATTCCACTTTGGGTATAATTAGCCAAATCTGCCAAGTAGTGTTTGCGTATATAGTTGTTTTCAGCACTTTCTGATAGATTAGCAACTTGTCTGAATGCATTGTCCAAAACGTTAGTAGTATATGAAAAGGTGTCTCTGAATAATCCACTTATGGTTACCAGCACATCAATTCTTGGGCGCTTTAAATCTGCTAAAGATGTTATTTTATAGCCCGTAAAACGTTTACTACTATCGTAAGTTGGTTCTACACCCATATACCTTAATATCATGGCAATAGATTGGCCCATGGTACGCATCGTCTCAGTAGACCACAATACAATTCCCACGGTTTCTGGATATCTTCCATTTGCGGCATAGTATTGGGCCAGCATTTCATCGGCCAGTTGACTTCCAATTTTCCAGGCAGTTGCATCTGGTGCCATACGCGGATCAAATGAATAAAAATTCAATCCCGTAGGTAAAACATCTTCACCCCTACGAATAGGATCGCCACCTAATGATGGAGAAACAAAAGTTCCATTAAGAACATTTAATAAGTTTTCCATCTCCAAATTAGAAGTAAGTAATGACCTCAAATAATTCCGATACTCAGTATTGTTTCTATTTACTGGATCAAAACTAACAATAGAATCAATCATTTGTTCTAATTCAGTTCCATTAAGAGCAACACCAAATGTATGCAGTCCATATGGAATCAAAGAAGATTCAATTTTCTCTAAATGATGTTCAACCTTATTTTTGATATCTTCAAAACTGGTGGAATTTAGGTCGATATTGAGATCTTCGTTTAGATTTAAGGATTTAATAAGTCCTAATATTTCGCTTTGAAGTACTGCTTTTCTATCAGACTGATCTGTAGAATCATAGCTACTAATTTTATCTTTAAGTGTTGCAAGATCACCATAAAGACCAGAATTAACTATGGTGGCAGTTAAATGGTCAATAATTACTGCATAACCCCTTCTTTTTGCTTGTGTTCCTTCACCAGTGTTATCCATAATATATGGATATATATTGGGCATATTGCCTAAAAGAACATCAGGCCAATCTTCAATACCCAGCCCTACGCTTCTACCCGGGAGCCATTCCAGAGTTCCATGTGTTCCCAGATGAATAACAGCATTAGCTTTCATGTTGTTTTGCAACCACATGTAAAACGCAATATACTGATGTGTGGGAGGTAATGTTGCTGAATGGGCAATAGAAGTTGGGTCTTCACCCCATCCTCTCATGGGTTGAGCACCCACGAAAATGTTGCCTAGCATTATACCGGGAATGACAATTTTTCCATCATAAACCATGACATTTCCGGGAGCAGGTCCCCACTTTGCAATAACTTCATTTTGAAGATCTTGGGGTAAGGTCGCAAACCATTTCTGATAATCACTTAAGGGCATGGTTATGGCCCCAGCATCAACTAGTTTCTTAAGCTCACCTGGAGCCCAGGAACCCACATTGTTTCCAGCAGTTAAAAACAGATTAATTATTGATTCTACCGAATAATTACCATTTACGGTATAACCCGCATCATCCATTGCTTTAAGAATCTGAGATATGCTTTCTGGAACATTAAGATAAGATGCTCCTACACCATCTTTTCCTCCAGCAGCATTGTAGTAAATAAGAGCTATCTTTTTAACAGAATTTTGGAGTATTTGTAAATCTATCCAGTTTACAACCCTGCTGGTGACTCTTTCAATTCGATCGAGTATTGGTGTGTATTTTTTTATACTTATTCCTGTAAAAGAATCAATCTCACTAGATTCAACACCACCCATCAAAATAGGCTCAATACGTCCTTCCATTTCTGGCCAGGCCACTTGCCAGTATACCTCACTGGAAAGTCCTGAAGAACTATTTTCCCAAGTATCCATATCTGAGGCATAAATTGGAGCAAAAACAGGCACATTAAGTTTTTCCAGAATCTCAGCACTGGCCGTGGCATTACTCAATACCATGGTGTATCCCATGCAGCATACCAGAGCATTAATCCGGGATGAATTTCCATTCATGAAAAAACTGGAAAATGCACTGGCTCTTGCAGAATTACTTGAATCACAGATAACAAGCATTACATTCATGCCTTTTTCTTCCAGGCTTCTTAAAAGCGCTTGCAATAATTCGCCGTTTCCATTCATGAAATGAGATTTATAACCCAAGATTCCAACCCAGGGAGCACTTGCATTATATGATCCATTTTGTGAATACCAATTCAGATAATCATTGAAACTGGTAAATGATGCAATAACTGAATCCGGATGGTAAACGAACACTGTAGGATAAGAAACCGGGCTTAAATCCTGAGAAGGGATAACATACATTCCAATTTTTTGAAGTGTTTTAAGCTGGAATCGGCCCATGTTTTCTTCACCCGAGTTATCCCAGTAAATTCTCATTTGTGTATCATTGGAATTAATAGATGAATCATTGTTGAAAGTTGAATTAGATCTTAAAGCCCATATTATGGCATTAGTACCATTAATTAGCTCTTTCACCTTGTTAACCGAACTTACACCAATCATTTCCAGAACAATAATGTCTGATTTCAAGGCAAATTCTTTAATCTCATTTTCAAGGATGGTGTTTCCAGAAGTTAAATCACTGGTAGTGTAAAACTTCAAATTGTAATAGTATCCTTCTTCTCGAAGTTTTCTATTGGAGTAAACCATTGGTTTGGAGTAGGTTGAAGATCCACTCAAAATGAGAAGATTGTAGGCTCTCAAGTTTACTGATGAATAACCGTAGCTTGAATTTGTTGAGTTTAACCAGTTCATTTGTACATTTACCAGTTGAGACAAGTGGCCCAAAGCAGTAACATTGACCTTTAAACTAGTTTTATTACTTTTAAAATTCAGTTTATACTGACTATTCCCAGATTTAGTAACTGAAACATTAGAAATAGAATTTCCATCAGAATCTTTTACAACAACATTTGGCAAATTATTGCCTGAGAGAGCTTCTGGATGCTCTAAAGTAATATTTAAAGCAATTTCTGAATCTATTTCACCCCCTTGTGTAGTGTTTGCTGCAGAAACCGATCCACAGATTATTATTGCGAAAACCATAGCCAAAGCTAAAAAAATCATTTGTTTTCGAATCTTTTCACCTCCTTTAAATTTATAGTACATCCCTTTGCAAATGTACTTGAATATAAATCAAGTAAAATTGATATTTATATCTTTCTATTTTTTCAAGTTAACTTTAATTTTATTCAAGTAAAATTTAAATAAAATAAATGAGAATAGAATAACGGGGTTGATGTTGTCATCCTAAACTACCTCCTTACTTAGGAAATATCTAAAGGGAGATTAATTCTCCCAATTACTATTTTTTAAATAAAAAAATCAATATATCATAAAATTAAGGTTAATTAATTAAAAAAAGCCATGCTAAAAAATTCTTAAATTAAAAAAATAAGAAAATAATTATCTATTAAATATTTTATCTCTAAATAAATATCCTCCACCAGCAATAGCACCAATGGCCACTACTAAAGCAGCACCAGTTCCTGGAAAACTTGATCCCGAGGATGAACTTTTTGGTGTAGAATTATTAGATCCGGCACTAGTAACCTCTTCAGCATCAGGAGTTGCACTATCTTCCACATTATTTACTGTACCATCATCTTGATTGGAGTAAGATACACTATTTGTACTATTTGTACTACTTGACCCGCCTTTACTTTTAGAAGTAGTGGTTTTAGTTTTATCCTTGGAATTAGAAGTTTTGCTCTTATCATTACTAGAAGTTGTTGTAGTGGTAGATCCAGAATCAGAAGTATCATCAGTAACTTCAATAGGAATTTCTTCTGGATATTCAGTATGTCCCGGATGTGCCGAGGCCATCCCACTAAAAGCAAAAACTACGGTAATTAACATTATAAAAAGGATAAAATTATTTTTTAGTCTTATTATCGTCTCACCTCCTAAACAATAATATAAAACATTTAAAATTTTGATTCAAATAATATATATTTAAAAATTAATTATATAATACTTACTATTAAATTTTTATTATTACTTTTTTTGAGATAATAAAAGGTTTTGTAATAAATCCCTAAAAATTAGTGATAATTAAATATGAATTTCTATCGAATTACTTTAAAAAATAAAAAAAGAAAAAAGGGTAGATTATTTGTTTTTTAGTTTCTTCCAACACCTTTGAAGTATCCGAATCCAATAAGGCCCATTAAAGCAATTAGGCCAACTATAGCGTAAGCGTAGTTGTCATTATTCTTATTAGATGAGCTTTTAGTATTTTCAGAAACTTCATAGGATTTACCAGACTGATCACCAGCAACAGAAGCAGATGCAACAGAAGCTGCAGATGCACTAGCCGCAGGACTCACCGAACTGGATGAACCACTATCCGAAGCAGACGGACTGGACGGAGTAGCACCAGGATTACTTGGAGTAGACGGGTTAGACGGATTCGTAGGAGTTGATGGATTTCCATTATCCGGAGTAGTGCCATCTATACCCAAAATCTTAGTTAGTTTCTTCTTCTGTTCGGATGTCAGGGAAATCATTCCATGATTATAAGCCATGAGAAGAGATTTAGCAGCCATCTTCAGTGCATCAGGATCGGTAAGCGCATCAGAACCAAATACAAGCTCATTGGCTATTTGCAGTAATTTATCAGAGCTTATGTCATGATTAATGTTTAAGGTAATTATACTGCGAAAAGCTAAAGCCATACGTCTTTGTCCAGCAGGTCCTTCATCAAACAAACCTTTTCTCCAGACCGGATTAAGTAGAGTCATGGTTATACTATCATCAAGAGCTTCTTTTAGAGTTCTTATGATGAGGTTTTTTGGATCAGCAGTGTTAACAACTATTGGAGTTATGTCCTTACCAGTCATGCGTTTAACCAGGAATTGTATCATAGTTACACCACGATAAGTTGGTGCAGGAGCCCCATTAGATACACGCGGTGTGATTACCATGGCACTATCAACAGTTCGGAGTAATTTTTCCATAACACTTCGACCAGGTACACCACTTAAACCATCACCATAGAGATATGATTCATATTCCAGGTAAGCTTCAGCAAGCTCTTCTTCAGTCCATGTTTCAGAGGAACGTAGGATTCTTGCAGTTCCCATAGCATGGGGATCAGCACCTGGTGGTAAACCAAATATTCTGGCTCTTGCTAAGCGTTCGGCCTGAGTATCTGCTTCAGCTTGACTTAAACCTTGTGCCAGTAACTCAGTTTTTAGTTGAGGAATCATAGCCAAGTAGTGCTTGCGCACGTAGTTCTTGTCACTAGATTCATTTAAAATAGCCACTTGTTTAATAGCATTATCAATGAGTGCTATAATATTCGGGCATACATTAATGAAGCTTACAGAAGCACTGATAAGAACATCGATTCTTGGCCTATGTACAGTTACATTTCCAATAGTGATGGTCAAGTTTTCCAGAGGAATGACTTCAGTTCCTACAACAGTTCCACTTAAATAAATCGGTTTTACACCCAGCAAGTAGAAAATCGTAGCAATACTTTGTCCATTGGTAGTAATTACTTCATTACCACGTATAGATGTGGCCATGGTTTCTGGAAATGTTCCATTATTACTACTCAGATATTCTTTTAAAACAGCTTCTGCTGCAGTATAACCAATTGTTAAAGCCGCTGCATCAGGAACTTTTCTTGGATCAAAAGAATATGTATTCGTTCCAGTTGGTAGGGATGCCAAATTTCTAACAGGGTCCGCAGCTACACCTGGCTTAATATATCCTCCATTTAATGCCTTTAACAAAGAGGCCATCTCATTAATTACACTCTGATTTAGTAAGTTCAAAATATAATCATGCTGGCCCGTCCTGTTTCCTGGATCAAATGCAATAATTGCGGCAATGAATTTCTCCAAAGTTTCATTATCAGGTAACTCTCCAAAGGTATGTAAACCATAAGGAGTCAGTAGTTGCTGTAATGTGTGCAAATAGCTATGTAATGTATTCAATACAGTTCCAGAAGGAGTAGATGAATTAATTCCCAATCTTTCCTTTAAACCTGTTTCATTATTAATTTTTTTCCAGATTTGGTTGTAGTAGATAGTCATTAATCCAGTATCGTTTTGCTGGTAGGCTGTATCAAATGAAGTCAGTAGATCATGCATCTCCATTAAATTACCATATAATGCAGATTCAACTACTGGTGGTGTCAAATGAGAAATAAGAACGGCATAAGCTCTTCTTTTAGCATTATCATTTGCTCCAGAGTAGATGTAGATATTTGGCATTTCCCCTATCAGAGTATTTGACCAATCGTCCTCAGTCATACCTGAAGTGTGACCAGGAAGAAGTTCTAATGTTCCGTGTTCTCCAGTATGGACTACAGCATCGGCATTAAAACCATCTTGCAGCCATAGGTAGAAAGCAATATACTGATGGGTTGGTGGTAGAGTGTTATTATCCAGACTGGATGAATTACCATTCCACTTCCATATTGGTTGTGGTCCCATGAATATGTTTCCTAACATTATACCAGGGAATACAATTTTACCATTGTAAATCATCAGATTGCCTGGAGCGGGGCCCCAAACTTCTTCAACTTGTGCTCTAAGAGAAGCAGGTAATTGGTTATACCATTGCATGTACTGAGCAACCGTTATGGTTGGTGCTCCTTTGGCAATAAGGTTCGCCAGATCTGCTTGAGTATAATTCACTAAATTCCTACCATGGTCATTAATCATGGCCAGAACACTATCAGCAGTTAAATTTGTGGCATTTATAGATCCAACATTGTATCCTTGAGCTGCAAGAGCTTTTAGAATATTTGCCAGACTAGCCTCAATATTTAAACTGCCTCCAGTAGGCATTCCTTCATCATGAGTATTGTCGAAATAAATTAAAGCCAGTTTTTTGTCAGCATTCAATTTATGTTTCAAAATACCCCATGAAACAGCCCGATCAGCTAACTGATCAATACCTGGTTGATATGGAACAAATATTTTAATATCCGCACCTGTGGTTGGGTCAGTTCCAATACTTTTGGATCCACCTATTAAAACAGGTTGACTTCGTCCATTTATCTCAGGAGTGATGATCCATGTTGTTAATTCGCCACCATATAATCCCGTGCTACTTGCTAGATAACCGTCAAGGGTATCTTGAAGGAATACATGGACTGGGCTTAAAATTGGTACATTTAAAGTATTTAATATATTTAAACTAGCATTATCAGTCATTCCACTGTGTAAATGCGTAATCAACACATCTATAGCTGGAGTTCCATTAACCATAAAGAATTTGTTGGCCGTGGTAGCAAAGTCTGAGAAAATAGGCACTATTACGTTGGCTCCACTCTCTTCCAATTTATGAATTAAAGCATTGTATGCTGCTAGATCATTGGCACCATAATACCACGCATGGAAAAGTAGTCCAATCCATGGGCCGTTTGCTTTGTATTTACCTGATGAAATATACCAAGCTTCATAATCTGCCCTTGTAGTAAAAATTTTTGTAGTATCTGGATGATAAACAAATTCTGTTGGCATTCCAATGATTGTAGTATTGGTTGAGCTGTTAATTGCTGTGAAGTTTTTTAATGTAGCCAATAATGCTCTTTTAATATTTTCTGTAGTTAAATTAGCATTAAGAACAGATGAATATGCAAGAGTGGTCACACTGATATCTGTTGTCAACGGATTTGATCCTCCTAACAAATATACCTTGGAACCTGTAGGCATTTGCTTTACAGACGGTGCAAGGGATGCTGTGAATGTGCTGACACCAGGGTTAACCATTAAGAAAATATTCGATGTTTTCAATTCATCGCTAAATCTCTGGAATGTTGCTGAATCAGTAGAAAGAGTATCTTCAGAGAAGATTCTTAATTCAAAATCATACCCTTCAGGAAGCAAATTGTTCAAATATACATCATTCATTACTCGATCTACAGTTCCAACTCTACCACCGGCTACCAGTATAACCATTTTCACATCTTTGAGCATTTTTGTTGGTACAAAGGTATGGTTGAGTTCGGCCGTAGGTATGGGTGTACCTGTTGGTGTTACGCTAGTAGTGTAGTTTCTTCCTCCAAAGAGAATTTCCACTTTAAATTGTGTTAAACTGGAATTGAAGTAGATATCATATTCTCCACTGGAATTAGTTGTTCCACTGATAATCAACGAGTTATTAGATGGGTTTCTAATGTTTATTACCGCCCCATTGGCCAGTGTAGTGTTATTTCTTATTACACCGTGTATTCGTGGGTCTGGTTCATTTGAACTAGCATTTGTTCCATTTACAGTTTGCACAGTTGTCGTATCATTTATACCCTCCTGTGAATCTGTTGCGGCCACTGCACCACACAGTGACATGATGAAAACAAATGTAGCTATAATTAAAATCACTTGTCTTCTAATTTTTTCACCTCCTTTACGTTTAATCAAAGTAAATTGAACTTACCAGTATATAATAATAGTTATTAATTAAATATTATTACATTTTTTAATATATTTTAAATTTAGTAATAAAAAAATAGGATAAATAATACTTTTAATGAAATAAGCTACTTAAAATTATTAAATTCAATTAAAAATAAATTATAAACATAGAAAGTTAATACTAAAATTTTAATAAGACATAATCCGTTAAAATAATAATTTAAAATTAATAAACCATTAAAAAGTAGAAAATAAAACCTGAAACCCCTATTTAACTCAAAATGAAGCATATGATAACTAAAAAAATAAATTTACTCAATGATATTCGTGAAAATTAAAAATACTATAATTAACTAATCTATTAAAAAATAAAAAAAAGAAAAAGGGTAGATTATAGGTTTTAGTTTCTTCCAACACCTTTGAAGTATCCAAATCCAATAAGGCCTAATAAAGCTAATAAGCCAACAATAGCATAAATATAGTTGTTATTAGGTTTAGATGAGGTTTTATTGTTTTCAGAAACCTCATAGGCCTTCTGAGAAGATTGTTCACCAGTAGTGGCCTGAGATTCTTCACTGACAGATTTATCCTGAGAAGAAGCAGAACTAGAACCAGAATTGGAATCAGAACCAGAGCTAGTAGAAGATCCACCACTAGAACCAGAATCAGAACTACCATCAGAACCATCTTCAGAAGGATTACCGCCTTCAGATGGTTTAGCAGGTTCCGGAGCAAAACCTGCAGACAAAGTGGACGTGTAAACAGCATTTTTGAACTTAGCCAGCATATTTGGGTCTAAGTACTGAGAAGCCCATTGCATCATAGCCAGATTACCACAAGTAGAGTCACTACACGCCATACCATTGTCAATAACATTTTGAGCTATAATATTAACCAAAGATTTTTTATCAGATTCGCTTGCATCCCAGTAACCTTTTCTTATGGAATCCAATAAAACAGCAGCCATAGCTTGATGTGAGTATGGATTAGCACTATCAAACCATTTTTTCATGTTGAGATTATACTTGTCTTTGAAGTACACATCATATGCTTCCTGGAACATGTTGGAATTCACAGAATCATGTGAAGTTACTCTCCAAGCAGCCATGTTTTTTATGAATTCTGAGAACTGAGCTGCACCTGGAGCACCAGACTGCATCATCTTCCCAATATATTTTGGATTAATGTAAGTAGACCTTACATCCCTCCAAAGAGATTCTGCCAGTGTTTCCAGTTTAGGATTGTTGGTATTTTCTGTGTTCATAATATACATCAGTGGCTCCTTACCTGATATTTCTCTTATGGTAAGGCCCAGACCACCAAAGTATCCCATGTAGTCACTGTCACTGAATAAACTATTAGCATTGAAAGTTCGTCTAAATACGACTGCCTCTGTTCCATTGAGATTTTGTTTGTACAAATCTTCAAATAGAATAGAGTTAACCTCTGATCCCTGGAATAGATTTCCAAAGGTGCTGATGTAAGTATCAGCTAATTGACTCTCATTTTCCCAGGACCCACCTGCAAGCAATGCATGCTGCATGGCATTTTTGTGATTACCCTCTTCTTGAGAGAATATTCTTGCCATGGACAGTTTTCTGGCCATATCATCAGAGTATCCCTTTGACTTTAAGTATTGGTAGGTATTTTCTGAATTCTGTTTCACATAGTTTGGCTGAGTATCATTGGCTGCTGCGGCTAATCTAACTGCTTTATCAATGAGATCCAATCTACATCGGAACATGGTCAAGTATAGAGCAGTAGTACTCACCACTACATCAATTCTAGGCCTTCCTAAGTTAGTAATTAACTTAACATCAGTTACAATACTTGGATTTGAGGCATCAGGTACTCGTTCTACACCTAACAGATAAAATATCGCTGCTTCCATTACACCCATATCCTGTTGCGTATGAATAGCCCAGAGCATGAATGATATCTTAGTAGGATAATTACCTGTTTTCTTCAAGTAGTCGTCAATTAAGTCTTGAGCTAATTTATTACCAATAGCTGTAGCTTCGGCAGTTGGAACTTTCCTAGGATCAAATGAATAGAAGTTAGTTCCAGTTGGAAGTACATTCGGGTTATTAATTGGATCACCAGAAATACCTGGAGGGATATATCTACCATTTAATGCCCGGAGAAGACCTGTCATCTCATTGGTACATTTATTGATATTTGCAGCGTGTACTAAAGCCTGGTTTAGATACGTGGTCATTTGTGGAGAGGTTGAACCAAGAACTGAAATTTGAGCTTGATTTACGTTCAATCCCTCAATTAATAACTTTTTAAGTATTAACTGAACCTGTGCATCAGATAGGTTATTCGCTTTCATATAATCTCTGAAACCAAACCCAAGCAAAGATTGAACTAGATTGGTAAGCTCATCTCCCTGAGGTGGCTGTCCAAATACATGCAATCCATAGGGTATGAATTCTGATTCTATATCATCCAAATACGCGTGCACTTTTCCCAGGAACTGGTCAAAGTTAGTGTCGTTGATTGTGGTTAAGTTCACTCCAATATCTTCATTGATTTTTAAGTCCTTTACTAATTGTAAAATACTTATCTTTAGTTTAGCTTTGGTTTCGGCATCAATATTAGGGGAATTGTATTCTGAAATTTTGTCGTTGAGTATGGTCAAATTACCGTAGAGTCCTGAAACAGTTAATGATGGAGTTAAATGGCTTATCATTAGTGCTCCTTGACGTCTTTTTGGTAACATACCCTCACTACCTTCTACAGTAAATGGATATATCACTGGAATATCCTGACTTACAATAGCTGCCCAGCAGTTATCTATATCCAGACCAGGCCCAGTTTTTCCAGGTAGCCATGCTACAGTACCGTGCCTTCCCATGTCAATAATTGCATCTGCCTTAAAGTCGTTCTTTAGCCAGAAGTAAAAGGCCAGATATTGGTGAGTAGGTGGCACACTGCCTGCATGATACATGGCATCAATATCCTGGTTATAACCACGTGAAGGTTCAGGTGCCAGAATAATATTTCCATATTGGATAACTGGAAGAACCAGATATTTTACACCATTTTTAGTGTAAGTCATTATGTCACCTGGTGGTTCACCCCACATATCAATGACTTCTTTTCTTTTTGCAGCATTGAGTTTATTAAACCAGGTCAAGTACTCAGACTCAGAAACCAAGATCACTGGATTATTTTTTACCAGTTTTTCTAACTCCCCTGGAGCCCATAATCCTACATTCAAACCTTGATTACGGATTAAATCCACTAATGTATTGTTATTAGGCACATTATTGGTTCCAAGGTCGTAACCACTGTCTTTAAGAGCCTGTAATATACTGCTAATACTGTTGTATACATCCAGGTGCCCTGCTGTTGCTCCCTGGTCTTTACCAGTTCCGTGCCAGTAAATTATTGCTATTTTTTTATCACTATTGGATTCGTACCTGAGGTTAATCCATGCTATGGCACTATCCACCAACCAATTTATCTGGCGATCAATTGGTTTGAACAATGTAATAGTGTATGGCAAGTACTGCGGCATTTCTTCCTGCGTGGCAATTATGATTGGATCAAACATCCCATCAAGTTCAGAAGGAACAATGGTACTACCTAAGGTACTTGCTTGCATTCCCTGTGTGCCATTTAGCCAACTTGAATAGTTCCCGAAATATTTATAGGCTTTTATGATAGGAACATCCAGTTTTTGGAGGTCTAATTGAGTATCATTGTACGAGCTGTTGGAAGTCCAACCAAACATTTTATAATGGATTATTAAATCCACAGCGGATTGATTATTCTGTAGTAGAAACTTATTGATATTTGGGGTTCCACTATGCGGATAGAAATATGGTATCACATTATAACCCTTATTTTCAAAAGCGCGGATTAAAGAATCCATTGTGGCCATATCAGTGCCTGAATACTCAGACTGACTGAATACAATCCCTACAGTAGGTTTTCCTGCCTTGAATTGATACCATGTTTTATAATCATCCAAACTCGCAAAAAGCTTATTTGCATCGGGATGGTATATGGCTTCACTGATTGAATAGATTGGTATTTGGGGTGTTCCCACATTTAATCCGAAAAATTTCACTCCAATGAATTTAAAGAGTTCTTTTCCATTGGCATAGTTAATGTTGGACCAGTAATCTCTCATCCACTGGTACTGTGAATTCCCATTAGCAATAATTACTGCACTATGAATGCTAATGGCATAATTTATAGTCATTACTGTGGGAATTCCATTTGCTGCTGATTGATTCATCAAAGCTGCTACTCGGTTAACGTAGTCATTATTTTTTAGTCCTGATGCTAAATAGTCCACAAAAACCATATCATAATCAGTTATATTGACTGATTGTGGAAGATTTCCTGCAGTATAAGTATAGAATGTAATGTTTAAAAAATCACAATCTTTGATAGCATCAAGGAATCCAGGTTTAACAGAGTAAACAATAATCAACACTTTAGGTTTTCCCATCTCAAAATTAGCATTACCACTTAGATTCTTATTTTGATTATTTGAATCCGAATCAACATTTACCAGTTTTGTAGATGATTTATGACCATCCTGGCTGGCGGTGATATTGAATTGGGTATAATTACTTAAAAATTTGAGCTCGTATTTACCTTGGTTGTCTGTTTTAGTCTTTGATATATTGTTTCCATTGTTTGAAGCAGTTACATCTACTCCTGCAAATGGTTCTTTGGTAACACAATCCAGAACCTGACCAGAAATAACAATTTGAGAATTGTTCTGATCACCTCCAGTGTTATTCTCTGTTGCGGATACTGCTCCGCACATTGCAATGATGAAAAATAAAGTCGTTACTAGTAAAATTACGTTTTTTTTCATCTTTTCACCTCCTTTACGTTTAATCAAAGTAAATTGAACTTACCAGTATATAATAATAGTTATTAATTAAATATTATTACATTTTTTAATATATTTTAAATTTAGTAATAAAATAATAAAAAGAATAATACTTTTTAAAGAAAATCTAAATTTAAATGACTATTATGTCCTTAAAAATAAATCCCACACCTAAAAAGTAATATCTATAAAATCAGCATTGAACAGGCCAAAGTATTAATTATAAAATAAAATCCTTAAAAAATTAAAAAAAAGAAGAATAATTAAAAACTTAATCAACTTAACTTCTTCTTCATCCAGAAAGCACCCAGGCCTAAACCAGCCATAATACCAATTAAAAGACCAGCCAATAGTGGTGTTAAAAATCCAGTATTATTATTGGAAGATAAAAGAGTTAATCCATTTTTTATATCCATCTCATCCCCAGAACTAACAAATATCCGGTTAGACACACTAGGGTTTTTAGCTAGAAAATCATTGACAGTATCTTGATAGGCCACTGCCAGAATTTTCTTATTGGAGTTGGTTAAAGCATGTTCCAGCTGGTGGGTTACCTCATCTGCTGATTTAAATTTATAAACAGAGATATTAAGTCCCAAATCAGTTGTTACTTTTTTAGCCAGCACTCCGGTAGAATTATCTGCAATGACAATGGTTGATTGATTAGTGACATCTATTCCATGGGCACTGACCGCGGAGATCGTTCCTAAAAGAATAAATAATAAGCAAATTACTTTTATTTTCATTTTAATCCTCTTTTTAAATTTTATCTATTTTTAACATTTCAGGTTTGACTTTGGAGATAAATGATATGATAGCAACATTGGCTAGCCCTTCAATAACCGCAATGAATAAATAAAATGGTATTAAAGTAGCCATTAACATTTCTAAAGTAGCAACTCCAGCCAGTATTAGAATAATAGCATTAGTGACTGTGGCCATTATTATACCCATTAGAGTACCCGCGAAGATGCTTAATCTTTCATCAAGATCATAGGTTAGTTTGTAGAATAAATAAGTTGAAATACTCATTACCACACCCATAGCTAGTACATTAGCTCCCAGAGTGGTTATTCCCCCCATTCCTAAGAAAAGGAACTGCAAAAGCAAACATAAAAAAGCTACAGCTATGCCTGTGAGGGGGCCCAGCAAAATAGCTACTAGGGGTATCAGGAAAAAGTGCATAGGGATACCAAAGGGAGATGGTATGGATAAAGAAGATACTAAAACGGTCACCGCGGCAAAAATTCCCGTATTTATAATCAGTTTATCTTTTTGCTCGCTTTTAGAAATTTTAAAAGCATAAAATGCTAAGGGTATAATGGCTAAGATCCAGTAAATCCCCGCTTGCCATAAAGGTATAATTCCATCAGGTAAATGCAAATAAGTCCTCCTTTTTTTAAATTTTTAATCATTTTTACAATACTGCTAAAATAGATTGTTGTAATAACATTTATAATGTTTATCTTATTACAAATCTAATGAAATCCATAATATTAGTAATAATAGATTAATTTAAGTAACACAAAATGGATTAAAAAGCAATATTAGTAATAAGAAATTAAGAAGTCTAAAAGTTTTATTAAAATCTATAAAAAAATTAAAGGTTTAAAAAGGCATAATTATTAAAAAAACCCTCACTCACAAATATAAATAACAAATGAAACTCATTAAACAGAAAGTAATACATAACTCTAAACTAACAGGATTAAAAAATAAAATAAGTGGGAGTTCCAATAGGGATTATCCCTACTGGAAGAGGGAATAAATTGGCGAATATAAAATATCATACTAGTGCCAAATTTATTGTGACAAATATGGATTGTTTAGATAATTATAACACTTTCTATTTATTTATTATTATTAACTTTAGGCCCGAATATAAAGAAAAAGTAATAAAAAGTATTGAAATGTAAAATAGGACATCCAATAATAAAGGCTGAGCGAAAGGATTGTTATTAGATGCCCATATTTTTATTAAGTCATACCAAAGATGACCGAGCAGTGGAGGAAACAATGCCCAATTAATAGAATGTCAAAATACTATAAATACTTTTTGGAAAATAAGTATTACAAATTGAGTAAAAAACCCTAGAATGGTATTAAACAGTTTTTGGTGAAAAATATCAAAATAAGAATTTAATCTATTGTAAAATCAATAAATCAAGCAAAAATAAAAATGAGTTTAATATAAACTAAATTAAAAATCAATTATGTCCTGAAATTAACATCTAAAAAAGGTTCAAGAACTTCAAAAAACCTATGTCCTGAAATTAACATCTAAAAAAGGTTCAAGAACTTCAAAAGAATGTTCAATGGCCTCATCAACAATATCAGGATTCACTGAAGATAAATCATCCAGCGAAAGATCTATAGTAATATCAACTTCAAGTTTTTCTTCGTAAGAGAGTTCAACCTTAATATCCAGGTCATTGATCTCTTTTTGAGAAACTTTCTGTGAAATAAAATTTTGAGCAGAAGAAGAAATAAAATCAGATATCTCGTTTAAATCTTCTTGAGTCAAATTTTTGAGCTTATTTTTCAATTAATTACATCCCAGGAGTTATTCCAGCGCCTTGCATGGCTTCTTGTAGGGAAGCTTGCATTTCCTGAAGTTTACTCATTACCCTTTCTTCTTGACGAGAAATGGTTTTTTCTCTAAGTTTAAGAGTTTCCACCTTATCTTCCAGTTCAGTGTTGATTTCAGTTTTATCAACTTTGACTAATAGATTTCCAGCAGATTTATAAACATCAGCCTCATCATCAGCTTTTTTGAGTTCTTCTAATGCTTTTTGGGTTTCCTGAATTTGTACTTCAACAGTTTGTTTCTGCATGGAGATGGCCTGAGCCTGTTGTTGTAGTTGTTGGAATTGAGTTAGTTGGTGTTGAATATTTTGTGGTACTTCCATTTTTTCACCTCATAATATTTAGAATGATTTTAAAATATTAATTTAATGCCATTTAATCTATAGATTTATAGACCATTATATTATTTCTAAATTAATTTTATAAATTCATTTTGGAATCTATTAATTGAATTTTAATATAAACAATATCACATTTGTATTATATCAATAATCCTATCAATAATCCTCTTTTTGAAGTTCCAAAACATCTAGAGATAACATGATCCATTTAATAGAAGAATTTAAAGATGCTCTAAAAGAAGCTGAATCTTTAGACTTAATTTTAAGGAAAATAGACTTCCCTTTAACTAACATCTCCATTGAAGAACGTTGTGAAGGAGAACTGATGATTTCAGGGTTAACTGAAGTAAATACTACTTGGGCTTGTAAATTGCTATCAAGTACTATCTCAATTTCACTTTCCACAGACTTTAATGGAGTATTCTGAATCAAAATACAATCTCCAGATTATAATTAATAATAGATTTAATTATCAAATAATCAATCTTTTGAACTATTTTCAAGCTTAAAATTCTTAATAAAAATTTTAAATCCAGTGCAAATGCCTTTTTTATCAAAAACATCTAAAATAGCCTTATAATCTTGTTTTGAATCATTAGATTTGGAATCTTTGATTGTTATAAGATTTGATTCTTGAAAATCTTCAAAATCCAAGTCATTTTTATCTGCTTCAGATTCAAAATCATTTACTGTTTTTAATTGAAGGATATCCCCTAAAATGGCCATTTCTTCAAAGTCACATTTAAATGACAAATCCTCTTTTTGAATATTGATTCTTTTCTCAGGTAAGGCCACATTTATTGTCATAGAAATAATTTCTAATCCGTCCTTATTAAAAAAGGTGATCTTACTGGGATTGCCATTATACTCAAAAACAACTGCCAAATAGGAATATCCTAAATTGGCTGCCTTTAAAAGAACGTCCCTCATACTCATTTTACCACGATTAGTGTATTCAGAAATGAAAACACGATTTAAATACTGGCAAAAAGATCTGGTACGTTTAGAAGGTTTTCTTGAAGTTGTAATTAACATAAAATCTCAGATAAAATAGTTAGAATAAAGAGGGTTAATAAGGATTAAAATATTAATAATTACCTTATCTTCCTTTTATAGTCCTTTTAACAGTGGGAACTTCTTTAAAGAGAATTCTGTATCTGCATCTAGGACATTTATTTTCCATGTACCCTTTAGGGTCAATTATAGCTCCACATTCAGCACATTTATACAAATCATGAACCTCCAATAATCCGTTTTATGTTTCTGGTAGCGGTTTTACCCATAGGAGTAACAGGTACGTATGCTCCGCCAGTGAAGACAGCGCCACACTTTCTACATTTCCATATACCACTGCTAACTCTTTTAACAGCAGGTCGATCACATGTAGGGCATACATGTTTCTTTTTCATGTTTTCTTCGATTTGTTTTACAGTTCTTTTGGCTTTACGACCGTATCTTGCACCAAATCTTCCTGTAATACCAACTTTTTTGGTTCTTGCCATTTGAATCACTCCGAGTAAATTTTACAATTTATAAATGATAAGCCTCAAACTCATCATCAATTCCCAAATAAATGGGAAATGAATCACTGAATTAGTGATTAACACTGAAAAACTGACAATTTCTGAAATTAATTGCAGTTACTATGATATAAAATAACCTTTCTTTTGTTAAATAGTGATATATAGAGTTAATAAGTTCTATATAACAGCTAAAAAAGTAAAAATTACTTTAGTATCGTGAATTAGTTTATTATGCCAATATTAAATGATCGACAAAATAATTTAGTAATTTAAAATTTAATTAAAGAAATATATAAATGTTAGGTTTAAAAATTGAAATTGATGGTTAATTATGGTAAATATTCCATCAATTCTTTAGTTTTTTCCTCAGTAATTTTTACAGCATTCATTATTTCTTCTTTAGTTAAAGGAGTTGCTCCACCTTTTTGAAGGGCACATATATTTCCAGATTCAGTCATACCAATGGAAAGTCTAGCAGAAAGGATTTCCTCTTCTGCAAGAGAAGGATCCAAAACCATCTGTTCACCAATTTTAGCAAAAGTACACATTAATGCCTTTTCTCTAATTGGAAGAGGTTCCTTGTTTTCATAGTCAATAACTATTTCATCATCTACCATAGTGGCCTTGGGAATCCTGGTATTTAACAAAGCAGCAACTGCACCTAAAACCGCAGCATCCATTAAATTTCCATCGTAATCAAGTATGTGTAAGTCAATAAAAATCATCCAAACCTTCTTTCCTTCAATCAGGCATAGCTTTTCCAGGTCCACCATCTGACTTTCTCTGATACAGCGGTCTGTGACCCGGGCTAGCTCCACAGATTTTTCATCCGGAGGTCCTGGTTCAAATTCTGGTGCTGCCATAGGTAGTAATTCAGAATTAGTCATTATAACCCCAACATTAGGAGTATCAGGGAATGGAGAACCTAGTTGAGATTTAGTACCTACAATAATCTGAGAATTTCCAATCTTAACCCTGGCAGAGCCTTCAGCTTTAGAAATTACACCAGTTTCCAGTGAAATTTCACGATATTCATCCAAAGCTCGGCTATCCGGACGTTCTAAATTATTGATAAGGTCAGTTATACTTTTGCGAGTTATTTCAGGAACAACATTCATTTTACTCACCATACCTTTTCTTTAAGGCATCTTGCTGAACTTTACTAATGGCTTGGCATCCTTCTACTGCAAGATCAATTGCTTTTTCGAATTCTCCAGCATTTAAACTACCATCACTTTGTAAAAGAGTAATTTCCCCACTGCGTGGCATGATAGCAACGGGTACATCAGCTTGACCTTCTTTATCTTCAACTTCTGAAAGATCAAGAACAATTTGGTCGTTGACTTTACCAGAAGCACAGGCCACAACCATGTCTTTCATGGGAATACCTGCATCTGCTAGAGCCACTGATGCTGCAGTTATCCCTGCACACCGAGTTCCACCTTCTGCCTCTAATACTTCAATGAAAATATCAATTAAAGCTCTTGGATATTTTTCAAGAAGTATGGATGGTTGGAGGGCCTCTGCAGTCACTTTAGAAATTTCCACCGATCTTCTATCAGGGCCTGGTCTTTTCCTATCATCTACTGAAAATGGAGCCATGTTATATCTACAACGGATATAGGCCCTATCTGGGCGTTGGAATCTGCGAATATGCGATTCTTTTGGACCGTAAACAGCCACAAGTATTTTATTTCCACCAAATTCTAAATATGCTGAGCCATCAGCTCTTTCTAAAACGCCTGCTTCAATTTTCAAGGGACGTAATTCATCAAAAGCTCTTCCATCTTCCCTTGATTTTGCCCCTAAATTAGTATCTTCTGTGATGATAATAATCACCTCTTAAACTGATTAAAATTAAATTTAGATTCAATTATTTTACGAGGGAGAGAACTTTTCTCATCTTTTGGAGTTTTTTCTTCAGTAGATTCATCTGAATCTTCAGATTTTTCATCTACTTCATCTTTTTCCTGCGCTTCCTTCTCTTCTGCGCTTTCTCCCTCTTCAGCATCGTCTTCATCTTTATGGACATTTTGCTGAGTTTCCTGATCTTTTTGACCAGATTCTAATTGATCTTCTTCTTGGCCTTCATCTTCTTCAATTGCAGATTCATCCGATTCAGATTCTTTTAAATCAGTATGCTCCTCATCGGGTTTGTTGCCCAATTCAGTTTCCAGTTTATCTTCTACTGATTGAAGAATTTCATGGTTATCATCAGATTCAACCTTTTCACCCGTTAATTCAGCCAGTGAATCTCGTACCCTATCTGTCAGTCCAGAAGTGTGGGCCTGCTCTTCAATCATTTTTATGACTTTCTCAGCAATTCTTTCCATTTCTGGCTGTCCTTTGACCCATACCACACCATTTTGACCAACAACAATGTCACAGTGAGTTTTATCCTTGATCATATTAATCATGGATCCTTTTTTACCGATAAGTCTAGGTACCTTAGTAGGAGTGATATAAACTAATATTCCGCCCTTAAATTTGCCTAATCCACGACCTTTTAATCCAAGTTTGACCTTTTTAACTTCATCAACATCAATTACTCTCAAAAAAAGGACGTCCCCAACATCAAAGACTTTTTCAAGTTCCCTTTTTTCTTTTCCAAATACTTCTGATGCTGGTAAAAGACCAGAGTAAGGTGAATTAATATCTAATCCCCACATAGAGAATCTTATGTCATTGATTTCTCCAATAACCACATCCCCTCTTTTAGGAAGGTATTTACTTTGTAGCGGAATTACACTAATTTTCTTATTTCTAATAGAAACTAAGCCTACTACCGAAGAGCATATTTTATTTTCTTCCCTGAAAGTTCCTCGACCAGCGTGAAAATCGTCTTCCGCCAGCACTTCACCAGGAACTACAAGGTCCTTATCTTTTATTAATATCACATTATGCCTCCTTTTCTATATGAAAGCCATATGAGAATAGGAAAAAGAAGAAGTTTATTTAATAACTTTGGTATCCACATTCCCGCCTGTGAGTTCACTCATTTTTTGATGGAAACTATCTTGCAGGCCTCCAGGTATTTCAACCACAGCTATCCATGATCCATCTTGCTGCCATTCCTCTTTGTATATTCTTCCAAATTTAGATATGGCTGTATATGCGCCACCGGCAAATTCACCAGGCATCATAACTGCCATTTTCACCTTTTCAAATCTAATTGGAATTTTAATCCGAATAGCTTTCAGAACAATATTTATCTGCTCATCAACAGTTTTAAATGGATCAATATGAACTTTTGCTTCTTCCATGGCCTTTTCAATTCTCTTTGGTGGATGAGGAAAGCCTGTTTGAGGATTAATAGCCTCCCTAGCTATTTTAGCAACAATTTGTTTGTGCTTATCCTCTAGCATTTCCCTGCGCTGTTGGGCAGTGAGCTGGATTTGTCCCTTCTGAATAATTAACTCTGCAACTTCCAAGGGATCCGTGCTCTGAAATACTTTAAGCATACCTTCCTCAGACGCTTTATCACCCTTTTTAGCATCTTTAAAAATTTCTTCCACTGCAAGAACTGTTTCTATTTCTATCCTAGATTCATTAGATCCTTTCTTATATTCTGCAGAAAGATCAGGATCCACAAAAATCTCGAATCGTTCCCCATGGGATTCCAAACGGGCAATAACTGCATCTTCAAGATTAACCATGTTTTTTACTCCTCTTCCTCCTTCTCTTTTCTGATGAGAAGTTCTTCTACATGATCTTTAATTTCTTCTTCAGATAATTTCCTGTATTTTTTGTCTTTAGCATCAATAACAGCTATTTCAACACTTTCAGGAGTTGTTTTTCCTTCAGTGGCTTCGTAAACAGCATCTAGAGCAAGTTCAATTGCATCTGTAAGAGTAATGTCTTCTTCATATTTCTTTTCAAACTCTTCCATAGCCACTTGTCTTCCAGCACCTATAGCTGTAGCTTTGTACTCTATTAGTGCACCACTAGGGTCAGTTTCAAATAATCTGCATCCTTTACCATTAACTCCGCCTATTATTAAAGCGGATCCAAAAGGACGCACCCCACCATGCTGAGTGTACATCTGTTTCATGTCACAAATCTTTTTAGATAGTGTTTCTACACGAATAGGTTCATTATAGGTTATTCTGTTAACCTGAGCTTCTATTCTAGCTTTTTCAATAATAGCTCTAGCATCTGCCACCAATCCTGATGTAGCAGCGCCAATGTGTTGGTCGATTTGGAATATCTTTTCAATTGATTTAGGTTCGACCAGTTTGCTTGTGGGTCTTTTATCCACAACAAGCACTATTCCTTCGCTTGATTTGACACCTAATGAAGTTGTGCCTCGTTTTACGGCCTCTCTTGCATACTCAACCTGAAATAGTCTTCCATCTGGACTAAATACAGTAATGGCCCTATCATAACCTGCACTTTGAAGTGGTTGCATATGTATACCTCTCTTTTTTATCTTATTTTATGAATGTGATTTCTTATTTTTAGTGACATTTAATTGATTTTAAAATGCTCAATTTCTTTATCAAGACTTATTTTCAAATCAATTTAATAATTTATTAATACTGTGTATTTATGTTAGGGTCTGGATTTAATAAACTTTTGTGTTGCAGAATGAATGGTTCCAGATAAACCCAGAGTGTGGAAAACTACTTTTTTTCCACGGAAATTTGTTACTAATGAAAGAGAAGCCCTAACTTTTTCTTCATCTCCCCTATTACAATGCAATATACCTTTTATAATAAAATCATTACCTTTTTGACCACAGTCCCATTTTCTCATGAGCCATAGTCTGAATCTACTTGTTTCAGATTCACCATAGAGTTCCAGACACGAATTCCAGATTAAATTGACTAATTCATCCCTAGTTATAGATTTTTGGCAAATCAATTCAAATGCAATATACCTTTTTGAACCTCTAAGTGTAGGAGGTAATATTTTAAGTTTCATGGATAATCATCTTGTTATATTAAATATTCTTATAAAAGTACAAAATTGGCTAGAAAATTGATTAATTGAATATAATAATAATAATAATAATTTAATTTAATTAAATTAAATTAAATTAAATTAATTGTCTGGTTAATTGGCAACTTTCTTGGCCCCAACAATAATAATGTCCTTTCTCTGATTATTGAAATCAACTATATTTTTTGGATTGTTAGAAATAGCTAAATTCACTTCATTTTTACTCAATCCAAAACACTGGCTGAGTGCATTTAAATCTTTAGGTTTTCTCAAATCATAAATAGAAACCGCTCCACTGCCAATAATTAGTGGAAATTTAAATTTCTTTTGTAATTTAACAATTTCCTGAAAATGCGCCATTATTTTAGATCTAATAGGTGATCTGGCCCTCAGTATGTCGCAAATATTTAATTCAATTGCTACATCATTATTAGCAGCCTCTTTAGCAAGAACATGATTAATTCCACAATCCCTACGCTTATAATATGGTCTTGAAAGAATATCAAGCTGAATATTTTCACATGCAGCACGATTTATCTTTAAATCACCACCAACAGCCATTAAAATATTAGTTTTTTTTCTAGAACTTCTAATCTGCCTTTTTAGATCTTCCGAATTTTTCGGGAAAATTTTAATTCCTGGAAAAATCTTAAAAGTTTTCTCAAAATTTAAATTATTATCTGAATTAGAATCTAGATTATATGCGGAATTAGATACTGGATTAGAAACAGAATTAGAATCCATAGTTGGTTCTGAATTAATCTCATTTTCAATTTCGGTTAAATATTCTTTTGATTCCTTATAATCATCTTTAGAATATAATAAAGAAACACCAGAGTATCCCAATCTTTTTGCTTCAAAAATTAATTTCTTATCAGAGTTATAATTTCTTCCCTGTAGGTGAAAATCGTAAAATTTCAATTTAATCAGATAATTCCCGGACAATTGCCCCTTTGTAAAATTTAATTAATAATATTTTAATGAATTGAATATTTTATAATTTAAGATTTATAATTTAATGATAATTTAAATTAGTGATTAATTAATAAATTTAGAGTAATATCAATATAATCAATATAATTAGTTGAATATTAATTAAGTTAATATAAAATCAATACAATAATTAATCCGTTTCAAATATTTGGTGAGCTATTCTAATGGCCACATCTTTTTTAGCAGGATAGGCTGCAATTTTTATTCGAACGTGTATAGAATCACCATGTCCTACCACTTTCCAATTCCCTTTTAAAGCTTCCTGCTTATCAAATCTAAGAAAGAAATTTCCATTATCATCCATTTTTTTTTCAAAATCATAGGATATTTTTATAATATCTTCTTTATTCATTTCTCGAAGTTTTTGAATAAATTCTTTGATTTCCCGTTTTTTAGTTATTTTTTGACTTAAAATTGTAACTGGATTGAGATAATAACCTTCTGTATGTTCTATTTCAGGTTCAGCCCGGGAAAATATAGTCTTTAATGACTCTTCAACCTTTTCTGGCCTTTCAGTACCTTGGATAAAAACCCTATATGAAATATTGTGGATCATTTTAATCAACTTGAATCAGGAAATTAATAAATAAGAAATTTTAATAAGTTAAATTATAACTCATTTTAGCTCATTTACGGAGATTATTACTTTTAATTTTCAAATAGTAATGAATAAATAGGTTTATTGATAATTAGAACAGAAGATTGGTTTTTTTTATAAAACTGATATTCTATGAAAATAGTATAATCGATAATTAAGATAAAAAAAGAGGAAAAAGTAAGAAATCTAAAAGATTATCTTAATTTTTCAGCACCTTTTCCTTTATTACGGAGACCTCTGGACTTTTTACCTTGACTGGTTAAGCCACGGAAAGCCCGTCCGGTGTGTTGTTTTTCACAGATCCAATTGATTTTAGGATCACTTTTAATAACAGGATGGTTAGGGTCAACTAAAATAACTTCATAGTATTTATGTTTACCATCTGCCCATACCCAGTAAGAATTTAACACTTCCATATTTGGGAATTTTCTGGCGACTCTCTCTTCAGCAATCCTTTGTATGGACTTTTTAGGAGTAATCTTTTTAATACCCATTCTTTTAGGCTTACGACCTGCTTTGAATCGGCTTTTTCTTCGTCCACCACGCCTAACGCGAGTTCGGACAACAACGTAACCTCTTTTGGCCTTGTAACCTAAGGATCGAGCTCTGTCGATACGGGTTGGCCGGTCTATTCTTTGAATTACGCTTTCTCTCCTCCATTGAGGAGCTCTTTCCCACATAAGTTCCCTTACATAGGAATTGTCTGGATTTTTCCATGCATCTCGTACATATTTATACATTAATAAACACCTCTTGTTCAGCTTGCGCCACATCCATGGGACATTGTCCCAAAAAGAGTCTTTTCTCGTCAAAATTGACGGTGATAAATATTAGTTAAGAGTACTTAAAAAGGTTTGGTTTAAAATAGATTTTAAAATGATTTTTTTAAGTTAAAATTAAAGATGAATTTTAATTATGTATAAGTTCATATAAATCAGAAAAAATGGCATTACGTCTAATCCAGGTATAGGAACAATTCCTAATTGCTAAGAAAAAAACTAAAATCGCACTGATCATCAATATAAGGCCATCTAAAGAATATTGAAAAATCATGATTGATCCGTAAAAATAAATAAGTAATATAAATAAAATAAAATTAGCGAGGATATTGATTAAATTTAGTTTTTAAAATATCCTGAGCCGTTGAAGCATCATTGAAAGCTTTTATACGTAAAATTTCAGCATTATCCAGGTCCGAAGTTTCATTCAGTTGCATCAATTCTAAAAATATCTTTTTAGAAGATTCATTATGCTTTTCAGCATTCCTAAGATGCATTCGATGCCCTGATGCAGATAAATTACCTTTTATCCGGTTAATCTTTATTTGGATAGATTTAGTAATCACATAACCTTCTACCGAAGAAGGGATAAGTTTTACCGCATGCCATTTCTTATAGGAAATGTTATCCAAACACTCAGATGCATCCTTTGTCTTTTTAAGATTCTTTTTTAGATCATTGAGCCATTTAGAACCTTCATTCAATTTATCATCAATGGTTTGGAAATCCTCATCAGGTAAATTAGCGTATTCTGAGCGTACTCTAGCTAATTCCAACCTTGAGATAGTTTTTTCAATACTTGCCAAATAATATTCTGTATTTTTTTCATGTATTTCTGCTGCCCCAGTTCCATCATGACCTTTAAGATAACCCATGATCTGGGATTTATCGACACCTTTTAAAGTTCGATAACTCATTCCTCCAGCATTTTCTTCATAATCTTGAGACATATAACGACCACCAGCAGATTTTAAAATTTTAATTCATGATTTTTTTAGTAATGTGACTTAAATGTAAGTTAATTAAATAAAGAGAAAATTATACACCCATATTAATCGTATTTAATATCTTGAATACAAAATAACTCATTAATAATATTTGGAAAATAGTAAACACAGTTCTAATTAAGAAATATTAAATTCTAGATTTAAATTCTAGAACTGTGAATAAGTTAACTCTTTAACTAATTTATTCATTTATTTCATATAATATTTTCATTGCTTTAACAAACGGAGGATTACCTGCAGTCAAAAGAACTACACGTAAAACATCAACAATTTCATCCTTTGTTGCTCCAAATTCTCTAATAGCACTCATCATTTGTTTTTTCATAGCTCTATCATCAGAATTTGATGCAGTGATTCCTAATGCAATTAGTTTCTGTGTTTTATAGTCCAGCGCCTTCCCAGTGTATGCTGCTTCATTTAATTTAACTACTGCATCATATATGTCTGGATAATCCTTTTTAACATGAGCCATTCCTTTACCATAAAAAACATCTTCTTTCATGGAATCCCTCCTATTTTTCTATACTATACTTTTGTATGTATTCTATCTTATTTAAATTTTTGACCATAATTTTTGACTATAACCATAATTTTGCCCATAAATAGATTTATTATATATCAAATCCCTGGCAACTGAATCCAAGAGCAAGTAAATGAAAAATACATCTAGATTTTATTTTCAAAGTGGTTTTTTTGATGTATTTAAATATTTGAATAAATATATGGAATGTTCTATTGTGTGATAATCTAATTTATAGATACAAATAGGTGAAATTTTGAAAAACAAAAATGATAATGAAAAATCAAAGAAACTGCTAAATTATGCTTATAATTGTAAATTAGACGATTTAAGTTCTTTGCTAAATGAAATAGAAATTAATTTAAAAGAAAATAAAGATAATGAAACTTCTCTAAGGGCAAAAAGAGTAGTTACCAGTAGAATGGCATCTCATAAGAATTATTGATTTATTTTCATATTATTTTCTTAATTATAATTTTATTACAGAAACTTAAAATATTTTGAAATATAAATAATTGTAGTAGTTGTTAAAATAATAAGAATTATTGAAAAAATTATTTATAATTGAATATAGAATTGGTGTAGATATGTATCCTAAAAAGTCAGAGGAATTTACAAGAATTTCATTTAAAATTTCAAATGAATTATTGGCAGATTTTAAAGAGTATGCACTCTCAAAAAACTACCAACAACTAGAAGAAGCCATTATTGATCTAATTAAAAGGGAAATAAAAGAAAAATAGTTTAAAAAGATTTAATTAGATTATAATAATATTCTAAATCTAGGTTATTAATTAAAATAAATAATTTTAGATACAAATTGGAAATTAATTAGCTATTTTTTCTCAAGCAAATTTTTTAATTCTTGAATTTCAGATTTAAGATCTTTTAACTCTTTATGGAGATTATCCATACTCTCTTTTTTCGGAATCTCTGAATTTAATGTATCAATCTTTTTTTCGAGATTTTGGACATATTTTGAATTTCTTTTAGATAATTTATCACTTTCATGGCGAAATTTATCCATTAATGAAGAAGTGGTTGCAGCAGTCAATAGACTGGATATTCCAATAGCACTCAACATAGCTATAACTCCAACAACACGTCCCAATGAAGTATAAGGGACAACATCCCCATAACCTACCGTCGTTATAGTCTGAATAACATACCACAATGAGTCTTCATAATTAGTTACATTAGGATTGATTCCATTTTCCACTATAAAAAAAGAGATAGATGAAATCAAAAGAACAGCCAGAAAAAAGGCCACACCATAAATAAGTCGACTTTTTTCAACAAACTCATCAACAGATCGCCCTACCTGCCTGACTGCGAACATTAAGGCCACTACTTTAATGAGATTAAGAATTTTTAAAACAATGAATGGGCCATCAATGCCCAGTATGTTTATAGCAATGAAAGAAAAGGGAATAACAATAATAACTAAGTTCCAATTTCTTTTCAAATAAGCTTTAGGCTCATTTTTTCGCATTTGAACTAAATATCCAACTAATAAAAGCATACTGGTAATTAAATCAAAATAAGCTATATTTTGATAATTGGCCATTTTAAATGGCAGTAAACTACTGGTTAATAAAAGAAAACCATCGATTAAAATAACAATTAGGTATAATATTTCAAGTAACAGGCCTAGCCTACGATTCATAGTTTAATTTATTATTAATTCCAATAAATATCTTTTTTGAAAGTAAATTTTGAATAAAGCAATTTTAGTAGAATTTTATTCAATTTTAATTAAAATACGAAAAATATAAACCTCATATGAACAGTTAATCATATGTGGTTGATAAAATTTAAAACCATATTTACATAAAAAAAATTCAAGAATAAAGTTATAAAACTTTACATTTGGAGTGAAAAAATGTCGTTTTTCTCGTTAATTCTAAAAAATCCATTTAGAAATAAAACCAGAAGCGCACTAGCAATTGTAGGCATAGCCATTGGAATAGCCACCATTGTAGCACTGGGAATAATTACAGATGGACTGAAAACTTCTACTGAAGAAACATTAAAAGCTGGAGGATCTGATTTTTCAGTTGTAGAATCTAATGTATCAGATATGTTCCTCAGTAAGATAGATGAAAGTTATATTAACAAAATAAAATCAGTTAATGGGGTTGAAGATGCTGTTGGAGTTTTAACTGCCATTCAACCTATTGGAGGAAATCCTTATTTTGTTTTGATTGGAATAGATCCCAATAAATTAGACATAAGTAATATAAAAATTACCAAAGGAAAAGCATTCTCCAGTGGAGACGCTAAAGAGGTAATAATTGGAAAAGTAGCCTCAGAAAAACTAAATAAAACCGTCGGAGATACTTTAACTCTTAGCCAGAAAAAATATAAGATAACTGGAATATTTGAAACTGGTGATCTTCAACAAGATGGTGGGGCCTTTTTATCACTGAGCAATCTTCAAGACATTGAGGATAAACCTGACAAGGTCACCATGATCTATGTAAAAATAAAAAAAGATGCCAATGTTGATGAAGTGACCAAGGCCATTGAGGATAAATATGGCAATGATGTTACCACCATTGCATCCTTAGAAGATCTTCAAAGTGTAGACCAGGGTTTAAACACTATTGATACAGCTTCATGGGCCATATCTATTTTAGCCATTGTTATTGGAGGCATAGGTGTAATAAATACCATGATAATGTCTGTATATGAGAGAACCAGGGAAATTGGAGTATTAAAAGCAGTTGGATGGAAAAATAGACGAATATTAGGAATGATACTTGGAGAATCCATCGTATTGACCCTAGTAGCAGGAATAGTAGGTTCCATCATGGGAGTTCTGGCCATTCAAATTTTACTGCCACTGGGAATGGAAGGATTTATTAAGCCAGTTTACAGTAGCGATGTCTTTATTAGAGGATTTATAGTAGCCCTTATTGTAGGACTAATTGGAGGATTTTATCCGGCCTATCGAGCCAGCAAATTACCACCAACGGAGGCACTGCGCTATGAATAATCAGAATGCAGATCAGAATGCAGAAATTATTTCCAATAATAAATCAAGTGATGAAAAAGCGGGTAAAAATATTGTTGAAATAAAAAATCTCAAAAAAAGTTTTGATCATGGTAAAATAACTGCATTAAATGGCCTTAACCTTGAAATAAAAGAAGGAGAATTTGTATCCATAATTGGACCATCTGGTTCCGGCAAATCTACTCTTTTAAACATGATTGGGGCACTTGATAAAGCAGATGTCGGAGATATTACTGTTTCAGGAATTGATCTAATTCGAAAGAAGGATTTAAGTGATTTTAGATCTCAAGAAATCGGATTTATCTTCCAGTTGCATAATCTAATTCCGAATTTAAGTGTACTGGAAAATGTAGAAGTTCCCATGTTTGAGAGTAAAATTTCTGGAAAAGACATGCGAAAACGGGCCTTGGAGCTTCTGGATTATGTTGAACTTTCTGATAAAATAAAAAGAAAACCAACTGAACTTTCCGGAGGAGAAAGGCAACGAGTGGCCATTGCCAGAGCTTTAGCTAATAAACCTTCCATAATATTGGCCGATGAACCAACCGGATCACTGGATTCAAAAACAGGTCAGGTGATCTTACAAAGGCTAAAAGAGTTACATGAGAAGGAAAATGTGACTCTTATTATGGTCACTCACGACATGAATGTGGCCTCACTGGCAGATAGGACCATAGAAGTTCTGGACGGACAAGTTCAGAACTAATTTTTTATTTTTTTTATTATTTTTGCTTTAAAATGTTATTTTTAAATTTATTTAAAAAAGTCAAAAACAGATTTTAGCTAAATTAGATTATCTAAAAATTAAAATCGAATTAAAATTAAATATTAAAAATGTTATTCAATCCTCAATTTGTTTTATACCACCATAATGGAACTTAATAACATTAGAATTTAGGGGGATTACAATATACTCACTATTTGGATCACCTGGTGGAAACTTACAACAAACAGTTATTTTACTATCTTCAATCATAATTTGAGTTATGACACCCATTTCACTAATACTACCGCCTTCCTTATAATTAAGACGATTAGACATATTATAACCGTCGGACATGGCCTCCTCAAGGAATATTAATACCCATTGAACTAGAATCATACTAATCACCAATAATTAATTATATTTTTTGTATCATAAGAATTTTTAGATATGGGCATAATTAGTTTTGAATGTTTATTGTGAAAATATAGTATTTATTATGTTAATTAAATCTGAAATTGATTCAAATTAGAAAAATAAATTAATAATAATCAATATAACTATTTTACATGACTGGTGCTAAAAAAAGAATTGCTTGGGGAATTACTGGAGCTGGGGAAAAACTTCCAGAGACTTATGCCATAATGAGAGACATTAAAAAAAGATATCAGGACGAAGTAGAAATTAGAGTATTTATTTCTAAATCAGGAGATCAAGTAGTCAAATATTATGGAATATATCGTGATTTGGAAACCAGTTTTGATAATGTATGGGTAGAAATAAATGCAAATTCGCCATTCCTGGCCGGACAAATCCAATTAGGTAAATTTGACTTCATGCTAATTTCACCAGCAACATCCAATACTGTTGCCAAAATATCCCTTAGAATAGCAGACACTCTGTTGACTAATGCCGCAATTATGGGGCAAAAAGCTGGTGTTCCACTTTATATCATGCCCTCAGATTTCAAAGAAGGGACTGTAATAACTAAGCTTCCAAATGGGAAAGATTTAGAACTTACTATAACTAAAGAAGATGTGGAACACGTTGAAAAATTGGCCAGTATGAATAATACCCATGTATTTGAACATCCCGAATATATCTATGACATATTTGAAAAATTAGTTAGAATCTGATAAATAAATAATTCATTTAAAGCTATTCAGACTAGCTATTTTAATATAAAATATATTAAATATTCTTTTTTTCAGAATTTGGGTATTAGGAATTAACTAAATAAAAATAGTGTAAATAATTTAGTAAGGAAATTAATTAAATAAAAATGATGAATAAAATAATGAAATATTTAGTTAAAAAATGCTGATTTTATTTAAGTTCTTGGAAAACTACCCCATATCCCCAAATAGAATTTCCATCCGGCCCTACTTCTTCTACAAAAGCATTTGTTCCTTTGAAATAGCCTTCAGTTAAACCAGTAGATGAAATATTCATAGAAAGCGGCTCCATATCAACCATGGTTTCAAAAAAACCCATCACTCTGGAAATTTCTTCTTGAAGACCCCTGAATTCTACAGTAATTGTTCCGGTCTGTCTGATTTTTAAGGCAACCATTTCCTGTGGAACTTCCAAATTTTCACCGACTTTATTCACACTCGTACTTTTAGCAAAAATTATATTTCCTTCTAATTCACCCAATTAAATTCCCCCTGAATCAGTGATTCAATAATCAATCCCTATGTGTAATTATTAACTATGTTTTTAAAAATATATAAAATAATTTATTTTGAATTTATAATATTAAAAATGATAAATACACTTTTAATGGGATTAATGCACTAATTAAAGCTTATAACCAATATCTCGGAGAAATTTCTTTCTGGTGTAAATATCTGCTTCCGTTTCTATTCTTTTTGGCCTAAATCCATCAATTACTCCCATGATTCCATTACCTTGATCACTTTCAGCAATTAAAACTTCAACAGGATTTGCAGTGGCACAGAATATGTTAACCACCTCTGGAACATCTTTTATTCTTCCTAAAACGTTAAGAGGAAAAGCATCTCGCATAATAATCAAAAAAGAATGGCCGGCACCGATCTCAAATAGTTTTTCTCGGGCCATGATTTCTATCTCGTGATCATTCCCACCATACCTGATTAAACAATCCCCTGAAGCTTCACTAAAAGCAATTCCAAAGCGAGCATTAGGAACTGTATTTACCATAGCCTCATAAAGATCTTCAACAGTTTTTATAAAATGGCCCTGGCCCAAAATAATATTGTATCCTTCAGGAACCTCAATTTTAACTTTTTTAATTTCCATTTACTTCACCCCAAACCTCATGGCTAAATTCAAAATAATATTGTTCGATTTTTTATTTTATATCCTGAAATCGACGACTTTATTTAATTATAATAATTATATATCATCTATAACTAAAATTTTTTCAATTTCCTTAAAAAGCAAAAGCAGTTGAAAATTGAAGCATAACAAAAGATTAATTTAAATACAAATATTTATAAGTGTAAAAAAATTTATCATTAATAATCATTACATATTATCATTATCATTAGGAAATTTTAAAAACATTCATTAAATAATTAGTATAAAATATTTTTTTACATTATAAATAAAAATTTTACGACCATAATAATTATAATAATGTGTTGAATAAGATTTTTAAATCATAATAAACAATTTCCTATTATATTGAGGTGTGGATATGCAAGAAAAAAGCAAAGAGATTGGTTCCAGAGTAATGGAGCTTAGAGAATTATCAGATATCACTATTGATGAGATGGCTCAAGATCTAGAAATACCTGCAGAAGCTTATCAAAAATATGAATCCGGAGATGAAGAAATCCCGGCCAGCGCCCTATATGAAATTGCAAACAAATTAAAAGTAGATTTAGGGCTTTTACTTACTGGAGAAGAAACCAGGATGCATATTTTCACAGTTACTCGTAAAGGGAAAGGTGCTGCAGTTGAAAGACAAAAACAGTACAAGTACGAAAATCTGGCTGAAAAATTCATTCATAAAAAAGCAGAGCCATTCATAGTTACGGTAGAGCCAAATGGTAAAGAACCATCAAAAAATACTCATCCTGGGCAAGAATTCAATTATGTCCTGGAAGGGAGCATGAAACTTTACATTCACCATCATGAAATAATTCTCAATGAAGGAGATTCCATATTCTTTGATTCCACCTATGAACATGCTATGGAAGCTTTGAATGGAAAAAATGCCAAGTTTATGGCCATAGTAATGTAATTAAATGTTATATAATAATTATATTATTTAATTCAGTTTATATGACCAATATATGGTCTAAATTAAAAAGATAAAGCAAATATTAAATATTCAAATATTTTATTCAAATTTATTCAATAGGTAACTATTATTTCCAGAGGTAGGAATATGTCTTCATTACTAAAGAACTTTGTAAATCAAATTGATTACGACTCTTATCAAGATTTTAGAGATAATTTCAAAATTTTAACACCAGAAAACTTCAACTTTGCATATGATGTGGTGGATCGATATGCTAAAGAAAATCCAGAAAAAACCGCACTAGTATGGTGTGATGATAATGGTCAAGAGAAAATATTCACCTTCGCTGATTTAAAAAAATACAGTGATAAAGCAGCTAATTTCTTTAAAAAGTGTGGAATAAAGAAAGGCGACACCGTAATGTTAACTTTAAAAAGCCGTTACGAATTCTGGTTTTCAATACTGGCACTTCACAAGATTGGAGCCATTACCATACCTGCCACCCACATGCTAAAGGCCAAAGACATTGTATATAGAATTGAAAAGGCCAATATAAAAATGGTGGTCTGTATAGGTGAAAATGGAGTGCCTCAAAGCTTTGATGAAGCAGAAAAAAATTTAACCAGTATTAAACTAGTTAAGGCCATTGTAGGGGACGAAGATAGAGAAGGTTGGCTCAGTTTCAAGAAAGAAATAGAAAACTCCTCAGAAGAATTTGAAAGGCCTCAAGGAGAAGAAAATACCCGGAATGAAGACATTGGATTAGTTTACTTCTCATCAGGAACAACAGGCCTTCCTAAAATGGTGCAGCACGATTTTACCTATCCCTTAGGACATATAATAACTGCCAAATACTGGCAGAACGTGTGTGAAGATGGATTACACTACACCGTAGCTGATACCGGCTGGGCCAAGGCCATGTGGGGGCAGATTTACGGCCAATGGATATCTGGAAGTGCGGTATTTGTGTACGATTATGAAAGATTTGACGCTGGAAAAATGCTGGAAAATGCAGCAAAGTATAAAGTGACAACTTACTGTGCCCCGCCAACAATTTACCGATTCTTAATCAAGGAAGACTTGTCAAAATTCGATTTATCTTCTATAAAATACGTAGTAACCGCTGGAGAACCATTAAACCCAGAAGTATTCAATAAATTCTATGAATTAACTGGTTTAAAACTTATGGAAGGTTTTGGGCAGACCGAATGTGTAGTTTGTCTGGCTAATTTCCCCTGGATGGAACCGCGCCCTGGATCAATGGGAAAACCCTCTCCAGGATATGATCTGGAGCTTTTAGATAAAGAAGGAAATTTAGTAGATATTGGTGAAGAAGGAGAATTGGTAATGAACACCAGCCAGGGAAAACCAATTGGTCTTTTTGGAGGTTATTATCTAAACCCTGAAAAAACTAGCGAAGTCTGGTATGGGGACCACTATCATACTGGAGATACTGCCTGGATGGACGAAGATGACTATTTCTGGTTCATTGGTCGAACAGATGACATGATAAAAAGTTCAGGGTATAGAATTGGGCCTTTTGAAGTAGAAAGTGCTGTTATATCTCACCCATCAGTCCTAGAATGTGCAATAACCGGGTATCCTGATCCAGTTCGTGGCCAAGTAGTAAAAGCTACTGTGGTACTTACCAAAGGTTATGAAGCATCTGAAGAGCTAAAAAAAGAAATTCAAACCCACGTTAAAAATGTTACTGCCCCATATAAATACCCCCGAATTGTGGAATTTGTAGAAGAACTCCCAAAAACAATAAGTGGTAAAATTAGAAGGGTCGAGATTAGAAGTGAAGATCAAAATGATTAAAATTCATTAATTTCATTTATTATTAAAACATTTTATATTTTTTAGTTAATAAAAATCAAAAAATATTGAATTTAAAAAAGAATCTAAATAAAAATAACTGAATTAAAAGATTTATTAAGATTATTTATAATAAATCAGTTTCAATAGAAGGATTAAAAATGTCTGAGACTGCAAAAAGAAAAGAAGCTTATCCCGTAATAAATATAGATGAGTGTAAGGCCTGTGAAAGATGTATACTGGCTTGTCCACGAGAAGTAATCGAAATGAGTCATGATATTAATAAAAGAGGATATCATTATGCATTTTATAAAGGAGAAGGATGTAATGCATGTGGAAACTGTTATTACACTTGTCCTGAGCCATTAGCTGTGGAAGTACATATTCCAAAAAAGCAGAGCAAGTCTAAAAGCTTAGAAAAATCAAATGAATCGAATCTAACGGAGGCAGAATAAATGGCCACTCAAATGGTAAAGGGAAATACTGCTGTGATTATAGGGGCCATGTATGCTGGTTGCGATTGTTATTTTGGATACCCAATTACTCCCGCCAGTGAAATCTTGCATGAAGCATCTAAATATTTTCCTATGGTTGGGAGAAAATTTGTACAGGCTGAATCAGAAGAAGCCGCCATAAATATGGTTTATGGTGGAGCAGCTGCTGGTCACCGAGTAATGACCGCCTCTTCAGGACCAGGGATAAGTCTTAAACAAGAAGGAATATCATTCTTAGCTGGAACTGAACTGCCTGCAGTTATTGTCAATGTTATGAGGGCTGGGCCAGGTTTAGGTAATATTGGACCAGAACAAGGAGATTATAATCAAATCGTTAAAGGAGGAGGCCATGGTAACTATCAGAACATAGTGGTGGCCCCTAATAGTGTTCAGGAAATGTGTGACCTTACTATAAAAGCCTTTGAACTGGCAGATAAGTACCTGAATCCAGTGGTAGTAATGGCCGACGGTGTGCTAGGTCAGATGGCAGAACCATTGCATTATCCAGAAAATGCATTTAAACCCACCATAGATACCTCCCGAGCAGTCTGTGGGAATAAAGAAACTATGAACAACTTGGCAACTTCCATATTCCTTGATTTTAATCAATTAGAAGAATTTAACTTCTATTTGCAGGAAAAATACCAGAAAATAAAGGAAAATGAAGTGGAATACGAAGAATATTACACGGAAGATGCAGAAATTGTCCTGATATCCTATGGAATAAGTAGTAGAATTTGTAGAAGTGCTGTGGAAATTGCACGTTCAGAGGGAATAAAGGTCGGTCTTCTAAGGCCCATTACATTATTCCCATTCCCTGATGAAAGATTAGCTCAGCTGGACCAGGAAAACGGGTGTAAATTTGTATCTGTGGAAATGAGCAATGGTCAGATGATAGAAGACATAAAAATGGCCATAAAGTGCCATGACGTGGAACTGGTTAATCGAATGGGCGGAAATCTCATAGAACTGGATGATTTAGTGGCCAAGATAAGAGAAATTGCAGGAGGTATCTAAATGAACCCTAAACCTGCTAATTCAAAAATAAATTCCAATATGGAAGAAATAAAAGAAGAAATGGATGAGAAAATATTAAAAAAACCAGATTCCCTTTATGACGTTTTTGAGCGAAAGGGAGGAAGTGCACCCACCGCAACCCATTACTGTGCCGGATGTGGCCACGGTATTCTTCATAAACTTATTGGAGAGGCTATGGATGAATTAGGCATCCAAGAAAGAGCAGTTATGATCAGTCCCGTAGGTTGTGCGGTTTTTGCCTATTATTATTTTGACTGTGGAAATGTTCAGGTGGCTCATGGAAGAGCACCTGCTGTGGGAACCGGTATTTCTAGAGCAGAAGATGATGCCATAGTCATGCTTTATCAAGGAGACGGAGATTTAGCTTCCATCGGTCTGAATGAAACCATACAGGCCGCGAATCGTGGAGAAAAACTGGCAGTTTTCTTTGTAAATAACAGCGTTTATGGGATGACTGGAGGTCAAATGGCCCCTACTACTCTTTTAGGTGAAGTGACAGTAACTTGTCCTCAAGGAAGAGATCCCCTTTATACAGGATATCCTTTACACATGTGTGAGCTTTTAGATAATCTTCAGGCCCCAGTATATATTGAAAGAGTCTCAGTTTCAGATATTAAGCATATAAGAAAAGCAAAAACTGCAGTTAAAAAAGCACTGGAAATTCAAAGAGATGGTAAAGGCTATGCCTTTGTAGAAGTCTTATCCCCGTGCCCTACCAATCTCAGACAGGATGCTGTCGCTGCTGAGAAATTCATAAATGAAGAAATGGAAAAAGAGTTTCCTCTGAATAAATTCCGGGACAAAAGCAAAGAAGCAATTACACTACACCGGGATGAAAGTGACTTTTCTAAAGAATCACTGGATGAAATCTTCCATCTGGCTGATGACAGTAACCCGGACCCTGTTGATGATCCTGAATTCAAAGAGAAGTTCATTAAAATAGCAGGATTTGGAGGACAAGGTGTTCTAAGTATGGGCCTTACCTTAGCCCAGGCCGCCTGTACTGAACAGCGCCATGTTTCCTGGTATCCTTCTTATGGACCAGAACAGAGAGGAGGGACATCTAGTTGCGTGGTGGTTATTTCAGGCGATATTATTGGTTCGCCGGCAGTTAAAAGGAATGAAATAATGGTAGCCTTTAATAAGCCATCGCTGGACGAATTTGGGCCAGATATACTCCCGGGAGGAACCATAATCTATGAATCGGCATCTGGAGAATATGAAGGCTCAAAAGGCGTTAAAACAATTCCAGTACCTGCTATGAGAATAGCAAAAAGTATGGGAGTTAAAAGAGCAGCCAATACCGTTATGCTGGGAGTTCTAATGCATCTGGGATACACTGAACTAGATAAAGAATCATTTAAAGCGGCTGTGGCCCACACATTCTCAGGAAAACCAAAATTGGTAGATATAAACCTGGAAATACTGGAAGCCGGGGCCAGATGGGCTGAAGAGAACATTAAATTGGAATAATTTTGATATATTAACGAGATAGGTATTTGTCTATATTATGTCAGAATTATTTTCTAATTTTTATATTTTTATTTTATTTTATTTTGATTAATCCACCATTTTTAATAAATTTGCTATTGGTTATGTAAAAAGAATTATAAACTTACAATAGATAGTTTTACTAATAGAAAATTCTAAATTGTAAAAATAATCTTATATTTAAATCTTAATATTTTAAAATCATCATGGATTATAAACATATAGAATAATAAAGAGGAATTTTATGAATTATAAAGGATCGGCCAAAAAATTACTGGATTCATCTGGTGTTTCTGTAGGAGACATCGTAAAAATAACAAAACCCGACATTTCATACCAAGGAATGATTTTAGACCGTACAGATGACTCTGATGACCAGCATATCGTTCTAAAAATGGACAGCGGTTACAATATGGGAGTAGAAATATCTCAAGTAGAAATTGAAATATTAGAAAAAGGTAACCGGCCTAAAATAGAATTACCATCATTAGATGTTGAAAAAGATCAAAATAAAAAAGATATTTCAATTATATCCACTGGTGGAACTGTTGCTTCTATAATTGATTATAAAACCGGTGCGGTTCACCCTGCATTTACTGCAGATGATCTTTTAAGAGCAAATCCTGAACTTTTAGAGCAGGCCAATATTAAAGGAAGTGCCATATTCAATATTCTAAGTGAGAATATGAAGCCCGAATATTGGGTAAAAGCCGCCCATTCTATTGCCGATGAAATAAATGATGGTTCCGATGGAGTAGTAGTGGCCCATGGGACTGACACCATGCATTATACTGCTTCAGCATTGAGTTTTATATTAGAAACACCAGTACCTATTGTATTAACCGGAGCACAACGTAGTTCGGACCGTCCATCCTCCGATGCCTTTTTAAATCTTATAAACTCAGTAGCCGCAGCTCGATCTGACCTGGCCGAAGTAACTGTTTGTATGCATGCCACCAGCGATGATTCTGCTTGTTATTTGCACCGCGGAACCAAGGTCCGGAAAATGCACACCTCTCGACGGGACACTTTCCGCAGTATAAATACAAAACCCCTAGCCCAGATAGAAGAAGGGGCCCTCCAAATATTAGATGTGGAAAAAAGCTATAAAAAGAGGGGCGAGCAGGAATTAAAAATAAATGATAATATAGAACCTAATGTGGCATTTATTAAGAGTTTTCCCGGAATAGAAACTGATATTATTGATTATCATCTTGATAAAGGAGTTAAGGGAATTCTGATTGAAGGAACTGGCCTAGGCCACTGTCCCGACCACATGGTACCGGCTATGGAAAGAGCCGCGGATAAGGATGTCCCCGTAGTCATGACCTCCCAGTGCATTTATGGAAAAGTAAATATGAATGTTTACAGTACTGGCCGGAGACTTTTAAATGCAGGTGTAATTCCTGGTGGAGATATGTTGCCTGAGACAGCTTTTGTGAAGTTAATATGGGCCTTAGGTCAAAGTGATGATCTAAAAGAAGTCAAAAAAATAATGACTACCAATATAGCTGGAGAAATGGAAGAGAAATCTTCTCTGGATTATTTTTTGGTCTAGATGATAAAATAATTTGAAAAAATACTTAAAAAATATTTATAGAATTTAAATTATTCTCTTTGAATTCTATATTAAATAAAATCAATATTATAAATTGATTCACTTAAAAACAATTTTTACACGGTGATTTAATGGACTGGGACAAACTTGGACTTAAAATGGGGTTAGAAATACATCAACAGCTAGACAGTAAAAGCAAACTATTCTGCCCATGCAGTTGCAATTTAACTGATAAAGAATCAGAATATGAAATATTCCGGAACTTAAGACCCACACAAAGTGAACTGGGAAAAATTGATAGGGCTGCCTTTGAAGAGGCCCGCCGGAAATTGAGATTTAAGTATCAGGCTTATTCACAGGAGACTTGCCTGGTAGAAGCTGATGAAGAACCACCACATCCCCTAAATGAAGAAGCTTTAGAGCTGGCCTCCATCATTGCCTCTCTTTTAAACATGAGAATTGTGGATGAATTCCATACCATGCGAAAACAGGTAATTGATGGTAGTAACACCGGAGGATTTCAAAGAACCGGATTGGTGGCCACCGATGGTTTACTAGAAACCCCCTATGGAAAAGTAAAAATAGAAAACCTCTGTCTAGAAGAAGATGCTGCCCGAAGAATAGAAAACACAGCAGACGGTGTAACATTCAGATTAGACCGTTTAGGAATTCCTTTAGTAGAAATCACCACCGACCCATCCATCCACCATCCAGACCAGGTAAAAGAAGTAGCCTACCAATTAGGTCAGGTTTTAAGGAGTACTCGAGTAAAAAGAGGCCTGGGAACTATCAGACAAGACTTGAATATTTCCATTAAAGAAGGGGCTCGAGTAGAAATAAAAGGTGTGCAGGACCTGGATTTAATGCCAGAAATGGTGGAAAGAGAAGTTAAACGTCAGATAAAACTGGTAGAAATTAGAGAAGAACTTAAAAAGCGCAGTGCTAATGTTCCAGACACCATATATGATATTAATGAATTATTCAAGGATACTACTTCCAAAATCATTGCCAGCGCACCAAGTGTAATGGCCATAAAATTGAAAGGATTCAATGGTCTGGTGGGAGTGGAATTACAGCCTGGCCGGAGACTCGGAACAGAATTCTCCAGTTATGCTAAAAAATTAGGAGTTTCAGGGATATTCCACACCGATGAGCTTCCAGCATATGGAATAACCGCAGAAGAAGTTAGTAAACTGAGAGAATTCACCCAAGCCGGAGCAGATGATGCAGTAATTATCGTGGCTCATGAAAATTACATTGCTATTGCTGCTTTAGAAGAAGTGCAAAGAAGAGCTAAAATGGCCTTAGATGGTGTAGTAGAAGAGACCCGGAAAGCACTTCCTGATGGTAATTCTGAATTCTTAAGGCCACTGCCTACCTCCAGCAGAATGTATCTGGAAACTGACATTCCACTATTTCCTATAGAACGAGACTATGTCAAAAAAATCAAATCAAATCTTCCAGAACTCCCCCAAGAGAAAAAAGAAAGGATAATTAAAGAATATAGCCTTAGTGAAGATCTAGCTGGCCAATTAGTCAGAAGAAATCAGGCAGATGATTTTGAAGAGATTTTAAGTGAAATGGATGTGGATAAAATCGTGGTGGCATCACTACTGGCTTATTCACTAAAAGAACTTAAAAGAGATGGTCATGACATTGACAATCTCGATTTGGAAGTAATTAAAGAGGTTCTAAAACTTTTAGAAGAAGATAAAGTATCTAAAGATGCTCTCTCCGACATAATAGGCTATGTAGCAGATAAGCATGTTACACCCCTAAAAGCTGCCCAATCTCTAAACCTAATCATGCTCTCTGAAGACGATGCAGCTAAAATAATAGAAAATATAGTTGCTAAAAATGAAAACATGATAAAAGAAAGAGGCATGGGCGCCATGGGCCCATTAATGGGCATGGCCATGAAAGAGCTGAAGGGTAAGGCCGATGGTAAGTTGGTGAATAAACTTTTGAGAGAGAATATAGGGAAATTTTTATAATTTTCTTTTTTTGATATAATAATTATTATTTTTTATTATTACAATTATAATTACAGTTCATAATAAAAAATGGTCATTGAAAGCATACTTAAGAAAATAATTAATTCCTAGGGCATTTGAATAATTAAAAATTGGAAATTAATAATAATAATAATAATAATTAGAATCAAAAAAACAAGAAGTATGTATAAGAAAATTATTTTTTAATCTTTAAATATTGATGTGAAAATTCCAATAGCACTTAAAACAGCGATAGCAACTAATGAAATTCTAAGGCTTATAATTAGTTCTGGATAATTAGAAGGCAAAATTTGCACATTTCCTAAAATAGCAGAAATAATTAACATTACTATGCCCATCCCAAATATCTGTCCAATGGATCTAATATCACTTAATGTAGCGCTTGCAACTCCAAAATATTTTTTATCTACCGCACTCATAACCACCTTGGTATTTGAAGAATAGAATAAACCTATACCTGCTCCAAAAATAATAAGCGATACTCCTCCTAGATATGGAGCATTTTCAAAATTAATTAATGTCATAAGTGCTACACCAATGGTTGTTAACACCATCCCGACAGTTGAAACACTTCCCGGATCGATTTTATCTGATAATCTTCCTGCAAAAGGAGATACAATGACCATCATAATTGATTGAATAGAAACTATTAGGCCTGCCGTAAGAGGACTATAACCTTTTAAATATTGTAAATATAGGCTTAGAATAAACCCTACCGATACAAATGCACCGTAATTTATAAATGCAGTGATGTTTCCAAAGGTAAAACTTTTACTATTAAATAAACCTAAATTAATCAAAGGAAAATCAACTCTTTTTTCCACTAAATAAAATAATGAAAGTCCAATTATTCCCGCAATTAAAAGAAATAGGCCGTACTTTTGGGTTAAATCTGAAAAAGCATAAATTATGAATATAAGAGACATACCTAGCAGAAATGACCCTAAAATGTCTAATTTCTCTCCTTTTGTATCTACCCAGTCGTATTTAAAACGTGTGATAGCATAAACTGCCATTATTCCTATTATAGTGTCTAAATAGAATAAGGTTCTCCATCCTACAATTTCTGTGATAGCCCCTCCAAGTATTGGTCCAACTATTAGCCCTACAAATACACCCATCGATGTAAGTCCAAAGGCCCGGCCTCTTTCATTTACTGGAAATGCTGATGATATCATAGCATTTAAATTGGCGAATACCATTGCGTTTCCTATAGCTTGTAAAATCCTGAAAAATAGGAACATTTCTCCAGAAATAGAGAAAGCTGATATAAATGAGCTTATAGTGAAAATAATTAATCCATATTGAAAGATACGTTTACGCCCATAGATATCACCAATCCTACCAAATGGAATGTAAAGTATGGCATTAACAAGCAGATAAATTGTTGATATCCAGGTTAAAAATACAGCAGATAAAGCAAATTCATTGGCTAAAGCAGGTAGTGCCAGATTAATTGATGATCTAACAAATGGTGTAAGAAATGAAACTAAAATTCCCACTATTAACAAATCTTTTTTTAGTTCTTTATAATCCATGGATTAAATCACCTTACAAAAAATTTTAACTGAAATTGAGTTATTATTTGGTTATTTTTCTTATATGTTTTTCCAATTACTTTTGGAATGTTCACTTGTTAAAATCAACTGGATGGAATTCATCTATTAAATCTTACAAGAATCAATAATTCAGAATAAAAACAAGAATATTCTACAAATATATACTCCAAAAAATATATAATATTCTATAATATCTTAATTTAATCTTATTATAAAATCAGAGGAAACAAAATGGAAAAATACGACTTAATAATCATTGGATCCGGGCCCGGTGGCCTTACTGCAGGAATATATGGAGGCAGACAGGGCACCAAAACTTTAATGCTGGATAAAGGGCCTGCTGGCGGTCAGGGACTGGAAGTTCCTATGATGGAGAACTATCCTGGTTACGAAATAATAGCTGGGGTGAGTTTAATAGCTCAAAAGAAAAAACAGGCCTTAAAATTAGCTGAACTACATGAAATGGAAGAAGTTACCTCCATTGAACCTTTGGGGCGAATTTATAAAATTTCAACCACCAAACAGGAATATCATGCCAATTCTATTATTCTATCCACCGGTAGTCGTCACCGGCCTCTAAATGTTCCAGGAGAAACAGAATTTTTAGGCAAGGGAGTTTGTTACTGTGCAACTTGTGATGGACCATTATTCGCTGGAAAAGATGTTTTAATGATAGGTGGTGGCAACAGTGCAGCCCAAGAGGCCCTATTTCTTAAAAATATTGGGTGCAATGTAACTATTGTCCACAGAAGGGATCAGCTTCGAGCAGATAAATATCTAAAGGAAAAACTGGAAGAACATGAAATACCAATAATTTGGGATTCTGATGTAGAAGAAATAAAAGGAAATGTCTTTGTGGAAACCGTGGTTTTAAATAATAAAAAGACTTCCCAAAAAACTGAGGTTTCAGTTAGTGGTGTTTTCATTGCCATTGGTGATGAACCTATTAATCAACTGGCTAAGGATTTAGGCTTAGACATTGATCACAATGGTTACATAATAACTGATAAGTTTCAGAGAACTAACTTGGAACGTGTTTATGCCGCGGGAGACATTACTGGTGGTGTGAATCAGTGGATTGTGGCCTGTAGTGAAGGTGCAGTTGCGGCAACAGCTGCTTTTGAAGATTTACAGAAAATGTGAATTAAGTGAATTAAATTTAATTTTTTATTTTTAATTAATCTCAAGCTCTTTTTTCAAATTTACTTATTATAAATCAAATAGATTTATTAAAAACTATTCCATCCTATAAAATTAAATGAATTAAAATAAAATATATAATTTAAATTAATTGAAAAAACCTCAATTAGAATTTTGATAACAAATTAATTAATAATAAAATTAGTATATAAAAAATCAATAACCTGCCCATTAAATTAAATATTAATAAAAAATTGTTTAATAATTAATTTAAAGATCTAAGGACCGGCCTTTTAAGTACACATATATTGCATAGGCTATTATCAGCACTATAATTATTGGTAGCAGCCAGAAGAATACATAAACCAGTGCCGCCGCTACTAAAAGGGCAATTATTATGTATACTAAATCTATAAGTTCCATAATAAGAAGTTTGAATATTTCAATATAAATAATTTCGGGAATAAAATTCTAAATATGTAATTCTAATTAATTAATACTCAAAAAATTTAACTAATCATATAATAAATAGGATAAAATTAAAATAAAAAGGAGAATGAGACATGAAAATCCTGGTTGTAAATAATCACGGCCAATATAATCACCGAATTCATAGAACACTTCATTATTTAAAGATTCCATCTGAACTAGTATCTAATGAACTTTCTTTAGATGAAATAAAAGAAAAAGAGCCTGCTGGCCTGGTTCTAGGTGGAGGCCCATCTATAGATCGTGTGGGAAATTGTATAGAATTCATTGAAGAATTGGATCTTCCGGTTCTGGGAATTTGTTTAGGCCATCAATTAATTGCCAAAGCATTCGGCGGAGAAGTGGCTACGGCAGACGCTCAAAGTTACGCCCAAATAGAACTGGAAATTCTGAATGAAAATGATATATTCCAGGGATTAGGCCCCAAAATGAATGTGTGGGCATCTCACCAGGATGAGATTAAAAAAATGCCTGAAAACTTTGATGTGCTGGCCCAATCCACCCTATGTGATGTGGAAGCTATGAAACACCATAACAAACCAATTTACGGTATTCAATTCCACCCCGAAGTTCAACACACTGAAAACGGGCCTAAAGTATTTGAAAACTTTTACGAAGTTTGTAAAAAAGTTTAAAAATACTTTTCAATAATCTAAATTAAATCTATTTTTACTATTTTTATCATATTTTTTATTAATTTTTATCCATTAATCTAAAGGTTATATCAAATTTCTTCTAATGGCTTTATAATATATTTAAATATCCTGATTACAAATTAAGAATAAGTTAAAATAATATATTTAAAGAACTAATGTAATTTTACAAATTCATTATAATATGAAATAATACGGAAGTATTTTTCAAAATTATTTAAATCTACTTTTTTGGTGAAAATATGTTGAATCCATCTGATTTTATTAAAGAATCTATTGAAGAAATAAAGAAAACTGTTGGGGACGAAACTGCAGTAATAGGACTTTCTGGAGGCGTTGACAGTTCTGTTGCATCAGTTCTGACTAAAGAAGCCTTGGGAGATAATTTGATTGCTGTTTTTGTTGACCACGGACTTTTAAGAGAAGGAGAAGCAGAATACGTTCAAAAAACATTTGAACCCCGCTTAAATTTCAGGTGCGTAGATGCTTCTGAAGAGTTTTTAGATGCCCTGGAAGGTGTAAGCGATCCTGAAGAAAAGCGAAAAATAATCGGAAAAATATTTATTGACGTCTTTGAAAGAGTGGCCGAAGAGGTAGGGGCCAAATTCCTGGTTCAGGGAACCATCGCTCCCGACTGGATTGAAAGTGAAGGGAAAATTAAATCCCACCATAATGTGGCCTTACCCCACGGACTGGTTTTAGAAATAGTTGAACCAATAAGAGAACTCTACAAAGACGAAGTAAGGATAGTAGGTACTGAACTGGGGATTCCAGATGAACTGGTAAATCGTCAGCCTTATCCCGGGCCTGGCCTGGCCGTAAGAGTTACTGGTAAATTATCCCATGAGAAAATATCTATTTGCAGAAAGGCCAATGCTATTGTGGAAGAAGAAGTTCAAAAGGTCGGTGTAGATAAAGAACTATGGCAATATTTCGCCGTTTTAACCGATACCAAGGTTACCGGTGTTAAAGGAGACATTAGAGATTATGGTTACTTGGTAGTGCTTAGAATGGTGGCCTCCATGGACGCCATGACTGCTCACGTGCCCGAACTTCCTTGGGACATGGTTAAGACCATTTCACGGAGAATAACCGCTGAGATTCCAGAAGTAACTCATGTTTCATTGTCGGTTAGTGATAAACCACCAAGCACTATTGAGTTTGCTTAAATCAAACTTTTTAAAAAAGTTTGATCAAAATGTTCTTTTTTTAAAAAATATTTAATAGTTTTCTAAAATAATATTCTAATATCTATTTATTAATCATTTATTTTTAATTTTAGAGTACATTTTTTCAGTAACTGGAGTTTTAACATCATATTTATTGGCCAATCTAATAATGGTCCCTCCAAAAAGATCTCCTTCATTATTTTTACCTTTCATTAGATCCTTATGATAAGAAGTAGTGGTTTCATAGGGGAAATTATTTCCTTTTTCCAAAGAGTCTTCTATAATAGTTTTACGCAAGTTTACACCCTCAAATTCTGCAATAGCGACAATTTCTTCCATTATAATTTTAACAGAATCTTTAAGTTCGTTATTTTCCATTATTTCTCCTAAAGTTTTGTTATAGGCTGCAGAAACTAATCCAAATGATGCTATGAACATATATTTTTCCCAAATTGCAGGTAGGGCATTTTCCTGGTATTCGTAATTAATATTGAGATGATCAAACAAATTAACCACGGAATTAACAGAACAGTCTGGAAATTCTGGATCTTGGCCAAATATTATTTTTCCATCCCCTCCACTTTGGGTAACCACTCCTGGTTTTTCAATATGAGTCCCCACATATACACATGCAGGCAAAATTAGGCATTTAGATATTTTTTCTCTAATTCTGTGGTATATATCAATTCCATTTAATAAAGGAAGTATTATAGTATCCTCATTAATATTTTTAGAAATTTCATCCAAGACTTCATCCAAATCATAACCTTTTACAGAGATTAAAATTAAATCTGGAGATTCCAGTTCTTTAAAATTATCTACGGCTATGTTTGGATGGGTAGTGATCTCTTTTTTAGGTGTTTTTAAAATTAACCCATCTTCTTGAATTTTTATTAAATGCTCGCCCCGAGCTATGAAACTTATTTTTAATGATTCATCACCCAATTTTTCCAGATTATGTGCCATTTGGCCACCGAAAAATCCCCCCACGCCCCCAGTTCCATAAATACAAATATTTTTTATTTCAGCTTTCTGATTCATTTTGTAACCCGATTATTATTTTAATTATTAGTTTTATTCAATTCAACTACAAGCATATAATTATCTTATTTTAAAATTAAACATGAATTATAATATCTTTTAAATGAAATATTTATCTCAAGTGATAATAATGAATCTAAAAAATAATTATATGACTAAGATTCCTAATCAAGAACCATACTGGGACGAAGTAGCCGAGAAAAAAGAATTCCCCACTCCTTTTCAATTAAAAGAGTTTGAAAAATACGTCTCACAAGATATGAAAATCCTGGATGTGGGCTGTGGTTATGGCCGGACATTGAATGAACTCCATGAGAATGGATTTAAGAATTTAAGGGGCATAGATTTCTCCCAGGCCATGATAGATCGTGGATTGAAATTACATCCCCACCTGAATCTTTCTAAGCATAATGGTGAAAGATTACCATTTTCTGATAATGAATTTGATGCCGTGCTCCTTATTGGAGTTTTAACCTGCACTGCAGATCAGAAAATGCAGGAAAACTTAATTTCAGAGATTTCAAGGGTTTTAAAAAAAGGCGGAATCTTATACATTAATGATTATTCCTTGAATAATGACCAGCGTAATCTGGAACGATATGAAAAATATGAAAACAAATATGGAATATATGGTGTTTTTGAACTCCTAGAAGGTGCTGTTTTAAGACATCATTCACCAGAATATATATCAAATCTAACAAAAGATTTTGAAGAATTAATATTTGAAAAAACTATTTATGATACCATGAATGGTAATAAATCAAATGGATTTTATTATATGGGTAAATTAAAAAAATAAATATGAATAAATTTAATTTTAAAGACCCTTCACAACTCTAAACTCCTAATCCAATCCTCAGTAGAAATTACATCACTGAATTTCATGGCCTGAACAATTAAAATGGCCTTATGGAGTTCCTCAGCATTAATATCTCCGGCATAATTTGATAAATCAAGAGTTCCAGTGGCATCATCTATAAATTCCACATCAAAACCCAGATGCATGGCCTGTCGGGCCGTGGTATCGCAGCACAGGTGAGTCATGTATCCACAAATGGCCACGTTTTCTACATTATTTTCTTTTAAATATGCTTCTAATTGAGTTCCGGTGAAGCTTCCAGGTAAAGTTTTCTCAATTATAATATCATGGTCTCTTTTAAGGACATCTTCGTGAATTTCCCATTCTTTGGATCCTTTTTTAAAAGTAAAAGAATATTCATCAGAACTGGTGTGTTGAATAAGAATTACAGGAATATTTTTTTGATTGGCTGAATCTATAGCCAGTATTATGTTTTCAAAACTATTTTCTGGATATTCAATTGGTAATTTACCATCAAAATATTCATTTTGCACATCTATTACCAGTAAAGCTTTTTTCATTAAATCCACTCCTTATGAGAATTTATTTGAGTTCTGAAACTTCTAAAAACTTATAGCCCATGTCTATAATTAATATCTACTTGTAAGGTAATAAATTTTTATAAATCTTTTTCTAAAGATATCATGGCATTTTTAGCAGATTTTTTTATCTCAATGTCATCAGATTCTCCCATTTTACTCAGGATTTCCAAGACTTCTGGAGATGATACACCAATCTGACCTAAACTTCGGGCCGATTCCCATTGCAGTTGTGGATCAGAAAAATTATTTAAAACTATAATTAAGAATTCTACAGCTTCTTTAGAATTTTTAAAAGCACTTAAAGACCGGATTATTTTCCACAAGGTAACTTTATCCAAATTTTCATCTGAATTAATATCCTCTTGATTAATTCCCGCAATATTATCAAAGCAGTTAATCATTGGCATTAAAGAACTATAATCACCAGTTTTAGCGGCAATAGCACCTAAAGCATCAATGGCATGTTGCTTGATATAAATGTCTTTTTCACTTTCTAATAATTGAATCAAATAAGGTGTGGTGGGTTTTCCAATTTTAACTAAGGTTCTGGCCGCCATGTCCCGCACCAGAGGATAACTTTTCTTATTAAAATATTTTTTAGGTAATTCTTTTTCCTGGTTATTTCCTATTTGGCCCAGTAAATCTGCAACAGGGACAACTGCAGATTCTCCCATTTCTCCCAGAGCTTCAGAAATAGCGATTCTAGAATATAGAGCTTTTTCAATTTTTAAGGCGTGAGCAAGCAACACGATAGCATTTGTGTCTCTTTTATCCCCTAAAATCGTGGCCGCGATTGTTCTCTTCTGGGCCTCAGGGCTTTCCAGCATTTCAATCAATTGAGTGGTGGAGAAATTTAGATAGGGAGTCAAATCTGCTTTATTAATTTCTCCCCTCTTTTTTCGGCCTATTTTCTTTTTATCTTCACTTTTTGACATCTTAATTCCTAATTTATATTTAATAATCTAATTTAATATGTATTCTTTTTATTATATTATTAGAAAATAGTTTAAATTAATATATTTTAAAATTCTAGAAAATATTAATTATTATATATTTATAACATTTATGGGTTTTAATATGAAAATAGCTGAAAAAGTTCATGCTTTAGAATCGACAAAAGGGAATTATGCTTATCTTGTTTTTGATGAAGAAATCACAGTAATTGATACTGGAATGCCCCGTCAGGGAACGGCCCTTTTAAAAGAATTAGAATCATTTAATATGGAATTAAGTGATATTGAACACATCATGCTAACCCATCATGATATAGACCACATTGGAAATGTGGCCTTATTAGAAAAGGCCACTGGGGCCAAAGTATGGGTCTCTAAAGAAGATATTCCTTATATCTATGGTGAAAAACCACGCCCCGGAATAAAGAGAATACTATCAATATTTATGAAGCCAAAATTACCTGAAAAGATAAATCCATACCCTGAAAATGGAATAATCAACAACCATATGGAAATTATACCATCTCCCGGACATACACCGGGCCATGTGTGTATCCTTTTTGAAGATGTACTTTTTGCTGGTGACTTGTTAAGAACATCACCAGATAAAATAAAGCCCATGATGTCCATTATGAACTGGAATGATTCCCTAATACATGAATCCATTGCAAAAATAGATAAATTATCTTTTAAATGGATATGTCCGGCCCATGGAGTTCCCATAAAACGTGGCGATCTTTGGGAAGAATTTTTGGAAAAGTAATGGCTTGAAAATTTATTTTAATTTATTCTAATTAATTGAAATATTAATTATTATTTTAAAGTATTTCCAGAACTTTATTTTTCATAGCCCGGCCTAATTTAAGGTGTTCATCGGCCTCCAGATGAATACCATCCACATCACTAGCCCGGACAACTTTAGAGGAATCTAAAAATTCACAATTATATTCTTCAGCCGCCTGTTTAAAATAAGACCCTAATTTTTCTGATTTCTCATTAGATCCTTCAAATTCCTCTGAAAATCTGGAAGAAGGGGATAATTCACCAATCAATGGTGGAGATACTAAAAGTATTTTTGGAGGATTTTCATCTATTCCAGAACCGCTTTTAACAATTAAATCCAGTAAAACTCTAATTCCGTTGGTAATTTCAGAAGCAGTTAATGAGAATCGAGATTTAAGATCATTAGTCCCTAAAAATAATATAACTAGGTCCAGTGGTTTATGAGAGGCTAAACATGGAATCAAATATTCTTTTCCATTTTTAAATCCCCCATGTAATGGATCATCCCAAAGAGTGGTGCGTCCATTCAATCCCTCTTCAATGACTATGTAAAGATCATCCAATTCATTTTTTAAAACCCCAGGCCAGCGTATACACGGACCAAGACGTTCACCAGTTACCGGATTATATCCCCATGTATTAGAATCCCCAAAACATAAAATCGTTTTCATTCAAACACCTATAATTAAATCATGATACTAAATTTACATCAATTATACATAATTAATGTTATAGATTACTTAAAATAATATGCTATTAATAAAAAAAGAATTAATATAATAAAAGCAATCAATTCAAGGACTAATATCCGACAAACATAACCAAAGAATTATTTTTTATTTTCATAAAACAGTTTGTGATAATCCTTAAAAATATATGAAATTAAAACCATATTTAATATTAGAATTATGTCTTCTGAAAAATCTAAAAATGGAAATAAAAAAATACCAATCTATTTTTTTAAAAAAGATAAGGTAAAGCTAGTAGATCATATCCAGAAAAGTGATGGAGAGTGGAAATCTATTCTTGAAAGTGAAGCATATAAAGTAGCTCGAAAGAAAGGTACTGAGCTGGCCTTCACCGGAAAATATCATGACCAACATGAAGATGGTATCTACCAGTGCGTTTGTTGTGGAACCGATTTATTTGATTCCAAGACCAAGTTCGATTCAGGGACTGGTTGGCCCAGCTTCTGGGATGCCATTGCTCCAGAAAATGTAAATTTCATCACAGATAAAAGTCTTTTCATGGTTAGGACTGAGGTTTTATGTACCCGCTGCGATGCTCATCTGGGACACGTCTTTGATGATGGTCCAAAACCTACCTTCAAGCGTTACTGCATGAATTCAGCTTCCTTAAAGTTTGTTCTTCGTAAAGAAATATAAATCTATATAAAAACCCCTTTAAAAATAATTTATTATATATTAATATTTCAGCTAATTAAAATTCTAAATTAATGAAGGTTTTAAAGCCATGATTAGAAGTAAAAATGCTTATCTCCAAAAATTAACGGCCCATATGAAAATGAAATCCATTAAAATTGGCCAGGAATTAGATGGAAGTACACCACCGTCTGTTTTTATTGGAAGCTGGAATTATCCCAAAGTTTATGCCGGGCCGATGATGGTTCCCATGCAGGGAGATACTGCCATAATGGATTCTCCAGAATCATGGATTCCCGGTGAAAAGACTCAGGAAGATATAATTGGTTACCGTTTATCACTGGTGCGTGGAAAACAAACAGTGAGTATTGAGGATATTAATAATTCATTTGTTGAAAAACTACAAGAAATCTCTTTAGCATCAACATCTATTGACAGTGAAGCTACTTTCAATAAAAGACCCCGAGGATTATCTTTTAGTGAAGAAACAACTCCACATGGGCCCAGTGCACTGATAGAAAAATTTAACATAGATGCGGTTAAATGGGATCGGGAGCTGGAAAAAGTTTTTTATGACAGCGATTTAAGAGCTCGAGATGCTCTAACAGATCTACACAACAAAGGCGTTCCATTTTCTAATGTTCAAAAGGCATTTTCAGTAGGAGCCATTGGCACTGGAAAGCGAAGAAAATTGGTGCCTACTCGATGGTCTATAACTGCCTGTGATAGTACACTGGCCGATGATTTGCTTAAAAGTGTTAGAAACTATGAAATTATTGGCACCCACCGTGTTTATGAATTTTCCAGTCTGAATAATTATTATGCTGTTATTTTAATACCAACTGAGTGGCAATACGAATGGATGGAAGCATTTATCAGAGTTTTAGGTAAAGAAGAGCTTATTTTCTCTGATTATGAAACCAATGCCGGTAAAAAAGAATATTCTCGTGTGGGAGGATGCTATTACACTTGTAAAATGGGAGTGCTGGATGCCCTTAATAGAGAACAAAAACAGGCCGGGGCCATTGTATTAAGGGAAGCTTATTCCGGTTATGTGCCATTAGGCGTTTTCAATGTGAGAGAAAATGTTAAATATGCTCTGGAACAACCATATAAAGAATTTGAAGATTTGAAATCTTCTTTAGCTTATGTTGGCAGCAAATTAAAAATCCCTATAAGTAAATTCATTAGAAAAAGCGACCTTTTAAAAGATATTTTACAGTCTAGACAAACCACCTTGGATGCTTTTTTAAAGAAATAGTATTTTTTAAAAATAATATTAAATTTATAATGGCCATTAAATTAGAATTAAGATGGAATCTTATAAAGATGAAATAAATAACTAATTAGTGAATTTAAATTTTAATGAAATTTATTAAATATAGATTTAGGAAAATAACGACTTAAGGAAGGATAATATTGAAACTGATCTTCAAAAAACCCACTATTGAAACTCAAAAGGCCATGAGTCATGCTGCTTTAAATCCATTTACTGGAAGAGGAATTAATCCAGAAATTAAATCCGCAGAAGAAAGTGTAAAAGAACTGACAGGGCATGAACATGTTAAATTAGTTAATAGTGGAAATTCAACCATAATATCCACCATGAATGCTCTAAAAGGCCCATTTATTCTTCCAGATCAAGGCGGATGGATTGGCTTGAAAAAAATCGCTGAATTTCTAAAAAGAGAAGTTTATTTCATCCCCACTGAAAAGGGAATAATTTACCCAGATTTGCTTGAAGAATACTTAAAACAACTAAAAACAAATCCTTCTGCCCTATTTATTACTAGTTTCGCAGGATACACCGCAGAACAACCAGTTAAAGAATTATTTGAAGTTTGTTGTGAAAATAACATCATTTTAGTGGAAGACGCTTCAGGCAGTGTAGGGGATCCTGAAAAAAGGCTCTGTAATGGTAACCATGCCCATATAATAATTGCATCTACAGGCTCTCCTAAAATTGTTAATGTAGGTAATGGAGGCTTTATTTCCACCAATGAAAAGAGAATATTGGATAATTCCCGTTTTCTATTGAAAACACTTAAGGCGGACCCTATTACTGCCGCAGGAATTTCCACAGAAATAAAGAAGGCTCCTTTTAATCTATTTGAAACTATGCATGCTTGTAAGATTCTTAAAAAGAATATTCAAAACACTTTTCATGAAGATAAAAGAGGAATTAATGTAATTGTCCCATCAAATGACCCTAAGGCCCATTCCAGAATTCTAAGAGAAAAAATAAACCTTGATGGTCGTAGTATTATAACAACTTGTCCCCTTTATGATCGTCTGATGGAAAAAGCTGTTTGTATAGAAATTAAGAATCTGGATACTGATTGTTTAAATAGAGGAAACCTTTCAGAAATTAAGGAACATATTGAAACTACAGTATTTAACACGAGTAATAATGAATATGCTATGCATCCAAAATTAAAATGGTAGTTCTTTCTATGAGTGTGTAGGTGACACTTCCCAAAACTTCCATTTCTTCATTTTCAATATTATAAATTTCCTTAAGAACTTGTTCATTTGCTTTTAATACACTATCATCCCGAGTAAACATCTCATTTAATTTATTTTCAATTCTCTGTGCAATATCAATAGAAGAACTGCATTCATTAGATTCATCAGTTTCATCAGAATTGCAACCCACTAAAACAGCACAAATATCCATGGGCCCCACTTTAAGTCCTAAAATTTCTATGGCCCGTGAAATTTGCCGTTGAGCAGATGCACGAAGACATATTTCCATTCCCAAATCTTTTGCAATGTTGTTTTTTCTCTTAAAAGCATTGATAGCATGAATAGTAGCATTTAAAATGTGTTTTTCACCAGCTATACCTCGAGCATCTAAAAGTTGAACTGTAAAATTAGAATCATTATCATTTAATTCATTAATTAATTTTAAAGTTGTAGCTACATCTTTAATTTCGGATTTGAATCCTATAACCTTAATTTGAGGAATATTATCATTTAAAATCATGAAATCACAGGAAATGTCCTAGTTTAATAAATTATTTGATTTTTATTTATTTATTATTTGAAATAATTTAGATACACCAATAAAAGAATATTAATAAAAATTTAGAAGTTTTAGAATAAATAATTCAAATTCATGAATATTCAATTTTTATTTACCTATTAAATAAAAATTATTCTAAAGCTTCTCTTTCCTTTTTATCTGCTAAAAGTCTATTTACTCCACTTATATAAGCTTCTACACTGGCCATGATAATATCTGGGTGAGTACTTCGAGCACTTATAAGTTTATCTTCGTGTCTTAGCTTTACCACAACATCAATAAGTGCATCAGTACCTCCCGTGATAGCATCTACGTGATATTCTTCCAGTTCAATGTCAGCAAAATCAGAGATACTTTTCTTTATAGCCACTATTGCTGCATCCACAGGACCCAATCCCACTCCAGCCTCTAAAATATCTTTATCATTAATTTTAAGCTTAACTGAAGCGGTAGGGATTACTTTATTACCTGAGACAATGGTAACTTCTTCTAAATCAACCACTTTTTCCTGGACAATACCCATTACATCCTCAGTTATGGCCTGTAAATCGACATCAGTGACACATTTACCCATATCTCCTAAAGATTTAACCCGATTGAATATTTGCATTAATTGATCATGGTTTACCTTTAATCCTAGCTCATCCACACGTTTTTGTAGAAGTTTGGTGCCGATGTGTTTCCCCATGACAAATCTACGCTGATGGCCTACCAGTTCTGGAGTAATAGGTTCATAAGTTTCTGCTTTCTTAATTACTCCATCCGCATGTATTCCCGATTCATGAGCAAATGCATTTTCCCCTACAATGGCCTTATTAGGCTGCAGATAAACACCAGTGAGACGGGCAACCATCCGAGAGGTTTCATATAGCATCTGAATGTTTATATCCGTTTTCACATCATATAATGAATATAGAGCCACAGCTATCTCTTCCAGGGAAGCATTACCTGCTCGCTCACCTATACCATTAATTGTAGCATGAACTTCAGTTGCACCGGCCCTGAGGGCAGATAATGAATTGGCTACGGCCAATCCAAAGTCATTGTGGCAGTGGACACTTAAAGGTGCCCCGATTTTGCTTAACTGGCCATAAAATTCCATTGATTTTTCAGGAGTGAGCATTCCCACCGTGTCACAAGCACAGATTCGCTTTGCACCTGTTTTAATTCCTTCTTCAAAGATTTTAGTTAAAAATTCCATGTCACTTCTAGTGGAATCCTCTGCAGAAAGTTCTACCAGAAGCCCGTGATCCACCGCATATTGGGTAGATTCTATGGCCTGCTCCAGGACTTCTTCTCGAGTTTTCCTGAGTTTATGTTCGATATGGAGATCAGAAGTAGGAACTACCAAATGCACACTATCCACATCACATTCCAGGGCAGCATCAATGTCCACTTTTACAGCACGGGCAAAACTGCAGATTTCTGCGGAAAGACCCTCACTGGTAATTTTTTTTATTCCTAATTTTTCACCAGGAGAAGTTATAGCCGAACCGGCCTCAATAATGTTAACTCCCATTGAATCCAACTTTAAAGCTATTCTTAGTTTTTCATCAGGAGTTAATGAAACCCCAGGAGTCTGTTCCCCATCCCTAAGTGTTGTATCTAGTACATTGACCTTCAATTATATCCCCTTCTTAATTTAGTAATATTGAATCTGTTTTAAGTATAATCAAGATATTTTAATGATTTAATAATTATTTAATCCATTTAAATTGATATCATTTTAATATGTGCATTCAATCCTATTATATTTTACAATATTAAATGGATTGACAATAATGAGATTATAATAGATATTTAATAATAGAATTTTATTATACCTTGATTCTTGCCATAATTCCAAAATATAATTGAATTACAAAAGATGTTGATAAAAATATTTTATCCTGCTCTTCCCAGAACAGAAATCACACGAGTCAGGCTTTTGTGCATCCTAATTTCATGCCTTTCCAATATTTTAAACTCCGTGCCTTGAATTAGGTCATTAACACTCACATAGTGTGGACTGGCCAGACATATCAGGCCATTTTCCAGCAAATTTTTACTGATTGATTTTAAAAAGTCCCTGAAAATGGTACTGCTCTCTTCACCGGCAGTTGAAGCAGAAATACCATAGGGAGGATCAGTTACTACAGCATTAACTTTTTCTTCCAGATCCAATTTTCGAGCATCTGCTTGAAAAATGTGGAAATCCTTGGCCCCACAATATTCAAGGTTTTTGGCAGTTCCTCTCACCATTTTTTCATCAATATCCGTGCCTAATATACGAGTTCCTATAATTCCGGCCTCAATGAGGATTCCCCCAGTCCCACAAAAGGGATCTAGTAATAAATCTCCGGTTTTTGCCCGGGATAAATTAATCATACACCTAGCCAGCTTAGGACTCATGGATCCCGGGTAAAAAAAAGGCCTTTTATGGGGTTTAAGATTAAAGAAGTGTTTTTTATCTATTTTTGTTTCCCTTTTTCCAATTAAAACACGTGACCCGACAACCAGTACTCTAATAAATGTTTGGGGTTTTTCCAATTTTACCTTAATTTCTTCGCCAGCCTGGGCTTTTATTAAAGCTCCGAATTTTTTTTCCATTATTTGAGAATCATTTTCCGGAGATTCTATCTTTTTAACCCGTAAAGCAAAGTTTTCATTGATGATTTCTTTCCAATCAATTGATAAAATATCATTTTCCAAGTTATCTATAGCTGTATCTTTAATTAAGCTACAAATTTCATGACCATATGCAATTCTTTTGGCGATAATATCCGCAGCATCCCCATTATCCGTTTTAAGCTTTACAACTCCCATTTCGACTTCTTTTAAATCATAGTCAATATTTTCAGCATCTAAAATAGCCCTGAGCTCGGCTAAAGGCAATGTTTCATGTTCTCGTGATAAAATTAGAAAAATTTCCATATTTGGGACACACTCCTGTATAAAACCTTAGGTAGCACAGAAAAGATCAATCCCCTCTTTAAAAGTTCTTTCACCAGAGGCGACTGTGAGTCCATGTCCCCATATGTTGAAATAATATCTTCTGCGCCCTTTTCTTTTAGTTTAATAAACATTTCATCCAGATCTTTGTCACTCAGTAATTCAAAAGTTTTTTGGACCATTAGCTGAGTTTTAAGCTCTTTTTCAAATTCTTTCCGGTATTGAATTTCATATTCTTTTAAAATGGAAGTTTTATCCTCATCCAAAGCTTTAGTAACCACATCTGCCGCAATTTTAGCACATGCAAATCCAATAAGCAATCCACCACCAGTAGTTGGTTTTACCTGAGATGCAGCATCACCTAAAAGAATAGCTTTTTTATTTACCAGAGTTTTTTTAGAATCAAAGACTGGTATCTCACCATGATACTTCTTTAAAATTTTTATATCATTTAAATAATTTTGAGATTGCATAAATTTTGATAAAATCTGTTTTAAAGACGGATAATCGTGATCACCAAATAATCCAATTCTGGTCTGATTTTTAGATAAAGGAATGGACCAAATAAAACCAGGTGACAGAGCAGAATTCACATGAAGATTAACAAAATCAGTTTCCAGTGGTTTTGAAGTTTCAACCAGATATTGTGAAGCTTTAACAGTATTAGATCTTTTATTAAAAGAATTGGAAATTGAAGATGAATGACCGTCAGCACCAACAATAACCCTTGCAGATATCTCTTTTTGACCCTGGTTAGCCAGTTTAACAGTTCCCATTTCAGAATTAACAGACTTTACATTATGCTTTAATAAAATTTCAGCGCCCTCAACAGCAGCTATTTCTGCCAAATACTTGTCATATCCAATCCTATCTAAAACATATGCCTGAGTATCTTTTTTAGACACTTTCATAATGTGATTTGAAGGCGAGTGAAGATAAGCACCATTAACCTCATTTAAAATAAATTCTTCAGGAAGGTTATTTAAATTTTTTATTTTTTTCCCTAAAAGACCAGCACACTGTAAAGGTAAACCAACCTCTTTCTTCTTTTCAAGAATACCTACTTTATAACCTTTTTCAGCCATGTATCTGGCAAAAGTAGATCCTGCCGGACCTGCCCCAACTACTAAAATATCATAATCACTCATTTTATCTTTTCCAGATATTATTTAAATAACAATTAAAAAATCCATTGAAATTATAAACTATAAAATTATATTGTAACTATTTATATTGTGAACTATTAGATGGAATCTCTTTAATTAACAATTTGTTTATTGGATAAATATTCAAGTCTTATATTTAAAATATGAAGAATAGAATCTATGTTTAAACTCAATGCAATCTCTAAATAAAAATTTTAGTATTAGTATTAGTATGAAACTATAGATAAATAAAATATATGCTAATTACAATGAAAACCTTTTTTACTAATTTAAATTTTATAATTTAATTTTTTGAATTAATGAATAAAAATTTTAATCTATTCATATAAAAATAGAATTATAGTATTCATCTTCTTTTAAATCTTTCAGAATGTCTTTCCATAACGTGTTTTTCCTTTTTAGGTGAAATATCATCTTTTTTTTGTTCAGGTTTTATTTCAGGCTTATCTGAACTTTTTTCAGTTTCCCAAAATTCTGGGTCACTAAAGGATAGTTTTTTCTTAAAACTTTTTTCAGAATTATAGTAATTCTTACGGCTGTTTTTCGATCTGAAAGACTTCCAATCACCCTCCATAATCTGATTTATCTTGTCTTCAACAATTTCTGGGTGAGGCACATTAGTCAGAACTACATGGGTGTTCTCATGACCACTAAATACTTCAATATCACCTGAAGAAAGCATTCTCTCCAGAAAACTTTGGTAAATACTAATATCCTCGATTTTATCGTAATAAACATAGGCCCTTTTTTTACTGAATATTCCTCGTTTAGTGATAATTCTTAGAGTGGTAAGTTGATATTCCGTATATTTCCAGGACACAATGTCCATAATGGCCCATAAAATGAGTAAGAACATTAAACCAAACAGCATTATGACTGTAGTTTCAACTAAAGGTACCTTAACCGTGTTAATTATTTCATTTTGGATAATTACTGCTAAATTTACAATTGGCCGAAAGAAGTATATTAAAATCAGAAAAAAGATTATTTTAATAATAGCAGATTTACTATGTAAAAATATCCGGGGTCTGCATCTTGAAAGAACTCTCTCCCCGGCGTGATAAGATTTTCTACTTCTACCAAACATTGTATCACTTTAATTATGAAAAATATATTTAATTAACTTTTCCAGATTTATAATATTAAAAACTTGAATTTTAAAAACTCATAATTATCTTTAAATAAATTTATTTTTATATGATTTATATCTTTATAAACCTTATTATCTCCCTAATATTAAAATAGAGTTTTTACTAAAACATTTTAATGTAATAACTGGATATTAATATTCAAATAAGAAAATATTAATAAAATATTATTGAATATTCAAATGAAGGTTAAGTTAGAACTAGTAAAAAATTAATAAAAATTATAAATAAAAAATCAAGAATTGTTTTAAAAAAGTTTTTAAGCAATTATTAAAGTGAAGTATATGTTCAAAGAAAAAATAAACATTCAGGAAACCCAGATAAACCTGGTGACTGACTTAACTAATCACCAGCTTTCTGGATTTATTTTAAAACAAAGAATGGAAATTATAAACTTCTCTCGCAGAAATCCTGAATTTTTGACATCACTCGAACCACTAATAATTAATGATGGGCCTTTAGTTGTGAAATTAATGGCTCGTGCTGGTAGAAAAGCAGAAGTAGGGCCTATGGCTGCAGTGGCCGGGACCATTTCCCAGCTTTCACTTTCTTTTTTATTAGAAAAAGGATCAAATTATAGTATTATCGATAATGGGGGAGATATTGCCCTTAAAGTAAATAAAGATATTAATACTGGCCTTTATGCTGGAACATCATCACTTTCAGGAGGTATTGGATTTAAAATCAAGGCAAATAAAACGCCACTAGGCATATGCACTTCTTCAGGAACCGTGGGCCATTCCCTCAGTTTTGGAAGGTCCGATTCAGTGACAGTATTTGCTTCCGAGGCCAGTACTGCAGATGCTCTGGCCACATCAATTGCCAATGCTGCCCAAGGAATCAATGATCATGATGCAGTTCAAAATTGCCTGGATAGGGCTGATGATTTTAAAGAGCAATTCAAAGGCGTAATGGTCGTTGTGGGAGAAAATGCAGGGACTATAGGTAAAATACCACAAATAGTAAAAACTGATAAAAAAGCCGTTTTAGGTGATTTATTTGAAATTTAATCTTAAATTATTTTAAATATAAAAATCATATTAGATTATATCGGTTTATATATTAACTAAAAATTTAAGTTGATAATAAATTCAAATGCAGGGATACTATGAAAAGGGACATTATCAAAATTAATGAAGAAAAATGTACTGGATGTGGCGACTGTATCACCGGATGTCCAGAAGGAGCATTACAAGTAATTGATGGTAAGGCCAGACTTATCAGCGACCTTTTCTGTGATGGTTTAGGGGCTTGTATTGGAACATGCCCTCAGGGAGCCATAGAAATCGAACAAAGAGAAGCCGAAACATATGATGAGTCTAAAACCATGGAAAATATTATCACAGGCGGACCCAATGTTATAAAGGCCCATTTACAACACCTACAGGAACACGGCGAAGATAAATTTCTAAATGAAGCCCTTGAGTTTTTAAAGGAAAGAAATATTGGTATCCCAGATTATGAAGAAAAACCCTTGGCCTGTGGCTGTCCCGGATCCATAACACAAGAAATTTGTTCAAGTAGTTCTGGAAATGATAAAAGTGAATCAACTATTCTAAGTGCTGAGCTACGAAATTGGCCCATACAAATGCAACTTTTACATCCTCATGCACCTTATTTAAAGAATGCGGATTTATTAATTGCTGCAGATTGTGCACCATTTGCTTATCCTAATTTTCACCAGAGATTCTTAAAGGAAAAAGTTCTGATTATTTTCTGTCCTAAACTGGATAAAACCATAGATCAATACATAGATAAATTAGCAACAATCTTTGAAACCCAGGATATAAAATCCATATCTATTGTACACATGGAAGTTCCATGCTGTTCAGGAATTGAAATAATTGTCAAAAGGGCCTTAGAAAAAGCTAAAAAGAATATAATCATCAAAGATTATACTATTTCCATAAATGGTGAAATAATATAAAAATTATTTTTTTAATCAACTGAATTATATCAAAAATAGAATTTTAAAAATAATTAAAGATTAGCCTCAGATCGCCCATCATTCATCACAGTTCAGAGCTCATAGGGTTCATCACTGGCTAAAAATTATTTTCATTAATATTTCATTAATCAATTGATAAATTAAATGTCATAATAAAAAAATAGATTATTGGTTAAATTAACCAAACATTATTCCCGCTTCTTTATTATAACCTTCTTCGTTTTCCACACCAATAATTTTATCAACCGCATCCATAAAATCATTCATGGTTACTTCATCTCGTTCTTCTCTTATGGCAAACATACCGGCTTCAGTACAAATTGCCTTAAGATCCGCACCAGAAGTACCATCAGTTAGATTGGATAAAAGTTCTACATCAACTTCTTCAGCTAAAGCCATTGGTTTAGTGTGGATTTTTAAAATTGCACGACGAGCGTCTTCATTTGGTATGGGGACCTCTATAAATCTGTCAAAACGACCAGGACGTAGTAGTGCAGGGTCCAAAATATCTGGACGGTTGGTTGCAGCAATTATTCCCACGTTTCCACGGTCTTCAAACCCATCAAGTTCTGCTAGGAGTTGCATGAGAGTTCTTTGAACTTCTCTGTCCCCACTGGTTGAACTTTTAAGTCTTTTGGCAGCCACAGCATCAATTTCGTCAATAAATATTATACTTGGAGATTTTTCTTTGGCCAGTTCAAATACTCCCCTTACCAGACGAGCACCTTCACCAATATATTTTCGAACGAATTCAGAGGCTACTATTTTTATAAAAGTAGCATTAGTCTCGTGAGCAACTGCTTTGGCCAGCAAAGTCTTTCCAGTGCCCGGAGGACCGTAAAACAGAACTCCTTTAGGAGGTTCGATTCCGATCTTCTTAAATAATTCTGGTTTTTTAAGGGGTAATTCCACAGTTTCCTTTACTTCAACAACTTGATCTTCTAAACCACCAATTTGTTCATAGGAAACATTAGGTTTCTCATCAACTTCCATACCAGTAACAACTGGATCTTTTTCAGATGGTAAAACATCTACAATGCTGAAAGTCTGTTGATTTAGTGCTACACGAGAGCCAGGTTCGAGTAATTTATCATCAAGGAATCTTGAGTAATTAATAACAAAGTGTGGGCCAGTACTACTTTTAACAGCAATTCTATGGTCGTCCAACACTTCAGTAATTGTGGCTATGACTAAAGGGGGTGATCTGAATCTTTCAACTTCTCCTCGAAGGGATTTCACTTCTCGGTCCAGTCGAATTTTTTCATTTTCGATTAAAACCTTATCTTTTTCGAGTTTTCTGACTTTCCACATCAGATTTCTCTTTGTTTTCGTATTATCTTCTTTAAGTATTCTTATTTCTTTTTTAAGGTCTTCAATCTTTTTTAGTGTGCTTTGAGAGGAATTTTCCATGAGCTTAGAACACTCCTATATAAATTTTATTGATACTACATTTGTTTTAGTAATATTTAAATATTGAGGTAAGAATTAAATAAATATAAAAACAAAGGGATCTTTATGAGATGCGAGATTTGCGGGAAAAAAATTATTGATGAACCAATTACTACAAAAATCGACGGATCTACCATGAAAGTTTGCAAAGACTGCTCTAAATTCGGTAAAATCCAGAGACCACCATCCAAACCAGCCCACGCTCGAGGGCCTCAAGGAACAGCACGAGGAAGAAGAATACCTCAAAGCCGCCCGAGAAGAAGAGAAACAACTTACGAGTTACTTGAAGATTATAATACCATTATAAGACAAGCCCGAGAAAAGAAAGGCTGGTCTCGTGAAGATTTAGGAAGAAAAATTAATGAAAAAGTATCCGTGGTTTCTAGACTAGAAACTGCCCATATGGCACCAGATACAAAACTAGCCCGGAAAATTGAGAAAATTCTCAAGATAGATCTTTTAGAAAAAATAGAAGATACTACTGGTGAGGAATTTAAAGCGAATTCCTTAAAAGGATCGACTATTGGAGATATAGCTCGAATTAAAAAGCACTAAAAAAATCTTATTTTAAATATTTTTTTTATTTTTTGTGAATTTATTAAAGATTTAATAATTATAAAATTTTAAATTAATTAATTCCTTTTCTTTGAGCTTAATTCATATGTTTAAAAATTCTATAATTTTCTTAAAATAGAAATAAAAATAGAAAAAAATCTTATTTTAAATATTTTTTAGTTAAAAAAATGAATTATTAATATAATGAATAGTATTAAAAATAACTATTTCTTACCTTTATTCAATTTATGGGAATAATAACCTTTTAATACAGGTGCACGACTGAATTCTGCTTTTAAAGTTTTAAATTCTGGATATTCATCACTTACAATAATAACGTGGGCCGGAGGATGAATTTTTTTGGCCTGCATTATACTTTTAGTAGCGTTTTCTTGAACAGTGATAACAGCTGAAATAACAGCTTTCTTCCTTAATTTCTTCTTTAAAATGCTTTCAGCAAGATTATCTGCAAATTCATTCTCAATCAATCTAGGTTTTCCATTAATTTTCAATCCAGCATGTCTTTCAATATCTGCAAGTGAGTTTAGAAGTTTTGCCTGACTATCGGCTCTTAAAAGAATTAATGACATTTTTTTCTCCGTATAAAATATGGAATAGTTAATAATTTAATTATTTAATATATTGAATTTGTTATTCTGTTATTTCCTTTTAAATGAAGTTATTAAAGTACTTCTAAATAGAACCAGAAGAACCATTACAAAACCAATGGCTGTTTGAATATTCCCTAAAATATTCAGTAATCCGGCACTTACCGGCAAATTCCAAGCTGGTGAAGTTCTTGAATTAGGTAATGGTGTGAAATAAACACCTACGGCCTTAGAATTTTGTTTTATATTAATATCTTTAGGTTCTACATAATTTACCCCTACCAGCAATCCATTACCAATTCCTTTATTAATTGAACCCGCAATGGCATTAGCACTATATCCATTCTTTTTAACAGAAGCTTTTACAATTTCTTGAGTTGTTTCCACCACTCCAGTTTCATCAGTTCCATAAACTGAAACCATAACCGTATTTTGAGTTACTGTAATTGCACTGGCTAATGCCTCATATGCATAAACTGTTTTTAAAGCACTTCCATCTATAGGGCACCTTTCATAATTTTCTGCTTCAGGATAACCTACACTCCATCCATCAACCGGGCAAACCTTAGTATATGCTTCATTCATTGGAAAACCCGTTTCATTCAGCTTTTCAGGAGTGAACATGTCCCCGGAAGATATTCCTGAAACTAGATTAACCGCCCCTCCACCGTATTTTTCACCAGAATCTTTTGATACTTCTTCAAATACTTTTCCAACAATATAAGTAGATGAGTATCCATCTCGAATCATTTTACCAATATTAATTGCGGTCTCCTGCCTAACCCTGGTAGCTGTACCATATTGGGGATTCCCATGAGTATTACGCAGGTGGATAATCGCTCCTCGTTGGCCTGCGGGTAAAACAGCCAGCCCGCCCGAACGTAAAGAAGCTGTTATAACCCCGCTGTCATCTACAGTAACCATATATGCATCAAAAGATCCTCCGACTGCAGCCCCAATGGTAGGTCCTCCCACCACAACACGTATTCCACTGTATGAGTTAGCAGATCCTGCAGCTTCTGAAGCTGTAGCACCATTTTCAAGTAAAGATATGGCCTTTACAATAGCTAAAAGTCTTTGATAGGAATTACCTTCCCCACCAGATAGAACTGCAAACTGCTGATCCTTAGACATTATAAAAGTAGATTGAAACATGTTCTCTGCAAAAGACATACTACCTGCGGCAGCACCATTAGGATCTTTTCCACTAGGATCCGTGATAACTATAACGTTCATAGTTGCAGAAACTGTACTAGTTAGCATTATAATTGTAAGAAAAAATAGGGCAATTTTTAATTTTCGCATCATAATCACCCCGAAGTCGTATTTTTAACAGTGACTGTAGAAAAGTCCTCAATTACATTAACCGTGACAATACCAGTTTTTTTATCAACTTTTATGTCAGCCGCCACAATAGGAGAAACTTGTGTTCCAGGAATAGTAGTTCGTTTTACAAATGTCTCAGCATTTAGAATAGCCTCATTTAAAGGAACTTGGCGCTTAGTAGTAACTAGAACATCGCCATTAATATAACTACCCGATCTAAAACCCGCTGCAGCAATATTATTTTTTATGGAGAGCAAAGGAACAATATCATTTCCTTTAATTATAACGCCAGCTATTGGTGTCCCCTGTGCATCTTCAGTGGATGAAGCATAAGCCATATAAGTCATAGTACGGCCAGATACAATAAGCATGAAGGCCAATAATAATATTATTAATGTATCCCTTCTAATTTTTAAAAACATTCAATATTCACCCTTAAAATGTGTTAATATAAATTTGAGATTATAATTAATTATATTTAATTAATTCTAAATTATATTTAATAATCTAAGAATTATTCTTAATTTTATCTATTTATTCAATTATTTAAATTTAAATATTCTTTTATTAAAGATATATGCTTAATTAAAGATTTTTCAAGTATAGAAGAATTTTTAGATTTATAATCAATTTATTAATTGATTTTTGATTTAATTTTTTAATCAAATAATGCTATAAACTGATAATTAAGGATAAAAATGATAATAAATTAAATATTATAGATATACTATATAAATATATTATAGCAAATGATTATCTATTTAACATATAAGTATTTTTTGTAATTCATTATTCATTTTGTTATTGTAGGATAGTTTAAAAATAATATCAAGAATCACACTAATTGGATATTAAATTGAATAGAATCGTAAGTCAATTAATTTGAGTCTTAATTAAATCTGAAGCAGGATCCATTCCCTGAGCACCAATTAATAAAATAGTATCCTGAAAATCCGCCATAGACAATACATTTTTTAATGATGCATTCAATGTTTCCTCAAAAATGTACTCAATCTGCTGCGATTTTAGGGTTTCCAAAAAGATTTTTTTTTCATGTTCTTCTACCGTATTTAAATTGTCAACTACATCACTGCTAGCAGAAACAATTAGACCATAATCTAAATCTAATTCATTTAAAGATTCAGCTAAAGCTTGAGAATTAATTTGATTAATTTCATCACCCCTAGATCCCCTAATAGAACAAACAACCCATAATTTACTTTTCATATCAGGAGATACTGGAAATTCGTCATGGGGTGTAGTATTTGAATTAGATGAGTTATGATCATATACAAAATCGGCGGCACTTTTAATAGTGGCCTTTATTCCGTCAGGATTGTGGGCAAAATCATCAATTATTCGTGGATTTTCGTTAATTATCGAAAATCTCCTATTTAAAGCATGGTATAAAATAATACCATGAGTAATATCCTCCAAAGGAACTTTCAAAGAAATACATGCTGAAATAGCAGCTAATGTATTTTCAATAAAGTGCTGGCTTTTAAATGGTAAATCTTTAGTTTCGATTAATAGTTCTCCTTTAAAGAAAATACCTCCAGAATTAATGTCAGAACCATCAAATTCCAGATCACAGCCAGTTCCATGATAAAAAGGAGTTATCTGAGAATTTAAAGACTCACCCATTTTTCTAACCAGTGCATCATTGAAATTCAGGACCACCACTCCAGATTCCATAGCCCTGACCGCACCATAAATCTCATCAAATACCTCATCCATAGAATTAACCAGACCGATATGGTCCATGGCCACATTAGTAATAACTAAAACCTCAGGATTTATAGCTTGAGTCATAAAATAAGCATGGTCTTTCATTACATTATCTAACCATCCCTGAACTTCAGAAACTTCAATTGTTAAAGCATCTATTTCCGGACCCGAACGCCCATTAATCTGATTATCATGACATTTTAAGCTGGATTTTTCTAGATTTTGTGCAAATTCAGATATCTGTTTAGATACCATAGGATCTATTAATGTGTTAAATTCAGATTTAGAGTCAGTATTAGTGTAAATATTCCATTTAGCAGTTTTAAGAATGTGATAAATCATATGAGTTGTTGTTGATTTACCATTAGTTCCAGTAATTACCACCCTATGGGATTCCGGAGCAAATTCATTAATGGCCCATTTTAAAGCAAACGCATTAGCAATTTCTATTTTTTCAACTAGAATTAAAGACATTCCATATTTTATGGCCAGCTCAGTTGCTCCTTCTCGAGCATCTTGAGTTATTATGCCAGAAACTCCCTTTTTAAAAGCAATTCTAATTCCTTCCTCGTTGATCCAGTGCCTTATAATAATATCCCCACAATTAGAATCACCTAAGGTATTGAAAATGCCAGTGAAAAGATTATCTGGGCCAAATAATTTCCCTGAAATATTATCAGCAATGGTGGAGGCTAAAAAATTTGAATTATAATTTATATGGCGTGTTTCCATGAAATTTTACCTCAGTTAGAGAAAGATTGATAAAAATAAAGACCTATGGCACATATTATTAGAGTTAAAACCCAGTAGATTAGAACAATTTTCTTTTCAGAAAGTCCTTTATAATGTAAAGTATGGTGTAATGGTTCTACAGGGAGTTTTATTATGTGAGCTCTGTGCATCAAACTTATAATTACTGAAACAATAGGGACTGCTAGGGCAAGAACACCAAAGTAAGCCGTATCGGTGAGCATAACTGCTGCCGCATATCCTCCACCTAAAGCAAAAGATCCAGTATCTCCCATGAAAATACTTGCAGGATAGCGATTAAAGGCCAAAAAACCTAAACTTAATCCGGTTAAAGCAATAAATGGGATGGAAAAGGCAAAATTACCATTTAAATTCAGGAAAATAGCACATGAAGCTGAGGCAATGGTTATTATTCCTGCAGCCAGGCCATCCATACCATCTATAAGGTTAACTGCATTGATTGCTCCAATGATTCCAATTATAACAATAGGAATAACCAAAAATCCCAGAGAAAATCCACCAATTGTTGTTACTGCACCAGTGCCTACTAAGAATAGTGCGATGATAAATTGAGCCAGAATTTTTTCGCTCTCCTTAACCTCGCTTTTAATAGGGGCCTCCCCAACAACTTCAACATTTCCAGTTTTTAAAAGTCCTTCTAAATCATTTTTTGCTTTTTCAGTGGCAGCACGGGCTTCTTCACCAGGTTTTAGAGATAGCTGACCAATTTCAACAGGAAATTTTGAGATGTTTTTAACAATTTTTTGCAGTTCTTTGGTTTTTAAGCCAATTAAATCATCAAGTAATCCTACTAAGCCTGCAGTCATCATTATAAAACAAGTTATAATCAAATAAGTGTTTTTGAAATATATACAAGATACAAAAAGTGCTGCCATGAGGATTCCAATACCACCCATGGTAGGAGTGCCTGCTTTGTGGCGATGTTCTGTTACAATAGGACTGTCCGATATATTAGCGTTTTTAAGAATTTTTTTGATAAATGCTGTGAAAAAGAGGGATGCTAATAGAGCTAATGCTAGCACCACCCATCCATTTTGAAGAGAATCCAAATTATCACCTTATTAAATAAAATACAATTGATAACTGATATCATTATCCAGTTTGTAATTGAAATATGAGATTATTTCTATTTAAAATTTTATTTAACCTAGTCTTAATAACCAATTAATATTATTAAGACCAAATTTTGATTAATATTATTAAATAACTTAATGTTTTAAAGAAGTTATGATTCCATAAGTAATTTTCATCTATTAACTAATTGATAAAACAATAATTTAAATATTTTATGATAATCTTTTATTCATCATTTATTTAAGTTTTGACAATTTAGATTTTATTGATTAGATTAATTATAAAAATAAAATAAGATGAAAATAAGATATTAAAACAATTAAACTAGAATAATAAAATTAAAATTTATTTAAATCTATTTTAAGCATTTCTACGGTTTTATAAGTACTTTTTTGATCTTTACCTCGAATAGTGACTCGTTCATAATTTTTTGGGCCGTGTACAACCCATGAATCAAAGCCACTGAAGTTTTGAGAAGAATTATCACAATTTGGACCTTTAAATTCACCTACTGGAATTTCGAGGGAATAATAATTTTTCATTCTGTTTTTAACATCATTAACATCCCATTTCCCTAAGGCCATATCCACCATTTCATTAAGAGGATTAATATCAGAACTGGCAGCAGTAAGGTATCTAGTACCACTAGGGCGAGTATTCATTTCTATAGCATATAATTTCCCAGATGATGGCTCGAATATCATATCAACATCAGTATTACCTTCTGATCCCATTAAATTTGTTATTTTTAGAGCCAATTCTCTGGCCAATTCATTGGAAAGTCCAGGGATATCAGCTGGTGCATATTTAACCTTATCTAAGGGATGAAGGCATTCTAAAGTAGTTTTACCCTTACAGACAACAACCAATGGTACTGATTTTCCATTCCACCTTAAAACCTCTACCGAAATTTCAAATCCATCAATAAATTGTTCTATAATGGCCCCATCATATTTTTGGAAGTAAGTTTCCACATCTTCCTTATTTTTGGCCACCATTATTCCTACTCCACCCTGGCCCTCACTTTGTTTTAATACACATGGAAATTTAATTTTAGAAGATTTACTTGCTAAAAAATCAGAATTATGTATTTTATCTGAATTTTCTGAATTATATATGATTTGATAATCGGGAGTATTTATATTATTTTTAGCAAAAAATTCCTTGGTTTTTATTTTACTGGTGGCCATAGAAGCTGCAGATTCATTAGAAGCAACTACTGGAATTCCATACTCTTTTTCCAGCACATTCTTCATTTTTCCTAGATCCATTAAAGGCCCATCTATCCCGATTAAAGGTAGAACCGCATCAACATCTTCTTTAATGGCCAGCTCCATAGGTGCTTCCATTCCTCGAGGCACTATATGGACTTTGTCGGGAAGTTTTAGATTAGGTGAATCTGAATTTGATTCAGACATTATGCTGTTAATGCCCTTTTCCTGGACATAATCTACCACTCCATGGTATAATCTTGCTCCGATAAATAAAATCTTCATTATATCACTTTTAAAAGAAAATTATCTATTATTTGAATTTCTATTATTAATAAATTAAAATAGAATATTTGGTCCTGAAGATATTTTATAAGATATTTTTATTAAATTAAGCCATCCCATTCTTAATAAACTTAATAGCTTATTCAATATAAAATTTTTTAATATATTGTTTGATATCTTAGATTTAATTAAATATTGTGGATATTGAAATTTATAATTAAAACATATATTAACAATTTATATTAGATTTAAATCATTAAAAATATTTTTAAAAACATCTACTAATTTATTAACACTTATTTGAACTTTTTCTGTTATTTCTTCACCCAATTCCATTTTTTGAGGTTGTATCCCTAATAAAATGATTTTAAAAGAAGAAGTCGTCTCTAAATATTTAATTAAAAATGAAATAGGCATAGAATGAGTAGATACATTATATTGGGAGATTTTTTCCTTTGATATGACTTCCATATCTCCCGGAGCAGCATTCATTTCCACTGCATCAATTAAAATAACATGGGATGGATTTTCCTTGCGTATAGTTCCTGTAAAATTTTCTGGAACAATTCCCCCATCAATTACAATCACTTTAGAGGCGTTTTTAGTTATTTTAGAAAATTTATTAGCAAATAAAGGACCTAAACCGTCATCACCTCTTAATTCATTCCCAATGGTCAAAATTAGAAGCTTTTGGCAGTTTTCAAGAAATATCTTTAATTTTGGTTCTAATTGTATCTAAACCACCTCCCATAACATAAGATAAATTCAGTTTAAGTTTTTCATTCTTATTTAAATCTATTTCTTCTATGGGTACAAATAGAGGTGGATTAAGCATGGGAGTAGGGCCACAAATCAAATTAGGCTCGATTAATGTAAAAGATGTGAGTTTTATGGCATTTATTTTTCCCGGAATCGAAATTGTAAATTCAATATCCACATTAACATGTTCTTCAATAGACGGTTCAAAAATAATCTTATTAAAAATAACTAAATTTCCCCTATTTTGATACTTTGGAAAATTTATATCATCAACATCCTGATAGCAAATTCTCGGGCTTTGCATAAATATAGGTTCGGCCCCATTTAAAACACAGCAGGGTATTACAGTGCCTGATGGTTTTAGATAATTTAAAGCTTTATTTAAAACAGGAATCTGTTCTTCATCAATTAAAGCCGTATCTAACATTTCACAGATAATCAAATCTGCTTTTTGGGTAAATTCAAAATCCATTATATCCGTATTAATCACCTGGACATTATGCCATTTTTCAAGATTTTTTTTGGCACATTCTGATGATTTAGGATTCTTTTCTAATGCAAAAATAAAATTAGAGGTAGGGGCAGCGAAATAAGAAAGAATTCCACTCCCCGTACCAAGGTCATACACTACATCCCACTTATTATCAAAGATAGCCTCATAAAAGGCCGATAATCTCTCAGTATCTTTTAAGAGATCATAATGATAGGGTGTAGTTAAAAATTTCATTGATTTTATTGGTTTAAATTTAGAAAAAATCAATTTGAAATTATTCGTGATCAAGATGTTGTCCAGTTGCAGTACTGGTTAATCTCACATGGTCTACACCTTTTAACCTCATCATTTTTTCGGTTAGGTTTCTAATGTATCCCACATCTCCTTTAACAACAACAACTTCCAGACAATACTTGTCAGTCATGTGCACGTGCATTACAGCATTAATATAATCTCGGTAATCATGCTGAATATCCGCTAAATCTTCCATAACACCAGTATAGTGGTGGTCATATATTACTGCGATAATTCCAATACGTTCGCCTTCCATTTCATTCATCCATTGATAACGGACAATGTAATCTTTTAAAGCGTCTCTTATACCTTTAGATCTTGATTGGTATCCTCGATCTTTTAATACTTCATCAAATTCACTTAACAGTTTCTTGGGTAGTGACATACTTATTCTCATCATAATGTTCCCCCGTAGGTTATTATATTAATAATCTATCATCATATTTATACTTTTTTTCTGAAGCAATATTGTTGAAAGCAAACAATAGTATAATATTAATTTGAATATTGGTGTGTAGTAATAATATTTGTGTATAGTTGTACTATATAAATAATTCGTTCGATTTATTGAAAAAATTCGATAATCAGATAAGTCCATTTTAGAAATCAACCCATATAAAACCTTTTTCAATTGAAAATTTTTGAGGGAAAATCCATTAAAGCAAAATATAAAGGTAAAATGAAACAGATTAAAACTGAGGGATAAAATGAAGGTTAAAGAAGCAATGAATAACGAAGTTATTACTATAAGTCCTTATACCCTGCCTCTGGAAGCATTTGAGAAAATGTATAAACATGGCGTGAGAAGGCTATTTGTATTGGATGATGAAAATAAACCTATTGGTGTTGTATCTTATACTGACCTTATTGGAGTATTAGGAACCATAAAACCAGGACCTCAAGAAGCAGAAGATATTAAGGTATCTGAAATTATGGTAGAAAAGGTAATAACCATATCTGCCGATGATGCTATAGAAGACGCTGCCAATTTAATGTTAAGGGCGGATATTTCTGGTCTTCTAGTAATAAAAGATGAAAATCCAGTGGGTGTTATAACAAAAACGGATATTTGTCGAATGGTAGCTGCAGAACTTTTAGTTCCTTCTTAAATGCAAATTATATTTTATCTATTTTTAATTAATATTATTCAATTTTATACTTATTCTAATTTCAAAACAAATATTATCTTGCCAAACTAGATAAATGAGAATTGTAACTAGATAAAGATAATTAAATAAGGAGAATTTGAATGAACCAAAAATTAGAAGATGAATTTGTAAAGAATTTAAAGGGTGGTTCAATACTCTCAAAATTTGCCATTTCTAATAAAACAATTAAGCTGACCAAGCATGGAAATGAATATCTTGATGTAACACTTTCTGATAAAACAGGCAAAATAACTGGCAGAATGTTTTCCAATGGAAAATTAAATTCTATGATACAGGAAATTGAAAATGGGGATATCTGTACTATAAGAGGAAATATTGAAGAATATCAGGGCCGACTTAATTTAAAAATCTCAGAAATGATAGGATGTTCTGCCGAAGAATTTGATAAAAAGGATTTTCTACATTCCTCAGAGAAAAACACAGATAAGCTAATGGAAGTCATTGCAGACACCATAAATCAAATGAAAAATCCACAGCTGAAAAATCTTCTGAAACTATTTTTTGATGATGAAAAATTTAAAAATGAATTTTGCAGTGCCCCCGCAGCAGTGCGAATGCATCACAATTATATTGGTGGCCTTTTAGAGCATACATCTCAAGTTTTAATATTATGTAAAACTATATGCCAAAATTATCCAGAACTTGATAATGATCTCCTTTTTACAGGAGCTATTTTGCATGACATTGGCAAAATGAAAATTTACCGACAGAATGGATTCAGCATAGAATACACTGAAGATGGGCTTCTCCTGGAACATATATACATTTCAGCCCAGATGGTTAAAGAACGGGCAAATAAAATTTTAATTAGTGAAGAAACTGTGAAAAAGGTAATCCATCTTATTTTAAGTCATCATGGAGATGTGAGTAATGGTTGGGGTTCAGCAGTGAGTCCATTTTTACCAGAAGCCACAGCTTTGCATTACGCCGATAATTTAGATGCTAAAGTGAAAATAGCACTGGATAAACAAAAATAATCACCAAAGCAATAATAAAAGAAAAAAAAGAATTAGTTTACTAAAAAAAACTAAATAAAAGTTTTTATATCGTGATTAAATTTGATTTGAGAATATAATAGATTTAATGGATTAAATACCGGTGCAGACATGATAACCATAACCAAAAAAGAAAACGTGGTTTTCAACCAGATAAAATATCTTCAAATGGAATATACTGGTGGTATATCTGAAAATATACTTAAAATGGAAATTGATATTACAGAACACCATTTCAAAGATGTTTTAGACGATTTAGAGCAGAAAAATCTCATTATTCGTGAAAATGGGAAGATCAAAGCTTTACCTGTTAGTAAAAAAATTTCTGTGGTTGAAACCCGTAAAGAAGTAAAAACTGCAGAATTAGATCAAATGGAATTAGATGCTCTAGATATAATCCGAAATTTATCTAAAGAAGATGGTTTGGTTTCCAGATACATTTTAGAAGGAAATTTATTATACGGAAAACTAAAAGTAAGTAATTTTAGAATGTACCATATAATAATATCCCTTGAAAATAAAGGAATCTTGAAAAAAATTAAAAAAAGTGACGGAGAATATTATCAGGTCACTGCAGAAGTTTAATTTTGGAATTGATTTAAAATAATTTACAATTATAGTTATTTAATAAATTAATTTTAAATTCCAATTTCTAATAAAAAGTATTAAAAATTAAATTAAAGAAATTATTTAAAGACTAATTAGAAATTAATCTTCAATATCAACACCTTGAGTAATAGACAGCTTTCTAAGCCATCCAATATCGCTCTTATAAAGCATTCTGATATCTTTTATACCTAACCTAATCATAGCTAGTCTTTCAATACCCAAGCCAAAGGCAGCTACCGGCGTTTCTATTCCTAGTGGTTCCAAAACCTCAGGACGGAACATTCCCGCGCCCCCTAATTCAATCCAGCTCTCTTTTTCAGGCAGATAAATCTCACATTCAGTAGAAAGATAAGTGTAAGGGAAATATGCCGGCCGGAATCTAACTTCAAATCCTAATTTTTTGTAAAACTCTTTCAGTATACCTAAAAGATTTCTAAAGTTAATTTCATCCCCGGCTACAATTCCTTCTACTTGATGAAACTCTGGAAGATGCTTGTAAGTAATAGTTTCTCGTCTAAATACTTTTCCAACTGAAAACATCTTTAAAGGTGGTTCATTTTCTGCTAAAAATCTTGCAGAAACACCAGTAGTGTGAGTCCTTAAAACAGATTGCTTGGCAACTTCCTTATCCCATAAATAGCCCCAACCTTCAGAACCAGTGCCACCACCGTCTTGATGGGCCTGGGCCACATTAGAAACAAGATTTTCATCAGGAAGCTGAGAATGGGAAGGATTTTTAATATAAAATGTGTCCTGCATTTCCCGAGCAGCATGATCCTGAGGCTGGAATAAACAATCAAAGTTCCAGAAAGCAGATTCAAGAATAGGTCCTTTTGATTCGTCAAAGCCTAAATTAAGGAATACATTCCGTATTTCTTCAATTATCCTTCTTAAAGGATGCATTTTACCAGGATTGAATTCTGGATATTCTGCTTTTACATCATATCCCCTATATTTAAGGCTTTTCCAATCACCTGATTTTAATTGTTGGTGGGTGAGTTGAGTAGCCTCTTCCTGAATGACAATCCCTTTGGCCAGAATATCTTGACCTTTATCAGTCAAAATAAAAGTGTGAGATGTATTTTTATCAATATCAATCAGACCTTTCCTGCTTTTTAGTAATTTAAAACCTTGCTGAAGATCATGATCAAGAACATTCAGAGACATCTGGCCTTTTTCTAAAAGAGAGGATAATAATTTTTCATCTTCCTGTAAATTATCAGCCATTTCTTTACCATTATCAGTTATGGTAACTTCTCCCTGGTTGATTTTAGCCCACTGCTTTCTAACTAACCAACCCACACCAATTTTAACATCAGAAGGATTTAATCCAGATTTCACTCCCAAATCTTTCATATGTACAGAACCCTCCTGTTGGAGAAGGTTTAAAAGCTTTCTCTCAGGTAAGCCCTCTTGGGCATAATTTTCACCATCATCAGAGAGACTCAAAGTTTCTTCGATATCCTTTCTAACATAAATAATGTCTTTAGAGGCTAAAGAACCGGCAGCACTCATAACAGACTTTATATCCAATTTTTGAGTATTTACAACCTCTTCAGGAGTAAGTGATTTTTTTGATGATTCTAAAGATTTTAAAACCTTTTTTTCGTAAAGGTGTAATTCATTGATAATTCTGTCAATGTCTTCCATGTGATTGACTCCATTTTAATTAGGATTAAAATAACTAATTTAAGTTATTATCTTAGTTATTAAGTAAATATAATTAATTAAATATTTTTTTTAAAATTATAGTTTTATGAATTCTAATAATTTTATGATTTCAATTTTAATAAATTTTTATAAGCATGAAATAATTTGCAAATTAATTCTTTAGGGATTAATCATTATAATTCTGGTAATCGCTTAAAAATGCAACCATTATGGATGCCGCAGTTATATCTGCCGTTGTTCCGGGGTTTAAGTTATTAAGGGATAGTTCTTTATCAAACGTTCTAAGGGCATTCTCACCATCAGGAGTTAGTATGCCTCCCAGGTCCAATATTTTTTTAGCATCACGAGATACTTGCTGGGCTTTTTGGTGGCCATATTTTCTAGAGATTAATGTATCTGGAAATTGAGATAATATGGTTAAAAATGTTTGTACAGTGGCAGAATTTATTCCATAATTAGTTTGTATCCGTTTAAAAGTTGGAAAACCCGTTTCGAATGTGACTGGCATAGAAGTGGTTAATTCACTGGCCAAAAGATCCCAGCCAGCCGAAATTTTTAAAATATCAAACATATTTATTTTATTTTCCAGCAATTCAATTTGTGACTGGTCACTGGTAACATCCAGATTCTCACGCTCACCCATACCTCCAGCATCGGCCAGAGCTATTGATTTATATAGATTAACTGCATCTTCAGGGGTGGTGTAAGCCATTATTTTGGTAAAATTGGTTCTAAGATGGAAAAAATCATCATTCATGGCTGCAGCAGCAGATAGTGGTGTTAACATCATTATAATTCCCAAATTAGTGTTATTATCCACCCATTTATTTGTTTCCTTCACAGCATCTAGTATCAATTCCCCCAGTTTTATATGGGAAAAATCAAGATTTTCATTGGCCTTTTGACCTCTTAAAGCAGCTTTACGCATTACATCCCCAATAACCACACCACTAATAAGAAAATCTTCAAATACCATGTCATGGAAATCCTGGGTTCGGTGAACATTACCTGGTTTAGGATGGCCACTAACTTCCAGAACCGAAGCAATCTGGGCGGATTTAGCAATATAATCTGGATCCATAGTTATCACTCGTTTTTTGGTTATTTAAAGATTATTATAAATGTATTAATCCATTTAATAAATTATTTTGAAATAATTAATATTCACCTTAATATTCGTCAATTAAATCAATTTAAATTACTAATTAATTGATAATATATTTATTATTAGTACTTATTTTTTTAAAATTTCTAAAAAGTGTGGAGTAAAGTTAGAAATTATTAAATCAGCCCCCGCACGCTTAATAGAGAGTATGGACTCAAATATTGCATCTTCAGTTAGATATCCGGCTTCAATCCCTGCTTTAAGCATGGAATACTCACCACTAACACTATAAGCTGCTGTTGGAACATTAAATTCGTCTTTAACTGATTTTATAATGTCCAAATAGGACAAAGCAGGTTTAACCATTAATATATCTGCCCCTTCCATTAAATCAAGTTCAGCTTCCCTTAATGCTTCCAGTGCATTTGATGGATCCATTTGATATGTTTTTCTATCACCGAATGATGGAGCAGAGGAAACTGCTTCCCTAAATGGTGCATAAAAAGCAGATGCGTATTTGGCTGCATAAGACATGATAATTGTATCTTGAAACTCGTTAATATCAAGTAAATCTCTTATAGCCTCCACTCTACCATCCATCATGTCTGAAGGGGCCACCACATCAGCTCCTGCCTCTGCATGAGATAAGGCAGTCCGGGCCAGGTTTTCCAGAGATTCATCATTGAGTATATGGTCATTTTCAATAATTCCACAGTGCCCATGAGTAGTGTACTGGCAAAGACAGACATCAGTCATAACCACTAGATTCGTCTCTTCCTTAATCTCCCTTACAGCTCTTTGAACAATTCCATTCTCCTCAAAGGCCGATGTCCCATACTGGTCCTTTTTAGAAGGCATTCCAAATAATAGTATGGATGATAGGCCTTTCTCTTCCAGAAGTTTGGCTTCCTGTACGGCACTACTTAAAGAAAATCTGTTTTCCCCAGGCATAGTTTTAATAGGCTCTACTTGGCCTTTTTTGAGGTCTTCCTTTACAAACATAGGATAAATGAAGTTCTCTTTTCTAAGAGTTGTTTCTCGTAGAATATTTCTTATCTGTGGACTTTTTCTCAAACGACGCATTCTAGTAATGGGGAATTCCATTTTAAATCACCTGATTAATAAAGCAAATTAATTAAAATTGGATATAAAATGTTTTAAGTAATTTATTCAATTTATAATTAAGTAAAAAAACTAATTAGTAAATATTCAATTTATTTAATTAATTATTTCCTTAATTCCATTAAAGGATTATCCACACCATAAGGCTTTTTCTGATAATATCTTTTAGCATGCTCCACAATAAGAGCATGATATTCCTGGAAAATCGGGACATCACAAGGCAAATTAGATTCAAATAATTTCTTGACCTCATGATATTTGGCATTCTCCCCAATAAGGCCCAGATGATAAAATATTCTCTTTGTGTAGGCATCGACCACAAATTCAGGTTGTTTATAGGCATAGAGAAGAATTGAATCCGCTGTTTCCTCCCCCACCCCTTTTACAGTTAATATCTCTTTTCTAATTGGAACAGCACCATTTAGACCTATGAAAAATTTTGCAACTTCTTGAATATAAACCGATTTTTGATTTAAAAATCCTGCACATCGAATGGCCTCTTTTAGATCATTCAAATCAATATTAATTATTTTTTCTGGATTGATGGCTCTTAATTCATAGAGGTTTTTTAGAGCCTTTTCTGCAGAAGTCCATGCGGTATTCTGGGTCAAAATGGCACCTAACATGATTTCGAATCTCTGATTATCAGTTTGAGGCAAATCATAATCTTCAGGATGATATCCTTTTATAGATCCAGTTTTAGTAGGATTATCGCCCTGAAAACCCATTAAAGGCCACCAACCCTGTGGACCATAGAGAGAGAATAATTTCTCATAGATATCCATCAGTTGTCTACCTGGTCTTTTTATCATAATATAACTTCTAAAAAACATTATATAAACTATATCCATTTATAAAATTTAATTAAATAAATGAATTTACTAAATAATTTAATTTATTAAGAAAATATTAGAATATTAAAAAAATTAAAAGAGGAATTTTAGAAATGATAATTGAGTGTGAAAAATGCATATTGCGAAAATGGCAACGTTCTGATCTCCCGAATTTAGTTAAGTATGCCAATAATCCTAAAATATCCAATAATATGCGTGATTCATTTCCCAACCCTTACACCATGAAGAAAGGAGAAGAATGGTTGAAACTCTCCAAAATGAGTAATAAAACCCATAATTTTGCAATAACAATAAATAATGAGGTCGTGGGAGGAGTAGGTCTAGAAGTTGGAAGAGATATTGAGAGAATATCTGCCGAAGCAGGTTACTGGATAGCTGAGGAATACTGGAGCCAGGGAATCACTTCTTCTGCATTAAAAGGACTTTTAAAATATGGGTTCGATAATTTAAAGCTGGAAAGAATATTTTCCACACCTTTTGGCCACAATATTGCTTCTAGAAAAGTTTTAGAAAAAAATGGATTTATTTTAGAAGGTATAATGCGAAATAGCGTTATAAAATCTGGTAAAATTTATAATAAAGCATTATATTCTATTATTAAGGAAGATTATTTTAAAGATTAGCTTATGAATTTACTATTCTTAATCTGAATTTGTTCAAATACAAGATTTCCTCTAATTAATTCAAATCAAAAAATTCAATAAATTAATTAAAGCTTAATTAATAAAATCTAACTTGTATTAAATATAAAATAATTTAATTATTTAAATTAAAACATATTACTTAAAATACATGACTAACAAGTATTAATTGAGTAAAATTAATCTAAATCACCAATTAACTATTATGGACGTGAGTATATGGGAAACACCACTGGAAAAATGTTCGCTGTTACTACATTTGGTTCTAGCCATGGGCGGGCTCTGGGTGCAGTAGTAGATGGATGCCCCGCAGGACTGGAGTTAAGTGAAAACGATATTCAAATTGAATTAAACAAGAGAAGGCCCGGGACAAGCCAGCTTACCACATCCCGTGGGGAAACTGACAAAGTAGAGGTTCTTTCAGGCATATTTGAAGGTAAAACTGATGGAACACCGATTACTGCTGTAGTTTATAATAAAGACGCTGATTCATCTGCTTATGCCAATTTGAAAAATAAGCCACGACCAGGGCATGGCGACTACTGCTGGATTAGTCGTTATGGAACTTATGATTACCGAGGCGGTGGCAGAGGAAGTGGTAGAAACACCATAGGCCATGTAATTGGTGGTGCAGTGGCCAAAAAGATTTTAGAGACACTGGACATTAAAGTTGTGGGCCATGTAACTCAAGTAGGAAAAATAACCGCAGATACTGTTAACTTAAATCTAATTGAAGAATATTCACAAACCAATCCTGTTCGCTGTGCAGATAATGCAGCGGCCCAAAAGATGGAAAAACTTATACTTGATACAAAAAAAGAAGGAAATTCTGTGGGTGGAATAGTAGAAACCATTGTTTTAGGAGTTCCTGCTGGGCTGGGAGAACCAGTTTTTGGAAAACTAGATGCTGATTTGGCCGGGGCTTTAATGGGAATTGGATCAGTAAAAGGAGTAGAAATAGGATTTGGGTTTAAGGTTCCGGAATATACTGCTAAAGAAATAAATGATGAGTATTATTTAGATGATGGAAAAGTTAAAACAACTACCAACACCTCAGGAGGTATTTTAGGAGGTATGAGCAATGGGATGCCCATAATACTACGCATGGCTGTTAAACCTACACCATCCATTTCTACATTACAGAAAACTGTTGATTTAGAATCAATGGAAGATGCTGAAATAGAAATAAAAGGCCGGCATGATCCGTGCATCTGTCCACGAGTTGTTCCCGTTGCAGAAGCCACAGTGGCCATGTTAATGGTAGATCACCTGATTAGAAGTGGATTTATTCACCCCTGCCAGATTTAATCATTTTATTTTCTAATATTCTATTTACAATGATTATTACACACATTAACCTATTCATCATATTACTTTTGATTAATTTTAAAAAAATAAGAACTAAATAGGTCCCAATACCTCCATAGCCATTATATTTGAGCAAAAATACTAATCTAATTTAAAATAAATATATAATGATATAGTAAAACTTTTAAATAATGGATACAAACTCGATTATAAAGTATTATTAAAATCAATAATATATTTGAATAATACTTATTTTGATGGTTAAATAAGTTAAATCAATTAAAATAACCATATTATGATAATAAATTAGTTTTGTTATGCTATTTTCAATATTATAATATAATAATCATTAATTAACGATTAAAAGTGACAAGATAGACTTGGTGGGGGACCATGAAAAAAAAGATTCTTATTGTGGAAGATGAAGCATTAACTTCAATGGAACTAGAGGCAAATCTCCAAATATGGGGTTACAAGCCATTATTAGCACCAGCAGGTCAGGAAGCAATTGAACTAGCATTAGAACACCACCCAGAACTTATTTTAATGGATATTGTTTTAGAAGGTGAAATGGATGGTGTAAAGGCTATAGAAAAAATCAAAGAGAGTTATGATGTACCTGTGATTTATTTATCTGCTTATAATGATGAAAAAACTCAAGAAAGGGCCAAATATACTCTCCCCCACAGTTTTATTAGCAAACCTTTTGATCGTCACGAATTAAAATTTGCCATAGAACTGGCCTTAACCAAAAGCGATTTAGAAAAAAAGCTTAAGGACAGTGAAAAACGTTACCGTTTGCTGGCAGATAATTCAACGGACCTTATATCCATTCATGATAATCAAGGTTTAGTCCAATATGTTTCACCGTCTTGTGAGTTTCTTTTAGGTTATAAAGCTGCAGAAATCATTGGAAAAGATTGTACTAATGTAGTTCATCCAGAAGAACAGAAACTTGTTGAAGAATCTTTCTCTAAACTATCAAAAACCTATGACAGTCTTACTATTGAATTTAGGATCTTAAAAAAAGATGGAAATTATGTCTGGATAGAAACAACTAGCAAAAAAATCATAGATAAAGATTCTGATTTGATCCAGATTATTGCCACTAGTAGAGACATCTCATTAAGAAAAAATGTTGAAGAAGAACTTAAAGAGTCTCTTGAAGAGAAAAAAATGCTTATTCGAGAAGTTAATCATCGAGTTAAAAACAATTTAATGGTTATTTCCAGTTTATTGAATTTACAATCAAGATACATTGATAATGAAGAAGCTAAGCAAATTTTAGAAGATAGTCAAAACAGAGCCCGCTCTATGGCTTTAGTTCATGAAAGACTTTATAAATCCTCTGATTTAAAAAATTTAAACTTTGGAGAATATGCTAGTTCAATTGCCACCGATCTCCTACGGGGGCATCAAAACAAAAATAAAAGTATTAAATTAGAGCTCTCATTAGAAGATATACTTTTAGATGTCAACATATCCATACCTCTGGGTCTAATACTGAATGAACTGGTCGTAAATGCATCAAAACACGCTTTTTCAGAAGATACGATAGGCACCGTGCAGATAAAGCTAAGTAAAAATGAACAATTTGTAGTTCTTGAAGTTTCAGATAATGGAATGGGACTTCCTGAAAGCTTTGATATAAGTAATATTAACTCGCTTGGTTTTGAGATAGTGAATACATTAGTGCGTCAAATTGCTGGAAAATTAACTATCCAAAGTGAAAATGGAACTCAAATAAAAGTTGAATTTAAAATTTAATTAATTTTAGAATAGATATTATTAAGAGAAAGATATTATTATTTGTTGCATTTTTCATTTTTCAAGAGGTGTGGCCACACATCTCACGTTCTTTTCAGTTTTGTTGCAAACTCTTGCTTGACATGAACTTTTTTGCTTATGCCAATCATGATGAGTACAATTTTCATGAGGACATTTGTATGAATCTTGACACATACATATCCTTTTTAAACATTACTCCCATTTTATCTGCTACCTATTATTTAATTAATAATATAACTAATTTTTTGACTAATTTTTACAATTAGCGTTTTATTATTGATTGTTATTAATTATTATTAAACTAAATTATATTATGCGAAAAATAAATTTATAGATAATAAATACATAGCCTAAAAAAAATTTATTTTAAGCCTCGAGCGGGAATTGAACCCGCGGCCTCGGGATTACGAATCCCGCGCTCTACCTACTAAGCTATCGAGGCATTGAATCTTATTTTGTATTAGTTTTTTAAATATATATTTATTATACAGATATTATCCATATTAATGTTTATTAAATAAAAATAGAAAATTAATTCTTCACAACTGTTCGTGAAAATCCTTATTTTGGCGTATAATTTTATTCCCACTTAAAATTCATCCAAGTTTTGCTGTGAATATGAAAATTCATCCAAATCAATTTTCATCCCATCTCTGGCTGCTAAAACTCTAACCCCTGTTTCATCACTGATTCGACGGGCCTCCTCTTCAGGATTATTCATTATCATTTTCATTCCTAAATGAGTCATAATTGCCATTTTAGGTTTAACTTCATTTATCAATTTAGCGAAATCATTGGCACACATATGGCCCCGAATCCTTTCAGCATGGGGCCTAATAACACTTCCAATTAATATATCTGCACCCTCATGATACTTATGTAATTTATCAAAGTATTCAGTATCTGAAGTGTAGGAAATAGTTAGATTTTCGTCTTGTATTCGGAAGCCCACACAAGTTGGATCTCCATGAACAGTTTTAGTGCCCCTAATCTTCAAATTATCCCATTTTATTAATTTATTTGCACCTAGAATAGACACATCGGGTTTATTAAGGTGATAAGATGAAATACATGGGCCCCATTCTTTATATCCTTCAATAACGCTCAGGCTACCTAAAACAACTCCTTTTTTTCGAGTCATTCCCTTAGTGAATGCCTCAATTAAAACCTCTGCATCAGTGTAATGGTCTGTGTGTGAGTGAGAAACCATAATACCATTTAATTTAAGAGGATCTAATCCAAATTGGTAGCTCCTTACCAATGCTCCAGGCCCAGGATCAATGTGGATATTTTTGCCATCAATATCATCTATTCTAAATCCACCAGTCATCCGTTTCTGGGTAATGGTAGCGAAATCGTCCACCACCACTTCCCAAGAAATTAAGTTCCATTTCTTACACCCATTAATTTGTTTTGTCTTATAAAAAGCCTTTGATTAATTAATCCAGTTAAAAATGGACATAATTTTTAAATTAACTTCAAATAAGATTTGATTTATGCTATTTAATGTAAATCTATGTATTTAATGTAAAATTATATAAAAATATTTATTTTAATTAATATTATAAAATTATATTGCATTATTAATAATAAAATTTTGTGTTAGTTTCTGAAATAATCTTACCTAATTTATTCTGTTTTACAAAGTATAACATCGCAGCGAAGTGCTGAATTATTGCGTTTTAGACAAAGGTTTTCATTTTCTATAACTGCCACATCACCCACCAAAACATCTTTAGGTTCATCAGAATACATCAAAACTTTTTCACCAGGCAGGGCCACCGGTTTCCACCTATTGTCAAAAGCCCTCACATTTTTACCTAAAATAATTTCCAGCAGTTCTTCATCAATAGAGACCACACGCCCAATTTCCCCTCCAGTGAGAATATTAGAGGCCAATTTAATGGATTCTGCCTTTTCTAGAAGGTCATTTTGAAGTTTTTCTCTCCATTTTTTGAGAAGTTTAACATCCCGCAGTATAGTTTCTCTTAATAACTTTTGAGCTTCCTTTTTGTCTAATTTAGGATGTTTTATAAAAATGTCGTTTTTCGAGCTAATTGATGGTGAAACTTTAGCCACTTCAGACATTACTTCTTTAAAAATGTCAGATATCCCATTTAAGGTTGTTTTATTTTCCCATCGCTTTGTAATAATTTCATTGGCCATTTTTTTAGTTATCTTATTTCCAAAAACAACTATGGAACTTTCACCTTTTTCCATTTTAGCTATGTCCGAACCTAATAACTCCACAAGTTGATAGCCATTAGTTGTTCCATAAATACGCCGCCGTTTAGTTTCAAATGGGCTTTTAACACTTACTTCACCAACGACAACCTCTCCTACACTGCGAACTTTACAAACATCATCACTAATTTTAAGGGTTATTCCCAAATCTAATGCTCTTGCCTGCAATTCGTTATCATTAATAATTGCTCCAGCATACAATTCTTCTTCTAACTGTTCCCTATTAGATTTATCTCCAAAGTAAGCAATTCTTCTCTTGTCACCAGCAATTACGCAACCTTTACTGCCAATATAAGACATTATAAGACTCATGAAAACACATCCATACAATTATTATTCATTATTTTAGATTATTCATTATTTATTAGTATTATAAATTTGTTAAACCAATATTAGGATAAAATAATATTAGGATAAAATAATATTAATGATAAAATTTTATTTAAAAATTCTTGATCTAAATCATAGATTAATAAATTAAATAAATTTGAATTAATTATTTCACCATGGTAAATAGTTTCTATCTCTATTTTAAGTTCTGTAGTTTTTATATTTTTCATTTCAGAGGGATAAATAATGATACATTTATTTAAATTTAACTACAAATTATTAACAATTATCATTGGGCAATAATGTGGACAATATAAGTATCCGGCCAATTATGAATTTAAATAAAGCCAAAAAATTAGAATTTATCTAATCAAATAGAAATATATAAATGGATGTTAAAAAATGGGGCAGTATGTAGCTCTAATTAGAGGAATAACTCATTCTAACCCCAATATACATAATAATAAGTTAAGGAGTCTTTTTGAAGATATTGGTTTTCAAAATGTTCAGACAGTTCTCTCCAGTGGTAATGTCATATTTGAAAGTCAAACCTCAAATACAGCTGAAATCGAGGATATAATTGAAAAATCACTTCCAGAACAGCTAAATTTTACAAGTACCACCATTGTTCGTAGCAGAGATGAATTACAATCTATTTTTAATTCAGAACCATTTAATGGCCGGAGGGATACTTCTAAATGCAAATTAAATGTCACTTTTTTAAAGAATAAACCTAACAACAATATTGAATTCCCATATCATTTTAAAAATAATGGCTTTGTCCTTTTGGGAATACAGCATAATGCTATTTACAGCATAGTTGACTTAACTAAGACGAAAAAACCGAATTTAATGCGCTGGATGGACAAAGAATTCAGTAAAAATGTGACCACCAGAACTTGGAGAACGATTAATAGGATTCTCAAAAGACTTGATGAAACCTAATTTAAACATTCCATTATCATTTCAATTATTATACCATTTTGATCGTCCAAATTGATTATAATTAATAATTATTCCGTTTTAACACTTTAAATTATTATTATTATTATTATTCTATATAAATTAGATTTTAGAATCTATTGAGGAATAAAAATGTCTTACCCGGATCGAGAATCAAAAAATAAGTACCAAAATAGATTAATTGAAGAAAAAAGCCCCTATCTCCAACAACATGCGTACAATCCTGTGGATTGGCATCCATGGGGTGAAGATGCATTTAATAAAGCAGAAACAGAAAACAAGCCCATTTTTCTATCAATTGGATATTCAACTTGTCACTGGTGTCATGTAATGGCCCATGAATCATTTGAAGACCCTGAAATAGGCAAACTAATTAATGAAGTATTTGTTCCCATTAAGGTCGATCGAGAGGAAAGGCCAGAGATAGATAATATCTACATGAATGTGTGTCAAATGATGACGGGAAGTGGTGGCTGGCCATTAACCATAATATTAACCCCTGAGAAAAAACCTTTTTTTGCAGGGACTTATTTTCCCCGAGAAAGTCAATACGGACGTATAGGCCTTAAAGAACTCATTAAAAAGATACAAGTTTTATGGGATGAAAATCCTCAGGAAGCTATGAAGTCGGCAGATAAAGTTGTTGCCGTGTTAAAGCAGATTTCTGAAAACGTTCCAGGTGCACTTCTCAGTGAGGAAATTTTTGACGAAACCTATCAATCCCTGGAAGAAAGTTTTGATTATGATTATGGTGGTTTTGGGATGATACAAAAATTCCCAAGCCCTACTAATATTTTTTTCTTATTAAGGCACTGGAAGCGGACTTTAAATCCAAATTCTTTAAATATGGCCATAATTACACTGAATAACATGTATTATGGTGGAATTCACGACCATATAGGGTTTGGTTTCCACCGTTACACCATAGACCCTCAGTGGGTGGTTCCTCATTTTGAAAAGATGTTATATGATCAGGCCTTGATTTCTATGGCTTACTTAGAGGCATTTCAAGCAACTGGAAATATGCTCTATCAAAATATTGCCAAAGAAGTTTTTGAATATGTAATTCGAGATATGCAATCACCCCAAGGTGGTTTTTATTCGGCAGAGGACGCCGACAGCAAAGGGGTGGAAGGTAAATTTTACCTATGGAGAAAAAGCGAAATAGATCACCTTTTAGGAGAGGATGCTCCTTTAATCTGCGAATTATTCAATATTTCGACTTTCGGAAATTTTGAAGAAGAATCTACTGGAAAACAGAACGGAAAGAATATAATCCATTTAAAAAATTCTTTAAAAGATTTTGCTAATGCAAAAGGCCTTGAACTTGATGATCTAACAAAAACTGTTGCCCGATGCCTGGAAAAACTTTTTAATCATAGGAAAAATCGAATACATCCCCAAAAAGACGATAAAATCCTGACTGACTGGAATGGACTCATGATTGCAGCCTTAGCTCGTGGATTTAATGTTATAGGGAATAAAAAGTACTTAGAATCCGCTCAAAAAGCTGCTGATTTCATTTTAAATAATTTATATCAAAATGGAAAATTAATTCATCGATATAAAGACGGAGAATCAGCAATTGATGGGAATTTAGATGATTATTCATTCCTAATTTGGGGTCTGATGGAACTATACTCTGCTACATTTGAAATTAAATATTTAAAATATGCATTTAGTTTAAATGAAACTCTGGTTAATCATTTTTTAGATGGAAAATCAGGAGGATTCTTTTTTACTTCAGATGATGCAGAAGAAATAATTTTAAGGAAAAGAGAAAGTTATGATAGTGCCATTCCATCTGGAAATTCTGTGCAGATGATGAATTTATTGAAAATGGCCCATATAAGTGAAGATGAGTCCTTAAAAGAAATGGCCTTGGGAATAGAGCATTATTTCACCGAAAAGATAAAAAGATCCCCTTTAGCCCATACCAATATGATAAATGCTATTGATTTTAGATTAGGGTCATCTTATAATGTTGTTGTGGTTTGCAACAACAAAAATCAATCCATGATAATGCATGAAAAACTTAGAGCAGATTTATCTATAAGATATATTCCCAATCTTACAATTATGGATATAACTCCCACTGAAACAAAAGAAGAAAATTCTAAAGAGAATGGTAGTTTACAATTGCCATTTGAAGTTTCAGAATCCTTAAAAGCTAAAAAATCTCCGGAAAATAAATGTACATTTTATGTATGTAGTGATAAAGATTGTAAACCTCCTTTAACTGAAATTAAGGAATTATTAAAAGTTATTGAACAATAAAATTGAGAGCATATGTCCAATACCCATTTATAATATTCAATGAAAAAAAAAAGACTCTGAAGAAGATATTATGTTAATAGAAGATATTTTTAGAAATAATTGATTATTCTAATCTTTTTAACAAAAGTTTTTACTAAAAAATCTTTAAACCCAACCCAATACAGTGCAAAAATTGTAATAAAATAAACTTATAATGCATGAAGAATAAAAAAGGTAATGATAAGAAAATGTTTGAGGTGCATATTATGACAAAAACCATTGAAAATTTGGCCAAAGCATTCATTGGAGAGAGTCAAGCCCGTAACAGGTATACACTGTATGCCAAAGTTGCTAAAAATGAAGGGTTCGAGCAGATTTCTGAAATTTTCCTTGCCACAGCAGATAATGAGCGAGAACATGCCAAATGGCTCTTTAGACTAATTCAAGAATTAAGGGAAGCTGATGAATCATTAGAAGATTTAACTGTAGAAGCAGAAGCCCCACTTATCTTGGGAACCACTGATGAAAATCTTATTGCTGCCATTGGTGGAGAACACTACGAAAATACAGTGATGTACCCGGAATTTGCGGCCATAGCCAAAACAGAAGGATACCCAGAAATTTCAGAGCGATTATTAGCCATTTCTAATGCAGAAGAACATCACGAAGCTCGATACATGAATTTATTGAAATTAGTGGAAACTGGAACTGTTTACAATAAAAAAGAAGAAGTTACATGGATTTGTCGCAAGTGTGGATATTTCCATCAAGGAAAAAAACCTCCAGTTAAATGTCCGGCCTGTGATCATCCTTCCAAGTACTACCAGATACTCAGTGAAACTTACTAGCTTTGATAAGTACATTTAATTCAAATAAGCTGAAATTACCCTATTATTAAATTTTAAATACTAATAAAATATTGAAATTAATTAATTGGAGAAAAGAAAATGGTTGAACTTAATCAAATTTACAGATGTAATGTTTGTGGAAACATGGTTGAAGTTGTTAAAGTAGGCGGTGGAGAATTAGTTTGCTGCGGACAACCAATGGAACTTTTAGTAGAGCGCCAGACTGATGTAGGCCCTGAAAAACACATTCCAATTGTTGAGAAAACAGAAAATGGAGTAATAGTTAAAGTAGGTGAAGTTCCACACCCTATGGAAGAAAGTCACTACATCCATTTAATAGAAGTTATTGTAGATGGAAAAGTTTACAGAAAAACATTGAATCCGGGAGATGAACCTTCTGCCGAATTTGAATTAGAAGAAGATGAAATTAAGGATTTAAAAGTTAGGGAATACTGTATAATCCACGGCCTATGGCATGGTTAATCAAATTTCAATTATTATTTTTCCTAGCCATATTTTTTCTAATTAATTTTTTATTTTTTAATTTAAGTTTTTTGAAAACAATTTAAATTCTTTATTTAAATAAAATTTTAAATTTAAAAAAATTACATTTTCATTCAAAATAAGGTTCACAATTTAATTTATAAGAAATTATTTTATAAAATGACTATGAATATTACTTATTTTAGTATAATGTTCATAATTTTTAAATATCATAAAAAGAAGAAGTGGAATAGATGAAGACCAAGTTCATGATTCTAATTATTCTCATTGCTATAACATTGATCTGTGGATGTACTCAATCAGATATCACTAAAATTGATCAATTGAGTTCTCAGATAAATAGCCACCTCCAGAAAGGAGATGATTATTACAATCAATCAGCAAAAGACATTAACAACGGCGAAATTAATGCCAGTCTAGATAAGTGCGATAGTGCATTTACCGAGTATAATTCTGCAAGAACTTTAACCTCCCAGGCACAATCTTATGCTCAAAGTGCTCAGGATGATGTTTATATTCAATATTTACAGCTTGTTTTATCAGAAATAGATGCTAAATTAAATGCCACCTCTGAACTTAGAACTGCAGGACAGTTGTTCCAAACAGGAGATAATGAAACTGCAAATAGTAATTTACGTTCTGCTAACAGTATGATGGTAAATGCTCAGGATTTCCAAAAACAAAAAGAGCAGATGGTTAAAGAAAATCCAAACAAATTCAAATAAAAATTTTTAGTTAATTCTAAATTTTTAGTTAATTCTATATTAAAAACTAATAGAATTAACAAATATTTAAAATAGTATATAGTCAAATGACTATACTAATAATCAATAAAACATAATATTATATTAAATATAAAATTTAATAATATATAATTCAATTAATTTATTTTGATTAATAGATTACATTAATAAATTCAATTAATTAGCTAATTTTATTAATTAGATAAATTTTATAAATCATTTTTTAAAATATGAGGAATAACATGAATAAAACTTGTATAGGATGTAAAGGGAAAGGTTATGAAGTTACAGGCCACAAAGAATGTGATGCTTGTGGCGGAACGGGTTATGCATCTTCTGAAGATGTTAAAAGCCATTTTAAAGGAGTATCTACTAATGCTCGCCAGCGATTTGACCTGGAAGAGGATCATGACGTCCCCTGTGAAGTATGTAAAGGAAAAGGGGAAATTGAATTACATGAAAGCTGTCCTGTTTGTAAAGGAGCAGGAGAAATAAATGTTTGTAGGGAATGTGGTAAAATTTTAAATAACGATACTGAATACTGTGATGATTGTAAGGACAAAAAAGAAATAGTTTACGTCCTTCAAGCAGCTTGTGAGATGTCTGATCTGGAAATAGGATCTGCTTACAAAGGAAAAATTACTCGAGTAGAAAAATATGGAGTTTTTGTAAGTCTCTCAAATCAAGTATGGGGATTAATGAGAACTGGAGCTTCTGGTTACAATGTAGGGGATGAAATATTTGTCCGAGTCATCGAATTAAAGCCTCAAAGAAGAGAAGTGGACTTAGGACCTGCCAACATAAAAGGAGATTATGAACTGGTTACACTTAAAAAGAATCTGGCCCGTACTTTAATTGGAGATATAACTACTAAAACTCTGGGAAGAAATGTAAGAATAGTGGGAGAAGTAATTCAGATTCAACAGACCTCCGGACCTACTATATTCACCATATCTGACGAGACCAGCACTACTTGGGCTGCCGCCTTTGATGAAGCAGGAGTTAGAGTCTATCCGGAAATAGATATGGGCGATATTGCGGAAGTAATTGGTGAAGTTAACCAGCACAGTGGAAAAATCCAGATTGAATCTCAATCTATTGAAGGCCTTTCCAGCGAAGAATCAGAGGAAATTAGAAAGCTTATTGATGCAGCAATTGATGAGAAGGCCCAGCCTGAAACCACTGCAATTCTGATTGAAAGTGAAACACTGGAAAAGCTACGGCCAAAAATGAAAGAAGCCGCTCACGCCATTAGAAGAGCCGTATTTGACGGAAGATCAATCCTAGTTAGGCACCATGCCGATGCAGATGGAATCTGTGCTGGTGTGGCCATGGAAAAAGCCGTGGTTCCTTTATTAATAGAATTGAATCACAATAGCGATGCTGAATGGCATTACTTTAAAAGGGCTCCGAGTAAAGCACCCTTTTACGAATTAGAAGATGTTGTTAAGGATTTATCCTTTGCACTGGAAGATTTCGAACGCCACGGCCAAAAATTACCATTAATAGTTCTCCTGGATAATGGATCCACAGAAGAAGACATTCTGGCCCTGATGAAGGCCAAAATATACGGCATTGAAATAGTGGTAATTGATCACCACTTCCCTGGAGAAGTCATAGATGGTAAAGTGCAAGTTGATGAATACGTGGATGTGCATGTGAACCCATATTTAGTTGGTGGAGACTCTCAAATCACTGCAGGTGCACTTTCTGTGGAAGTAGCTAAAATGGTGAACCCCGATGTCACTGATAAAGTTTTACACTTGCCTGGAATTGCAGCCGTGGGAGATCACGCCCGTTCTGATGAGGCAAGCCAGTACATAAAACTGGCCGAATCAAAAGGTTACAATTTAGAAGATTTGGAAAAAATAGCCCAATGTATTGATTTTGAAGCATTTTATCTGCGATTTATGAATGGTAGAGGCATTATCGATACCATTCTCAATTTGGAAAACAAGGACAAACACGAAAAGCTTTTAAATGCATTGTATAAAGAATTTAACAAACGTGTTGCAACCCAATTGCGTGCTGCCTTACCAAACTTAAAATCCAAGGAATTAGATAATGGAGTTCTCTTCAATGTACTGGATGTAGAACTTTACGCCCACCGGTTTACCTTCCCTGCTCCTGGAAAAACCTGTGGATTTGTCCATGATGCTATGGTACAAAAACACGGCGAAGAGCGCCCTATAGTCACCTTGGCCACTGGACCGGACTTTGGAGTTATAAGGGCTACCGATGCAGTTAATGAAAAATTCGGCTTCAATTTAAATGAAGTGGTTAGGAAACTGGCAGATGCCATTCCTGAAGCTGGAATTGATGGTGGAGGCCACGAATGTGCCGGTTCCCTAAAGTACCTGGAAGGATTGTCTGATAAGGTTTTAGGGGCCTTTGCAGATGAAATAGCGGATTTAAAGGATTAATATCTTAGATGAAATTAATTTTTTAATCTTTTGAATTCTATTTTACATTATCTTCATTTTCATTTGATTTTTTTAAGTGTATTTTTTAAACTTCTTTTAGTCCAATTTTAAAACTTATTTTACTATTTTGATTTTAAATTACCCATAATTCATTAAATTAATTAAATAGTAATCTAAATTAAATATAATAAAATTTAGATTAAGATTTATTATTATTTTAATTTTTATAATCAAAAAACAAAATAAATCTTATAATATAATTTAGCGATAAAAATGGAGTCCGTGGCCCTTTCTTTAGCAATAATCATAATACTGGGATTGGTATTTACTAAGGGATTTGAAAAAATCAAAATGCCTGGTTTTTTTGGAATGTTAATCCTGGGAATTTTAATAGGGCCCTATTGTTTCAATTTAATTAGTAGCAATTTAATGAATATTTCACCAGACATCCGAATCTTAACACTCATAATTATTCTCCTGCGAGCTGGTTTTGGTATAAATAAAGATTCCATCCATAATGTGGGCCTTTCGGTAGTTAAGATGAGTTTTATACCCAGCTTACTGGAAGGTCTGACCATAATGGCAGTGGGCCATCTTTTACTGGGAATTCCACTTTTAGAGTCAGCCATGTTAGGATTCATTGTGGCCGCTGTATCTCCGGCAGTTATAGTACCCCAAATGCTTTCTTTTATTGATAAAAAAATCGGTACCTCAAAAGGAATACCTAATCTGATTCTGGCCAGCGCTGCCCTGGACGATGTAATAGTTATTGCCGTCTTTACAGCCATTATGGGAATCTATGGAGGATCTTCCATAAACATTGCTGGAGAAATCTTATCTATACCCATTTCCATCGTTTTAGGCGCGGTAATTGGTTTTATAGTTGCATTAGTTACTCTGACCATATTTAGAAAGTTCGATATTCACAATACTGAAAAAGCATTGCTGGTACTGGCCTTTGCCATAATATTAAAGAATATAGGGGATTTCTCAACACCTATAATCCCCTTGGCCGGGCTGGTAGGAGTTATGGTTCTCAGTTTCGTGATTATGGATCGCCGAAGTGATTTAGGAGTTCCATTATCCCATACTTTCAATAAAATATGGATATTTGCTGAAATACTAGTATTTGTACTGGTAGGATCTCAGGTAAATCTTCTATTAGTTTGGAATTATACTTTAATTGGTATTTTAGTGCTTTTAATAGGTTTAGCTGCCCGTAGTGCTGGAGTTTATATCTCACTTATGGGAACTGAATTTAATTTAAAAGAAAAACTATTCTGCGTGGTTTCATTCATACCTAAAGCCACGGTACAAGCCACCATAGGGGCCATACCCTTGGCCGCGGGTGTGGCCTCTGGGGAGCTGATTCTGGCCATTGCTGTTTTATCAATATTGTTTACTTCACCTTTAGGGGCCCTGGCCGTGCGGTATGTGGGTAAGAGTGCTTTTGGAGTTGAAGAAGTTAAATAATTTAAAATCATCTTCAATGAAAAACTTTTTTAAATAAACTAATGCTTATTAATTGATAATAGAAAAAATGCTTTCAAATCTTTAATTTTAGATGATAGATTTTAGAAATATACATTATTTAGAAAAAACATACTATTATATTATAATTTAAAACCTTTAGATTACGGAGATAAAAAATGACTGATAACGATAAACTTTTAAAAATAGAAAATAGGGCTGATGAGATTTTAAAAGAACATAATGGCGTTTATATTGAAAAAAGATTATATAGTGCACTAATACTGGATTTCCCAGATTTATCAAGGCCTGATTTTAAGAAAGTTCTAAATAGATTGGTTGAAGAACGTTATTTCTTGGAAAGGAACCTTATAAGGCCACAAGCAGAACATAGTTCTAAAAAATCAGCTAAAAGATATGATGAAGATAAAGAATCTGGAAAAGGAACTGCTGAACAACAAAGAATTCCAGATAAAAGGATCTAATAATATTTGAAATAATATTTAAATAACTATTTTTTTTGATTATTTAAAATTTTAAATGAAAAAAATGAGGTTTAATAATAGTCAAAAACCTCTATATTCCATTTATCTAAATTTGCAGCTATTGTTTTAAGATAATAAGTGCCAGAACCAGCGTTTATAAAGAATTCATCAGTTTCAGTGTTTTTATCAAAACTATCAATAGCTCCTTGGCCAGAATAAGATGCTGTTTCACCTTCTGGATAAACATATACTGAAAAAAGACCATATTCTAAGCTTTCTGTTTTGGCTGTAACTTTTAACTTAAATTTATCTCCTTTAATTTGGAATGTGTCGGTATCTTTATCCCCAGTACCTGTGAAAGTTGCTACACTATGCCACGTTGGAGAAGAAACACCACTTGTCGTATTAGTTGTAGTTGTGGGCTCATCTAAAGAAGTATTTGTCACATTAGATGTATTTTGATCAGGTGATAACATTCCAAATATCCCAACAATCAATATAAGGCCTATACAACAAACTCCAAATATACTCAATACTTTAACACCAGAATTTTGCTGACTCCACCAACCCTGCAATCCTTTAGCTTGTTTATCAACTTGATGATCCTTATTCACACTTTTAGTCAATTCTATTCCACAATTATCACAGAACTTATTTTGATCAGTATTTTCCTTTCCACATTTAGGACAATAAACCATAATTAACCCCCATTAATATTATTTTAAAGTATTTAATGAATATTGCAAGACCAATTCCTGCAATTAAACCTGAAAAAAACCTTAATGTATTGTTACTTTCTCTGAAACCGATTAATTGAGTTAACCCATCGATAAATGTAGGAATTATTAATAATAAGGCAGTTATCATTAAAGTTAAGTCATAATTAATATAATAAAACATAGCTAAAACGAAATAAGAAAAGGCCGCAATATACATTCCAATGCATCGAGAACAAACTGGAAAGTAATATCCTCTAATTTTAAAAGTCCGATTAGGTAAACGGTGACAGATGTACACTTTTGAAAGATTTTTAGATTCTTCAGACAAAAATTGATTATTCATTATTAATCTTTAATAGATTTAAATATAATATCATTTTTTATTACATCTAAATAGAAAAATATGTCCATATTATTTAAATTGAAAATACTAATAAATTAAAAATCAGTCTTCTTTTTCATTTTCTTCCTGATTCAAAATACCCTGATAATAATCACAAATCTCAGCAATGGGACATTCCTCATGCTTGGGCCCTATGGGCCTGCAAATATCTTGGCCAAACTGTACCATGAGGTCATTTAATTCAATCCAGAACTTTTTAAGAACAACTTTTTCCAGTTCACGTTCAGTTGCATCAGGGTCTTTTGTATTTACTAGACCGATTCTATTAGAGATACGGTGCACGTGAGTATCTACGGGAATGGCTGGCTTTTCAAAGGCATAAACCAGAACACAATTGGCGGTTTTACGGCCCACACCTGGAAGTTTTAAAAGTTCATCCATGGTATCTGGAACAATCCCTTCGTATTCATCCAGTAAAATATTAGAAACTTCTTTTATTCTTTTGGATTTGACTCTAAAAAATCCTGCTTTTTTAACCAGCTTTTCTAATCTTTCTTGAGGAGCTATGGCCACATCTTCCATATTAGGGTACTCAGCAAATAATTCTGCACTGGCCTGATCAGTATTTTCATCTCGAGTCCTTTGGGAAAGTATGGTTCTAATTAAAACACGGTAAGGATCTTTATCTTCAAAAACTCGAAGATTATAAAGAACTCTAAGCTCATCCATTATAGTTTCAATACGTTCTGGAATTTTAACACCACATAATTAATAATTAATTTAAATTAATTGTTTTTAAGTTCAATTATTTTATTATTTAATCTCATATCTATTAAATTAAATAAATAGTAATAAAAAAAATGGTTTAAAACAAATATAAAGAATAAATGTATTTTAAAAGTAATTATAAGAAATTAAGATAGTATTTAAGTGTTTTTTAAAAGTATTTTAAGATTAATAATTATTTAAATCTTCTCTAACAGTATTTCCAGGCCGTATCTTAGCCCTGCCCCATTGGTAGCAATTGTGGGAACGATTTCTGCACTACAAGTAATTGAAAGTTTTTCATTAGATAAATCCTGTTTATTGGCAAAAATGACATAAGGAACATTACCTGATTCCAGTTTAGACATTATTTCCGATTCCATGTCTGTAACTCCACGGCAATTATCCACCACCACTATGGCACCATCTAAACCTGTAGAAAGTATCTCCCGCATGAATTTAAATCTTTCCTGGCCTGGAGAAGCAAAAAGGTGTACTTTTTCTCCATTAACATGTGTATTTCCATAATCCAGGGAAATAGTGGTTCCATTGTACTCCACATTAGTTTTCTTTTCGCAAAGATTATCTAAGGTCGTGGTCTTTCCCGAATCAAATGCTCCGAAAATGACTATTTTAGTTTCTTTTTTTCTACCGTTCATGTTCCCATCCTTAAAGATTTATGAAAAATGAGATATTATTAGTAGCCTAAAAGCCCCCACCAATTAACTACTCCTTAACTAATAATAAAATAAACTTTATCTTTTATATAATTTGTTACTAATCACTCTTTAGAGTGAAATCCAATGTTACACCTTTAATTATATTTTTATATCTAAAATCTACTGAGTAAAATCTACTGAGAAGATAAAGAAATTACTTGAATTTTAGGGGAGAATATAGAATAAGTTAGATTGAGAAGTTATATTTAAGAATTGATTTTTAAAAAATTATTTAAATAAATTAATAATTTTTAAACTTCATTTTTCAAATTTTATAATATGTTTTCCAGTAGTATTTTAAGTCCAATTCCTATCAAAATTAGGCCACCCAGAATCTCTATTTTATTTCCAAATAGATGGCCCACATTTTTCCCAATATAAACTCCTATGAATGAAAGAACAAATGTTACTAGCCCAATGATTATAATCGGCGTGATTATGGAAATGTTTAAAATAGCAAAGGTCACACCAACGGCAAAGGCATCAATACTGGTTGCAATAGAAAGAACCAATAAGTCTTTAAGTGAAAAAAATTTACATTCTTCTTCTGATGAGAAACTCTCATAAATCATTTTGATACCGATTGCAGCTAAAAGTATAAATGCGATCCAGGGAGCAACTGTAGAAATAAGACTTTGAAGTTGCATGCCAGAATACCAGCCCAGTACTGGCATTATTGCCTGAAATCCTCCAAAAAATATGGCAATAATTAGAGCGTACTTAATATTACATTTTAAAGTTAATCCTCTGGTAATGGAAACACTGAAGGCATCCATGGCCAGCCCTACTGCTAATAAGAATATAGAAATTAAATCCATGTTAAAAACTCTTTAAATTAATTATATTATTTTAATTATCTATTTTTTGTATTTTTTATGGGTAATAATAACTATGAAAGCTATTATCAATCCAATTAAAACCAGATCTTCTGAAATACCCATTTTAGGCCCCAAAGAAGAGTATAAACTTCCAAACTGCCAGGCCACAAATCCTAAAACAAAGGCCTTAACCAGAGTCCCTAAAAAAGTTACATAAATATATTTTTTAATATCAAATTTAATGAAACCACAAAACGCACTTATGACTACGCTGGGGAAAATAGGAATAGCCCAGGTCATAAATAGAAATAAAAGCAGTGAATTACTTTTTGAGTATTTTTCCTCGGTTTTTTCTATTTCTTCCCAGGATAATCCTATAAATTTGCCCCATCTATCAACAAATGGCTTACCAATTTTATATACTACACCATAAATAATTAAAGCACCAATAGTGACTCCAAAGGCAACTGGCAGCGCTATGAATAAAAATAGTTTTTCTAATGAAAAAAATGAAACTTGAGAATTCCCCATTATAAAAAAACTGGATCCCATTATAACTGCTGTGGAAGGAATAGGAGCAATAATCTGTTCCAGAATGCTGGCAAAAAAGATTCCTAATGCGCCATAACTTATTATAAAATTTTGTAAAAGCGTTGTTAGTTCTTCAAGCATGAATTAAGCCCCATTGAACAATATTAAATTGGTATTTGATATTGAATCCAAATAAAATGAATTCAAACCCTATTATTTATTAAAAGAACTGATCATTATTTGAGAGTTTCATTACATTATTTACAATTTCAGATATTGATATTGAAATCTCTTAATTATTTTTTTTACTCTTTATCCCAGATTGATTTATATTTTAAATTAAAAAAGAATAAAAAAGAGAGAAGGAAGAAACTCCATTTAGATCTATAAAATAATATAAAATAATTATAAAATTTAAAAGTTTATTTTAGTTCCATATTACATCCTAATTTATTCATAATGGCCGGATAATTCGGGAATGAAACATCATACACACCCGCATTTTCTATTTTAACCCCAACTTTAAGGCCTATTAAACTTAAGGCCATTACCAGGCGGTGATCACCATGAGATTTCACCACACCGGATTTAACTCCACCTTCAATAATCATACCATCCTTTTTTTCCTTGACCTTAACTCCCAATTTAGTCAGTTCCTGGGTACAAGTACTGATACGATCTGTTTCCTTGAATCTGGCGTGTTCAACCCCACTAATTGTAGTGGTGCCTTGGGCCAGGGCCCCTAATGCAGATAAAGTTGGTAAAAGGTCAGGAGCATTGTGCAAATCAATATTTATCCCATTTAATTCACCATTGCCTTTGACCACAACATTATCCTTATTGATTTCTACATCCGCACCCATCTGTGAAATAATGTCTAAAATAACTTTATCTCCCTGTTTAGAATCTTTAAATAGGTTTTTTATAGTTAATTCCCCATCAGATATTGCTGCCGCCCCAGCTAGATATGATGCAGATGAATAATCTCCCTCTACCGTGTATTCTGTGGCCTGGTATTCTTGAGGTTTGACTGAAAATATTCTATCAGAAGAGTTATAATCTGCTTTAACTCCGAATTTACTCATAACATGGCGAGTCATATCTACATAAGATTCAGAAATAAATTCTCCCACGATTTGCAGTTCTACAGGTTCTTCAGCAAGAGCACCAGCAATGATAATGGATGAAATGAATTGTGAGCTTACATTTCCTGGAATTGAAGTTTTTCCTCCCTTAAAGCCACCTTGAACAATAATAGGAGGACGTCCGTTGGCCCTAGAAGACACTGCTGAGACACCTAACGGTTCCAGAGCATCAAGCAAGTACTGCATAGGCCGGGTCCTTAAAGAACTATCGCCCGTGAATACAGAGTGGTTTGGAGCGAGTCCAGCTACTGATGTCATGATACGCAGAGTTGTTCCCGAATTTTTGACATCAATCACATCTTCCGGAGTTTTTAAGATTCCATCAACTCCATCTACCACCCACTGACCATCAATTTTTTGGATATTGCTTCCGAAAGATTCACAAGCGTTTAGAGACGCTAAAGTATCTTCTGAAGATAAAGGATCATTCAAAAAAGATTTTCCATTGGCAAGAGAAGCTATAATTACTCCTCGATGAGTATAACTTTTGGAAGGAGGTGCTTTAACTACTCCTGAAATTTTTGAAGATTTTTTGACTACAAGCTCCATTTTCCCACGCTTTAATATGATATTAAAAATTCTATCTCGAAATTTATAAAAGATTTTATTAAAAGACAATTTAGGAATAATTTAATTTAAATTATCATTATATAATCTTCCTAAATATCTAATTTATTATCTAATAACAATTTCCAATACAATATCCATCTTTTCAGGATGTATAATCTCTACTTTTTCCCCAGTTTTGCCTACTGACTCTTTTTTCATAGTCATGTAATCTTCGGTAATTTTATGGCCTTCAATGATGATTTCTCCATCATTTACCAGGGTTTGGGCGATTTCCTGAGGTTCTCTAGATTGTAAATATCCTAATATCTTAGGAGCGTCTCCCTTAAATTCCGGGCCAATTTTACTCATAAGTGGGGTGATTTCCACCACAATCTCCTGAGTATCTGGTTTTCCAGTTTCCAGTTTCAAATCCAGAATATTGAGAGTTCCTTTAATATCCATTAATAATGGTTCAATCTCTTCATAAATTCCAGAATTGGTAGTATAAATAATAGTTGACTTCAATTGAGCATTTAAAGGTATTTTAGAGGATGATTTAAACCTTCTAAGCTCTCCAATTATTTCCACTCCCACATCGCCCTGTTTTTCCATCTCAGCATTGATTAAATCAGTTTGAACTTCAGGCCAGGAAGTTTGATGGATACTGGAATCATATCCTAAATGTTGATAAACTTCTTCTGTAAAGTGAGGAGTTATAGGGGACAATATCTTTAATGAAGTTTCAACCACCGTTTTTAAGGTGTACTGAGCTGCCTGTTTTGATTCAGGGCTGGCTTTATCCCCATAAAGCCTGTATTTAACCGATTCTATGTATTCATCACAGAAATCGTGCCAGATAAAGCTCTGAGTTTTATTGACTACTTGGGCGAAGTTGAAATTTTCCATGGCCTCAGTTGAATCCAATACTAATTGATTGAGCTTAGATAAAATCCAGCTATCCATGGGGTTAAGATTCTGTTTAATCTGTTTTTCTTCCCCATCAAAGTCAAAAATATGCATACTGATAAATCTAAATGCATTCCAGAACTTTCTCAAAAATTTATATCCATATTTAACATCTTTCCAGGCAAAAGGAACATCAGAACCAGGCACACTGTTGGAGGCCCATAATCGGAGTGCATCTGTACCATAATCTTCTAAAACGACTTCTGGAGCAATTACATTGCCTCGGGATTTACTCATTTTATGACCGTCTTCACCGAAAACCATACCATTAACCACAATTTGAGAGAATGGTTCTTTTCCAGTGAGTGCTTTGCATCTTAAAGTAGTGTAAAAAGCCCAGGTCCGAATAATATCGTGTCCTTGTGGCCTTAAATCTGCAGGGAAGTAATTTTCATAAATAGGATCTGGCCATCCAGCAATGGATAAAGGAGATATGGAACTGTCCATCCAGGTATCTAAAACATCTTCTTCACCTAAAAACTCACTGCAACCACATTCACATGGGTTTTTTGGTTGTTTTTGAGTGGGATCAATAGGAATCATTTCCGCAGATGCTACATGAACTTTCCCACAGTCTTTACAGTACCATACTGGAATTGGTGTGGCAAAAATCCTCTGACGGGAAATACACCAGTCCCATTCCATAGATTCCGACCAATTAAGTAATCTAATTTTCATGTGCTCAGGAATCCAATCCATAGTATTGGCTGCTTCTTCTACTTCTTTGGAGAGTTCTTTTACAGCTACAAACCATTGTTTTTTGACTAAAATTTCAATAGGAGTTTTACATCTCCAGCATTGGCCAACATTCTGGTCTACATTTTCCTTTTTAACTAAAAATCCTTCTTTTTCCAGATCTTCAATGGTCTGTTGTTTACATTGAGGCATGGTGAGTCCCTGATATTTTCCAGCAACTTCAGTCATTATTCCTTTCTCATCAATGGCCTCTATAATATCCAGATCATATTTATTGACCCAAGAAACATCTGTTTTATCACCAAAGGTACAGATCATGACTGCTCCCGTACCAAATTCCGGGTCTACCTCAGTATCCGTGATTATTTTTACGTTCCTGCCGAATATAGGGATTTGAACTTTCCTACCAGTTAAATCATGATATCTTTCATCATCTGGATGTACTACCACCGCCACACATGCAGATAAGAGTTCTGGACGAGTAGTAGCAATCATTACTCCTTTTTCGCCGTCTTCTGCCGGAAACTCCAAGTAGTTTAAGTAAGTTTCATTTTCCTGATATTCTACCTCAGCAAAGGCAATAGCCGTCTCACAACGAGGACACCAGTTAACTGGGTGAATTCCCTGGTAAATCAGGCCCTTTTCAAACATTTTAAGGAAAGATAACTGGGTTTTGTGCATGTATTCTGGAGTCATGGTTACAAATTCCCTGCTCCAGTCCTGTGAAAATCCCATGGACTGCATCTGAGTTTTCATCATAGCAATATTGTCCCGGGTCAAATCTACACACATCTGCCTAAATTCTTCACGAGAAACGTCATTTTTCTTAATATTATTGGTTTCTTCCACTTTCACTTCTGTGGGAAGGCCGTGACAATCCCATCCTTGTGGAAACATCACATCGAAACCTTTCATCCTTTTAAAACGAGCATTCATATCAATGTAAGCCCAGTTTAAAACGTGGCCCATGTGAATAGAACCAGTAGGATATGGTGGTGGGGTGTCAATTATGTATCTAGGGCGGGTTCCATCACCAATGAACTTGTGAAGTTGATTTTTTTGCCATGTTTTCTGCCAATATTCTTCTTTTTTGTGGTCGTAATCCTTTGGAATATCATCAACTGTCATTTTCCTCTCTCCTGAGGTATTTTGAATATATTCGTAAATATAACTATTTTTTAGATATAAAAAAGATTTTATTCTCTAATAAAACTTTATAAACCTTGTTAAATACGTTTAATAATAAAAAATCCATTATTTTAATAATTTATATTGTTTAAATCAATTATATAATAGTTTAGTTTAAAATCTTTAAAAAATAAAATATAGATTATGTAAATTAATTAGTTTAACTACTCATACCTAATGCTTAGGTTGAATATGTATCTATTGATTTTAAATGATTTTAAATAATTATACATTGCCTCCTAAAATATCTGAAATATATTTTTTATTCTTAATCTCAATCTCGGTCCAAACAGGAGGGTGGTTAAAATGTCCTAATTCAACTATTTTCTCAATTAATTCGAATATCGGTCTTTTTAATAATAGTTTATTTTCAGTTTCTTCATATTCTTCGAATAAATTTTCAAATAGGGCCCTTACAACATCTCTTTTATTTTTGGAGCCTCTTTTATTTTTCTTATGATTTAATCTATCATCTATTTGTTTAATCCCTTCTTCATTTTCTCGAATTTCTTTAATCTTATTAATATCAATTTCATCATCAAGAACTTGATTGATAGCTAGCAACAGTTCTTCGTCAGAAAAATTAGCTAATTCAAAATTATTCCCGTAATAAGGAGCATTATCATTTGTAATGCCCCAAAGATATTTCCATTCATCAGGAACATTATAATTTTTTCCTTCAAATATTATAGGTTCTTCAGCCTCTAAAAAATGTTTTACATTACCTTCATTGTCAGATACGAAAAAGGGAATAATCTGCCACTTTTCCAAATTGTAACTTATAAAAGAAGTCCAATTTGAAATAATTATATTAGTTTTCTTTAATTCTTTAATTAACTTACTAAGATTATTTTTTTGATTTGGGCTTATAAATTGCTTCCTACATTCTATTTCTATGTTTCTTATACTGTTTTTTAATTTTTTAGCATTTTTAGACGTTGATAATAACTGATCAACCCCTTTGAAATTTACAATTTCGATACCGTGGTTTTCTGGATAATCCGAATACCATTCAAATATTTTAGGGAAAAACTCTTCTTCAGTTTCTCCCTCTACAAAAACCATGACGCGAGGTTGGTAATCTAAATTAAAATCGTTAGCAAGATAAAACAGTCTTTTATACTTATCATGATAATAATTCTTGTTTTTTTCGGGATCCGAATACCATTTGGTCCTTAGTTGTCTTAGTAACCTACCTTGCCCATCCATTTCAGAAGGATCGAATCTTAAAATATCATCTGGAGAAATATTAGTTATTTCATCAATATCAAGAATTTCTCTTCCACAATAATCCTGAATAAACCGTTTAAGCATTGATGCCCACTGTAAATACTCAATTCCTAATCTAACAGTTCCTTCAAGTCTATCTTTTTCATCCCATCCAATGCTTTTCCATAATTGTATCCAGTCATCTCTTTTGATTCCAAGTATTTCCTCAGTTTTTCTTGAAAAATTCCAGTATAAGTTAACAATTTCTTGGATTATAAATCCCGAAACATCTAATACTATTTTGGGGTCAAAATTATTCCTTTTTTCATGCCAATTTCCATCCATAACACTAATAGTTTTAGAACTGGATCTACCATATGGCACATATATGGATTGTATTGATAATAAAAATTCTAAAATTTGCTCAAATTGTTCATACTGTTTATTTAAACATTCCTTTTTTATTTTAAAATCGAAAAAATTTTTAAAGATTTTATCTTCAGCCATTGATTTATATTTGTCATTGAATTCGTCGATTTTTTTGATTGAAAAACTTCCAGAATTGGCTCTTATGCAATGTGAATTTGAAGAAACTTTAATTTCTTCTCCAGCAAAATTAATTGTTACTGTGAAATCTTTTTTAAGTATTTCAAGCCAATAAATTTGAAAATAAGAATAATAAGTTACTATTTTTTCATTTCCATTGCTTAAATTCTTGCCTTCAAAAGAAGACCATTTTTGAAATGGTTTTGTTTTAGGATCAAATAAGTTACCTTCCTCCATCAAGTGTAACAAATTTTCTTTATCTCTATTGGAGAATCCATAAGAATAATAATGATCTCTCATATATCTTTCAATTTCTACTTCACCATCTAATAAACCATTATTAGAAGGTCTACACTTAGGTTCACCCTCAACATCCTTAAATTTCACCCATTCTTCTTCTAAAATTGGCCTATCAATTCTAAAAATAGGATAAAATAATCCTTCTTTTTCAAAGAATTCTAATTCTTTTTCATTGGTTTCTATTCCTCTTTTTTTACAATAGTCAATAAATTCTTTAGTTTTTAATGGATAATTTTGCATATATTTTTCTTCTTCAATAAAAATTCTAAGGAAACTTTTTTGCATATTTAACCCTCCCAAATGAGATAATCATCTGAATCATGACACATATTAATTAGTTATAATATATTATTATCTTCCAATTAAAGTAATTCTTTACATAATTATTATAATCCAAAATATGAAAAAGTTTTACTTAATAGTCAATTCAAAAGAAACTATTTAGTAATCAGGAAAATTTCGAAATATAGCATAAATAAAGGATTAAGCAAATTTTATTATAAAAATTAATTATCTATTAGAAATAACTAATAGTAAACCTTAAAAATAACTTAAAGTAACTACCAAATGAAGATGAATAATATAAATTCAATAACAACTTAAATTAATATATTCTAAAAAATATTGTTTAAAACAGTCAGTTTGTTAAATCCTAATGGTGAAAAAATAATGGAATTATTATGGTTTTATATAGCAGTTGTCCTGGCCATCAGTGATGAAATCCACAGCCGCGTATTTTGGAAAATTTTCTTTGATTTTTACGTTCTTTTCGCTGGAATTATACGGAAAACTGTCTCATCCAATATTCGGATGTGGCTAGTTCATGAAAGTATGGAGGCCTTTTTCCATTTTATTGTGCTTTCAGTAGTATTTTTCATTCCCCTAGGGTTATTATCCTTTCAAATAGGAATATTAGGGGCTTCAATCCACATGGTAGTTGATATTTACCATGAATTGGTGGGAACCGATTATGGCTGGCTTTACCACCGTGCATTGCACTTCACTATAGAGTCCCTATTCTTTATAATGATATTATCGGGAATGTAAGAAGAATAAATATTATAATTTAAATTCTAATTTAAGGACTAATTATTAATGAATTAAATAAAATATTATTTTTAAATTAGAATTAACTAGATAAATTAGAATTAATTGAAATTCACAATTCAATAAAATGATTCATAATATTGTTAGATAATCTATTAGGAGAAATTAAATGCCAGTTATAACATTTGATTATAAAGATTTAGAAGAATTAGGCATTGAAATAAGCAAAGAAAAACTTATTGACATATTACCCATGATGGGAAGTGATATTGAAGACTTTGATGATGAAAGCATTAAAGTAGAATTCTTTCCCAACCGACCAGACCAATTATCTGTAGAAGGAGTGGCTCGAAGCTTAAAGGGATTTTTAGGCATAGAAAAAGGAATGCCCATTTACCCAGTAAAAGATTCTGGCCTGGAAGTTTTTGTAGATGAGAAAATAACTAATATTCGCCCATATATCAGTTTTGCCCTCATAAAAAACATCAAAATGGATGAAAAAAAGTTAAAACAAATCATGGAATTCCAGGAAGATCTTCACTGGGTAATTGGTAGAGATAGGAAAAAAGTAGCCATTGGAATCCATAATTTAGATGTTATAGAAGGCCCATTTTATTATAATGCCATGAAAGGTAATGAAATCTGTTTCACACCCCTGGAGTCCATATCAGAAATGACACCATTAGAAGTGATTCAGGAACATCCCAAAGGTGTGAAATACGCCCATTTAATGGAAAAATTCGAGGCATATCCCATTATTATGGATAAATATAACAATGTCCTGTCCATGCCACCTATAATTAATGGTGAGCTTACTAAACTAACCGAAGAGACAGTAAACGTTCTGGTTGATGTGACTGGTACTGATCAAAAGGCAGTGGACTATGCCCTAAACATTATCTGTGCTTCCTTTGGAGAAGTTGGTGGAGAAATAGAATCACTGCAAATAGTCTATCCAGATCGAACCGTGATTACCCCCGATTTTAAACCTAAAACCAAGACTTTAAGTGTAGCCAAAACATGTCAATACAGTGGCCTGGACCTGGATGCTGAACAAATTAAAGATCTAATTGCTAAAGCCAGAATGGACGCTGAAATAATTTCAGAAGACGAACTAAAAGTTACTATTCCGGTTTACCGGGTTGATATCCTCCATGAAGCAGATTTAATTGAAAATGTGGCAGTGGAATATTGTTTCAATAATATTGAATCATATTTACCTGATATTGCCACCATAGCTAATGAAAATAAGTGGTACACCTCAGACAATCTCTTAAGGGAAGTTATGGTGGGCCTGGGCTTCCAGGAAATTATGAGCTTAATGTTGACCAGTGAAGAAAAACATTACCATAATTTGAGGTTGGAAGAGGACGAAAGGGTGGAAGTTTCACAACCTATTTCCCAGGACCGAACCATGATTCGTAAAAGTCTTTTAAATGGATTAATGGAGTTTTTAGAAGATAATAAGCACGAAGAACTGCCACAGAAAATATTTGAAATTGGTGATGTTATCTATATTGATGAAGGAGCTGAAACCTGCACCAAAGTCAGTAAAAAAATAGCTGGGGCCATAATTCATTCCCATGCTAATTTCACAGAAATAAAATCTACCGTGGCCTCATTTTTAGAAAATACTGGCTACACTTTAAATATAGAACCCTTTGACCACCCTTCTTTTATAAATGGCCGCTGTGCTAAAGTGAATAGTGGGCAGATTGATGGAAAAAATAGTATTGAAGGTTTCTTTGGAGAAATACACCCAGAAGTCATAACCAATTTCAATATGGAATATCCAATTGTGGCCTTTGAGTTGGAATTAATTGGAAAATAGATATTCATTGAGTGATTATCTATAATTAATTTATTTTTATTTATTTTTTTAAAATTGAAAAGAATTGAACAATAAATCATTTAATATATTACTGGCCCATGATTGTAATTTTAACTTTTCTGTTTCTGGGACCATCCAATTCCACAAAAAAGATACTTTGCCAGATACCTAAATCTAGCTGGCCATTATTCAATGGTATGGGCTGACTGCCACCCAGTAAAAATGATCGAAGATGGGCCGCCGCATTATTATCGATTGTATTGTGGCCATAAGTTTCATTTTCAGGTACGATTTTTATTAAAAGATTTTCAAAGTCTTTAATTAGCCTAGGCTCATTTTCATTAATGACAATGGCCGAAGTGGAATGTCTGGTGAATATATTGAGCAATCCATTTTTCATTCCAAATGAATTAACAATTTCAGCAATTTTAGAACTTATATCTATTATCTCCAGCCTTTTAGAAGTTTCAATATTAATTTCATCAGTGATAATTTTCATCAAATACCCCTATTTTAGATTTAATTATTATTTCTAAAGTTGATTATTTTCTGATAAATTTTTTCTAATTAATTTATTTTTAATTTTTAATCAATAACTCTTTTGTATTCTGGGGGATATTCCTATGCCCACACTATCACGTCTAAAAATTTAATTGTTATTACTTGAATAAATATATGTAAATAAATCCAAAAAGGGGAGGGATTATTTGAAAAAATATCTGTTTTTGATTTTTATTTTAGGAGTAGTAGTTGCGGCATCAGGTTGTATTGGGGGAACCGGATCTGGAAATGTGATTAATGAAACACCAAAAGTAAGTGGATTTAATCAAGTTGCACTTGATGGTATCGGCACACTAATAATAACCCAGGGAAACACAGAATCATTGACTTTAGAAGCAGAAGACAATGTAATTCCACATATAAAAACCACGGTTAAAGATAATAGGCTTCAAATTTCTTATGACAATGCAGGTACCCCCACACCAACAAACCCCGTGAAATTACACTTAACTGTTAAAAATATAAGTTCTATAGATATCTCCGGGGCTGGAAAATTAAATGCTAATAATCTAAGCACTGATAACTTAAATTTATTTGTGAATGGAGCAGCAGAGGGCAATTTAACAAATATTAATATGAATACATTAGTTTTAACTATTTCTGGCGCTGGGAAACTTAGTGCAAGTGGAAACGTAGATACACAGACCATAACTATCAATGGGGCCGGTGAATTTAATGCTCCATCTTTATTAAGTCAAAGTACAACAATTACTATAAATGGAGCAGGAAAAGGGACTGTTAATGCTAATAAAACGTTAAATGCTATAATAAACGGGGCCGGGCAAGTAAATTTCTTTGGAAATCCTCAGATAACCAAACAAATCAATGGTGTAGGTAAAATAAATCATTTGGTGCATTAAAAAATGGTAAAACTATTAAATAAAATTCTTTTTTTATTTCTTTTTATTTTAAACTAAATTAATTTAAAATATTTTATCTTTTATTTTTAAAAAAAAATTTATACAAAATCAGAAAAATTAAAAATAAGCTAATAAAAAGAATAAAAATTAAAATAAACTAATTTTAAAGTTTATTTTAAATTATTAACTATCTATCAAATTATAATCCAAAGGACTTCTTTAGAAGATCTACATTAACAGATCCGGCCCTAAATAGTTCTCCAGTCCGCAAGTCGTTAATAACAACTTCAGCAGGGGCAAACATGCCTTTGTCTATTTTGTAGAAATCGTATTCCGCTTCTTTGAATATGTCATAGAATGGCTTTCCATATCCTTCAGATGCAGAAGATGGTAATTGTTCAGCTAATGCTTTAATATCATCGCCTTCTTCAGATTCAATGTAGTAGTAAGTTCTTCCACCGAATAAAACAGCATCATTTGTTTTTCCCATAGCTTTAAGGCCATCCGGGTCAACTGGAGCAATAGGAGCAATACCTGCAGCGAATTTCACTTTAGTGACATCAAAGTGAAGTGCTTCCAACATTTTGTAGGTACCGTTTTCTACAACTCTTCCTGCAATTTGGATGGAACCAACCAGGGAAGAAGTAGGGGCTACCAGGACAAAGACGTTTTCTGAGGATATGCCACAATCTTCAGCAATTTTATCAGTGACATCAGTTCCAGGAAGCTTGTCAGCTTCTAAAGTTAAAATACCTATATCTGCATCGTCTTCATATCCAATTTCTTTATAAGTTTCCGCTGGTTTTTTAGCTAAAGCACGAGCAGGTCCAGAACCTAAGGCAAAGAAGTCTCCTACACTTACAGACCATCCAGCTTTTTGTGCTCCTAAAGTGGAAATAGCCGGAGAATTGGTTTTAATTTTAACAGATGGTAAGGCAAAGCTTTCTGATAAGTCTCCAGGAATAGATATTCCTACTTCGGCCAGGCCTCCAAGACATACCTTGGTGTATAATTCTCCTGCCTTTAAACTACCAGCTACGTTCACTCCACAGTCAATTACAGTAGAACCATTGTCCAATTTTTCTACTTTAATATTAAGCGAGTCAGCTTTTGCAATCATTTCATCTACGGTTTTTTTTGCTTCTAAGTTAACACTAACCATCTAAATTCACCTCAATAAGAATTTTGAATAAACATTATTTTATCATCATGATTTTAGGAATTTTAATCTTAATTAGTTTACTATTTGATTTTATTAAAATTAATTTTTTTAAAACTAGAAAATGAAGAATAAAGTTTAAAATTTATTTAGATAATTTAATTTGCACACTCAATAATTATAGGCCTCACTGAAGTTAACCTCATAGATATGGGCACTAATGGAATGAATAGTAACCGAACCTAAGTCCAGGCCCACTTCTCCGGCCACATACTGGGCCAGATAGGTTAAACCAACGGCATTAGGGAACCAAGCCCCATAAATATCATGGGATCTCCATAAAGCAGTGGTTTGAAGTTTATTATCTCGGATTTTAAAGTCTACTAGAATCATGCATGGTACTTCATCGCTTTTAGTATCCATATTAGGGTCCCAGGTAACTGAAATGGCCCTTCTTGATTCTTGACAATTTTTTAAGCGTTCTATTGCTTCTTGAATTTGATCAACATCATTGAAATGTGCTCTTAGACGATTTCCATAGGTATATATAAATCCCTGAAGGTCAGCACTAATAAACTGTTCAGAATAAGTTTCTAACTTTTCTCCTCTCCAGAAATAGCCTTCAGGAACCCTTATATCTTTTATACCTGCTAATTTATCGGTTAAATTATTAAGATAAAAATTATTGGATTGAGATTTACCTAATGGATTTTTAATGGAAACCATGACATTTAAAAGTTCTTTGGTGAGAGAGCCTCGCTCATCCCTAATTTCAGCTCCTTCTTTCATAATTTTCTTGACCAACTTTTCCCAGCCCTCTACAATCTCTGAAACTTCAATCAAAACAGCCATTTATTTGCCTCCACTAATATATCATCCGCGATTATTTTTATAAATGATACTAAAGAAAAAATTTTACTTACAAAAATTAATTATAAATCCAATATTAAAATTTAAGTCAATACAAATACTTTTTTAATCTAAATACTGTTTAATCCAATTAAGATAATGATTTAGTAGCTTCAACCATGTTTTTCAACTTGTAAAAGGCTGATTCGTATGGCAGCATCCTCATTCCACAGTCCGGATCCACTAACATATTTTCCTGACCAATAATATCCATCCCCATCTTAATCAATTTTTTGATTTCATCCACGGTTTCTATGGATTCTTTTTTAGTATCTACACTTCCAAATCCAATTTTTTTCCCGTGAAAACTAGTTTGACTTTCTAAAAGCTGGACATTACGAGCAATTCCTGCAAATTCACAGTCAATAATATCCACTTTAAATTTCAAAATTTTATCAAAAACCTGTTCCAAGTCCCCACAAACATGCATCGCAACAGGAACTTTTAAATCTCTAGAGATTATTTCTATCGCCTTGCGAGCAGTGGCAACATTCACCATTCCTGTGGAAATAAAGGGTTCATCTAACTGAATAATTGATGCTCCTGCATCTTCCAGATATTTAGCTTCTTTTTTAAGGGCCTGGGCCATGTCCAAAACGGCTTTATCTTTTTTATCATTGCTATAAAATCCATCCAGACGCGAAGAATAAACCATGGTCGTAGGGCCAGTTATTATTCCTTTAACTCCTTTTTGGGCCAAATCTTTTTCAGAAAGGTCCATTTCACCCAATGTATTTTCCATGATTTTAATGGCCAATTTCAGATCTTCTGCACCAATAGATTTCAATGGTGGGCTAATTTTATTCTTTATTTTGCAGTTATTGTCCTCTATAACCATTCCGGGGATGGACCTGGCAAAAATTTCAATCATGTCCCCTCTTACCTGGCCATCAGAAACTAAATCCACACCAGCTTTTATCTGATGGGACACTGCTAGAGCTATGGCTGATTTATATGGGTCATAGCTTCCTATGAAATTTGATAATTTTTCTCCCACTGATTGGGGAGGTTGAGGGGGTGCAGGGTAACTTCCCACTACTGTAGTTAGCATGATTGGTCTCTAAATAATAATTAAATATAGTATAATTAAATAGGATATAAAATTTTTTTATATTAAATATGAGTTGGAGGATATATAAAAAAAATGTTATTTCTAATTTAAATTCTTATTGTATATATGATAAAAATAAGAAAATTAAATTATTCAAAAATGTAAGTAGTTCCCACAGTATTTAAAATAACTTGATCTGGCATTTCTGCTTTGAATTGATTAATAGCATCCCATCCAGTGCAGTGCATAGGCACCACATAATCTGGATTTATCCTTTTCATCTCATCAATAGTGGGTTGAATTATTGATTCAAATAACGGCCCAGTTAGATGGAAACCACCTAAAACAGCATGAACTTTATCATTTTGGGCAATTTTTTGAGAATATTTTACAGTATTGATAATTCCTGCATGGGCACAACCACTAATAACAATCAAACCTTTGTTTTTGAGATTTATGACAATTCCCTGATCATCATTAATGGGATCTACTATCCATTCACCGTCAATTTTGGCCTCAGCCCATGGAAAACCTTTTTCAAATGAAGTTTTCCTTTCCACTTGGCCAGTAACCATTACTAAATCAGAAGCAATCCAAGTTGGGCCCTCAGATTTAACAATTACAGCTCCCGCTTCTTTTAAAGATTCTTCTTCAAGTTTAGGCCTATCCACCGGGCCCACATCAGGGTTATTTAAACGGCGTTGCAGAAAAGCATCTGGATGGATAATAAGTGGGGTGCCATTAAATTGATTCATGAACTCAAAAATTCCCCCAGTATGATCAAAGTGTCCATGACTTAAAACAGTTACATCAATTTTTTCTAAATCAATATTTAATATCTTTGCATTGTGTAATAATGATTTAGATGATATTCCAAAATCCATGAGTATGATATGTTCCTCACAACCTTCAAAAACTTTTATGACACAAGCCAGACCGTGTTCCGCCATGAATATATCTTCTGTGGAAAAGGTCGGTCTCTGGCATATTTTAGAATTTTGACCTAAAAGCATATCAACATAATTATCAATCAGAACTGTGATTTCTACTCGATCTGCTGGCCTTAGTTTTGATTCAATCATTAAATGCCTCCATTTTAATTAATAAATAAAAAAAAATATTTAAAAAATTATTAAGTGATTTATTCTTATAATTTAAAATTAATAAAAATCAAAGAAATAGATTAAAAAATCCTATTTCTTAATAGAAACTGCTCTTATCTTATCAATCTCTTCCACCTCAACCGGCAATTCCACCACTGCAGTACCATAACATGGTTTAGTATACGGCATCATGACTGTTCCTTTCTCATCATCAACACCAATGGGAATAGGTGGTAGGCCAATAATACGAGCACCAAGTATTTTTTCACCAGGATTGATATAAACAATGCTTTTGGCCTTTTCTTCTATAAGTTTAGCACAGTCCTTGAATCCTGATTGTTTAACTAAAATATCATAATCATCAGATTGTTGAAGATAAGTTTCCAGGCAAAATGACATTTTTAATCCTCCAAGCTCTTAATAGCCTTATCCAGTTTGACTCGGATAGGTGTTGGATTGTGATAAGCCCTCGCAGAAACTATCTGGGCCTCGGTATTTTCAGCAACCTGTTTTTCAAAGTTTTCCAACAAAGCAGCATCTTTTTCAAAGATTAATGCCATGGATTTGGTTTTTAAAATATGATAAAAAGTTACAAAATAGGCAACTGCAGCATCCTTGTGGACAAAGCCTAAGAGAAGGTCGAAATCCCCTTCATTTAAGTTTTCAATACAGGATTCAATATCAGTTTTATTTTGAACATAAACCTCTTCTGGATCTGAAACGTCTAGCAGCCTCATTGCAGAAGGGTTACTAACCACTGTAACATCATATCCTGCTTTTTTAAGCTTATAAGATGCATAAAGTGCCATGGGGGTTTGAGCCGGTGATTCTGGGCAGCCCAGAAGTATAAGTGCCTTTTTCATGATTTTCTCTCCAATACTTAATGATGCAATAATCCGCAATATTATATTTTTTAATCCCTTTTTACAGTAATAATATGACCAACAATTAATGCACTGAGAAATATAAATGTTAATAAAGCCATTCCATTAACCGTACGATTCATAATAAATAAACCAACTAGTGCCTGTGCTATAAAAGCAGTTAATGATCCAATAAGAAGGGCTTCTCTTCCCAAAAATCTGCGACTACCATTTTCTCTTTTTTCCCTATAGGTGGCTAGCATCTTAAATCCAATTATAATTACACCAATGCACCAAAGTAAAAGGAAGAACAAGGTAAGATAACCAAAGTCATAACCCCATCCGAATATGCCTGGCAGCATGTAATCTATTGCATCCTTTTTGTTAACCAGTAATCCATAAAAGACAGGAAACGGTAGGCCAAAACTAGTGATTAAATTTATTGGTAAAGTAATATAACCATCAGCAAACCCTAAGCTAGAAGCTCCCCAGTAAGCAGAAGTCGGAATATGACCCAGAAGAGCAGTATTATGAACAACCATGCCCAGTCCCGTGTCTGAGTTTTGTTCAATTCTTGAAATTCTAAGCAAAGGACTCAAAACTGGCATTGAAAGAATTTTAGAAAATATTTCTAGGGCCCCGAAAGCAGCAATAATCATACCTATGAAAGCAACTGCCTTTTTAATAGATAAAACAGATTGTTGGCGGAAGGATTTGGAAATAATATAAAACCCGATTATTAGTCCGATTATCCACAAAATTAAAAATGATCTGTGAACTAATCCACCAAATACTGTTAGAGCTATGAGAATCATGTAAATAAATAATTTAAGCCTTCCCACACCAATTCCAGCTTCTCTCATCATAGGTAACGCAACTAGGGCAGTTACTATAGCTAGCAAGGCCAGAGGCCCGAATGGATGAGAAAATTCGCTCTGACCAAAACTCACAAAAAGGAATATGGCATCAATTCCAAATAAAACCGAAAGCGCAGTCCCTAAAAACAGTGCAAATAACAGTACTGCACTTAAAGAAATCGGAGCTAGATTTAAAAAGAATATAACTCCCAAATAAAGTATTAAGCCAAATTCTATGATTAGTTGAAGATGATTTTGAGCTATTAAAGCCAATTTATGCCTCCATGAAATTAATAATTGTTCCAGATTGTAAATTTATAATATTTATATAATTACAAATGATTTGAATAATTTTTTCTAAATTTTTGAAATATTTTATGAATTACAGATTATTATGTGATATTAATTGAATATTATAACTGATATTAAACATCGATTTAAGATTTACTTATACTTAATAATATAAAAACTATTTCACAAATTTAAAAATTCTATTGAAAATACATGAGTTGAAGCAATGAACCAACATAAAATAATTTTTATAACTTAACCTTAAAAATTAATCTTAAAAAATCCCATATCCTGAAATTATTCAATATCCTTTACAAAAACAATCATATGTTCTCCAAAGCCATCATAATCCTTAAATAAATTTAAATTTACAAATTTAACTATTTTAGAATCTGGAACTTCCGTATTAAACCCTAATTTTTTATAGAAAGATATTGCTTTTTGATTAATGGGTTTGGTAATTAAATAAACTTTTTTACATCCCATTTGAGATACAACATCGAGGAAATTTTGAATTAAATTAAAAGCCGTACCTTCACCCCTATGTTTTGGGTCAACACACAGAAGATGAATATAACATTCAGAACGATTTGATTGAGAAATAAAACCAATTAAAACCCCAATCATTATCACCTTATTATTTTGAACCTTTTCAGCGATAAAAACTGTATTTTGAAAAAATTTAGTGAAAATATGATAAATAGAAATTCTTTCAGATACCATAGGCCTACAATTATTGGCTATTTGAAATATAGCCTTGAAATCATCCTCTTTTGCGGTTCTTATTCTAATATTATCCATCAAAACACCAAAATTTGGCCTTACAAATCAAATTAAACAAATAAATATATAAAGATGAAAAGCATTAACTTTAAATATAAAGAAATCTAAGTTCATATGTTAATGCACAGTGGGGTGGTAGCTCAGATGGTAGAGCGTCGCCTTGGCATGGCGGAGGCCCCGGGTTCAAATCCCGGCCACTCCATTACTATTTTTATAATATTCTTAACATAACCTTTTAAAAAGACTTATAATAAGATCATAGTGCTACTTTTAAAATCATTGCTTTTTAAACTAATTTAAAATATTTACTTTTAATAAAAATATATTAAAATTATTAAAAATAAGAACTTAAATCATCTATTTTTTCCAGCAACATCATATACGTTGTCAATAATCAGTTCAAAAAGATCATCAACCACTAATTGCTTAGAATTATCTTTATTAAGCATTAATTTCAAGGCCATATCCACAATTTCATCCAAATTATTGGATCGGAACATACGATTTTGATCTATATAAAACTGGTCCACCGAAAGTGTTTTACCAGGATAGCAGGATATAACAGGAGTGCCAACAATAGCTGCTTCCCGATTCATTGTTCCACCAGCCCCAATTATTAAGTCACATTTTTTAATCAAACTAAATGTGTCCACTGGCGGTTTGATGATTGTCACATTTTCATAATCACAAAATATTTCTTCTTGCTCTTTAAACCGAGGAATTACTAAAATATTGGCATGTTCTTCTAAAATATCTACTACTGGAGATAAAACAGATTTTTTACAGTCTGCATCAAGATAAGAAGCTAGTGAGGGTTCCGGCCTCATCAAAATAGTTTTTTCCTTTTTCAAGTTTAATTCCAGATCTTCAAATATATTTTCATTATACTCAAAGTTTTTAAAATGAATAATTTCTGAAGTTCCTTTGTAACTAATTATTTTATTTGGATCAGCACCTACTCTCAAAAGAGTCCACATGTCAATTGCTTGAGGCATTATAATCCTATTGCAAAGAGGCAAAGTTAATTTATTAGCAGCCAGTGCGTGTTCATTATCCAAAACATACACACTAGGAATATTCAATCCAAAAGTAACTCTGGGAAGTTCTATAGAATGTTTAGAAATAGCAACATCTGGTTTTTCTTTTATAATTAGCTTAGAAAGCTCATGAGCCCGTAATGTACTTTCTTCAAGTTTTTGACCCAGTGTAACTCCGTGTTTACCAATAGAAATAAATTCAAACCCGAACAAATCCATTAATTTATGAATGTCCCCAAATTTACGGCCCGTGACTATGACTTCGTCACCCTGGTCCTGAAAATATTCAATTATATTTTTAAAAAATCGCACATGAGGAGCATTGGTTAAATCTATCCAGATTTTCACTTAAATCACCAAACTGAAGTTAAATTTGAGAACTTGTCTTTTTAATAAAATATGTTTTAATTTGATAATAAACCTATTTTAACATAGTTTTATAAATAAAATATTTAAATAAAAATATTAATTATAAATAAAATACTAAATTAAGTATCTTATTCATTTTTAGCCTTTTCTAAAGCTTCCATTATTTCTTTAAATCCTTCACCAGTCTTTAAGCTTGTTTTTATAACTTGAACATCTGGGTTTAATTTTAAAACATCAGCGACCATTTTATCAGAATCGGCACCAACAGCTTCAGCTATGTCTATTTTATTGATTACAACCAGGTCAGCATCTTTAAATATTAATGGGTGTTTTTCCACTGTGTCATCACCTTCACTGACACTTATAACTACCATCCTCATGTGGGCCCCTAAATCAAAATCCACTGGGCAGATTAAGTTTCCAACATTTTCAATGAATAAAATATCCACTTCATCTAGTGGTAAATCATGGAAAGCATGTTCAACTAAGTGTGCATCTAAATGACACTCCTTACCAGTGTTTAATCCAATTACTGGAACATCATATTGCTCAAATCGACCAGCATCAAATTTACTTATAACATCACCAGCAATAACTGCCACAGGATATTTTATTTGTTGAATTAACTGTTCAATCAAAGATGTTTTACCAGAACCAATAGCTCCTAAAACATCAACTCCAAAAACATTAGAGTTATCCAGGATTTTTTGATTTTTCTGGGCCAATTTTCGATTAGCCACCATGATATCGTGTTGTATCTCGACTTCAGCTATCTTGTGCATCTTCTTCCCTCTGTTCAATTTTAATATTTTTTACATTGCATTCTCGGCCTGCAGTAATGGACAATTGCCTGCCCTCACATGCCGGGCAGTTTATTATTGGTGCATAGTGATCTATTCCTTCAAAATCAATTTTTCCCTCAAAATTACAGGATTCACATTTAATTTCAATGGGAATTTCTTCCATATTGAATTTAGCACCTTTTAAAATAGTATCTTCGCTCAAAACTTCAACCATAAACATTATTTGCTCTGGGTTGAGCATGGTCATTTGCCCAATCTCCACTGTTACTTCCAGCACTTCAATTGCGTCATTTTTTTCCGCAGATTCAATTACTGTTTTCACAATGGCATCGGCCATGGATAATTCATGCATAATTACACCTCTATCAAATTAAATCTAAATTTGTTATAATCTTTATTTAAGTCGTATAAATGAATAAAAACTTTAATAACATTTTTTTATTAGATATATACTTTAAGAGCTTATAGCTTATGAAATTCTTAATAAACATGTAACTATTAAAGATGCTTATTAATAAAGTTAACAAATATAAATTCAATCTAGTTAAGATTTTATTCTTAAAATTTTAGTCTAGTAAATTATTTGTAAACATTTGAACAAATATATTAGAAGTAAATGAAGTAAATAAATACAAAGCATTTCTAATATTAATTTCAATATAATACAGTTTAAGTGAAATTATTTTAATATTTATTGAAAATAGTAGTTTTAAAAATATTTTATTGATATATTGGGTGGTAATTTTGATAATAGGTGGTTCAGCATCTCAAAAACTAGCAGCTAAAGTTGCAAAAGAACTTGATGATTATCTTTGTCCTGTTGAAACTCGAAAATTCCCTGATGGGGAACGTTACATTCGTTTTAAGGAAGAAATCGAAAAAGAAGTAGTAGTAGTCCAGTCCACTGGATATCCTCAGGATGAAAATTTGATGGAATTATTTTTTATTTTAAAAAATCTTAAAAGTTTAGGTGCAGAAGAAATTAAAGTTGTGATTCCTTATTTTGGTTATGGAAGACAAGAAAAACGTTTTAAAGACGGTGAAGCAGTTTCTGCATCAATTACTGCTGATTTTATTGAATATGCTGGGGCCACTGAACTTTTCTCAGTCAACCTCCATGAAAATAAAGTCACTGACTTCTTCAATATTCCAGTGACCGAAATTTCAGCCATGCCTCTTATTGCGGAGTACATCGGTGAAAATTTAGATGATCCGGTGATAATAGCACCAGACAAAGGGGCATTACCTCACGCTAAAGAAATATCAGATATATTAAATTGTCCTTGTGACCATATGGAAAAAACAAGACTATCCCCAGATACAGTAGAAACCAGAGTTAGTAGTTTGGATGTAGAAGGTTATCAGGCTGTGATTATTGATGATATTATCAGTACGGGTGGAACTATTGTTAATGCATCAAACATATTGAAAGAACATGGGGCCCAAAGCGTTACTGTGACTTGTGTGCATCCAGTATTAGTAGAAGATGCTCTTTTAAAGATTTTTGCAACCGGAGTAGAAGATGTTTTAGCGACAGATACTTTATCATCTGATGTGAGTACCCTTTCCGTTGCTCCTTTGATTGCAAACGTATTAAAATAAAATTATTCCTAAAATTAAATAAAGTATTTTTTTCTTTTTTTATTTTTAAAACTAAATAAAATTAAAAACTAAATAAATAATTGAAAAGAAGCTAAATCTTAATTTATAAATTATTTTTAATTAATTTAAAACGAATTAAAATGGATTCCTATTTAAAAAAAAAAGCGTGATTAAAAAAGATATTAAAAAAAAATAAAAAAATTAGTGAGTAGTAGGGTTCTTTAAAATAGTCTTTGGTACTATTTCACTAATTTTTTGCATTTTTTCAACAAACCCCGTCTTTCCTTTTCCAAGAAGTGCATATTTAATAACATCACCTAATGTTTCCACCGGAATCACTTCGATTTGTTCTTCGTATCGTTTTTCCAGTAGTACATCATCCATATTAGATTTAGGGATGAGAACTTTTTTGATTCCAGCTTCAGCAGCGGCTTCTATTTTTCCAGTTACTCCGCCAACAGGTAGAACATCTCCACGAATACTTAAAGATCCGGTTAGAGCAACAGATTGGTCAATAGGAATTTCTTCTAAGGCAGAAATTACTGCTGTGGCTATAGATACACTAGCACTGTCACCTTCCACACCATCATAGGCCTGTAAGAACTGTATGTGAATATCGTAGTTGGAAATATCAGTTCCCGTGTACTTTTTAATCAAAGCACTAACGTTTTGAACAGCTTCCAATGCAATCTCTCCCAGTTTACCCGTAGCAATAATTTTACCTTCATCTTTACTTTGAGCAGGAGCAGCCTCAGCAGCTATTGGAAGTATGATACCACTTCTATCACCAATAATTGCTAAACCATTTACCCGACCAATTTCTCCACCTTCAGATTTGAATACACTATATTTTTTCTTTTGAACAATGTATCTATCAGCAATTTGCTGTTCTAAAGTTCTGGCCAGTCTTTTAGCATTAGAGACGTGTTCAGCAGTAACAAATTCAGCAGATTCACCCTTAGCAATGTCACCTGCAGCTCTTATTAGACCACCTAAATCTCTTAATCTGAGTGTTAAAGACTCTTTTTTACCAGACCTTCGTTGTGCTTCTCGGATTATCTCATTAACAGCTTCTTTATTAAAGTGAGGTATTCTTCCATCATTTTCCACTTCTTGAGCCACAAATTGCACCAGACTTTGCCTGTTTTCCGGAGTATCAGGCATAGAATCTCTCATGAATACTTCGTATCCATATCCCCTAATACGAGATCTCAATGCAATGTGCATTCCTTCTAAAACCTGGATGTTTCCAGATGCTACTAATACAAAATCACAAGGAACCGCTTGAGATCGGACCATAGCCCCACTACTAGTCTCACTTTGACCAGTTATAGAATACATTCCTTCCTGCATAGCAGTTAAAAGTTCTTGCTGGGTTTTCATCTTCATAGTGCCTATTTCATCAATATAAAGAACACCATTGTGTGCTCGGTGAATCATTCCAGATTCCACTCTTTCATGAGCTGGAGTTCCCAGTCCACCGGACTGGTAAGGGTCGTGCCGAACATCACCTAATAAAGCACCCGAATGGGCTCCAGTAGCATCGATGAAGGGAGCAATAGTTTTGTTTTCACTGTTAACCAGTAATTTTGGGACCATTGCTGTGGTTCTAGGCCTCATTTGTTGTAATGCCAGAAAAACAATTCCTGCAGCAATAATAGCTGCTAAAATTTGGTTTACCATAAACCCGATAATCAGAATGAACCCAATAATCATCATCATGAGCAGATTTTTCTTCTCATCCTGGCCTTTGGCCTTGTTTTTATGGTTCATTACAATTTTTTTACCTTCACCAGACGGAACTGCTCCGATTAGGGGATTATTTGAATCTTCCATATTAGGATATACTAAAATATCCTGTAATTCTTCTGGAGGGAGAAGTTCAGCCATAGCCCGGGCAATCATTGACTTTCCTACACCTGGCTCTCCAATTAGAAGTACATTTCGGCGCTGTTTAGCGGCCTTTCTTAGTGTTTCCACAGCCTCGTCCTGACCAATAATCTGGTCAATTAACATTTTAGGAACCTCTATGTCTTTAGAGGTTTTATAAACATCATCTTGATTAACTTCTGAATTTTTTTCATCCGTTTTTTTGATATCTGATGCTTCTAGGGTGGTTGTCATTTCTATTCCAGTGCCTCCATTGGCTTGAATAATTTTATAAAATTTTATTTTTTAAAAAAAATCTATTTTTAAATATTAAGTTTATTTCTGTAATTTTAGTTTTCTATATTATTATATTTATCTCTCTTTTCAAGATGTTATCTTTTGCTTTTATCACTTCAAATGTTTTACTTACCTTAACTTATTTTAATATTTTATATATAAAGTTTTGTTATATGAATTGAAATTATATATAAATATTTCTCAAAAACTGAAGAAAATTTAGAAGATTAATAAAAAATCTAATATTAATGATAAAATATTAATAAATAATGATTATTCTATTTAATTATGATATTCTTAATGAATTATTAAAAAAAATATTTCTAAAAAAATAATAAGTTGATTGGTTATTAAATAAGCACCGGTGACGTGATCTGTGAATACTGTATCTGGATACAAATATATTTTTAATTATACTTTATTAATTTCACCAATCAAAGCCAGTGCATTCTGAATAAATTTCTCTACAATACGCCTGTATTTTTCTTCACTGGCCTTTAATGCATCTTCAGCTTTTTTAGCCTCAGTAATATCACGAGCAATTGTAGATATTCCAATAATTTCCCCATCAATATCTCTGATTGGAGATAATGTTATGGAAACATCAAATTCTGGGCCATCTTTTCTTATGCGAGTAGTTTCAAAATGGGAAACATCATCTCCTTTTTTAATCTTATCAATGTTCTTTAGATTTTCTTCCCATTTTTCCGGCTTCATTAGAATAGAAACTTTTTTACCTTTAATCTCATTGGCAGAATACCCATATATTTTTTCAGCCGCAGGGTTCCAATCCAAAACAGTACCATCTAAAGAATAAACTACTATGGCATCACCAGAAGACTTAACAATACTTGCTAATCTTTCAATTTCAACTTCAGATTTTTTTCTTTCAGTAATATCTCTAAAAATAGCCCGAGAATATAGAACATTTCCTTCTGAGTCTAATTTAGCACTTACATTACCATCTAAGACAATTTCATCGCCATTTTTGGTCAAAAAGCCCGTTTCAATTTTATCTTCCCTCAAGCCTTGCATAACTCTTTGAAATATGTTTTTACATTGCTCCATATGATCTGGATAAATAATATCAAAAACAGTCATTTTTTCAATTTCATCATCAGAATATCCTAAAGACTCCTTCCAAGAATTATTTACATATAAAAATGTCCCGTCTGGCCTTATCATTTGAATTAAATCCGTAGCATTGTCAAATAAATCTTTAAGTCTTTCTTCACTTTCTTTTAATGATTTTTCAGCTTTTTCGCGCTCAGTGACATCCCGAGCCACAGATAAAGCTACTTTTTTCCCTTTAAAATCAAATATATGTGAATTAATTTCCACGGGTAGAGAATTGCCATCTTTGGTTAAATAAGTTCTCTGGAAAGTAACTCTACCATCAGTTACCAGTTCCTTTATGCGTTTCCGGTTATTTGGTGCAGTGGAACCAATATTTTTAGGAGTCATCTTAGTAAATTCTTCCCGAGTGTAACCCAGTTTTTCCACAGCCACATCATTAACTTTAATGAAATTTCCAGCACGACCATTCGCATCTATCTCAATCAAAGTCATTATGTCATTTACTTTGTTGAAAACTTCTTTGAATAGTTCTTCACTATCCTTTAAAGACTTTTCAACTCCTTTTCTTGCAGTTATATCTCTTACAATAGAAGTCTGGTATTTTTCTTCAGCAGATTTCCAGTAAGTAATGGACATTTCAAATGGAAACTCTTCCCCATTTTTTTTAATGCCTGTGCTTTCAAAGATTTTCCCCACTAGAATGTTTTCCCCTGTTTGTTGGAAATGGTGCATTTTTGAAGTAAAACCATCTCTAAATCTTTCAGGCATTAATATACTAACACTTTTACCTAAAATTTCATCGGCGGAATATCCAAAGATTTTCCTAAAGCTAGGATTGCTATAAACAATATTACCCTCACTATCCGCAGTTATTATTCCATCAATGGCAGATTCTGTGATGGCATTGAAGTTTCCTTGACTTCTGGTTAGGGCTTTTTCAATAATTCTCTGATCATTAATATCTAAAAAAGAAATATAACATTTAGAAGTGTTAGGGATGGATGATACTCTAATAATAGCGTTTTTAACTTTATTTTTGAGGGTAATGATTCTTATCTCATCATTTTGACCTGCTTCTTCTGAACAAACTCCTGATTCACAGCACTGCTCAAATATTCCAAAATCTTCTTCAAAAACAAGATCAAATAAATTTTTACCGACCATATCTTCAGATTCATATTCAAATAATTCTCTACATTGATCGTTGGCCATGATCACTGTTTTTTCTTCGTAGATAATGCCTGCGGTCCCACTATTATGGAAAATAGTTTTGAAATAAGCATCAAATTCATCACTATCCATCATTTATACCTCCAGCAATCCCCTATTATAAATTGAATATTTTAATAAATTAATTAATTATCTATAAACTATTATCTCTTTGATTTTATTTAAAAATATTCATATGTTAATGAACTATCATGAATTAGGCATTTTTAATCAATTCCTAATAAAAAAATCAATGCTGAATAACTTAAACAACCCAAGATTTCTCGAATGTTTCTATAAATTAAAATATTAAATATATCAAAGATTAAAATAGCGATTAAAATATTATAGCAAAACAAATTGTTTCTAATAATTAAATATTAAATAATTTAATTAAAGATTAAGATAGCAAAACAAATTTTAAAAATAAAAATTATTTATTAATAGGGGTTTTCAATGTCTCAATTAACTTCAAAATGTATAATGGTACAGGGAACTTCTTCTAATGCTGGTAAAAGTGTTATGGTAGCAGCATTGTGTAGAATATTCTCTAAAATGGGTTACAAAGTAGCTCCCTTTAAGTCACAGAATATGTCCCTCAACTCATATACTACTAAAGAAAACAGGGAAATAGCCATAGCTCAGGTCTTGCAGGCAGAAGCAGCCGGTGTTGATCCATCTTACCACATGAATCCCATACTTTTAAAGCCAAAAGAAGATTTTGTTTCTCAAGTAATAGTTCATGGCCAACCTGCTGGAGATATGAATTTTTATCATTATCAGCAGAATTTTAGGGAACATGCACTTAAAGCAATTGAGGAATCTTTGGAATATCTAAAAAAAGAATATGAAATCATTGTAATCGAAGGCGCAGGGTCTCCTGCCGAAATAAACATGCGAAATCGAGATCTGGCCAACATGGAAATTGCTCATCTGGCCGATGCGGATGTTATTCTAGTGGCGGACATTGATCGTGGCGGAGTTTTCGCTTCCATTGCCGGTACTTTTTCTCTTCTAGATGAAAAAGACCGCGGCAGAATTAAGGGAATTGTTATAAACAAGTTCCGTGGAAACATTGATATTTTAATGCCTGGAATTGAACAAATAGAAGAAATTGTAGGAGTTCCAGTTCTGGGAGTTCTGCCTTATGAACCCAGTTTAAAATTGCCTGAAGAAGATTCCGCTTCACTATCTGAGAGAAAGTATCGGGGCCAGGGAGATATCAATATCGGAGTAATCCGACTTCCTAGAATTTCTAATTTCACGGATATTGATCCTTTAGAATATGAAGACGATTTAGGTATTAGATTAATCGAATTTGGTGAAAGTCTAGATAATTTAGATGCAATTATCATTCCAGGTACCCGAAACACAATCAATGATATGGTTGAGCTAGAAAAATCTGGTTTTGCCGATGAAATCCGCGAACTATCTAAAAAAATCCCAATTGTGGGCATATGTGGCGGATACCAGATGCTAGGTGAGAAAATAATCGATGAATCAAACAAAGAGTCCAAATATGGCAGTGTTAATGGCTTGGACATTTTAAAAATTGAAACCACCTTCGGTAGTGTCCCTAAAATCATTACCCAAAGTGAAGCTGAGATTATTGATGGATCCTTTTTTAAAAATGTTAAGGGCGAAACCTTAAAAGGATATGAACTCCACGAAGGAATTACTAACATAAAAGATACTAAACCTCTGTTCAAGGTTAGCAAAGGATGTGGAAATGCACCAAATTCTGAATTTGATGGGGCCATTTCCGGAATGGTATTTGGAACTTATTTCCATGGAATTTTCCACAATTTCAACTTCAGAAGAGCATTTACAGACCAATTAAGGATTAAAAAAGGATTAAAGCCCCTAGGTTTTGGTGAAGATACATTTGAAGCCAGCAAACAGTTTTCTATTGATAAGTTGGCCAAAATTGTAGAAGAAAATGTAGATATGGATTTTATAAATAATTTAATAGAAAAATAAATGGAAAATATTCTCAAATAAAAAAAAAATTGAATTAATTTAAATTTTTTAAAAAAATTTATTTTATAACCATAACCGGACACTCCGCAGATCTTACAACCTTGTCAGTAACACTCCCATACACAAATTTTGTTAAAGCATGTTTTCCAGAACTTCCGATTACTACTAAATCAATATCATCTTCCTCAATAGTTTTCAGAATAACTTCTGCAGGATTCCCTTCTTTTATTTCCGTTGTTAATTTAACATTCTGTTGACAAACGCCTTGGCATTTGCTTTCCATTAACTGTGCTGAAAAGTTTTCAACCGCTTCTTTCCCTTCTTTTTTTAAGGAATTATCCAATTTTTGTTTTAAATCTTCTTCAACTAGTGCATCAAGATATCCCGCATCTACTACACTTAAAACAACCAAATCGGCCAGACCTGCATTAGCAATCATTATAGCGTGTTCACCGGCTTTTTTGGCGTGTTCGGATCCATCAGTAGGTAATAATATTTTTTTGTACATGTTTTACCCTCAATACTAGTCTTTCTATTTAATTTTAGTTAAATAAATCTATTAATCTAATTTGATTTTAAAAAAAATAAATAAATAAATTGATTAAGTTCCAACTTATTTTTTTAAGTACCTAACAAAGACGGAGCAAATGTCAGAACACCCAGCATCACAATTGCAGTTAATATAATTCCAACTATAACCATTGGCAATCCTGCTTTGAATATCTCCTTCACACCCACATATCCAGAACCATAGGCCATGGCCACTGTTGGGTCGGCCATAGGAAACATGAATGAAAGTGAACATGCAATAGCCACTGGAACAGCATAGGTACCCACTGCTAAACCTTGTGATTGAGCTAAAATCACAGATAATGGTATCAGTATTGCAGAAAGAGCAATGTTAGACATTACCTGAGTTATGCACACAGCAATGACCATTAAAACCAGCATAACTGCTATGGTGGACGGATTATTTCCCATTAAACTAATTAAATCATTAATTAACCATTCAGCAGCTCCTGTGTTGAGAAGTGCGGCTCCTAGAGATAGTGCCCCTCCAAAAAACACAATTAATCCCCAGTCCACATTTTTCTGAGCATCTTTCCAACTTATTACTCCAGATAAAATAAATAATACTGCACCAATTAAAGCCACAGAATAGCTGTCAATTCCAGTTTTACTGGCAGTGACCCATAACGTAATCGCAAATAATAGTATTGCAATACTTATTTTCTCATTTCTAGAGATATTGCCCATTTTGGAAAGTTTTTCAGTTAGAACTGATTCTCCTCCAACAATACCCTTAACTTCACTAGGGAATATCCTACTCAGGCCAAACCAGATAAATGTCATTAACATAATAGCCAGTGGGAATCCGAATATCATCCAGTTAACAAAAGGAATTCCAGTATATGCTGCAGCCATCAAGTTTGGCGCCGTACCTATCTCAGTACCGAACCCCCCAGCTAGTGATCCAAAAGAAGCCCCTAGAATCATAGCTTTAGCATAATTACTTTTACCTTTATCTGGGTCAGTAACTCCCATAAGAAGTACTATTTCTTTAATAATAGGTAAAAGCATAGCAAAAGCAACTACATTCTCAATCCAGGCAGATAAAATACCTGTAGAGAATACACTAACAAATAATCCCTTTCTTGGCGAGGTTCCCAGTTTAGATAGCATAGCATAAGTTAAACGTTGAGCAAGCCCACTTTTTCTGATTGCTTCGGCCATGATAAACCCCCCAATCATTAAGAAAAGTATAGGATTTGCAAATCCAATTACGGCATTATTAAAACTCTCTACCCCAATAATAGGCTGTATAAATAAAATTATAAGCGAAGTGACAGCTAAGTGGGTCGCTTCCGTAGCCCACATAATAACAGCAAAAATTAACAATGCAATAGCAGCATGCCCTGCATAACTTAAACCCGGTAGCGGAATCAACATAACTATGATCGCGAAAATAATCGCCAGAGGAAGTCCAATTTTTTTAACATTCGTTTTATTACCCCCATATCTGTAAAAATTATTATTATCCGTATTTTAATTAATCCATAATTTAATAGAATTTTCGACCTAATATGTTTAATTAAAGTAATTAATTATAAATTAAATATCCTTAAAATTAGTTAATATACTATGATTGAAATTTATTGAGATTATTATGTTAAAATATTTTATTTAATAAAACATCAATTATCTAGGTCGGAAGTAAGTTTCCTTATTCCAATATATAAATTTTTCTAAGCAAATTTAATAGTTTAATTAAATGAAAAAAATGATTAATGAAATCTTAAAGATGAATTAAATTAAAAAATTATTAATTAAGCCAAAAAACAAGCACATTTAGTTTAATAGAATTAGATAAACCTAAAAGTTTATATAGGATAAACTCAAATGTTGGTATGCGAAAACATGCGGTGTTAGTCCAGCCTGGTTAAGACTCTGGCCTGCCACGTCAGTGACCCGGGTTCAAATCCCGGACGCCGCATCTGCGGCTGTAGTATAGTCTGGTTAGTACTTGGGCCTTCCAAGCCTACAGCCCGGGTTCAAATCCCGGCAGCCGCACTCTACTTGTTTAAATTTTTATTATTGCTTTTTATTTTGATGATTTTTGTTAGATTTATTTTTACGTCATATTCTTAAGTTTTCTTAAATAATCTGTAAATGATAATTGAATCAATTTCAACTTGATTACAATAGATTTTTATTAAAAAATTGATAACATTGAATCTAAAGAATTTATTATTAAAAATAAGATTTTTATTAAAAAAATAATTTTGTGAGTAAATATTGTCAAATACACAAATAAAGCAGTATTATAAACCTATTTCTTTTTTTATTAAAAATAGAGTATTATAACCTACAATTATATATAAGAAAAAGTATAAGTTTGATACCAAGATATTCTTTACTAATTAAGAAATTAAATAAAATATTAAAAATAAAATATTAAAATAATGAACAAATTCGAAAGTTAGAAGAAATATTATTTTAAAACTTGATATTCAAACTTTTAAGAATTGATTAAATTAATAATAATCAGAAATTTTAAAATATTTTAAAAAAATCAAAAACAATCTTTAAAAATAAATAATAAAAGGATTGTTTAATTAAGGTTGTGATGTTAATGGCAGGAATTGTTGGATATGGAGTCTATGTACCTTCATATAGAATAAAAGTTGAAGAAATAGCACGTGTATGGGGAGATGATCCAAAAGCTATTTCCAGGGGATTGGTAGTAACAGAAAAATCTGTCCCTGCCCCTGACGAAGATACAGCCACTATATCAGTGGAAGCTTCAAGATACGCCATGAAAAGAGCAGAGATAGATCCTAAAAAAATTGGAGCAGTTTATGTTGGTTCAGAATCTCACCCATATGCTGTAAAACCAACTGCTACTATAGTAGCAGAAGCTGTGAGTGCAGCACCAGAATTAACCGCTGCAGATATGGAATTTGCATGTAAAGCTGGAACTGCAGGTATGCAAGCATGTATGGGCCTAGTAGATTCGAATATGGTTGAATACGGTCTGGCTGTTGGGGCAGATACTGCTCAAGGAGCACCAGGAGACGCATTAGAATACACGGCATCTGCAGGTGGAGCAGCCTACATAATAGGTAAAAAGGACACCATAGCTGATTTTGAATCTACTTACAGTTTTACTACTGATACTCCCGACTTTTACCGAAGGGAAGGAATGCCTTACCCCAGTCATGGAGGAAGATTTACTGGAGAACCAGCTTTTTTCAAACACGTACTCGCTGCAGCTAATGGAATGTTTGAAAAAATGGGAACTGATGCATCTGATTACGATTATGCAGTATTTCACCAACCTAATGGTAAATTTTACTTAAAAGCAGCTAAAAAATTAGGTTTTAATAAGGAACAAGTTCAGCACGGACTTTTAACTCCAGTTATTGGAAACACTTACTCTGGAGCCACTCCACTTGGACTGGCCGCCATATTAGATGAAGCAAAAGCTGGAGACAGAATATTAGCTGTTTCTTATGGTTCTGGTGCTGGAAGCGATGCCTTCAGTATTACAGTTAATGATAAAATTGAAGAAAAACAGAATTTAGCCCCTAAGGTTCAAGATATGATTAAAGAAAAACGTTACGTCGATTATGCCGTTTATGCTAAATTTAAAGATAAAATAAGGATGGCTTAAGAGGGGATTAATATGAGAGATGTTGCGATTATTGGAGTATCACAAACCAAATTTGGAGAATTATGGGACGAATCATTCCGAGATTTAATCACAGATGCTGGCCTAGGTGCTATTAAAGATGCAGAGATAGAAGGTGCAGATCTAGAAGCTATGTATGTAGGAAACATGTCTGCTGGTCTTTTTGTACAACAAGAGCACATTGCTTCCCTTATTGCAGATCATGCAGGACTTAGTCCCATCCCATGCACCCGTGTGGAAGCGGCTTGTGCATCAGGAGGACTGGCCTTAAGAAATGGAATTATGGCTGTGGCCTCTGGTTACCACGATATAGTAATTTCTGCAGGTGTAGAAAAAATGACAGACGTGGTTGATCCAACCCCGGCCATTGCTACTGCTTCTGATCAGGAATGGGAAGCTCAACAGGGAGTTACTTTCCCCTCACTTTACGCAATGATGGCTCGCCGTCACATGCATGAGTTTGGAACTACTAGAGAACAAATGGCCATGGTTTCAGTAATTAACCACAAAAACGCTGCTAAAAATCCCCGGGCCCAGTACCCTATGGAAGTTAGTGTAGAACAAGTAATGAATTCTACCAGGGTAGCAGATCCATTAAGATTATTAGATTGCTCACCTATATCGGATGGGGCCGCTGCAGCAATATTATGTCCTGCAGAAGACGCTAAAAAATACACTGACACCCCGATCTACGTAAAAGCCTCTGCACAATCATCTGGATCCATTGCTCTGCAAGATAGGAAAAGTCTCACTACTATCGATGCCACAGTGAACGCCGCACGTAAAGCGTTCCAAATGGCCAACATGACACCTAAAGACATCGACATGGTAGAAGTACACGACTGTTTCAGTATAAATGGTATTTTGGCCATTGAAGATATTGGATTTGTGGAAAAAGGAAAAGGTGGTCCAGCCATAGAAGATGGAATGACACAACTGGACGGTGAGATCCCAGTAAATCCATCTGGTGGATTAAAAGCTCGTGGACACCCATTAGGAGCTACGGGTATTGCTCAGGCCGCAGAACTAGTATGGCAACTACGTGGGGAAGCCGGTAAAAGACAAGTTGAAGGAGCAGAAGTTGGTATGGCCCACAACATTGGTGGAACCGGTGGCACAGCTGCTGTGCATATCCTGTCCAGATAAATTCTATATATAATAAAAAATCATTAACTAAAAAAGATTAAATATTTTTTATATTTTAAAATTTATTTTTTTAAATGAATTATATCTTTAAAGTAGTTTCTTTAAAGTAAATATTTCTATTTTTTTTAAATTTTATTTTCTGACATATTCAATAAACAATTAATTCTAATATGATTATTCTAATTTCTCCATAATCACAAACTAAAAAGTGGTTCTTTAGAAACTGAATTTATTAAATCTTCAGCAGATTTAACTTCTTCGTTATTGCCACTAATAAGCAACCAAACACTCCCTTCAGCACCCGCTACACCACCTGCAGCCACTAATTCTGCATCAGCACCAGACAACATTTTAATGGCATCAATTTCTGTGAAAACATCTCCTGTAACCGGAAGTATACGTGGGCCAGATACCCCTGGTTGATTCAGTTTATTTGCAATTTTATTAATATCAATATCAACTCTTTTTTCCAGTCCCACAGGTAAAATAAGTTTTACTCTACGACCTATATGTGCTTGTAAAGCTACTCCAATGGTTCCTCCCTTGGGGTGGCCAATATATATCCCTGCCTGATTTCGTGATAAATCTAAAAGATTAGCACCTTTAAAAATAACATCACCTTCACCAAGATCGTCCACCACATCAAATATGGTTTTTCCTTTTTGCCACTTCCCTTGAGTTATGATTACATCTCCAGGAAATCCTTTATTATCAGATAGCCTTCCATCATCTCTTCTTGGTTTTGATGGTGGCAATACAATACCTCTAAAGAATCTTTTTGCTGAAAACTCCTTATTTTGACCAATTTTTGATAAAATTTCCTCTGCGACGTATCCATTTGTGATGCCAGCAATTATGACTATGGTGCCAAATTTAAGAGCTTTATTTACAGAATTATCTTTGACCAATGCTTTAGCAATTAAACGTTTACCCGCAGCAGGTGTTATTAAATATTGTTTCATTAAATTCACCATTATAAGAAGTTTTTATAAAAAAATAGATATTTATTATAGTGATTTTTAAAATAATGTTTTTATAAGATGTTTTATGCATTTAATCTTCGATATTATCTAAGCACTGGGCGACCTTCATCAGCCCAGTAAGTTATACCACCCAGCATATTATAAACTTCATTAAATCCAAAATGAAGCATTACTTGCATGGCATTAGCACTTCTAATACCTGATTTACAATATAACAAATATTTTTTTCCTTTATCCATCGTTTGAATTTCTGCTTTGAAATTACTCTGATAATCCACATTTACTGCCCCTTCCAGATGGCCGCTTTGGAATTCTACAGGAGTTCTAACATCCCATAAAACAAAGTTAGGGTTATTAATATTTTCTTTTATAATTTCACTAGATTCTTGAGGAGTTACATCTTTAAATATTTGATTATCTGCCATTATATCACGTAATTATCTATGTTTGAAATAAGATATATATACTATTTATATTAGTTTTTCTTTCTAAAACAAGAGTTTAACTAATAATATCATAAACATCAAAGAATAAAGCATGAAATATGATAATTAGTATAATAATGCAAGCATTCTCTGCAATTATATAGGTTAAAATAATATTCAAAATTGATTTGGATAAATAATTATAAATCTTAGAATAATCGGCTGATAAAATGAATATCCAAGAAAATTAAATTAACATAAATACAATTATCAATTCTTAAAAAATTAAAAAAATACTAGTAAACCAAATAGAATCATGACAAAAAATCTATCTAAAATTATTAGTTAATAGAATAAGTCGAATTATACGTAAATTTAAAAAAACAATTTATTTTAATATAAAAAAAATGTATTAAAGGTTTTCACCTTTAAATTACATCATTGGAGGCATACCGCCAGGCATACCACCCATACCTTCCATACCTTCCATGTCTGCTCGGCCAGCACCGCTGGAAGCAATAACATCGTCGATTCGGAGGATCATTTCTGCGGCTTCAGATGCAGACTGAATAGCTTGTTTTTTGACCCTGTGAGGTTCAATAACTCCAGCTTTATACATATCAGTAACAGCACCTTCGAAAACATCTAATCCCATGTAAACAGAGTTTTCATGAGCAGCTCTTAAGTCCACGAGGGAGTCAATGCTGTCGAGACCTGCGTTTTCAGCTAAAGTTTTAGGGACAACTTCTAAAGCTTCTGCGAAGGCAGTGATAGCGAGTTGTTCTCTTCCACTGATAGCATCAGCATAGTCTTTTAAGCGTTTAGCGATTTCGATTTCAGGAGCTCCTCCACCAGCAACAACTTTACCATCTTCAACAGTAGCAGCTACTACTCCGATAGCATCATCAATTGCTCGCTCGATTTCACTAACCACATGGCCAGTAGATCCTCTAACTAGTAAGGTCACTGCTTTAGGTTCTTTGCAGTCTTCTACAAAGATCATTTCTTCACCAGAGATTTTCTTTTCAGATACTATTCCAGCATCTCCAAGATCATCAGCAGAGAGGTCTTCGATGTTAGTTACTACTTTAGCACCAGTTGCTTTGGATAATTTTTCGATATCAGACTTTTTGACTCTTCTAACAGCCATTACACCAGCTTTAGACAAGTAGTGTTGAGCTAAATCATCAATACCTTTTTGAGAGAATACAACATGAGCTCCGGTGTCGACGATGGATGAAACCATGTCTCGGATCATTTGTTCTTCTTGCTCAATGAAGGCTTGCATTTGAGTAGGGTCAGTGATTCTGATTTCAGCGTCCACTTCAGTTTCTTTAACTTCTATTGGACAGTTTAAGAGAGCTATTTTGGCGTCTTCCACTTTTTTAGGCATTCCAGGGTGTACTCGTTCTTTGTCTATGATTACACCTTGTACTAGCTTGGATTCTTCTACGATAGCACCGTCTTTCTTCTCGATTTTGATGTGGTCTATTTCCACTTCGCCGTCTTCTTCTACTTGTTTGACTGCGTCAACCACTAGTCTTGCTAATGGTTCACGAGCTTTTTCAGTTCCTTTTCCAGTCATAGCAGTCATGGCCACTTGAATTAAAGTTTCCTTGTCATCAGCATCTATAGAAATATCATTTAATATTTCTTGAGCTTTTTCAGCTGCTTGTCTGTATCCCATAGCCACTATGGTTGGGTGGATGTCCATGTCCAGTAGGTTTTCAGCTTTTTTGAGTAATTCACCAGCAATAATAACTGCTGTAGTGGTTCCATCTCCTACTTCGTCTTCTTGGGTTTTAGCTACTTCTACTAACATTTTAGCAGCAGGGTGCTCGATATCCATCTCTTTAAGGATAGTTACACCGTCGTTGGTTACAACGATATCTCCTAAAGAGTCGACTAACATTTTGTCCATTCCCTTAGGACCCAGGGTTGTTCTTACAGTCTCTGCTAAGACTTTTCCAGCTAATATATTCATTCTTTGAGCATCTCTTCCGATAAACCTGTTAGTACCTTCAGGTAGTACTAAAATAGGTTGTCCTGCTCCACTGTATTGTGCCACGATAATCACCTCTAAAATTATAATTGTTTTATTTTTCAATTTATTTTATGTTTTATGTTATTATCACTGGGTTAGAGGTTCTATAAATAGTTTTCTAAAGGAAATTTAATGAATTAATTAAAAATTTGTATTTAGTAAAAAATTTGCAAAAATATAATAAATATATAGTAAGAATCATCACTAGCACTATTATAATGAGTTAAATAATATAATAATAATACTTTAAATAATATTTATATTAACATATTTTCCTTCCAAAAATACTTATCTATCGATTTATAGAAAATATAAAATAGCATTGCTAGTGGTAAAATGACAACTAAAAGTAGAGGAAAAATAAAAAAAGAATATTCAAAGGATTATTCTTTATTTATAAAACAAAAAAATTCTTGTAATAGTTACAAATCTATCACTTTAATTCTATTAGTAGCAATATTTATTTTAAGTATCTCTTCAGCAGATACAGTCCAGGCCGATGAAGTTATTGGAAATATTAGTTACAATTCCAGTGATGATTCTGATGGACTAAATGATACTAATTCCAGTGAGAACACAACAACAAATTTAAATAAGTCTGAAATTGTTCATTCCGGTACAACAGTTGCATATTATATTGAAAAAAACAAAAAACTTCCAGATACTATTAGTATTGGTAAAAAAGTAATCACCATTAACCAGTATCTGTATGCAATAACCTCTTTTATTTCAGGATCTAACAATGTAACTCTTTTTAATGTATCTGGACAGATATACAGCGTCTCACGCTTTTCAACAAGTTATACTCTGAGTCAGTATACTGATCTAGCCAAAAGAACAAAAAATTATGTGTATAATTATCATAAGATTCTCCCTTATATTAGTTCAACACATGGAAATCTTGATTATTATAACATGATTTATATGTTTTCTAAAATAGCCCGGTATTATGAAATAAATGGAAAAATGCCGGCTTCAATATCATTAGTAAGTCAGATACCCTCAACGGCCCGTATAATGAGTTCCAGTTATGTTGATAGTCGAATTAAAAGTCTCACGGCGCAATTAAAATCTACCAAAAAAAGTGTGAGTAAATTAGCAGCAATCATTAAAATAACTAAGAATACCACTACTCTTAAAAAACTTCAAATCCAGTTCAAAAGTCTTCAATCGAAATATGATAGTATAAATTCTTTATTAAGTAGTTATAAAAGTTTAAAAAAATCAGCATGGTATGTTCCCTCCAGCAGTTTAAGAAATTTTCTTAAAACAACAAAATATTGTCCGGTAACTAATGCCAATATCGTTTATTTAGCCACGAATCTAAGAGGAATCACAACTTATGAGACCGGAAACAATATATTCAAATGGGTAAGAGATAATTTGGATTATTCGTTTTATTACAGAACTAAATATGGTGCAGCAAATGCCCTAAAATATCGGCTGGGTAACTGTGTGGATCAGGCTCATTTAATAGTGGCTCTGGCACGAACATCCGGCCTTCCAGCAAGGTATGTGCGTGGTACCTGTAAATTTATAGTGAGTGGACATACTTACAGTCATGTATGGGCCCAAATATGGATCAGAGGGAAAGGTTGGGTAACTGCAGATTCTACAAACTATAGAAACTCTTTTGGTGTAATTAGAAGTTGGGATCCCAAAAAATCAAAAATATCTGGTACGCTGTTACAGTACTCTCTTTAAAATGCCAATTTAAGAGCATTGCAATTTTTAGCACACTTTCCCAGTGTTTGGATTGTTTTTTTGATTATCATTTTTTTATTTTATTATTTTTCAAAATAAATGGAAACAAAAAACTAATAAATAAATTACTAAGATTCACTCAAAGACCATAAGAGGCGTAAATTTGAAAATTGTAGATTTAACCCAACCACTAACTAATAATATGCCTGTTTTTCCTCAAGATCCTAATTTCTTAATTAAAGAGTTATTAAACAGTACAAAAGATGAGTTTACACTTTCTATCTTAAAAACAGGATTACATGCAGGAACACACATTGATGCACCTTATCATTTCAATTCATCTGGAAAAAAAGTTAGTGAAATTAAACTGGATGAATTAGTGGAATCTTCTAAAGAGGGATCTGTAAAAATTATAGATTTTAAAACTCTTCCAAAAAACCCAAATCAATTTTCAAGTCCATTATCCAATTCCTCATTATCCACTGATTCCAGGAATGATTTAAAATTAAAAGAAGACCTTGATAAAGAAATAGAAGTAAATTCATTTTATAGTGTGGAAAAAAGAGACCTGGTTATTATAAAAACAAAATGGAGTAAAAATTGGGGCTTAGATAATTATTTTACCAAAAATCCATATTTATCTAATGAATCAGTTGAATTTTTGATTGAAAAAGAGATTAGAGGACTGGCCATAGACGGACCTAGTGTAGATAAATTTGGAGAAACCAATATCCACAAAAAAATGCTTTTTAATGATATATGGATTATAGAAAACCTGAAAAATCTGGAAATGATACCAGAGACAGACTATACAAGTTCATTAGAATTTTTCTTTATACCATTACCCCTACCTACTGAAGCATCACCCATACGAGCTTTTGTGCGAATTGAAGATTAATAATTGAATAAAAAAATTATTATTATTATTATTATTATTATTATTATTATTATTATTATTATACATTAAGAATAGATTTAAAATAGTTTATTTCTGAATTTTTTCCCATGTAATTTCTTCATCAATCTGATAGGACTTGAAATATCCCTTCCTTTCCAAATTACGTAATATATGGAACATATTATCATAAGAAAGTTCTGTAAATCCTACTTTTTTAATAAAAGCGTGCATTTTACGAGTATTTGATTTTTCTGGAGGCAATAATAAATAAACTTGAGATTGGAAAGAAGTGAGGTCTCTTTTTGGTTTTGCGGTTAAAGCCTCGAAATACGTTTTTATTTCCTCTAAATCATTAATATAATCATTTTTATCGCCTAAATCATTTTTAAGGTCAGCAATAGTTTTATCCTTTTCTTTGAGAAAATTTTCCAGCTCTTTAATACGCTCTTCCTTTTTTTCGATTTTATGTTGTAATTGCGTGGCTTTTTTACATTCTTGGTTGGTCTCGCTGCATTTTTTGAGATCCATCTTAAGTTTGCTTATCTCTAACATGCATGCCTTTACTAGACGTTTTAGTTGGTCCTTTTCCGGGTCTTTCATGAATCGCATGCTATCACTTGAATCGTTAATAAATATATAATAATAAATCTAAGTTTTATTATAACAATTATCTTAAGTTTGTTTAAGCTTTACTGACTATTTCTATTTAATATCTTGTTTTTAGTTCTTATAAGTTTTCCTTCATACTTTAAAACTATTACTGAACAAAATATTCCTAAAAGAGCACCGGCCAATACATCAGAAGGATAATGAAGGCCCATATAAATTCTGGAAATTGCAACCATAATAGGCAAACCTAAAAAAATATATAAATATCCATATTTAACTCCTATAACGGTGAAAGCAGCAAATGCTGCAGTAGAATGACCAGAAGGTAATGAATAGCCCATAACATCCATTAAATGTCTGGCGCCGCTTAGAACTTCATAGGGTCTAGGGCGGGCCAAAATAAATTTCAATATTTCGCTGGCAAAAAAAGCAATGAATAATGCAATTATACAAAGAAAAGCTGTTTGTTTCCCCTTAGGGCCTCCAAAAATATATAACCCTATACAAATTATAATCCAGAATATTTGTGTTCCGGCCATGGTGATTAGAGGCATTAATATATCTAAAATTGGATTATGAATGTATAAATTAAAAAAATAGAATAAATTAAGATCCATGTGGTATAAATTAGCCCAAAACGCCTCAAACATGGAATTCTCCTAGTAAATACTCTTATAAATGATTTATAATCCTTATAAAATAATTAATTATAAAAAATAAATTATGAAATCATGATTAAATGTCTAATTACATGATTTCATTAATTAATTCTGCATTGAGTATAGATGCTCCAGCAGCTCCACGAATAGTATTATGGCCCACTAAAACATATCTGAAGCTATTTTCAAATGCAGCATCTTCTCTTAATCTTCCTACAGTTACTGCCATCCCATCACCTTGATTACGATCCATACGTGGTTGAGGTCGGTTATCTTCAGAACGAACCACAATAGGTTTTTCAGGGGCAGAGTAAAGATCCAATTTCTGAGGCATACCTCTAAACTGATCCATAGCAGCGTGAATTTCATCCAGGTCACATTTATCTTCTGTTTCAATAAAAACAGCCTCTGTATGTCCATCCACCACAGATACTCTGTGACAGGAAGCACTTACTCCAAATGATGCTGGAGTAACCACACCATCTTCCAAACTTCCCAGAAGGTGCTGTGTTTCAGTTTCCATTTTTTCTTCTTCCCCACCAATGAATGGTACTAAATTATCTACAATAGCCATAGAAGGCACACCATTATATCCAGCACCTGAAACAGCCTGCATAGTAGACACATACACTCTTTTAATATTAAACTGGTCATAAATTGGTTTTAGAGTGATAGTAAGGGCGATGGTAGAACAGTTTGGGTTGGTAACTATGAATCCATCCCATCCCCTATTTTTCTGCTGAAGTTCTATTAAATCTAGATATTCTGGATTTACTTCAGGAATAACCAGAGGAACATCATCCTCCATCCTCATGGCACTGGCATTAGATGCCACAATATATTTCTCAGCAAATTTTGGTTCAACAATAGCTGCATTTTCAGTGGGAAGTGCTGAAAAGACTATATCTACATCATCAACTTGAGATGGATCTGTATCAACTACCGTGATATCTTTTACAGATTCCGGCATATTACTGTCCAGATACCATGTCGTGGCATCTTCATATTTTTTTCCTGCTGATCTTTGAGATGCTGTCAACGCTGTAATTTCAAATTTTGGATGTTGAGCCAGTAATTCAATGAATCTTTGGCCTACCATTCCTGTTGCACCAAGAATACCTACATTTACCATTTTTATCACCAAAATAATGCTATATATAATTATTTTCTATTTATGTATTTTTTATCTCTATTATATAATCTTTGAATGTTAAATTAAATATTAATTCATTTAATATTCATTTAATACCCAATACATCAGCCATATCATTAATTTTTCCTTCTTCTGCATTAGGAATAAATTTAAGAGCTTTTATAACTCCGCTGACGAATGACTGCCTACTATGGGCCCTATGAGTAATTTCCAGTCTTTCACCATCACCAGCAAATAGGACAGTATGATCGCCGACAATGTCTCCCCCTCTAACAGCGTGAACTCCTATTTCATCTTTTGTACGTTCACCTACCAGGCCATGTCTTCCATAAACTCCTACATCAGCTGAATTTCTATTAGTTTCTTCAGAAATAATTTCAAAAGCCCGAACTGCAGTTCCTGAAGGTGAATCTTTTTTATGCTTGTGATGGGCCTCGATTATCTCCACATCATAATCCGCTAGAATCGGAGCTAAATCCTTGAGAATTTTAAAGAATACATTAACCCCAATAGCCATATTAGGAGAAATAACAGCTTTTACATTGTTTTTAGAAACTGAATCTTTAATTTCAGCCAGTTGTTCTTCTGAAAAACCAGTGGTACCTACTATCAGACCTACGCCACAACTAGCCGTGGTTTTTATGGTTTTTATGGCTGCAGTGGCTATGGTAAAGTCCACCAGGACTTGGGCCCTACTTTCTTTTAGTGCTTTAGCTAAATTTTCTGCTGCGGTAATTTTTACACCGAGCGGACCTACCCCTATTGCTTCACCCACATCTTTACCTTCCAAAGGACTATGGGGAGCTTCTATAGCTGCTACTACTTCCATATCATCTTGTTGTAGAATGGTTTTTATTATTTTAGAACCCATTCTTCCACATGCACCGGTTACTGCCACTTTTATCATTTTATCACTCCAATGAAGATAATAGTTAATTATTTTGAAATATTTATTGGATATTAAAATATTCTATATGTATTAAATCTATAATGAATTGTCAAATGATTTAATTGAAAATTTTTTATATTAGATTTTTATATTTAAATTTGGTAAATAATTTGTTCAATAGTTTGTAAATACTTTTTATTTATTAGAATATAACTTCTCTTCTCAAGATATGCTAATTTTTATTTTCAACTTATATAATTAATATATTAAATTTAAATTGATAGAATCTGTCTTGATTCATTAAATTATCTTTATAATCTACTTAAAAAGTTTTATTATAATCAAATTAATCTAATTTTGATTAATAGTATAAAATAAATTAATTCAAATTTAATTACAAAAAAGATGAACGGAAAATTAAAAATAATCTAAAAATAAATTAAAAAAAGAAATCTAATTTAAATTAAGGAAAAGTCTTAAAAAAATCTTTTAAAAAATCAAATGGAAAGATTTTAAATTAAGGAAAGATCTTTTAAAACTGCAGCGAGTTTTTGTTTGCTTTCCTCTTTTAAAGGAGCAAGAGGCATTCTAACATGGCCGGCTGGCCTTCCCATTAAATTCAAGCACTCTTTTGAAGGTACTGGATTGCTTTCTACAAATAAAGCTTTCATGAGTTCGTATAACTCATAGTGGGTCTGGGCAGCCGCATTGAAATCTCCTTCCAGTGCATGATTAACCATCTGACTCATTCTTGCCGGATCAACATTGGCCACGACGGAAATAACACCTTTGGCCCCCATGGAAATCATAGGAAGTGTAAGATCATCATTCCCAGATAAAATATTGAACTCATCTTCCAATCCCAAATCCAGGAGTTTCCTGTAAATCATAGAAACTTTGTCCATATCTGGATTGGCTTCTTTTATGGCCACAATATTATCAATACCTGCAATTTGTCCGATAGATTCCACGTCAATATCGGTTCCAGTTCGAGATGGAACATTATAAACAATTATGGGAACTTCTGTAGATTCTGCTAAGATTTTATAATGTTCTACCAGACCATGAGGCTGTGGTTTATTATAATAAGGCGTAATAACCAGAGCAGCATCTGCTCCAGAATTTTCAGCGTATTTAACTAGGCTTAAGGCTTCTTTGGTCGAGTTGCTACCTGCACCAGCAATAGTTTTAACTCTTCCATTTACCTCGTCAATTAAAACATCAATCATGTTCCTTTGTTCTTCGTGGGTAATGGTTGCTGATTCACCAGTGGTTCCTGCAACCAGAATACCATCCACACCGTTTTCTATTAGATAATTTATGTTTTCGCGCATGCCTTCTTCATCTACCTCATCTTCTGAGGTAAATGGAGTCACCATGGCCACAATAGTACCTTCAAAACTCATTCCAAGACACTCCTTACAAGTTCATAAGCTTTTTCGCCATCCTTCCATTCTACAAAAATAACAACTGATGTCTGTGAAGATGATATTTCAACAATATTGAGATCATTTGCTCTGAGAGGCTCTGTAATATCAGATATAATTCCTGGTGTATCAATGAAATCCGGACTGGCAATACTAATCATTGCAATTTCTCTTCCCAATGAAAGAGAACTAAGGTTTTCATTTTTAACCACTACCTCATGTAATATTCTATGGGCATCATCAGCGTGTTTTTTGTTAACAAATAAAGTTATTGAATTCTGGCCAGTAGAAATACCAAATATATTGATTTCATTCTCAGACAGTATATCAGTTAGCTCTGCTAGAACTCCGGGTTTATTGAGTATTTCTTCCCCAACCACCGCAATGACAGAAATAGGTTCTGAATTTAAAGTGGTTGTTTTAAGCATTTCATTTTTTGAGGGACCTAAAATCTCAGTCCCATGAGCAGAAAGATCTCCATGATCAAATCCAATAATTTTTGCATTAATTTTAGGATCCTTGTATTTCAAGGCGTGAGGATGCAGTACTTGGGCACCGTGCGTGGCCAGGTCTCGCATTTCTTCCACAGAAATTTTATCGAGTTTCTGAGCACTTTGTAGCTTGTTAGGGTCCGTGGACATTACTCCACCCACATCCGTGACAATGACAACATCATCAGCATTAAGGCAGTGCCCTAAAAGGAAAGCCGTGATATCACTTCCTCCCCTTCCTAAAGTAGTTATGTAGCCTTGAGGATCTTTTCCTAAAAATCCACAGACCACCGGAATGATTCCCTGATCCATCATTTTCATGAGCTCCATGGATTTATCTTCTGTGGCCTTAAAATCTACTTTAGCACTTAAAAGACTATTATCTGTTATGATAGGCCATTGGTCCATGAAAGGATCTATATATTCAGATTTCACACCCAATGATTCAATTGCAGATGCGAATATGCGAACACTGGTCATTTCACCCATAGACACAATTTCTGCCAGTTGTTTTTCGGTAACGGCATCTTCCATAGCTTCATCAACTATGTGTAACAGTTCATCAGTAGTCTTGTTAATAGCGGAAACAACCACTACTATCTTTTTTCCCTTCATGTACTCATTGACCACTGCTTGAGCTGCTTTTTTTATCCGTTTACCGTTTCCTATGGATGTTCCTCCGAATTTGGCCACTATTAATTCCATTAACCTTCACAACCTTGGTGACTAATAATAATAATATATTGTAAAATCGTAATTGTAAAATTTGTAAATATTATAAAAATTATAAAATCTAAATTAGATATGTTAAATGTATATTTCGAATTTTTATTAGTTGAATGTTAAATAAATTTAATTATCAAGACTATTAAAAAGCTTAAAAATATTGTTAAACCATTAAAAAAATGATAATGATTAAGTTATTGATGTTTTAAATCATATTTGCCTGAATTGATAAAATCAAATACTAGGCAAATAAATTATAAAACTACCTTAAGATAATTAAGCTTGTCTTGCTTCGTTTCTAACTAATCGAGTAACATATCCTGCGATTTTGTTCCGTAAGTGCTTAGTACTTACAGTTGAAAACTGTTCTACCAGTTTTTTGTTTTCATCAAAATCAGTGGTAAATTTACCTTGGTGAGTTTCGATTAGTTCTTTAGACAATCTTTTTACATGTGAAGTTCTTATATTTCCCATTTTATTTCCTCCTTAACAATTGTTCTTGTTCTTTTTTATTTATGTCAGTCAATATTTTCATTATTTGACTGAGCATATCTTCATCAATCTGAAATTCTCTGGCGATTTTGCGAGTTTTCATGTGAATATGTTCTTCTCGCTTCTTATCTTGAATCTCCATACCTAAAATAACTTTGGCATTGATTATTTTTTTGGCCAGATCAGTTCTTTTACTGATTAAAGTAATTATCTCTGTATCAATAATATCAATCTTTTCTCTTGATTCTTGAAGAAGCTTTTGTGCTTGAGATTCATCCATCATATCACCTTGGTCCCATTATTATCTACTTGTGTAGCAATAACTCTTCCAGGATGATTATTCAAAGCTTCATGAACCCTATCAATACATTCATCATTAACCACCGCCACAAAGGACGGGCCAGTTCCAGATAATCCTGATGCGATCGCGCCAGCTTCTAATGCATCGAGAGCAATGTTTGAATCAAATCCAAGTGCGGCACTATACAATATTCCATTTAAGGTGAGTGCTTTATAAATATCTCCCTGAATGGCTTTTTTATAGGCCATATCTACCAGTGGGGATAAAAGTTTCATCCTATTAACATTGGATTGTGCGGTCAGAGACTTTCTGTTAGGCATGTATATTAATATGTTTTGTTTTTCCATTTCATTTCTCTGGATAATTTCTCTTTCCAGATTATTGGTTATGGTAAGTCCTCCAAAGTAGGAAGCACTGGCATCGTCGAATGCACCAGTTATAGTAACTCCTGCATATAATGAAGCATCAATAGCAGTATTTAAGATTTCCATGTCATTCATTGGTTTTAGGTCAAATTCTTCAGCAATTAAACTGGATGTGGCCATTACCACAGCGTTTGAGGTGGCACTACTACTGGAAAGTCCAGAAGCCACCGGTAAAGTAGAATCTGTATGAACTTTTACTCCTGTATCAATAGAATAGTGTTGAATGACTTTATTTACACAAATTTCCATTAGTTTAGGATTAACTCGCCTTTCAGAAGTACATTCAACTTCAGAAGATGTTAATTGAACTTCTGCAGTTACATAAAGTTGAATACCAAAGGCAGAACCACTACCAGTTGAAATGGCGTTGATAACTGTAGCTGATCCTGGAGATCTAACTGTTTTTTTCAATATATCACCGGTCTTACTAAAAACATCTCATATTTTTATCAAAATTATTTGAGAATTTGTAAATCAGAGAAAAGTTATGGAATTAATATATCATGTTCTCATGGTTTATATATTGATTAGCAAATATCTTATTATTATATGATTAATTAAGATAAATTTAAGATTATGAATAGTTGAGAACATACAAAAATTCGATTTACGAGTTTGAATGAAACTATTAAAATATTTATGATCATATGGGTATAAAATAGTATAATAAATAAATTCAAAATTAGATTACAAGTGGAAAAATTAGATTATAATAATTCAATTACAATATAATTTAAAAATCTTACAATACATAATTATCTCGAATAATAATCCTCAGTGATAAAATGGAAAAAAACACCAAAATAATTTTTGCAATCGTAGGAATATTACTTGCTTTTTTCCTGATTTTTATTTTAGTAAGTGTTTTTATTGGGTCTACTAGCTTAGAATCAGGAAATATTGGTTTAGGGGACACCATAGCCGTTATACCTATTTATGGAGAAATATCATATGGCAGTAGCGATAGTTACTATACCAATCCCGATGAAATCAAAAGTTTAATTAAAGAAGCTAATGATGATTCATCTATCAGTGCCATAGTATTAGATGTAAATAGTCCAGGTGGAACTCCTGTGGCAAGTGAAGAGATAATGCAAGCCATTAAAGAGTCTAAAAAACCAGTTGTGAGTTGGATAAGTGATAGTGGAACATCTGGAGCATACCTGGCCTCATCCGGCTCAGATAAAATCGTGGCCAGCCCATCCTCATGGGTAGGTAGTATTGGAGTAATTTTACAGTTGTCAGACCTTTCTGAAATGTATAAAAAGATGGGTATAAACAAGTATTCACTAAAAGCAGGCCAGTACAAAGATATGGGTGCAGATTACAGGAATTTAACAGCTGATGAAAAGAAAATGCTACAAACAATGGTTGATGAAGAATACAATTATTTTATATCCCTAGTAGCTAATAACCGAAATTTAACAACAGATTATGTTAAAAGCATTGCAGAAGGGAAAATATACACGGGAAGACAGGCCCTAAATATTAAACTGGTAGATTCACTGGGAGGTAAAGATAAGGCCATTCAAGAAGCAGCCGATTTAGCTGGAATAGGTGATTCTTATAATATAATCACTATGTCACCACCAACAACCTTTGAAAAGATTTTAAGTGGAATAACCTCCCAGCTAGGATATTCAATGGGTGAGGGAATAGGAGATTCTAATAGTAGCAGCAAACCACAAAGCAGTTACTTTTAATTTTCTTTTTAATTTTCATTAATTAATTATTAATTATTTTTTTATTCAATATTAATTAAAGGACTAATAAAAACGAATTATAAAGATAAGTATTTATTCAAAAAGAGCAAATAAAAACAATTATATAATTTCTATGGGAATTATAAAAACATTGAATAAAAATAAGTACTAAAATTTCTTTAAAAGAATAATCAAATGATTATAAATGTAAATAATCATTAATTAATTATAGTCATTAATTAAATTCTTGAAATGGAATATGGTACAGATTACATAGATTAGTATTATTACAATTCTCATACGGAGGTTAAAACATGGTTGTTAAAATCGAAGTATTCACATCCCCTACATGTCCTTACTGTCCTATGGCAGTGGAAGTCGTAGAAGAAGCTAAAAAAGATTTAGGAGATTCCATTGAAATCGAAAAAGTCGATATCATGGAAGATCGGGAAAAAGCAGTGAATTATGGGCTAATGGCAGTTCCTGCTGTTGCCATCAATGGCGTAGTTAAGTTTGTCGGAGCTCCTGGTAAAGAAGAACTAATGGCTGCCCTTAAAGAAGAATTAAAAGAATAATTTTAAATTATTCTTAAAATACTTATTTTTTTATTTTAGAATTTTTATTTTAATGAATAATTAAAAATATAAAATAATTATAATTAATGAAATTTATTAATTAAAATACTTTTAGGACTTTTTTAATATGGCTAAAAAAGATGAAGGAATATTTTTTGGAATAACCACTGGCAGTGCTGCCACTGCAGCTGCATTGGCTGCTTTGAAAATCATTCTGGAAGATAAAATTCATGACCACATTAAGATTTCTATTCCATCTGGCGAGCTGGAGATTGAAATATATGATACTAAGAAAGTTTCTGAAAACATTGCCCAGGCATCTGTGGTTAAAAAACCATATCCTGATCCCGATGTAACCATCAATCTTGAAATTATGGTCAAAGTTGAATTAACCTCCCAACCAGGAATCACTATTATTGGAGGTGAAGGTGTAGGCACCATCACCAAACCAGGACTCCAAATACCCGTGGGCCAGGCCGCAATTAATCCCGTCCCTCAAGAAATGATAAGGGAAAATATTCAGAGGTATCTTCCTTCTGGAAAAGGTGCAATAATTACTATCTTTGTTCCTCGAGGAAAAGAAATTGCATCTCGAACCATGAACCCCCGTTTAGGGATAATTAATGGAATTTCCATATTAGGCACCACTGGAATTGCCCGTCCCATGTCTCTGGAATCATTTAAAAAGGCAAATTCATGCCAGATAGATATTGCATTGGGCCAGGGGTATGAAGAATTAATATTTGTACCTGGGAATATTGGGGAAAAACTGGCCCTCCAGTCCATGGATGTTGAAAAGGACCAGATAATTCACATGAGCAATTATGTGGGTTACATGTTAGAACAGGCTGTGGAAAAAAAGGTTAAAAAAATCATTTTATTTGGTCATGCTGGAAAGTTGGTGAAAATAGCTGGTGGAATATTTAATACTAAACACAGTGTGGCTGATGGCCGCCGAGAAATAATAACTGCTCATGCGGCCCTTGTTGGAGTTTATCAAGATACTTTAAAGGAAATCTTCAATTCCAAAACCACGGAAGATATGATTGATATATTAATCCAATCCCATAAAGAAAAAGAAGTATTTAATAGTATTGCACGGGCCATAAAAGAAAATATTAAAGATCGTTATCATTTAGAATTGGAAGTAATTATTGTTAGGATGAATGGAACTGTTTTAAACTCAAATAAATAAAAGGTAAGCATTTTCTTAATAAATATATTTTATAATATTCTTTACAAAAAATAATCATATATTGTTATTTAACTATTGTTTAAGGTGAAAAAATGAAAATAGCTATGGTAGGCCATTTCCCTCCACATATAGGTGGAATTTCTTCTTATGTTTACTTATTATCAAAAAAACTGATAGAAAACGGAGATGAAGTGTTTGTAATCACTTATCCCCATGAAAATGTTCAATCCCTGGAAGGAATTCATGTGGAATCTGCCACGGCACCTAATATTAAGGGGCTGCGAGGAATGATTTTTTCCTTAACCGGGACCATTAAATTAATTCAAATGGTTAGAGAAAATGATATAAACCTTATTCACGCCCATTATTTATCCCCTCCCGGCCTAATTGGGTTAATGACCAGCATGATAACAGGAGTACCTTTTTGTGTGACTCTTCATGGCTCCGATGTATTTTTACTATCATCAAATCGAATTTTAAGGCCAATTTTCAAATTGATACTTAATCATGCCCTAGGCGTTTTCGTAGTGAGTGAAGCAGTTAAGGATAAAGTTCTGGAGTTAGAAATACCTAATTTGGAGCGAAAAATAAAAATAACCTGGAACGGTGTGGATACCCATCGATTCAATCCCCAGAATAAAGGTAAACTCAGAAAAGAACTGGGAATTGAAGATGATGAACAAATTATTCTCTTTGTAGGAAATTTAGTTGCTCAAAAAGGAGTTAAACATCTTTTAAGGGCCAAAAAACTCATGGAAGAACCTTCAAAGCTGGTTATTGTTGGTGGTGGGCCTCTCTTGCAGGAATTTAAAGGAATGGCTGAATATGAAGGCTTAAAAAGTATCATATTTACCGGGCCTCGAAGCGATGTGGAAGAACTGATTCCTGATGCAGATGTAATAGTCATGCCTTCAATAAATGAAAGCTTTGGAATAGCTCTTTTAGAAGGAATGGCTAGTGGAAAACCAGTAGTAGCCACCAATGTAGGTGGAATTCCAGAATTAGTAAATGAAGATGTGGGAATACTGGTAGAACCAAAAGATCCTGTGGCCCTGGCCGAAGCTCTTGATAAATTGCTTAAAGATCCTCATATGCGGGAAAAAATGGGAAAAATGGCCCAAAAAAGAGCAATGAAGTTTGCAGAACTAGAAATACCCTACTAAAATATTATTTGAATTTTTTCATAAAACGAATTTTAAATATTAATTAATATTATTATAAAAAATAAATTAAAAAAGGGAAAATTATGCCAAAAAAAGACTTTACTCACCTAACCTCTAAGGGCGTGCACATGGTAGAAGTGGGAGAAAAACCTTCCATGAAAAGAAGTGCAACTGCCAGTGGCCGAATATTCTTAAATCAGCAGACCATTGATTTAATTCAAAATCAAGAAATAAAAAAAGGTAATGTGCTTACCACCGCCCAAATCGCGGCCATAAATGCTGTTAAAAACACTTCTAATATGATTCCTCTGTGTCACCCTTTGAGTATCACTGGAATTGAAGTGGATTTTGAAGTGGAAAAAGAAAGCATTTGGACATCAGTAAGTGTAAAATGTGCTGGAAAAACAGGTGTAGAGATGGAAGCACTGACTGGGGCCAGTGTTGCTCTTTTAACTATATGGGACATGGTCAAAAGTGTGGAAAAGGATGATAATGGACAATACCCCACCACTAGAATAGAAGAGATAAAAGTAACTGAAAAAATAAAAGAATAATATGTTTTTACTTTTTTCGTTCTTTTTAAGTTCTTATTTTAATATTAAACTAAAAATATTAAAAAAATTTTATTTTTCAAATTTTAATTAAATTTAATTAAAAGTTAATCTAACTTAAGAATAAAACAATATAATCTTTATTAACTTTTAAAAAAATTATAAAAAAATTATAATATTACTAAAGCTTAATTAATTAAAATAATACTAATCACGCGCTGATAACCATGGAAACATTAGACCATTCTTTAAGAGAAATTTTACAGGGTTGCTATCCCCACATAGAACAACTGAACCCTGCCCAAAAAGCTGTTCTTGAATCAGGATATCTAGAAGATAACCAGAACTTTATTGTGGCCATTCCCACCGCCAGTGGGAAAACCCTGCTGGGAATGATGGCTGCCTTAAAAACCCTTATGGATGGTGGAAAAGTAGTTTATGCCGTTCCTTTAATTTCCATCCAAAATGAGAAGATAAAAGAGTTTAAAGCCTTTGAAGAGTATGGAATTAAGGTAGGAAGACATCCCAACTCATCTGATCTTTCAGTAATGGTTTTTGAATCGTTTGATGCCATTACCCGGTTTTCCTGGAACACCCTCAGAGAAGTGGACCTTTTAATTGTGGATGAATTTCACATGATTGGTGAATACTCCCGTGGACCTACCATAGAATGTGCCATAACCAGATCAAATCTTATAAACCCTGGAATGCGAATAATTGCTTTATCTGCCACATTACAGAACATGGAAGAGATTTGCGGCTGGTTGGATGCAAAAGTGGTGGAGCATGACTACCGCCCAGTACCATTGCACAAAGAAATCCTCAACACCGAGATGTTCAATACTAAAAATAAAAACGATGTCATAGTTAAAATCCTGGAAAAATCTATTGAAGATGATGCTCAAGCCCTGGCCTTTGTTTCTACCCGCCTATTTACTGAATCACTGGCTAAATTCGTTTCTGGTAAAATAAAGCGTAAAGTTCCTCGAGAGAAGAAAAAAGCATTCCGAGAAGTTGCAGACAAGATTCTAGAAGTTCCTAAAAAGAAAGGAACCCGACCAACCTCTATCTGCCTTAAATTAGCCGAGAGTGCAGAAAACGGAGTGGCTTTTCACCACGCCGGCCTTTTCAATGAACAAAAAGAAATCATTGAAGACGAATTCCGTTTAGGGAATTTATTAATGATTACTGCCACTCCTAGTTTGATGTACGGAGTTAATTTACCATCCCGAAGTGTGGTTATTAGAGATTACACCCGATGGACCTCTCAAGGGCCTCAAAACATTCCAGTTTTCGATTATGAGCAGATGTCAGGCCGTGCTGGTCGGCCCCAGTACGACGATGTGGGTTACTCCTACTTGATTGCCAAGACCCTGGATGAAGCTCAAAACCTGCAAGAGTTCTATGTTAATGGAGAAGTAGAAGCAACTAATTCAAAGCTCATAGAAAATAAAGACGCTGTTTATAGGCAGATTATTGCCCAGGTAGCTTCAACTCTGGCCAAAAATCCTGTAGAAATTCAAGAATTCTTTACTAAAACATTTTATGGCTACCAGATGCAGCACAACCCATATATGAGTGCTTTTGCTGCGGATAGTCTGGAATTTGAAATTAATGAATCCGTAAATTTTTTAATGCAAAACGGAATATTACAGGCCACACCCGAAGGACTAAAGGCTACTGCGTATGGTTTGCTCATAGCTAAATCCAATTACACCGTGGAAACCGCAGTGAAATTGAAAGAGTATGCCACCCAAATGGAAGAACTGGATCTTAATCAGTTAATTTACCAGATGTGTAGAACTCCAGACATGCCATTAATATCCTTTAAAGGCCGTAAAAGCAAAGATCCTGTTCGGGAGAAGCTATCCAGTAAGGGAATCTTTGCGGTGGATATGCGTAACCAGGAGGCCACTACCGCATCTCTTATGGAGTGGATTGATGAGCGTAATGAATATGAGATTGAAAACGCATTCCATGTTTATGCTGCCACCACCAGAAGGGCAGCCTATGAGGCCTCACTACTAGTGAAGTTCTTTAAGAACATATGCGAAGTTTCTGGAATTTATGCCCATTCTAGAGATTTAGAAATACTATCTGCACGTTTGTATTATGGAGTGAAGGACGAACTTATTCCTCTGGTACTGGGAGTTAAGAGATTAGGAAGAAAACGGGCCCGTGCTTTGGTTAAAACCTTTGGAGAAGATTTAAGACCATTTACCGAAAAGGAACTTCAAAAAGTTGATGGTATCGGGCCTAAATTATCAGAGGCTGTTGTAAGATTTGCTCGTGGAGAATAATTCATTAAATTCTATTAAAAAGAATTCTAATAGAATTCTAATTATTTTATTCTAAAAATAAAAAAGTAAAATAAAAAGTGATTTTATGCTGGATTTAAACTGGGAAAAGGAATTATCTAAACAGGAATTATTAGAAATCCTGCAAAAAGAGGCCCGTCCCATAGGTATCTCTGACATAATCTCAGCTAGTAATTTTATTCATGAAGATGCCATCTATATACAGGCAGATTATAGAAAAAAGTTTGTAAAAGCTTATGTGAATGGTTTTATCATAAGAATAACTGATTTGAAAAATGATAATGCCCAATATTCCGGAAAATTAGACTTTGAAGATTTGAAATCCGCTCTTGATTTATTAAAAGTACAAAAAGCAAATAATGATGTAAATGAGGATTTCAATCATTCATTTTTTAAGATTTACATGATAATATCAGTTTACACCACTTTTGTCCTGGATGAACCCATTCATCCCCCGGGAACACCATTTCCTGGAGGTTTTGAGGTTAAATTAGAAGGTGAGACCTATTTTTGCCCGGTAAAAGAAAGTCAAAAGGACAATCCCGGTGCAGTATGTGGTTTTTGTATTGCAGAACAGGATGAAAGTGTTTAAAAAAGGTTATTTAAATTCAATTAATTAGAAAAAATCTTAAAAAGTAATAAGCACTTTTAATCAAAAAAATCAGTAATTACGTGAATTATATGTTAAAAAATATTGATAATATTGATTTTACAATTCCCCTCAGCAAAATGGATCTTCAAGAGATTCTAAAAAAAGAGTCCCGTAATATCCATATTAAAGAAATTATGGATGCAAGTGGGTATCTGAAGGAAGATGCTAAGTTCATGCCATTACCCGAGCAAAAAGAATATATTGAAAGATTTACTCGGGCCTTTTTCATTAGAATAAAAGATATTAAAGAAGATAAGACCCATTACGAGGGTTTAGTAAATAATAAAAAGTTAAAGGATTTTTTGCAGGTCTTGGAAATGCAAAAAAATGAGGCCCGAAGTCATCACGAGCTTTGTTTTCAGAAGATTGCTCGTATTGTGGCCACCTACACTGCTTTTGTCAGAGAAGAGTCAATTCACCCGGTGGGAACTAAGTTTCCGGGTGGTTTTGTTTTAAGATATGAAAATGGTGTTTATTATTGTCCGGTTAAGGAAAAACAAATCAATACTCCTAGTGCACTGTGTCGCTTCTGTGTTAGTGTGCAGGATGATAGTGTTTAGTCAAAAATCATTATTAAATACTCTTTTTATTTCGGGAATATTTTTTATTTCATTTAAAAATCTTGGATTAATCGAAACATCCAGTCCATGACCTGTTTTCTTTGGATTTAACCATCTTATTCTAATTAAATATTTAAGAGCTTTTTTAGCATCTTTTAATTCATGAGAAGGAATTCCTTTCACTGCATTGTCTAGAGGAGTGTGTCTTTTACCTACATAAGCATGTCTTAACAAATTTATGAGAATAATGTATTCTAGAGGAACCTCAGAATTCATGATACCAATTAGTTTTTAATAAATATAAATATTATGTTTTTTTAAAATAGTAATAATAAAAAATGATATTTAAGTAAATGATAAAGTACAAAAAATTTATATTATTGATTGTCCAAAATATGAACAATCAGAGGTTTAAAAATGTTAACAGAAATTTTTGGTAGTTACCCTCAAGTAAAGGTGATAGATCTTCTTATATCCCACCCTTACAATGAATATACAAAAAAAGATATGGCCGAATATGCCGGAATTGCAAGAGGAACTCTTTACGAATTTTTTAACAAATTAGAAGATTACCATCTCATAAAAGAAACTAAAAAAGAAGGAAATGGGCAGTTTTACAAAGCAGATATGAATTCCCCCGCCATGAAGGCCATAAGTGCATTTCAAAATATATTATCTAATATAGAAATTGAAAAACAAATTAATATTTACAAGATAGATGATTCTAAAGAAACTAGCAAAGATCAAGAAATCATGGACATTGTTGATCACGTATTCGATAAAATAGAATTAAAAGAATCATCTAATAATAAAAATAATAATAAAAAAGAGATTTCAGAAAAAAAGTCTTTAAAAGCAAATTCATTAGTTTCGTGATTATTTTTTAATAACCCCTATCCAACATTCACCTACCACCACATATATTCCTGCAGCTAGTGATAAATCTGGCCGGAATAATTGAATAATGGCTTTTATTTTAGTAATGGCTGGCATTAAAATCTTAATTTAGGTTTTAAAATAGAATAAGTATAATTCAGTACCCGAGGGCCTTCGGAACGTGAGCTCGTGTGCAGCCAAATAGGGTGCAGGCCCCCAGGAATTACCTGAAATAGAAGATTGTTTTCAAAGGTTATAAAATTACCTATAATTTAATTAATAATATTAAATAAAATAATAACTAAGCAAAACAAAATTGATTTAAGGAATGTTCAAAAACCGGACATGATGATTAATTAAGTCTTTTATTTGATTTAATGGGTTTTAATAATGAAAAAAGGAATATATCCTCCAATAAATTATGAATATTGGTAAGAACTGGATAGAATTAAGGCAGAAGTTAAAAAAGGTAACTGTCACCAGTTAAAGGAATACTTGTTTCAAATTCAGGAAATTTGGGTAACGACTTCCATAAGAATGTTTTAATATCCCACACCGCCCACCATAAGCTGGAAAAACTTTCTCACAAGAACCAGGTCCAGTACCAGCATGTAGAAAAAAAGATTAAACAAATAATAAGAAATCCTGAACATTACAAACCACTAAAAGGAAATCTCAGTGGTGAAAGACGGGCCCATGTGGGCGATTTTGTATTGATTTATCATGAAGACCCAGAGAGTATTATAATTGATGATTACGATCACCATGACCGAATTTATGGTTAATAGTGAGTGTTTATTGATTTTATGAATAAAAAAATTAAGTCATGAAAATTAATTATTCAAAAACACAGCGAATAAAATTATTCCTCTTCAAATACACTAGCCATGACATTATCAAATATTCCATCAATCTCTTTTTTGGATTCAGCTAGTTGAGATTTTTGAATTTCTATTTCCTGCACAAAATCTGCGAATTGGTTTTGGAGATCAATGGGGGGAACCATTATTTTTATTCTTTTCATCTGAGCAATTACCAGATTTTGATTAAATGCATCTCGAGTAAATATCCTGGATTGATTATAGCAGTAATCTGAATTTAAAATATGCTCTAAAAAGAGGCCATTAATTTGATTTTCATCAAATTTCAAAACTGCTAAATGCTCACAAATAGAAAAATCATGATCATTATCAACATATTTAGCAAATCCAGTTTTAAACCCTTTTGTATAAAGAACATCACCCTTTTCAGGACGGCATTTATTTATAAATTTTAGATAATCTGCCAGACCAATATATTTACTAGAGCCATTGTTTTTAAAATCATCAGGCCCATTTATAATATCTTTAGCAAAAATAAATGGAATTCCTTGATCTTTATAGCGAACCGTATGTAATCCATCTTTTATGGTATAACAGGCATCACCCAATGTTTTTTCTTCCCAGATATTTGGATTTGTAAAAGGATCACCAAACATCTCCAAGAATACCCTCTTCAAATAGTCAGCCGATAATTTTTCTGACTTTTGTCGCCATTCCTTTAATTTTTCAGCCCTTTCAAGGATTTCCACAATTTCCTTTTGGGTTTCCATGGGTGGAAGGGGAATTACAAAATTTTTTAATGCTGAACAATTAATAGATTCCTTAATTATTCCTTTGCAATTTCTATCCTTTTCTTTTTGGAATAAATTACTCCGCAGCCAGTAAAATACAAATTTTGGCAGTATTTTATCATTATTTTTAATTCTTAAACCAAAAAATCCAGTTGAATACAAATTATCACTAGAATCAGAATCAATTAAATAAACATGAGCATTATTTTTGGCCTTAGCAAATATTATGTCATTTTCTTTAAATTCCATATTGGCATTATTAGGCCGGGAATCGTAGGTAAGCTCGACATGATAAGTTATTCTGGATGATACGGATGAATTAGTAGATATGTATTTTTTAAATCCACTGAATTTTACAACACCAGATTTGACCATGGCCATATATTTGAAAAGATTCACCTCTTCCCATTCTGCTGCTGATGTGTATTCATCGCTCATTTAAATAACTCGTATTCGTGTAAATCTCATTAAAAAGCTGAGAAATTGATAAAATATTGTGGTAACCTTTAATATGGTTCATATAAAAATTTATTCCTAAAATTATTGTTTATAAGAAAAATGAACTTTTAAAATTTTTTATAACTTGATTCAATGGAATAAAGTTCTTCTATTATTTCATTTAAATTAGAATAATATATAATTTCGTTTTATTCATTTAAAATTTTCTTCTAATAAGTCCTATATCCTTAAGGTATTGAAGATAAGAAAATGAAGTCTTATAATTAAAATTAGTGAAAAATGAATTATTTTGAAATTAGTATCTGTAAAAAAATAAATGAAAGCAAATTTTCCTTATCTACCATTTCCCTAAAGTTTTTAAGAATTTCTTGGCACTCATTTCTGTAAATTGGCCTTTTTCATATCTTTCCAGTGCTTCTGCAGTTCTTTTTTCGAACTCACTATTTTCTAGATTTTCCGATTTCAAATCACTGAAATGATTTTCCAAGAATACTTTATCCTCATTCACACCAAACTACCTCTTTTTCCACTGAAGGGCGCATATAAGGACTTAAACTTTTGGGAGTAAGAAGATCCACACTTTTACCAAATAAATCTTCCAAGAAAAATGATAGTTCCATGAAATTATCAAAGGTGGGATTTTCAAATTCTACCAGCACATCTATATCGCTTTCTTCATTTTGCAAGCCTTTGGCATAAGAACCAAATATCCCTATTCTCTTGACATCATATTTGGCCTTTATCTCACTTTTGTGGTTTTTCATGACACTGATAACATTCATAATAACACCATCACCAAAGTAACAATTAGTATGTGATTTAATTTGTGAATAACTATTATTAATTAATTTAGGTTTGAAAAATTATAGTAATTTTTGAAGATGGTAGAATGATGAGATAAACTTATTCATTTTTATTTTGGAATAAAATACGAACTGGTATGGCGTACTATCAAAGATGTTATTCCCCAAATAAGGCCATCTTTAATGGAAATTTATAAAAAATAAAAAATATTTTTGTTTTAAGCAGTTGCTAATTCAGTTTCCATGGCTGGAATTCCAATATCGTTGGAAGTGAATGTATCTACTAATTGTGTTTGTTCCAGGTTATGTAAAATCACGCAAAACCCTGCTTTAAGACTTATAGACTTTTCATTCACGTTTATAGTCATTTTTATTTCTTCAATACCATTTAAAGCATATTTTGGAACTTTAAGAACATGAGAAGCATTAAGTATCTCCAGGGCCACTGGAATACCACCTTTATCAAAATCAAGAATAACATCATTATCTAACTCAATAGAAGTATTATACTGATAATCTTGGGAAACATAGATGAATAAACCATCCACCTCCATATCGTATTGATAATCAACTTCAAAATTAGCTCCTCTCATGATGTCTAATCCTCCTTTCAATACTGTGAGTATATATTGTTACTAATAAAATATTTTTGCTTTCATCAATTTTAAAGATAATATAAATATCTTCACTACTTCTATTTGGATGTTCATATAAGACTTTAAAGGTGTCATAACTAGTTTTCCCAATCAAAACAGGCTTCTTATTAACTAATGAATCATAAACAATATCTTGATCAATAAAAGAGCTTCTTTTAGAAAAAGAAAGCATTACATGACGGGACTCTCTAACATTATACTCGTTTATCTCTTTAAGACTGTTTAAAATCTCCCAAACTTGACCAATATCATAATCACGAATCTAAAACACCTCCACATCCAAAGAGTAGCCAGGTTTAATTTTGATATGCAGATTTTATTAAATAAAGTATTATTAGTAATACTATTTAAACTGATACTTATTTCTTAATATTAAAATTAAAAATAAATTCAAGAATTCAATAACTTGACTTAGCATAATTAATAAAAAAATAAAATAAAGGATAGAATTAATTAAATTTCCAGATCTTTTAACCCCTTAATTATCTTCTCTTCTAATTCCAAAATCTTGGCCTTAATTACTTCCGGGGCCTCATACTCTATTTCCTCGTACTCTATTTCTTTATAATTAGAAATGCTCAAAGAATAGTCATTTTCTTTTATTTCATCTAATCGAACAGCAAAGCATTGGGCCTTACGATCTTCCAGATCTTCTTTATTTTTATTTTTATATTTTTCAATAATATCTGGAATATCCCCTTTACCATCAATAAAAGTCCTTTTATCATCTAGGGAATAACCATCGGCCTCCATGTCATAGAACCACACATCTTCTGTAGGTTCTCCTTTAGTAAAGATTAAAATACCAGTGGATACTCCAGCATAAGGCTTGAATACTCCCGATGGCATGGATATAACAGCGTCTAATCTACAATCTTCCAATAATTTTTGTCTGATGGCTTTATGGGCCTTAGAATTTCCAAATAAAACGCCCTGGGGAACAATAACTGCACAACGGCCCCCAATGGTCAAGATGTTGTACATCAGTTCTAAGAATAAAATCTCGGTCTTGGTGGTGTTTATGGAGAAATCATCACTGAGCTCATCTTTATTTATGCTTCCCTTAAATGGTGGGTTGGCCAGTACAACATCAAAATTAGGGTGCTGGCTGTAACGCATAGACAAGGTGTTGGTTTGATCTATCCTTGGATTGCTGATGCCGTGCATCATAAGGTTCATTAAAGAGATTCTTACCATAGTCTGGTCAAAGTCAAACCCATATAATGATTTATTTTTCAGAACTTTGAATTCATTCTGGCTTAATTTATCCCCTTTGAAGTTACGTTCATTTCCATCCTCATCAATCTTTATTAAATCCCGGGAAGTGTTGGCCTTTAAAATGTGCTGGTAGGCATTGACTAAAAAACCAGCGGTACCACAGGCCGGGTCGCAGATGGTTTCCCCGATTTTAGGGTCTAATAATTCCACCATCATCTGGATGATGTGTCTGGGAGTTCTAAATTGGCCGTTTTTACCAGAGGTTTTAAGTTCAGATAAGAGGTACTCGTAGATATCCCCTTTGGTGTCCAGGTTCTGCTCCTTGATGTGCATACCGTCAATGATACTGGTGGCCTCAGTTAATAGAGTACCAGTGGGAATGGCAAAGACTGCATCTTTCATATAACGACTGTATAGTGAGTCATCATCTCCTAAATCTCTAAGGAAAGGAAATACTTTATCCCGGACATGGTCCAGCATCTCATCAGAGGCCATGTTATTCCACTGTGACCAGCGGCAATCAGGACAGTCTTTAAAGAGGGATTCGAATGGTTCTCCACTTAATTGAACATTCTTTTCCTTGGCAATCTCATCATCATCTAAACGTTTCATGAACATTAAGTAGGACATCTGTTCAATGGCCTGCAGGGGATTGGATATCCCACTACTCCAGAACTTATCCCATAACTGATTAATCTTTGATTTGAGGTCTGAATCTAACATACAAGTTCTCCTTTAAAGGCCTTTTGCATTAGGGTATTGAATAGGTTGTCTATTTTTTGTTTTGATTGTGTTTGGTGAGTTTTTAGTGTTTCTACTTGCTGGACGATTTTTCCAAACTGCTCCTGCAATTCATTTGGAGGGTAAATCATTGGAATTGACTCAAAAGTTGTTTTATTAATTATTCCTTTTAAAGCACTTCTAGAAAAATTTTGTAGATAATGTTTAGTATATAAAATTAAATGATATAAAAATAATTCATTTACACCTTTAGGAGTTATGGAGTTAATTTGTTGATTAAAAGCTACATTCCTATCTGTAACTGCAACATTGCCTAAGCAAGATATGCTTCCAGCTATACAAGTTACTAAAATTGAGCCTTTAGGAACTATACGGGCTACTTTCGATCCTTCTTTAGAAAGCCTTTCTTCACTAGTTGTTAAATAAGTAAAAGGCGTATTAATGTTATCTGATTTAATCCATTCAATATAATCTCCATAATACTCGGATATTTTTCTTGAAGGAGTATTGCCCGTTTTAATTTCTCCAAATTCTTTTAATTCCTTCAAATTCCATCCTTTAGAATTTGTTAATGGATTTCCAAACATTTCCAGAAATACACTTTTCAAATATTCATCGGCCAATTCATCCACTTCGGCCCGCCATTCTTTCAGTTTTTCGGCCTTTTCCAGGATTTCGACTATTTTCTTTTGGGTTTCGAGTGGTGGGAGCTTAATGTTAACTTTAGAAAAGTCATTTTTATTTAATAGAGGAACTACGGCTGAAGATGCTATCTTTTCAAGATAAGGTTTCATTCTTTTTATAGCATAATATAAAAAAATAGGATCAACTATATCCTTATTAGGAATTATACTGTTAATTTGCTGGTTTGTACATAATTCACAATCTGATATAGCTATTTTTCCAATATTACCAATGCAAGAAACTAAAACAGATCCTTTTGGTAATAATCTAACCTTCTTTTTTCCAATTTCTGAAATAGTATCTTCTGAAGTAGAAACAAACTTTCTTTTATCCAAATCTGGAGGTTTGATCCAAACTAAATTTCCACCATAATTTTCTGGATCTTTTTTTGGAGGAGTGTTGCCCGTGACAACACTTCCAATATCTTTTATTGTGTAATTTTTCCATTCATTCATAAGATTGCATTTAATTTCTGTTCTTCTTTCCATCTCTGCAACCTCTATTAAGTAAATTATAATCCTTCAATGTCATAAATACCATTATAAATCTTCCATGAGCCACTTTTCATACCAATTGGCTCCATTTCACCATTTTCGTTTTCATAATTCATATGAAAAATAATATCTTTTGATATTTCGTCATCTTCTTTTTGAATTGTAAGATTTACTGTTATTGTAGAAGTCATTGCAGAATCATCAATACTTAGAATTGAGAAATTTTTTATTTGTTTATCCTTAAAAATACCATTTTTCAATTCAAAAACCATTTTTCCTAAAGTATCCTCTTCAAAGAAGCGATAATTTAGTTTTTCAACCATTAATCCATATTTATTGCTTTTCCAAGACTCAAAAAATTCAACTAATGTTCTTTCTGGACTTCCATCCTGATATTCTATTGATGTTCCAAACTCGGGAAAATTTTCATTCACTTTTAACTTTCGTGGTTTCCAATTTGTAATTAGTTCCATTTTCTTTTCATGATCCACAATTGAAGTCATCATATCTCCTATTGTAGGTTTTTCTTTTACTATAGGCACCATACCCTTTGTTTTTATGGCAACAATTCCATCTTTTAAAGCTATTAGTGTTGCCCATGTTTTAACTGCAACTTTCTGGTTAGCATACCCAAGATCTCGTCCATGAATAATTCCATTTCTATATGGAATATCTAATTCTTCAGTGGTTGTTGTTCCTCTACTTTGATATAACAATTTTTTTAGCTTATTTAATCCAGTCTGATGAGCTGCAATGGAATCCCATGCATATATATTATCTCCATCGGTAAAAAACCCTTTATTACCACCAATTTCGTTCATATCCGCTACGACACCATCAATTATAGAAAAAACAATAGGAATACATGAATGATATCTTTCATTTAAATAATCTTCATATGCCTTTTGAATTAAATCAATTCTTAATTCGAATTCACTTACTCCTTTAATAATTCGAATATTTATTTCCAATTGTTCATTATATCCATCTATCAAAACTTGTTCAGCTTCTTCAAATTTTTCTTCTTCAGCTAATTCAACTGCTTTTTTCATAGCTTCGAATTTAATTGATTCGTGAGCTATCCATCCATATTTTAAGAAATGTTTATTGAATTTATCTGGAATTTCAAATATAGAGAATTGTTTTTCAAGTTTATCTATTTCAGGAAAGGTATTAGTTAACTCATCGACATCAAGACCGGCAGGAATAAGTCCATCTAAAAGACCTGATTCAGTAGCACTTCTTAAAGCTTTCATCCCATCAAGCGATTCTTTCATTTCTTTAGCAGAAGGATTGTCTTTTATTAATTTATTAGTTTCATTAATTTTAGAAAAATCAATATTTTGTATAGAATTACTGTTTTTCCTATCTTTTTTGCGACAACACTTTTTATATTTTTTGCCACTTCCACAATGACATGGATCATTATTTCCAAGTTTAATATTAGTTCCTTTTGTCATTTTGATAACCTTAATTAGTATAAGTTAAATTCAACACATCCTAATCCTATTACACTTATCCACAATCCCCACTAACTCCTCATAACTAAACAAATCCAGTGGATTCTCATCCTCAAAGGGAGGCCCACCTAAATCCTTCATTTCAATATGCTTCCTCTCAGAGAAGACTTTCTTCAGTAACATTAGAAATTCAACCTGGCGGGAGGTGTAATGCACATTCTCCACTATGTAATCATTAAATCTCTTCTCAATTATCATCCTTGGATCGTCATCACGGGAGAGGCCAATAATATCTCTCAGGAATTGTAAAAAGTCAATATTTTGCTGTTTTTGAATGTATTCTATGGTTATTTCTGGTTTTAGAGATGATAGTTCCCTTTCTAAATCCAGTAACTCTCCTGAATTAATACCATGACCTTCTTTTAATTTGCGGACAGATTCATTCCGCTCCAGAAGTCTTTTAAGTTCCTCGTCTTCCTGGACTTCTTTTTCAAACTTCTTCCAGTCGGTAATTACGTCGGCCACAGGTATATCAATAATGCCTTCTCCGGTGGGTTCAAAGTACTTCATTAAGGGTGCTACTTCTGTAACCAAAAATTCCACGTCTTCAAAGGTTAAATCCTCCCAGAATTCACTCTGCCTTGCTTTAATTAGTTGGGGTTTCTTCTCGCTTATTACTTGGAGGTTGTCTTTTTCCATGACATTACTTATCATGAAGACCACTTCCCGGCGTATTTTATCTATTTTTTCCTTATCAAGATCCAGAATACACTCAAAGAGTTTTTCTGATTTCAAGATAAATGAGGAAACTTTAGAATTAGAGCCAAACTGGGTAATCATTAAAGGAGATATTTCCTCAATTAAGGGATCCACAAAGCCCTCTAAATCATCACTATTTTTAATCTTAGAAATTATAGATGCTTTTTCCCGGACTAAAAAGAACTCCTCATTCAACTCATCCATGGTAACTCTAATTTTTCCAGTAATCAGTTCCTTCTGCTCTACTGTCAAATCTTTATCTAAAAGAGCCACCCGATTGTTAAAAATGGTGGTTAAAACATCATTAGGCACACCAGTACCTTTTCCCCTTTCCAGTTCGTGATATTCTATATTGGAATGGCCCCCAATCATAAAATCAAATATTAGGAAATCATTCTTCTTACCCGAAGGTAGCCAGTCTTTGTGTTTGCAGGCCTGTAAATTCCGGGTTCCCCTGCCCAGCATTTGCCAGAATCTTATGGGTGAATAGACTGGTTTTACAAATACCAGGTTGCAGATTTCTGGAATATCCACTCCAGTATCCAGCATTCCCACTGATAGGGCAATTCGTGGATTGGACTGTTTTTTAAAGCGTTCCACTTCATCGTCATTGCGGGCCATATTAGAGGTTATAACCTGCACCTCATCAGAGAATTTAGGAAATAATTCTCCAAAAACCTTTTTCATGTGCTTGGCATGGTTGCGGCTGGCACAGAAGAAAATAGACTTGGCTGGTTTTCCCTCATCTGATTTATAGCAATACTCCATAAAACTTTTAATTATGAGAGCATTGGTCTTATCATCCATGAATACCCGGTCAAATTGAGAACCAGTTAATTCCAACTCATCAGGATCAACTTTCTGTCTTCTTAAATGGTCTTTAAGAAACTTATCCAGATTTTCAGGTTTTATCCCTTCATTTAAAACCTTGGTAGATATAATATGGGCAAAATAGGGGACTAATACTCCGTCACGCACTGCCTCATCATAAGCGTATTCCACGGTGGCCTTACCAAATAAATCAAAGGTACTTTGAGTTTCCCGTTCACGAGGCGTGGCCGTTAATCCAATTTTTATACAGTCAAAGTACTGGTAAATTAGATTGTTTCTATCATAAATAGAACGGTGGGCCTCATCAAAAACAATTAAATCAAAAAATCCAGGGGAGAATTTTTCAAATAAACGAGTTTCCTTGCCCTGCATTAAAGTCTGGACGGTGGTAACATACAATCGGCTGTTATCATTGAATCCATTCCTTAAATCAGCCACCGGCTCGGTGAAATATTTTTTAAATCCATTATCCTTGGCCTGCCTTACCAGAGCTACCCTATCAGCAATAAATAAGACATTTCGCACCATATTAGCTTTAATCAGCAAATCAATGATGGCCATGGCCACTCTGGTCTTTCCTGTACCGGTGGCCATTTCAATTAAGGCCGTTCTATGGCATTCGGCAAAGTGTTCACTTAATTTCCTCACAATCTGCACACTGCGGGGCCTATCCACAATATAAGTATTTAATTTAATACCGCGAGGATCTTTACGGTTATTATAAAGGTCCCTTCGTCTTTTTAAATCACTCTGAGAAAAGGGGCCACTTACTTTCCTTTCAATACCATATTCATCAATTAAAACCCATTTTTGACCATTGGTTAGAAAAATAGGTACTTTAAACCCTACCTGACTTTCAATGTCCTGGGCATAGCTGCGGGCCTGTATCCGACCAATATCAGGATCTTTGGAAAATCTCTTGGCCTCAATGATGGCCAAAGGTGTGTAATCTTCATCCAGTAGAACATAATCAATGAATCTATCTACACCACGTTCCACAGAACCATTAAAATAAATAATATTCTTATTTTTAAAATTAGACTTAACAGAATTGACTTCTTCTTTAATATATTTATCCAGCCAACCTGTTCGTTCTAATAAAGGATCAATATACTCTTTTCTGGTTTTATGTTCACTAATCTGTGATACATCATCAGTATAAGAGTCCATAATAAGTTAAATGTAATACTAATATTTAAAAATTGTCTTATAGTTTAGAGCAATCATTAACAATTCCAACCCATAACTAATTTAATATTCTACAAAAACCAAATTAATTAATAACAATATTCATCCAATTATCTCAAAAAAAGGAGAAACCCACATGTCCAAACCAATCCCACCCATATTCATATCACACGGGGCCCCTACCCTGACCTTAGAAGACATTCCGGCCCGAACATTCCTAAAAGAGCTGGGAGTGAAATATAAAAATATAAAGGCCGTTTTATGTATATCCGCCCATTGGGAAACTTCGGTGCCTGAAGTTACCACCAATCCTTCACCCAATACCATACACGACTTTTATGGATTTCCTGAAGAGCTTTATGAAATAAAATACTGGGCCCCTGGCTCACCAGATTTAGCCAGGAAGACCTACAACATAATAGAGAACGCAGGCCTGGAAGCTTTGAAAAACCATGACCGGGGCTTCGATCATGGGGCGTGGGTTCCCATGAACTTAATGTTTCCCGAAGCTGATGTTCCTATCATTCAACTATCTATACAACACCACATGAATCCGGCCCGGCATATGAATTTAGGAAGTGCTATTAGTGAATTAAAAAATGAAGGAATTTTAATTATGGGTAGTGGTGGGGCAGTGCATCCCCTTGGTTATGCATCCTTTAGAGTTGGTGCTAAACCTGACCAGTGGGCCATTGATTTTGAGGCCTGGTTGACTAAGGCTGTTACTAGTGGTGATGAGGATTCTCTTTTAAACTACAGAAGAATATCACCTTATTCTGAGAGGGCCCATCCTTATCCAGACCATTTAATGCCGCTTTTAACTGTTTTTGGAGCTGCGGATAATAAAGAAGGTAAAGTGGCCCATAAAAGCTGGTATGCTGGTGATTTAGGCCTGGGGGCCTATATTTTTGATGATAAATAAAAAATAATTATTTAAATTAAATTGAGTTGCTATCATTAATTCATATTGAATTATCCCCTCTGATTTAAAAATTCATCAGCCATTTTACGGGTTTTAGGGCTTTTACTGTCCCTTTGATTTTTAACAAATTCACCAATAGATTTTTTATCATCTATTAAATTGTAAATATCACTTAAAGCTCCAATTACATAGGATTTTATCATTTCAATCTGTTTGCCCTCATGAATATTATCAATGTCTAATAGTTTATTTAGAATTTCCGGTCTTAAATCAGGTTTATTTCTAAAAATAACTGCTGAATTCAGGGCTACATGAGATGATATCATGGCCCTGGTACCACCGAGTAGAGCAAAATAATCCTCAAATATCTCTTCAAATTTGTTTTCATCATCTACCAATGTTAAATTAGCCAGTATATACACCGAAATATATTTAGAGTAGTTATTTTTACTGTAGAGCATCTCTTTAAAAAAATCCCAGTGCAAATAAAGAAATTCAGGGTCCATTTTGCTCAGAAAAAGTAGACTTTCAAAAGAATTAGATCTAACAATATCATCTTTAGAAAGAATACCGGCCAATAATGTTTTAAGTGAATCAACATCTTCTATAGCTACCTTAGCTGTTGATTCAACATCCAAATTTTTATTTTCTAAATTAAGCATATAAATCATCCATTTACTATTTTTATTTATTGAAATAGATTAATATTTTGACACAAATTGAAATGGAATAGAAAAAAATTTCAAAAAAATTGGATGAATTATTTAATCCAATAATTTTCGGGCCTTCACCGCAGCATAAGTCTTTCCTTTGTAATTAAATGGTGCTGGAATGGCCTTTCTTGGGCAGAAAGAAGTACATCTTAGACAGTAAACACATTTCATGTTATTAACCGGAAATTCATCATTAGATGCCATGGTTATATTGTCAATAGGGCACATTTTTACGCACTGGCCACATTTGTTACACTTTTCCATATCCGGAGCCATTTGAAAGAATTTTTGATTTAAATTAGATTCAGTTATCTTTAAACCAATAATTGAAGTGTAATATAGTAAATCTGAAATCACAGGGACTCTTCCCCATTTGGATTCACCATTAATTATGTTTTGAGCATATTTTTCCGCTTCTAAAAGGCCTATTTGAATTTTATTCTTATTGGTGGCCTCATCTTGAACATAGAAAATATTAGGGGGCATTACAATCTCTTTAGCACCAATAGGATCATATCCTTTCTTTTTGACTATTTCCCTCACCGGACCTACAATTCCACCAGAAAAACCCCCTAAAGTATCCACCATGAAGATATTCGTTCCATTGGCCTCAGGCAGGGCTTTAATAAAATCCCAAACAAATTCATAAGTGGATAATTCTGCCACTGGAAATCCTAAACCAATAGTATGTTCTAAATTAATTTCATCAGGATTGGAATCTTCAATTTTCAGTAAATTTGCTTCAATGCCATTATCCTGGAAAGTTTCCACCATCTTTTTGGCCACTAAAAACGTGTTTCCAGTTCCTGAAAAATAATATAAATCTACATTTTGCATTTTCATATTAACTACCTCTTTTAGGAATACCAAATGAATATTTTATTGCGCCTTTAGGGCATGATGATATACATTCACCACATAAAATACATTCTAAATCTTGCATATCCTTATTTAATACATTTTCTTTAACATTAAGACTCATAGGACAATCTTTACAGATGTTGCACCCCACACATAACTTTTTATCTGATTCAATATGGAGTGATGGCCACCTGATGAAATTCTTTATTTTAGTTCCGATAATCATAAATGGAGCTATAAAACAAAAATAGTGACAATTAGCTCTTTTTCCAGCTAAAATTGCTACTAAAATTGTTGTTATTAAAATTCCATAGTAAATAACATACATAAATGGTTCTGAGATAGAAATTCCATATTTAGTCATGAATAATGGATCAATGGTAGTTAAACCGCCTGCTAAAATTGCCATAGAAGCTATTATTGCAATCCAGGGGACAAAAATGAAAAATTTTATCCAGTTGTATTTCCCGCCTCTTGTTTTTTGGTTATTTATGGTAAAACAATACTCTTGAACCCCACCTGTAGGACAGGCCCATCCACAGAATGCTCTGCCAAAGAATAACGATAATATAAACAAGCCTGTGAAAGTTAAAAAGCTCCCCGTGATTATACCCAATGATGCACCCCATATGATTAAAAATGGTGAAAAATAAAATATAGTAACTGGAAATAATAAAAATGAAAGAAGTAGCGTAAGTTTTCTAATTTTTTGTGGTTTACTGAACATATTTGAACTTCCATGTCAATTATTCATAATTAAAACGAATTTTAAATAAAATATAATTTTTTTTCTAAATTCAAAACAATTAAATTGATTTAGATTTTACTACCGGTTTGATGAATTTCTCTTCAAAATGTTCCACAACTTCATCCAGTTGCAGGCTGTTATCAAAAATCATATAACTCAAAATTCCATCCAAAGCAGCCATCAAGGTTATAGCACTTGTTTTAACATTGTGCGGGATGAATTCACCAGATTGAATCCCCATAGTAAATGCTTCCTCAAAATAATTTATGTAATCAACAGTGTAGTCATGATAATAACTTAAAAGCTCTTGATTATCCAGAACCTTGGCCAGTGATAAAAAGAGAAAGCTGGTCTCTTTAGGGTGTTCTATCCAGAAGAGAATGTATTTTTCTATATAGTATAGTATTCCCTCCTTAACCGAACCACATTGTGAAGCTTTGAGGATTATTTCCCCCATTTCTTCCATCATTTTTTCATTAACCGCCATCAAAATCATGTCTTTACTTTCAAAATGATGATAAAGGCCCCCTTTACTAATTCCTGCTTCCTGTGCAATGGATTCCATAGTGGTACCTTCGTATCCTTTTTTTAAAAAAACATCCATGGCTGCTCGAGTAATTTCATTAATACGTTTTTCTTTAGGTTCTCTTTTTGACATTATAATCTTCCTTAAAAACCGACGGTCGGTATTTAATAATAATGTTGATTTCATATATAAATATAATCATTTAAAAAAAATTTGAATTAACTATTAAATTTGTATTTAAGGAGAAATTAATGCATAAAACACTGATAAAAAGTCAAAAAAGCACCAAAACTTATAATTTTTTGCAAAAATCATTTCAAAAATTATATATCCATAAACAAGACAAATTATTAAATTAATGGGGGTTTAATCACTACGTATTCTAAGGCCATCGTCCTTCTAGTTAATCAATAATTGATTAAACATTACAACTGTTTTTAATTAAATCTCCTGATTATTATAAAAAATGATTAAAAAAAAGGAGGTGAAAATATAGACAAAAAAACAACAGCCCAAAGGATGGCAATTTTTGCTCTGATTTTCATGATATGTGCTGTTTCATTATCTCCTGCCATGGCCACGCCCGCACCAGGAAATGAAAGTAACACAACCTACAATAACACTAATTACACTTTGAAAAAGTCAGAGCCTATCTGGCCTGACATTTTTGCCAATAACCAAAGTAATGGCCAATCAAAAAATCTAGGACCTCAAAACAACACTACTAAGTGGGTTTTTAATACCAGTGGAGATAATGGAATTGGTGGTCAGACCATAGGTGCTGATGGAACCATATATTTCACCAGTACATCAAATGATAACGGTACCGTATATGCTCTCAATCCTGATGGAACCATCAAGTGGAATTTGACCTTTGAAAATCTGGACAGTTCAATTGCTCCAACTATAGGGGACAATGGCCTCCTATACATTATGAGTGACTACGAAGTCCCAGTTCTAACTGCAATTAATCCTGATGGAACAATACGCTGGCAATACACATTTAGAGAATATGAATCTAGTGTAGCTTCCTATCCCGTTATTGGGAAAGATGGTAGTATTCTGGTAGGATTAAATCTCTACGATGATGACAATGATTTTACCAAAATATATTCTATTAATCCAAATGGAACACTTAAATGGAGCTACAAAATCCATAGAGGAGTAGAAGATCACATATACACATTTTTCAATTCAGTAGGTCAAAATGGAGCCCTTTATGTAGGATCCTACTTTGAAAGCGAAGATGAAGATTACTATGGTGTTCTCAATGCTATAAATCCGGACGGGACCTTAAAATGGAACTATACCTTTACTGAAGATCTTTATAAGTCTTGGGGAATAGGATCAGCAAGTTGGGGATCAGCAGTTGGGCCTGATGGAACAATATATGCTGCCGTAACTTCATTAGTAGATAAAATCAATGAAGTGCACTTATATGCCTTCAATCCAAGCGGAACTGTTAAATGGATGCAAACCATTAATGATGGAGCCCATAATTTCGTGATGGGTCTTCCTTCAGTAGCTTCCAACGGCGTGGTCTATCTCACTACCATGTTCGGGACTTCTGATAAAGACGCATTTAACAATCTGCATGCTTTCAGCCCAAATGGAACCAAACTATGGAACTACACCCAACCGGCACTGGGAGAAGGATTCAGCAGCCAAGTCATAGGCACTGATGGTACTATCTATCTGGCATCAATGGGAAGTCCTTTGATTGCTCTTAACCCTGATGGAACCGAAAAATGGAAATACAACTATCCGGTTTATGGAATACCTTCCATTAACAAGGACGGTACCCTTTACATTGGTATTTGGGGTTTTGAAGCAAATTCAACTACTTCCCTACACGCCATAGCTGGCCAGCAATCAGACCTGTATCTCAAAACTTTAGTGGACAATAAAAATCCGAAAGTAGGAGACACTGTTAAAATCACTTTTAAAGTGGGAAATAACGGTCCTGGAACTGCTTACAACACCACTATGACCTTAAAAATACCAAAAGGACTGCAATTCATTAAGGCCCTAGCTCAAAGTGGGACTTTCACTTACGACGGATCCACCAGTACTATAACCTGGTATCTGGGTGATTTAGGAGTAATTGACCCCTATCTCAATGTGTGGACTAAAGTACTGGCCAAAGGCACTTATGCCATATCTCCAATTCTATCTACACTAACCTATGATCCAAATTTAGCCCGTAACACCCAAAGTATTGTTATTAATGCTCAAGCAGCCAGTAACAACAGTACTGATGATGTGGGAATGCAGCATACTGGTGTTCCAATAGGAGCAGCAATTGTAGCATTTTTAATGGTTTTAGGTGGAATAGTTAGTTCTAAAAAGAGGAAATAAACATCAAAAGGAATAAAAACGCCAAATATTCCTTTTATTATTTTTTATTATTTTATTTTTTGAGTATTTTTTCATGTTGGAATTTTTACATTTAATTTGGTTTTTATATTGATAAATAACTTATTTTAAGAATATTTTATAGATTTGTTCTATGACTAAGCATTTTATTAATCATTTTATTGAAAATATATTTTTTTAAAAATCACTGTATTTAATAATGAAAATAGAAAAATTATATTTATAAATTCTAATTGGTATCTCCAAGAAAAAAATTATAATAATTTTAATGATTATTTCTATCATTCTAATGGCTATCAGCTGTGCTTCGGCCAGTGATTCTAATCAAATCATAAAGCTCAAGGCCTCCACTAAAGGAGTTTATAGCTGCTTTTCCTGATTTTGGAGGTTCCGAAGATGCAGTAACTGCTAAAAGAATTGCAGCCTTTAAGAAAATGACTGGTCAGACCATAGTTTTGGCCGCATTCTCTGATAACTGGGGAAAGAGTAAAATTACTTTCCCATCCAAGGCAGTTAAGACTATTCACCAGGCAGGTCTAGTGCCTTACATCCGTTTAATGCCCCGCAGCACATTAGAAGATTCTTATTCAAAACCCGACCGAGTTTATAGCTTAGACAATATTATAAATGGGAAATTTGACACTCAGCTGCGAAAATGGGCCCGAGATGCTAAAAATTCTAATATTCCCATGATTATTGATTTTGCCCCGGAAATGAATGGTGACTGGTTCCCTTGGAGTGGGAAACTCAATGGGGCAGGAACTAAGAATAAATATGGAAACCTTAATTTGGCTGATGGGCCTGAAAAATACAGGGATGCTTACAGACACATAATAACCATATTTAGACAGGAAAAAGCCACCAAGATTACCTGGGTGTTCCATGTGGATGCCTATAACACACCTGAAAAGTCCTGGAATAATTATAAGGCATATTATCCTGGTGACAGTTACATTGATTGGATAGGTGTCAGTGTTTATGGAGCACAAACTCCTTCAGAAGATTGGGAAACTTTTAATCAAGTTATGAGCAGTTCTTATCCTCAACTTACCAAAATATCCTCTAAAAAGCCTCTGGCCGTTTTGGAGTTTGGAGTTACTGAAAGGGGAACTAAAAAAGCTAAATGGATAAGTGATGCACTTGTTTCTATTAAAAAAGGAAAATATCCTCGAATTAAGGCCATGAGTTATTGGCATGAAAACTGGCAGAATTCTGATGGAAGCATGTCTCGTTTAAGACTTGATTCATCTAAAAGTGCATTAAATACTTATAAAAATTCAATTAAAAGTTCATTCTTTGTTAAGAAAGCCCAATTTACTTAAATTAACAATTATTTCTTTTTTTAATAAATAATTCCCATTATAAAACAATAAAGCAAGCAAATAGGATAATTATTTCTTTTTTTACTTTTCATATAAAATAAATGAATTCAATTAAAAACAATAAGCCAAGCATATGAATTAAAATAAATAAGAGGGGCCTTATTTATGTTTATTTATCTATTATTTATTCAGCAGACGCTGCTTCAACAACATCTGCCGGATTTACAAATAATAATACAAATCCATCAATAACCAGACCAATACCAATTATAATGGCCAAATAGTATGGATCTAGTGCGTAAGCGCCTAAAATAATGTAAAGAATACCCATTATCACTAGTAAGGCGTTTGATCCTTTGTGTACGGTGTGTTCACGGGCAAAGAATCCCATGATACCAGCAATAATCAAGAAGAAACCACCAAAGTAGAACCAGAAGCTTGCTAAGAAGCTTAAAGCTAGAATATTACCAAATAAAGCTATTCCTACAAAAATTGCTAGAATCCCCAATATTAAATAGGCAATACCCATTCCTTTGCTTGCTCCCCAAGCATGGAAACCTAAAGAAAGCAACCAAATACCGATTAATAATACGGTTAATCCAGCAAGCACACTGACCGTGAATACTGAAAACAATGGGAATACCATGACTAAAATACCTAAAATTATAGCTAAAATACCTAAAAGAGAATTATTGGTCATCAAATCTCACCTCCAATATGTGCCCCTCTTAATATTTATTATAATTTAGTCATTTCTCATATTTTAATTATAATCATTTAATTCTCAGTTGAAATCAGTTTTCAATTAGTATCTAAAAACCGTTTATAAAAAATATGTAGAATTAGAAATAAAAAATAAAGAAAGAAAGAAAGAAAAATGAATGAATAGAAATAATAGATAAATTAAAAATGAGTAAAATTTCTAAAAATTATAAAGATTTTTTCAGTAACCTGACAGTATAATGGCAGTATTTAATCATCCTTTAACAATTTTCTGGCCTTAACCGCACTATAAGTTTTCCCTTTGTAATTAAAAACACAAGGTATGGCCTTTTTAGGACAAAATGAAACACACCTCATGCAATATTCACATTCATTCCCGGTAACCGGATATTCCTCCATCTTAATATTAGATACTGGACATAGATTAACACAAAGGCCACATTTACTGCATTTTGATTCTTTAACCTTGAATTTTAGATATTTCTGATGTAGATTAACCCCAGTTAACCACAAACCACCACGAGAGACTACATTCATAATATCTGGAAGTATAGCTACCTTCCCCCATTTTGCTTTACCTTTAATAAGGGCCTTAGCATACTTTTTTGCGTGTTTGAGTCCCTTTCTAACTTTTTTATCGTTTTCCTTGTCTTTAGCAATGAAAAATATATTGCCCGGCATTATTATTTCACGGGCCCCTATGGGAGTATAACCTTTCTTTTCGACAATAGTTCTCAAAGGCCCCACTATACCTCCAGAATAGCCAGCTAAAGTATCAACCATAAATATTTCAGTTCCATTAGCTTCTGGAAGGTTTCTAATAAAATCCCAGACCAAGTTATATGTAGAAAAAACGGCCACTGGAAAGGCCAATCCAATGGTATTTTTAGTATTAACTGCACGGGCATCGTGTTTTTCTATGGGCTTAAGTTCCACAGAGTATTCTTTCCCTTGAAATACTTCTTTCATCTTGTTAACTACCAGCAAAGTGTTTCCCGTACCAGAAAAATAGTAAAAATCAATGCTTTTAGATTTAATAGTTATCACCCGTTATTTCGATTAATAATGATTTAATAATGATTAGATAAAGTAGAGAATTAATTTTAAATAAAGTAATAAAAAAATAAATATTATTCATCAATAGGTTCTTCATCTTTAAATTTAATGATGAATTGTGTTCCATTTTCACATTTCATATTAATCGAACCGTCAATTTGATTGATTAATCCATTTATAAGCATCATTCCCATATTACCCTGAGATCTAAAATCCAAATCTTCAGGGAATCCAACACCGTCGTCTGAAATTATTAATACATATGAATCATCATCTTTATAAAGTTTAATATTTATTTTTCCTTTTCCATTAGGGAAAGCATGTTTAAAACTGTTTATAATTGTTTCTGTGGCTATTAAACCTAAAGGAATAGCACGATCCACATCAATGGTTCCCTTTTGCAAATCCAGGCCTAAATCAACATTTAAATCCCGGGAATTATAGCTATGCATAATTTCTTTAGAAAGAGTACTTAAGTATTCAGAAAGCTCAATATCTTTCATATCCCCGGATTCATACAACTCCTTATGCAAAAGGGCCATAGATCTTGCTCGGTTCTGACTTTCAGTAAAGAGATCCTTTACATCAGGATCATTAATATAGTGAGATTGAATATTTAAAAGGCTGGAAATCATCATCAAGTTATTTTTCACCCTGTGATGAATTTCTTTCATGAGTATTTCCTTATCATGTAACGCTTTTTCCAGTTTTTTCTCCATTTTCATACGTTCAGTTATGTCCCGGGCAATGTGCACACTTCCCAGAAGTTCACCATCAGGATTAACAATAGGAGAGGCCGTTACCAAAAAATAACCGCCTAGATTATCTTCCTGAACTTCTTGTGTATGTTCCAGGCCATCTTGAAGGAGTTTAGAGTGAGGACATTCTAATATAGGTGAATCAGTATGATGTACCACTTCATAGCAATGCAACCCAATACCTGCATCAGAAGAGACACCTAAACGATTGGCCATAGCCTTATTAATCTTTACAACCCTATGATCAGTGTCTAAAATAGCTATAAGATCTGGTAGGGCATCAAAAACGTATTTCCAAATATTGTCTGACTCTAAAATTTGAGCATTGTATTCTGTCATGAAAAACCTTTAAAATTTTTATCCTTATGATAGTCATTTTATTAAAAAGAATATTATAAAAAAGTTGTTATTAAAAATGATATGATTCTTTGGCTTTAATTTATGTTATTATGCAAATTATTTTAATTTAATTTAAGTAATTAATTGAAAAATATGAAAAAATGAGAAATATGAAAAAATTTAATCACCCACCACCATCACAGGTCCCAGTGCCCATGGATACGTCGGCCAAATCGTTTTTATTCTTAGATTTTTCTAATGCGTTTGCCGCATTGAACTTTTTAGAAGATTTTTTCTGGGGTTTAATATTATTTTCAGCCAGAACTTCAAGGGATTCACTATTATACCACATTTCGGAATGATCTATTTGAATCCATCCTTCATCTTCTTCTACTTTAACAGCAGAAACTTCTCCAGTAGTTCCAGTACCTCCGTATCTAACAGTTAAACCTACATTTACTTGCTTTCCACGGCCGTCAATAATTTGCATATCTAATCTCCCCGTATTTTTATAATGATTAATTAATTAGTTTGATTTAAATGATTTAAAAGATAATTATGCATTATTTACTAAGTCATTATTTTAAAAATTTTATTGCCCCAAAATTAGAACAAAATGAAAAAATAATTCTTACTTTTCAATGGAAATAGAGATAGATTCGGGTTCCTGAGAATCTTTATCATGATTTGCATCCTCACCAGATAGTGCGAGAATGACATAATCTCCTACTGACCCAATATCCTCAACAGAAACTATGAAAGTCTTTTGTTTTAAAGCGATATCACTCTTAGAAATAGTTACAGTATTTATAGAACCTTTTGAAAGGTCAATTTCCATATCAGAGATTTTTCCAATTTCCATTGCATTTTTATCTATAACTTTTTTACCTAAAAATTCAGTCACCTTCATGAAAACACCATTTTTTATTATGTTAGTTTAAAAACTTATAACTTTGGTATTCATAGAACCATTTAATTTAAAATTAACTAACAAAATATATAAATAAACTGAAAAACAGATACTAATAGTGAAAAATAAGCATATAATTAAAAATAGCCTTTCTTTTATCAATTAAAAAGAGAATAGGTAGAAAACAATAAAATGGAATAAATTCTGAAAAAATTTAAATTGAGGGATTTCAAAAATGGCAAGAAAAACCAAAGCAAAAAAGGAAAAAGCACCAGAAAAAAGTATTGAACTTGAAACTGAGGTAAAAGAAAAAAGCCAGGAAACCCAAGAGGAAAATGAGGGTAAATTGGAAGATTCCAATTTAAAAAAGGACATTAAAGAGAACACTGAAAAAATCCAGACCCATGCAGAAAAAGTTCTGGATGATATTATAAGCACCTTTAAAGGAAAACAGGAAGAGTTTGGTAAGACCATTTCCAATTACACCACTGTTACTGAAAAACCTTTAGTGGATCTCTTAGAAATCGACGAATCTTTAATATTGAAAGTTGACCTACCAAATATCAGCAAAGATGATGTAATTTTAGAAGTTACTGAAGAAAGTGTGGAAATCGCTGTTCAATTCGAAGAAGATATTGAAGAAATGGTGAAAGAAGCAGCTGCCGAAGAAGAATCTGATGATGAATCTCCTAAAGTTAAATATATCCTTAAAGAGAGAAGTAAAGGAAAAATAGAGCGATATATACCTCTTCCCGTACAAATAAATATTGAAGAAGTTGCAGCTCGCTTTGAAGGGTCTGTGCTAATTGTGGATCTTCCTAAAATAAAGGAACCACGATTTAAGGTAGATATCAGTTAATTATAATTGAATCTCAAATCAGTTTTAAAGTTAGTATTTGAAAAATAAATTAAAAATACTGACTTTAATTTATATATTTTTTTATATATTTTTCTAGAATTTTTTATTTTCATAATAGCTTATTTTTAATAGCTTATTTTTATAATCAGAATTTGCATATTTACAAATAGTAAAGCTAAATCTATTTTCCAAAATATTATGCTAATCTGTTAGTCTAAAAAAATGTATTAATAATTCTAAAATTATTTAGAGTAAATGAAACAAATATAATTTCATGAAAACATCCCTGAGAATTCTCACTGTATTTGAAATTCCAATTGAACTGGATATCTCATTTTTATTATTAATATTATTCATTTATTTAATGGCCATTTTAAATATAATCCAATTAGAGTTAGCAGTTTTAATAACCCTTGTTTTCGTCACCGTGGTGATTCACGAGCTTTCACATTCGTATATTGCCCAGCGATATGGGGTGGATATAGAAAGAATTGTGCTTCTACCTATTGGTGGAGTGGCCCAAATGGGAGAAATTCCTAAAGAACCTAGGCAAGAGCTTTATATTGCTGCAGTGGGGCCCATGGCCAATGTGATAATTGCTGGACTTTCCTACCTATTATTCTTAGTTACTGAGTCAGCATTGCCCCTATTTGCTTCTGCATTTATACTGCAATTTGCCTTAGTTAATCTGGTTTTAGCAGTGTTTAATTTGCTACCTGCGTTTCCTATGGATGGTGGAAGAGTATTAAGGGCTATTTTAGCAGAAAGAATGAAATATGTGCGGGCCACAGAATTATCAGTTTCTATTGGGAAAATTTTTGCCATACTAATGGCCGGAGCAGGAATATTTTTACCTAACTTTTTCCTTATATTAATTGCACTGTTTATTTACATTGGAGCTGATCAGGAATACAAAGCTACCATAATCTCTTCACTTTTAGGAGACCTGAAGGTTGAAAATATCATGACCTCCGAAGTTATGACACTTTCACCACAGATAAGTATAGAGGAAGCACTAGAAAAGATGTTTCAATACAAACACATGGGTTATCCAGTTATGAGTGAGGAAAAATTAGAGGGTATAGTAACTTTTCATGATTTATCAAATGCTAAAAAAGAAAATAAAAACTTATTAGTATCTGATGTGATGAGTAAAGATTTAATCACCACCAATCCAAATGAGGAAGTTATAATTGCCCTTGAAAAACTTACAAAACATAATTTAGGACGTTTGCCTGTAGTGAAAGATGATAAATTGGTGGGAATTATATCAAAAACAGATATTATTAAGATTTTAAATCTAATGAAGAATAAGGCCAAATAAATCTAATATTATTAATAAAATAATTATAATCAATAGTTAATCAGATAGCTTAAATAATCAAACTATTATGATTTTTCATACAGATATTAATAAAATCTAATTTATTATATTATTAAATTTAAAATAGGGAGAATAATGCATGGAAAATGCCTGCAGAACCATAATTGAACATATACTTCAAGGAAAAATCAATTCAAAGCAAGAGCTGGAAAAAGCAAAGCGTCAGACCTGCCGTGACTTTAAATTGGAAGAATTCATGAGTAATTCCCTTATTCTAAAATATGCCACTCCCCGTGAAAAGAAGATTCTGGGTGATGTTTTAGTGAAAAAACCCACCAGAACCATATCTGGGGTGGCCATAGTGGCCGTGATGTGTCAACCTCAGGATTGTCCCCATGGAAGATGCTTATATTGTCCAGAAAGTGATAATGCACCACCTAGTTACACTGGAGAGGAACCTGCAGCACTCCGGGCCAGAATGTACAAGTTCCATCCTTATGACCAAGTTTACAACCGTTTAAAACAGTTGAACAGCATCGGACATGCCTTAGATAAAGTGGAATTAATAATTATGGGTGGAACTTTCCCGGCCCACGTTTTATGTTATCAAGAATGGTTTGTAGCCAAGTGCCTGGAAGCCATGGTTGATTTTGGTTTAAAAGAATCTCAAATAAATTTAAAACATGAGATTATGGATGAAATACCAGAAAGCCATAACAATTCATCCCCCAATTCCATTTTAAATTCACCCATACCTCATTATGGCCTAGAAAAATACGTACTCCTGGAAGATGCCCAAAAGGCCAATGAAACATCAAAGATAAGATGCGTGGGAATTACCTTTGAAACTCGCCCAGATTACTGTAAAGTGGAAGATGTGAATCGTATGCTTAATATGGGTGTTACTAGAGTTGAGTTAGGTGTTCAAACCATTTATAATTACATATATCAACGAATAAAAAGAGGCCACAGTGTAAAGGACGTGATTGAATCCAATCGAGTACTGAGAGATTCAGGAATCAAAGTAGCCATGCACCTCATGCCCGGATTATTCTCAGATTTTGAACGAGATATGAGAATATTCAACCGTTTATTCACAGACTCATCCTTTAAACCAGACATGCTGAAAATATATCCCTGTTTAATAACTAAAGGTAGTGAAATGCATGCTATGTGGGAAAGAGGAGATTATGAACCTTACACCACTGAAGAAGCCGTTGATCTCATTGTAGAAATAAAAAAAATGCTCCCCAAATGGGTTAGAACCATGCGAATACAACGGGATATTCCTTCACCATTAATAGAAGCCGGGGTGCAAAAGTCCAATTTAGGAGAGCTAGTTTACAATCGTTTAGAAGAAGAGGGAGTCCAATGCCAATGTATAAGGTGTAGGGAAGTAGGCCATCAAGCTTCAAGAGGAATAAAAGCTGATTTAGACCAAATACAACTGATGGAAGAAACTTATTCGTCAGTAGGTGGGGGAGAAATATTCCTTTCCCAGGAAGACCCTATTTCCGATGTTCTGGCCGGGTTTTTAAGGCTGAGAATTCCATCAAATAAAGCCCATAGGCCAGAAATAGATGATAAAACTGCTTTGGTGAGAGAACTCCATGTTTATGGTTCTTTAGTTCCAATTGGAGAGAAAAAATCTGTGGTAGGTCAGCACGTGGGATATGGAGAAGAATTACTGGCTCGAGCAGAAGAAATAGCAATAGAAAAATATAATCGAGAAAAAATGGTCATAATAAGTGGAATAGGAACTCGAAACTATTACCGTAAGTTTGGATATGAAAGAGAAGGGCCTTATATGACTAAAAAGTTGATTTGAATAAGAAATATAATGATTTGCCCAATTATATTCATTATTTAATATTTTAAATTCTCTTTAATAATTTCTTTAATTTTCTTAAAAATGTTGGAGATAAAAATATTGGAATATTATTAAATATCCACTTAAAATATCCATTTAATATTTTAAATTCTCTTTAAATTTTTTATTTTTACTTATTAAACAAATTTAAAATTAGAATAGTTAAATTAGTTAAAATAAAGGGTATGGTGAAATAATGAGTGAAAACAAGAATACATATGGGGCAGATAGACTTTCTAAAATAAAATCACCACAGGATCTGGCCAAAATGATTGACCACACCAATGTTAAGGGTGATACCACCCAGGCCGATGTGATTAAACTCTGTAACGAGGCTGTAAAGTATAATTTTGCCAGTGCCGTGGTTACGGCCACCAATGTTCAGTTGGCCAGTGAAATACTTCAGGACAGCCCCATCAATGTCTGTTCAGTAGTTGGATTCCCATTGGGAGTAAGTACACCCGAAACTAAGGCTTTTGAAACTAAGGAATCCATAAAACATGGTGCAGATGAAATCGATATGGTAATGAATATTGGAGCCATTAAATCCGGTCTGGAAGATCTTTTAGAAAAAGACATCACCGATGTGGTAGAAGCGGCCTCAGGAAAAGTAGTGAAAGTTATTCTGGAAACTGCTCTTTTAAATGAGGAAGAAAAAGTCGTATCATGTGTTATTGCTAAAAAATCAGGGGCTGATTATGTTAAAACATCAACAGCTTATGGAGGCCTAACTGGGGCTACTATAGAAGATGTTAGATTAATGAGAGAAACTATTGGTCCAGATATGAAAATTAAAGCAGCTGGTGGTATAAGGGACCTTGAAACCGCACTGGCCATGATAGAAGCCGGAGCAGATAAATTAGGAACTTCCACCGGAGTTCAAATCATAGAAGAAATGATTAAAAAATAACAACCATGAATAAATATGGAATAAAATTATTATTCATTAATTTCTTTATTCTATTTAATTAGGTGATAAATTTGAAAATAGAAATTGAAGTGGAAGGAAAAGGAAAGGCCATTGCAGAGTTAGATGATAGAAACCCTCAATCAGCCCAAGCTATTTATGATAGTCTTCCCCTGGAAAATAAGGCCTTGCTCTGGTTGGAAGAGATTTATTTTGATATTCCAGTTACTTTGGAAGAAGAAAATCCTTCTAAAATGGCAGAAATAGGAGATATTTCCTACTGGCCACCAGGATATGCTTTTTGCATCTTTTTTGGAGATACACAGCCCTATTCCGAGGTTAATCACATTGGCCAGATTACCGAGAATTTGGAGCTATTTTTTAAAGTGGATGAGGGAGATAGAATAATTTTAAGAAAAATTTAAAGAAATATTAAAGTTTTTAATAAATTTATTACTCATTTATCGTTTAAAGTTTTTTTAAACCCTTTATGTGTGTCAGGGTTAAATCCTAAAGATTCATAAAAAGCAATAGCATCTTTTCTATCGTTATGAGTAATTAATAAAATCTGATAACAGTCATTTTCAAGGGCTAACTTCTCAATTTCAGTCATTAGTGCTTTCCCAATGCCTTTTCTTCTGTATTTGCGATCGACGATTAAATCCTCAATTAACAAAAATGGTTTACATTCACCATACAGTTCTTCACATATAATACCTAAAACTGACCCAATCAAATGATTTTCTTCCAAAGCACTTAGTAAAATGTAGTTAGGATTTTCCTGCAACTCTATAAACTTCATTTCCATTAGTTCAATTGAGGAATCTTCATTCCAAAACTGCTTATACAGTAATGCTAACTCCAATATGTCCTCTTTAATAGTCCTTCTTATTTTCATTGTTCCTACTTCTGTTTAAGTTTTTGAAACCAATTTATACCACAAATCCAAACTTTATTTTCCAATCAAGTTTCAATATTTCTTACTCCATGCTCCGATTGATATCATCATGAGTTTATTTAATTCCCTATTGAATTTCCGGTACATGCAAATGTTGATATAAACTTCCTTGCAGATCTAAACACATTTCTTATCTTCCCAATATGCCTTAATAAATCCCTCTGTACAATCAATCCAGGTAAGTAAAACAATGTTTGTCTTTTGTAACTCTGAACATTTCATTAAGATCTAAAAAAGATCTGAAAAGTGATGTATGGTAAAGTAGCCATTATTTAAGTCTAAATTCTCCGAATATTTTTATAAACTGTATCCCTTTCTGCAGGTATTCTACCCAGATTAGAAATTATTCCTTCTAATTCACTGGGTTCAGTTCTTACACCATATGAAGCCCCAGCAGACCTTGAAATATTCTCTTCGCCCAGAGTCCCACCCAAATCATTGGCCCCGGCCATCAAACAGATTTGAGCAAACTTAAAGCCTAATTTAACCCAAGAAACCTGAATATTTTTAATAGAATCATAGAACATCAAACGGGCCACTGCATAAAGCTTTAAATCATCTGCCCCTGTTGTACCTGGCCTAGAAATGCCTTCCTGATAAATTGGAGCATGCTGGTGCATAAATGTTAGGGGGACGAACTCCGTGAATCCACCAGTTCTCTTTTGAATGTTCCTTAAAATATCTAAATGTTTTATTCTATGTTCCAAAGTTTCCACGTGGCCATACATCATGGTGCAAGTAGTAGGAACTCCCACACGATGAGCCGTTTCTACAACTTCAATCCACTGAGTAGTAGTCAGTTTTCCCGGACAAATAATCTCTCTTACATCATCATTCAGAATTTCAGCGGCCGTCCCCGGCATGGACCCTAGGCCCGCATCTTTAAGCATCTTTAAAGTTTCTTCCAGTGATAAACCCGCTTTTTTTGAACCAGAATAAATCTCCATTGGGGAAAAGGCATGAATGTGAATATTGGGAAGTTCGGCCTTGACCTCTTTTAGGATTTTTTCATAAAAATAGGCATCCACTTCCGGATGAAGGCCACCTTGAATACATATTTCCCTAGCACCATTATCTGCAGCAGATTTGGCCCTAGTTACCAGTTCAGATATTTCTAAAAAGTAAGAATCTGAGTCTTCTGAATCCTTTTTAAAAGCACAGAACCCACAAGTTCCTGAACAAATATTGGTGAAGTTGATGTTCCAATTTTTAATAAATGTCACTTCATCACCGACCAATACATGTCTTAGAAGGTCCGCTGTAATTAATAATGCATTTAAATCATTTCCAGTAGTATTAATCAAATATAATGCATCTTCAGTAGAAATTGGTCCTTTAAAAGCACCTTCCAAAATTTCCTCGGTGCGTGGTTTAATGTTCAACTTACCAAACATGCGATTTAGTATCTCAGTCTATATCTTTAAAAGTTTTGGTTTAATGCATATCTCAACACCCTATACAGTATGCCCTTACTGGTGGTTCCAGACATCATAATTACCGATAAATTTAAATATACTAGAGTCCTAGGTTAATCTGGAGGTGAAATTATGGCCGAATTACCAATTGCACCAGTAGGCAGAATCATCAAAAATGCCGGTGCACAAAGAATAAGCGACGACGCAAAGGAGGCTTTAGCCAAAGCTCTCGAAGAGAAAGGTGAAGAAATTTCCCGAAAAGCTGTCGAGCTTGCAAAGCACGCTGGTAGAAAAACCGTCAAAGCTAATGATATAGAAATGGCAGCTAAACAATAAGTTTAAGCTTCTATTACGATCATTTTTTTATTTCTATTTTTATTTTTTATTAAGGCATTATTGTATCGTTTATTTTTATTTTAAGGCATTAATAATCTAATAATTCTCAAATTAGTATTTATTAATAAATTAATAGTAAAACTAACTAGTTTTATGAATTTGAAACACGAATTTTATTTTTGCGCTCATTATAATAGAAAAAATTAATATTACTCAAAGTTAATATAATTCTGATAAAAATATATTTATTATATTATTAAAAAGGAGAAGTGAAAATGAGTACCATGGATAATTTAAAAGAAGCCTTTGCTGGCGAATCTCAAGCTAATAGAAAATACCTGGCCTTTGCTAAAAAAGCAGACGCCGAAGGACATACACAAATTGCAAAATTATTCCGAGCTGCCGCCGATGCAGAAACTGTACATGCACACGCTCACCTTCGAGTAATGGGTGGAATCAGTAGCACCGAAGAAAACCTTAAAGGAGCTATTGAAGGAGAAACCGAAGAATTCGAAGAAATGTATCCTGGTTTCATTGAAGAAGCTAAAGCAGAAGATAATAAAGCTGCAGTAATTACCTTTGAAAATGCTAATGCTGTAGAAAAGATTCACGCTGACCTATACAAAAAAGCTTTAGAAAATATGGCCAACAACGAAGAAGTTGACTACTATGTGTGCCAAGTATGTGGAAACACTGTAGAAAACGAAGCTCCTGAAAAATGTCCGATTTGTGGAGTTCCAGCTTCAAAATTTATAAAAATTGATTAAATATTTAATTAAATATTAAAGTAAATAGGATACAAATCGTATTCTAACTTTTTTATTATTTTTTATTTTAGAATTTATGATTTATAAAATTTAATTGATTTAGATCTAATTTAAAGGTTTAAACTTTAATTAAAGCTTATTTGATACTTTAATTAAAAATTAAAAAGTCTAAAAAGTTTTTTCCGGAAATGTTATCTGGAAACTAGTTCCTTTTTCCATAACCACATTTAATTCTGCATCAATTTGATTACTAAGGCTATTTACTAATTGTAATCCCATTGAAGATGTATTTTTATAATCTAAATCTTTAGGGAATCCAATTCCATCATCAGAAACCTCTAATTTTAGTTTATCTCCTACTCGATGGAACGAAATCAATATTGTACCTTGCATTTCATTAGGAAAGGCATGTTTCAAGGCATTGGTAATTATTTCATTAATGATAAGGCCCAATGGAATAGATGTATTTATGTCTACCATAATATCTTCTACATCCAGTTTAATCTCAATTTTTTGGTCATTGGTAACATAAGCATGGAAAAGGTCATTTGCAAGTGTTCTGATATAGTCCCCCATATCAATTCTTTTTAAATCCGTGGAGCGATATAATCTCTCATGAATAAGGGCCATGGATTTAGCTCGATTTTGACTTTCTTTAAAAATACCGAGAGCTTCCTTGTCTTTAATGAAACGTGATTGGATACTCAATAAACTTGATATTATCATCAAATTATTTTTAACCCTGTGATGGATTTCTTTGAGTAGCATTTCTTTTTCTTCTAAAGCAATCTTCAATTTCATTTGTGTTTCCATAATATCAGTAATATCTCTGGAAATTGTTTGTACACTTTTAACATTATTTTCAGGTCCAAAAAGTGGTTGTATGCTAGCACTATACCATCCCACGACCCCCTCATGTTCTACAGGTAATTCAATCTCTAATCCTTTTCCAGTATTAAAGACTTTCCGAACAGCTTCCATCTGCTTTTCAGAACTTTCCGGAAAAATATCCATTAATGATTTACCTATTAATTCATAGGGTTCCATATTTAGACTATGGGCACCAGCAGTATTAGCTAAAAGGAAAATACCATTAGAATCCATTACAGAAATAGGATCCTTGGCCGATTCAATTAGGGACCTATACTTCTCTTCACTCTCACGTAGGGCGTGTTCAGCTTTTCTTCTATATGTAATATCTCTGGCCACCGACAAAGCCACTTTTTTCCCTTTAAAATCAAAAATATGGGAATTGATTTCCACGGGAATTTCTATCCTATCTTTAGTAATATAAGTCCTTTCAAAGGTTACCTTACCCTCGTTTAAAAGAATATTTACTTCATTTCGAGTAACTTCTCCTTTTTTACCAATATCACCAGGAGTCATTTTAAGAAATTCGTCCAAATTATAACCTAAAGTCTCCACTGCTACATCATTAACTTCAATATATTTTCCTGCCCGACCATCAGCTTTTAATTCAATCAGAGTGATAATGTCATTAACTTTATTAAATACTTCCCTAAATTTTTCTTCACTATTTTTTAGAGCATTTTCCATTTTTATTCGATCTGAAATATCATGGAATACCACTACTGCCCCATTTATTTCTCCAGATTTGATAATAGGAGTTACAATATACTCAACTGGAAAACTGGATCCATCTTTCTTCCAGAATAATTCATTAGTTACTCTTTTACTTCCTCCTTTCAAAATACTGAAGTTATGTATGGTGCATTCCTCTAAAGGAAAATGAGTTCCATCCGCTTTGGTGTGGTGCATTAGTTCATGTGAATTTTTCCCAATAGCCTCCTCAAAAGAGAATCCAGTAGTTTTTTCGGCAAATGAATTAAAAAAGGTGACAATTCCATTTTTATTAACCCCATAGATTCCCTCACCAACAGAGTCTAAAATGAGTTTATTTTGATAACTAATTCTTTTAAAAGCTTCCTGTGAATAGGCCATACTTTCACTTAATAAAATAGCCACTATACTCACAAAAAATAGAATAGCAATTCTAAAAAGGTCTTCTTCAATAGCAAAAAATGATAATGCAATATCAGTACGAGTTATAATTAAAACTACAGACAAAAAAGCAGTAACCAAGAGACCTCTTCTTTTCCACCATAAAGCAGAAAGAATAATAGGTATATAGAAAAAATGAGTAAACACCGTACTTATATTTAAAAATATGTGGAAATAAATAGTAATTATGGTACAAGCTCCCACTAAGGAAACAATTATGCCATTTTGTATATTCTTATCTTCCAGTTTTTCATGGAATCCTGAAACATTAAGAATTTTTTTATTCATTTTTATCCTCTTAAAAAATTAAAATAAGTTAGTTTATAATATGTTTATACTAATTAATAAGTATTAGAAGTTCTAATAAATTATTTCATTCCTAAAAAACTGATAAAAATAATAAAAATTCGTGTTTTTTGAGCAAGGGAATTATTAAGAAGTTTATTATAATCCCTTTTAGAAAAGCAGATTAATAAAGTTCTAATAGAAAAGGTTATATAGGAATACAACTATATTGAAGATGGACGCTCCTTAGGGCCGGTGGTCTAGGGGTATGATACCTCCCTGACACGGAGGTGATCACGAGTTCGAATCTCGTCCGGCCCATATTATGCCGTGGTAGTTCAGTTGGGAGAACGCCAGACTGAAGATCTGGATGTCGCTGGTTCAAGTCCGGCCCACGGCACTAACTTTTTTAAAAATTTTGTTTCTAATTTTGATTTAATTTAAAATAATTTAATTATTCGTTATTATTAGCCATTTTATAGAATAGATACTTATTTTAAATTCACATTTTTGTAAAAATTAAACCAGATAATATTAAATTTACATAATGAAATAATAAATATATAAAAATTATTTGGTGAAATCGTGAAGAGTGTTACCTCATGTCCAAAATGTGGATCAAAGAAAATTAAATGGTTTAATCCAGAAGCTGGAATCTGGAAGTGTCAAAACTGTGAATACCAGGGAATTTTTGTTTTGGAATCATCAAAAACAAATAAGCAATTAAAAGAATCTAAAAAAATGGAAAAACTCCAGAAAAAACTTCTAAAAGGAAGATTTTAGTTTAACATTTGAATTATATTAAAATTATAAATAAAATAAATTAATTAAATTAAGATCTAAAAATTATTTTTCTAAATGCTATTCCTACAAATCCTCCAAAGGATGTTAAAGAAACAAATACCGAACCTAGAACAAAAGTGGACATTAAGGCCAATGACATTCCAGTAAGGTTATTCACATAAAACAGGGCTGAAAAAATAATTATCAAACCAAATAACAGTCCATTTAAAAGGCCGTCACCATAGCTCCTACTACCACCAATAAATGTGGCCACCGCACTTGCACTTACAGCGATAACAAATAAAATTCCGTATATCAAAAACCCAAGTACTGATATGGTAGTCATTACATTTCCAGTGGAACTGAAAACATTAATGGCTGTGGAATAGAGATAATCAAAGAATAAAACATAAGAAAGTAAACAACCTGAAATTACAATGCATAAACCTGCAAAAAGGCCTAAAAAACTTATTCTTCCTAGAAATCCCGGTTTTGATACTTTTGGGCGACTTTTTTCTTGATTATTCTGGCCAAAACTACTGGCATTCCTACTCAGACTATTATTATAACTACTGGGCCCTAAGCTGTATTCATCCGGCTCCTTTTTATGATAACTGCTTGCAAGACTTCCAAAGCCAAAGCCACCTCTGCTTTTCCTGGAGCCAGAGTTATTTTGATGATAAAAAGCCGGTTGATCATCTAAAAAATTCGACAGTGAATTAAAATATTTTAATTCCCCTCCACATTGACATACATCAAAATCATCGAGGGATTCACCATCTTCCAATTCATAGTATCCCCCGCAGTTATCACATTCTAAAAAAGGCATCGTATCACCGAAAAAATTCTTATGTGAATCTTTTTGTCAAAGTAATATATATTTATTTGGTTTTATTTGCTTTATTTTTGATTGTGATAATTAAAATTCGGATATTTTCAATCTACATTAACAATAGTAATCCATTGGAGAGTTGAATAATTGCATGAAATTATTTTACATGACAACTATTAATGATAATATAAAATTGGATTTTTGTTTATCCAGACTATCAAAATGGTAAACACCTAATTTTCCATGCATCTTTCAACTTTTCAAGTACAGTTAATCTAATTTTATAAATCTTGATTTTTAAAAGTTGATGATTCATCTTGATTTAAAAGAAAGGCCTATAATTCAAGTTTATTTTGATTCAGCAGGATTAAAAAATGATCAGGAATACACATTCGATTTATCAAATTCCGGGATAAAATTTTCTGTAAAGCTAACTAATTCAGTTTGAAGATTATTTACGGGTATAACTGAGTTTTCATAAGCTGGTGAGGCCCATATTGTTACTGAATAAGTATCACCATGAAATAATGCCATGTACACACCTAAGTCCACTTGCACGAATTTTACTCTTTTTCCATTGATTACTTTGTCATCAGTAAATTTATTTCCCATTGAATTTTCAATGGAATCGAATTCAGTATGATCACCAGTGCAATGCAAGCTTACATGCATCATTATGGAACCATTCGGTGGAAAATAATATTTATCCACAACCATTTGATACTTAGATTCCTGATAATTAACTGGTTGCAGGAGATTATGAGTGTATGATCTCATTTTTTCAGAAGAAGATGGAACTTGATAAGCCCCAACTTGATTAGGAATAATTTGATCCATTTTTTCCAAAGAAGGTGTGGAATTAAAGCTTAGAAAAATAATGAGAACAATTACGACTGTAACTGGTATTAAAAGAACTTTATTTGGAACAGATTTTATTAATCTTTTATCGTTTTTAGATGGAATGGAATCAACATGTTTAAAATGGCCACCACACTCACAGGTCAAGTCAAAATCATCCACAGATTCATCATCCTCAAGATCATAACAGGCCCCACATTGATCACAGATTAAATAACTCATGAAAATACCATTTTGAAATTATTTATCCAATTTCCTTCTCAAAAATACTCCTAGTGCTCCTCCAAAAGCTGCCAGCCCACCATAAAAGAATATTCCAATAAACAGACCAGAAAGTGATCCCCCAATAATTCCCAATAATAATGAGAAAATAACGCCGACTAAGCCACCATTTAATGCCCCATCTTTAAAATCTCTGCTTTTGCTAATTAAAGAAGCTAAAGCTCCGGAAATTATAGCTATTATAATCAATAATAATATGTAAATAACAGCCGATAATAAAATTCCCGGCGAATAATATCCAAAAACAGACCCAGAACCATATTCACCAAATACTATCAGAACTAAGCCTAGAACTGTGATAATCGCAGTTATTACAAAAAATAATACGCCTACAATTACTCCCAACCAACTAATCCTTTCCAAAATATCTTTTGGTTCATTATATGAGTCAATTTCATTATTAGAATAATTATTTTTGTAATTTCCAGAAGCGTTTTTAGAATTTCTAGCAAGTCTTTCAATATGATCCATATCATAAGAACTTCCAGACTTAGTTTCATTATTTTTATTATTAATAGAAATTAACTTTCCACCACACTTAGAACAATAAATACCTGGTTCATTTTCTTCCAAGCAATTAGAACAAACAAATCTGGCCTTCTTTTCAGGTTCAGACTTTAAAAAAGAATCTTCAACTAATTTTAAATGGCCACCGCACTGACAATTCTCAAAATCATCAGCAAACTCCCCAGATTGGAGTTCATAGTAGCCCCCACACTCTTCACAGATTATGTAACCCATTTTCCCACCCAATTTATTTCTAATTATCTAAATAATCAGTTCAAGTAGTATTAAAATATTACTAAAAAATTCTAAGTATAATAATTTAATTAATCTGAGAATTAGATGATTAAAAAAATAGGGCAAACTAAGAAAATAAGAAAAATTAGAATATTTATGTAAAAAATAAAGGAATTAAGGCCTATGAATTAATTACTCCGCCCTCAAGTAAGTGCTGGTGGCCTCAGTAATCTTAACTGTTTTAAATGATCCTACTTCAGCATCTTGGACAACCACGGGCATGTAAGAGTTTGTTCTTCCAATGAATCCGCCTTTTCTACCTTCTTCCACTACCAGAACTTCCTGAGTTGTTCCAATTAGTTTTTGGTTATCTTCGCGAGTTATATCAGTTTTAATACCTTCAATGAATTTAGAACGTCTTTTTAATTCTGTGAAGTGAATTTCCTCCAGAGCAGAAGATTCTGTCCTATGTCGGTGTTTATACTTAGAAAGGTGAATAAAATTGGGCTTTATATCCTTTATTAACTCACAAGTATCATCAAAGGCCGCCTCGTCTTCAGTAGGATAACCAACAATTATATCTGTGGCAATGGAGATTTCAGGAATTTCTTTTCTAAAAGCAGCAATAATTTCCTTGAATTCTTCCACAGTGTGGCCTCGGTGCATATCATGGAGAACCTGGTCATTTCCACTTTGAATGGGAATATGGAGGAATTTATAAACATTTTTTGATTTAAATGCTTCAATTAGACCATCCACATCATCCATCATATTTTTAGGATGCATCATACCCACTCTGATTCTGAAATCACCTTCCAGAGAAGATATAGATTTAATAAGATCTGAAAGCTTTTCTCCCGTTTCTTTTCCATAGGCTGCTGTATCCTGGGCCGTGAGCTGGATTTCAACACAACCTTCTTTCAGGGCCTGAGCTGCCTCTTCTTTAATTGCTCCGGATGGATAGCTCTGCAATCCTCCTCTAGCAAATCTGGTGCAGCAGTAACTGCATTTTCCAAGGCAACCTTCACAAATTTGTATTATGTGAATATATGGGTTGAAACGCATTTTTGGAAGGCCCACTTTTTCTTCTCTGGAAAATCCAGTCAATCGAAGGTTTTCTCCACACAAAGCAGCCTCAACAGCTTCAGGAGCTTTTTTTATTTGATGTGGGCCAATCCATCCTGCTTCAGGTGCAATCTGATGGAGCTTTTCTGGTTCTATTTCCACCATACATCCAGCTACAATGAGCTTTTTATCAGGATAATCCTGGTTAAATTTTTTTATTTTATTTATAACCTTGTGTTCAGTGGGGTGTTTCACATAACAAGTGTTTAAAATGGCCACTTCAGCTTCTTCAATTGTTTTAACAATTTCTGCATTATTTTCCAGAAGTAAACCGGCCATTATTTGAGAATCCGCCTGATTAAAGGTGCATCCCAGAGTTTCAATATAAACTTTCATTTTATCACGAATTAAGGAGTTATAAGATTTATTATATAAATTAAAGTTATTTTAAGTTTATTAAGTAATTAGAATAATAGAATTTTTAAAATATAGTTCTAAAGTTACTAAGTTATTTAAACTAATTTATTATTTAATTATCCCTTGTAATAGAATTAGAAATTCAAATTTAATTATTAATATTATCAATTAACAATTGTTTACAAAATTATGATATATAAATGTGGTATAAATCAAAAAAATTCAGTTCCAATAATAATCTGAACTGATTTGAGATTAAAGATGAATATAATTAGGTGAATTTGAATAAATGAATATATAAATAGCTCATTACCAACCATGTTCCCCAATAAGTGGTACAAAGGCAACTCCACCTAAATTAGAAGTTTTGAATTTGTTCTTTGAAATTTTTTCCATTAGTATTAGTTCTTGATATTGATCCATTTGGCCTATAGGTGCTAAAATCTTTCCACCCACATTAAGTTGTTTTTTTAGAGTTTCTGGTATGTATGGGGCTGCTGCAGTCAAATAAATTCTTTCAAAAGGTGCTGCTTCAGGAATACCTAAAGATCCATCCCCTAAAACTAATTTAACATTTCCATGACCAGTTCTTTTAAGGTTCTCTTTTGCGATTTTGAAAAGGCTTTCAACACGTTCTATAGAATATAATTGCCCATTCTCACCTAATATTTCAGCCACCACTGCTGCATTATATCCAAAACCAGTTCCCACCTCTAAAACTTTCATTTCACCTTTTAAAGAAAGAATTTCACATATAATGGCCACCATATGTGGTGCTGAAATAGTCTGGCCTTCACCAATGGGTAAGGGCCTATCAATATAGGCATAGGGCTTCTGTTCAATGGGTAAGAATTCCTCACGGGGAACATATTCCATAGCCCGTTTAACGCTATCAGATTTAATAAAACCGAAACTTAGAAGATTTTTAACCAGTTTTTGGCGTTCTAACAATCGCTTCTGAAATTTATTTTTATCCCCATGTAATTTACTCATGAAATCACAAACAGCTACTTATAAACCCTATTTTTTTAAAAAATCAATTATAACACTTGGAGAATAATAACCTGGAGAAATATTTAGTTATTTTTTGGAATTAGTAAAAGCCATCCTATTTAACAATTTAGTTCTTGTTTTCTCATCCATAGATGTTTTAACAACTTTACTGGTCAAATTAAATTTATAAGGGACTTTGTGAGGCAATGGCTTTCCATAAATCCTTCTTATTAATGAAGATATCACCGCACCTTTTCTCATCTTTTTTTCTTCAGTTTTAATGGAACTTATTTTAAAGAAGATGTTATCAACTCTTATCACATCACCAATAGCAAATAAAAGGTCTCTATCCACATCTACTTTGTAGGAAATGATTCTTCCATGATAATCAATAGAAATTCCGACTCGGGCCGGTGTATCGAGAGAAGCAGCCCAGATAGTAACTAAATCTGAAGCCGGGCTCTTATCTACACGCTTGCCATTTTTATTTTCCAAAGAAGTAACTTCTAGGGCTTCATCATTTAATCGCAATATGTCTCCCACAATCAAAATATCATCAGGATAAATCTTGATGAAATCTTTTCTGGAAGAATCGAGTTCACTGATTATTATTCTGAAATTAACAGGTTTATCATAACTTATAGTTTCTCTAAAAACCGTTTGGCATTCATTACATTTTAAAATAAGTTTTTCTATTTCTTGAGTTTTTGAAGTCTCTTTTTTAGATTTTAAAGCTTCAAAAGAATTAGATCCGCAAGTGGGACATTTCATTATCTTTACCTCTTAAAAAATTTTATTAAAAATAATTCCAATTGAATTAGATTGTATGGTTAATATAATAAATTTAATTTAATGAAAATTTAATCAACATTATTATTTATGATATGTAGTTTATTGAATTTATCTTTATCTAGATATTAATAGATATAGAATCTGAAATTAAAAATCTAAAATAAATTAATATAATAAATATAATTAATTATAATTCTAAATATTTTTTAAAATTATTTGATTTTCTACTTTTTTTTAAGATAATGATCGACTAAACCCCCGTCTTTTAAAATTTCAAGCATGAATTTTTTGAAGGGTTCGATTACAAAGGTTTTCTTAGTATTTAAATTCTGGATTATTCCTTCTTCCAAATTTATTCTAAGTTCATCTCCCTCATTGACCTCAATATCTGCAACTATAACTGGTAGTCCAATATTTATGGCATTCCGATAAAATATTCTGGCAAAGGAACGGGCAATGATAGCAGATACACCTGCATGCTTTAAAGCTACTGGTGCTTGTTCTCTAGAAGAGCCACAACCAAAATTCCAGTCGGCCACAATTATATCACCATTGTCAACATTTTTAGCAAAATCTGCACTCACACCTTCCATTACATGGGCAGCCAAATCATTCAGACTGAAAGTTCTGAGATATCTGCCAGGTATTATGACATCAGTGTCAATATTATCTCCAAATTTCCAAACTTTTCCTTCTAATGTTTCCTTCATTGTATTTTGCCCCAAGTTAATTTTAGAGTGTAATATTCGTTTAATAATTAAATATTCATTTATTAATATTAGTTTATTGAATATTCAAATTTAAGATAATTCAGTCAACTTTTAATTCTAGCCCCAGTGTTTTGAGCACGGGTAATCATATGAATACCTTCTTGATCCCCCATAGCATCTTTTGCTGCATTTAAAACTGTTTTGGAATTCTTTTTAGTTACTGCAAATAATGTCGGGCCAAAAGAACTCATACCTGCCCCTGGAGCACCTGCATCCCTCATGCTATTCAATATGTCCCCAATTAACTTATTTTGCAGATCCATCTCTCTTTTCTTAAATCCCGTGCTTTGAATCTGATTTAAAGCATCACCAAATGAATCTATATCTTTTTCCAGAACCGCAGGCATCATTTTCATTAAAATTAAATGTGAAAGTTTCTGTACTTCTAAAAGTGGAATAGGACAGTATTTTTGAAAGATATTAACTTCCTTTTTTCCTGAAACACTTTCATCCAGTTTAGGAATGGCTAGTATTATATTCCAATCTTCTGGAAAATCATAATGGGCCAATACTGGTGGTGGAGAAGCTGAAGATGCTGATGAAGGTAAAAAGTCGGATTTCTCATTTTTACTGTGTCCTCCATCTACAATGAAGCCTCCATGATTAAATGCTTCAACACCAATTCCAGAGGTTCCACCACGACCAACAATGCGGCCTAAAGTAGTAGTTTGTACTTCGATATCATTTAAGTCCGTTATGAGTTTAGATGTGGCTAAGGAAAGTTGGGTGCCTGATCCCAGACCCGCATGAGCAGGATATGATTTTTCTACAAAAAAATCAAAGCCATCGTCAATATTAAAATATTTTAAAGTATTGGTAGCAGATTCTTTTATTTTCTGAGAATAATCAGAAATTAAATTTTCAGAAAGATTGTCAGAATCTTCAAAATAAATATTAATTCCTTGATCCCCATTAGGCGAAGGTTCTGCCCTTAGAACTAGTTCCGGATCGCGAATAGTGATTCCCACTCCACCATCAATTCGTCCGCAAGATCCATTTAGATCTATTAAAGTAAGATGTAGTCGGGAAGGAGTATTGATAATCAATTCAAAACCCTCAAATCTAGTTAAACCTATTTATTTAGCTTTTAAAGGTACAGCAAATTCTTTCTCAATTTCTTCACGATAAAGTGAATTCATAGTGCAGAATGGAATTATTCTACCGTCTGGAATAGCATAATGAATCACACATCTTTTTACTCGGTCTTCATCAAAATTCCAAGGATCCATGAAGTGCATACAAGATATTAAAAGGGTTTTGTGGTGGAAATCTCCTAAAGAGCTGTAAGATCTGTCTTTAAACACCGAAGTCAATATGCCTTTAATGTCAACACTTTTTGGAGAATTATTTCTATCAATAGTTCTAGGAAGATCCCGAGTAGCTCGAACAATAGTTTTAGCTTTTCCAGTTAATCCACCATCTTTAATGTCATCGGCACTTTTATCCAAAAGTTCAAAGAATTTATCAACATCAACAAATCTATTTATGGGAATCATGTCCCCGTCTTCTACAAATACATAAGTAGCAGTACCACAGTGCTGGTGACAAGTGAAAGCAACCTGAGGTACACCTTCAATAGCCTCTACAAATTCAGATATTGGCCTAACAGATGATGCCGGATAAAAATCATTAATTTCTATCTGAGAATTGGTTTGCTCACCAACAAATTTCTGGAAATCAGGTATAGTTATACGTTGTTCTTCTACCTGATCGGCGGGTGTTCTTCCGGCAAATGAAACTGGCTGGAAATTAATGCCGCGAATAATATCCATATTATCAACTGCAAATTGAATTATGTCTCCAATTTGATGATCATTTATTCCTTTTACCAACGTTGGAACCAAAACAATACCTAAATCTGCTTTACGGCAGTTTTCAATAGCATCTAATTTGATTTGGAATAAATCTTTATTCCTTATTTCCAGATAAGGTTCGGCAGTAACTCCGTCGAATTGGAGATAAATTGTATTCAAACCAGCTTCTTTAAGATCTTTAGCCAGTTCGGGTTTTCTAGCCAGACGCAGACCATTAGTAGCAATTTGAGTGTGGCTAAATCCTTCTTCCTTGGCCAATTTTATTAAATCCACTATATCTTTTCTGACAGTAGGTTCCCCTCCAGCATACTGAATGGCCGGAGTAGCAACTGGTTGATTAGCTCTTAAATTTTGAAGCATTTTCCTTATTTCTTCATAAGAAGGTTCATATAACATTTTAGAAACTGCTGCATTGGCAAAACAAACCGGACATCTTAAATTACATCGATTAGTAACATCGATAAGTCCTAAAATGGTATGGCTTTCGTGTTCTGGACAAATACCACAATCTGCCGGACAATTTTTGTCCTGGACTGTCTGAGGATTAGAAACACCCAATCCCCCATAATTACACTCTTCAGCCTTATTATAAATATCACTGCTGCTCCAATAAACATTGTCAAAAGTACCATGTTCGGGGCATTCCTTTTTTATCATGACTTTGCCCTGTTCCTCATAAACTTCTGCTTCTAAAGGTTTTAAGCACTCAGGACATAGGCTTTTTGTCTTTTTGATAACCATAATTTCACCCATATATATTTAATATAAAGTTATAAATCTTATAAACTAATCTTATAAATTTAATTATCTAATAAACTAATTCTTATAAACTGATTTCTTTGAATATCAATGCAATATGTTAAAACATAATATGTTAAAAATATAACTAATTATTTCAATTGCTTGATAATACATCAATTATAATGATTATCTAGAGGTAAACGATGAATCCAGATATTATCAATGTTTTAAATATGGCTGTCTATGTAATATACTTTATGCTACCAGCATATCTTGCAAATGTGAGTGCATTAACTTTTGGGGGAGGTAAACCTCTTGATTTTGGCCGCGAGTTTCGAGATGGGCGAAGAATTTTAGGAGATGGAGTCACCTGGCGAGGGACAATAATTGGAACCGGTATTGGAACTGCCATTGGAATATTGCAGGGAATTATTGCAGGAAATATATTCTACGGAGCATTATTGGGATTTAGTTTAGGTTTAGGAGCATTACTAGGTGATGCTGCAGGCAGTTTTATTAAGAGACGCATTAATATTGGTCGCGGCAGACCTGCCCCCGTTTTAGACCAATTAGACTTCGTAGTAGGTGCATTATTACTTTCATCATTAGTATTTAATCCTAGCTTAGAACTAATTGCACTAGCACTGATTATTAGTCCTATTTTGCATCTTTCAGCAAATTCAATTGGATATCTTTTAGGAATGAAAGATGTTTGGTACTGAATTAATCAATAACATTTTTAATTATGTTAAATATAAATTTAAATTGAAAGTAGTCCTTTGATTAATGATATTCTATTAAATACTAGTTAAAATCCAGAATATCGATTTTTCTAATTTTAAATTATTTAAATTTATAGATTAAAAATAAATTATAAATATAAATAAAAATTTTAAAAATATATAAAAAATAAAGAAAAATCCAGAATAAATTTTTTATTGCTTGTTTTTATATTATGATTATTATTCTATTGTATTTTAGAATTTAAAAAACCATAGCTCGTTTCCAATAATTTATAAGTCATAAAAAACGATTCAAAAGACGTAACATTCTCTGGTATCTCATAAACCAAAGTAGGGTAACCTGCTAAGGCCAATGGTTTAGAAAATAGAAATGCAGAAGAACTTTTATATTTTGCATTTTTGGCTGCAGGATAATAATTGAAATTTAAGCCACTAAATTTAATATTTTGTGCAATAGTCACCGAAGGATTATCCATCTGAGGTGTAGCAACATAATATCCTTCACCATAGCCCGTTTGGTGTGCATGAGATATAATAACCAGATTATAGTCCGATTTTTTAACATCGGGCAGTATGAAGGTGGCTGCTAAGCCTTCACCATTTTTACGGCCTTGAGAGTAATCTTGAGGATTTTTTTCTACTACAATATTATAATTGATTATTTCTACTGGAGTTAGAAGAGCAAAAACCCGGGCAGCCCATTGTTCTGGAGCAATGGCAATAGATTCACGGGCATGAATACCAGTTACTATGGCAATTTTAATTTTAGAATCACCATAATGTGCATAGACATCCTTAGTTACATATCCCCTATCATCTGAACCAATCTGGGAATGGGTGCTCAAATTAAGTAGAACCAGTGGTATTAATATGATGGCCATAATCAATATGGCCACGATATAACTATTTTTAAATTCCATGCAATCAATCTCTGTGAAAATGATGAATAATCTAATAATAATTTAATAAAGGTATAGTTGATTAATGTTGATAATTAATTTACTCATCACTCAAATAATCTTCCATCATTATAGCAGTTCCCACAGCCGGGGCCACTACACATTCTTCAGGTGTTAAAAATTCATCCATTCCCGTGAAATCAAGTCCTGCCATTTCAACAGCACGAGCAGCCAGAATATTTCTCCCCAATCCGGTGGTGATTACTTCATCCAAAAATTCCCTCTCAGCAACCTCTGAAATCGCCTCTGAAATCTTAAGGGCCTGTTGTGAGTAAATATAATCACCAATGGATTCAATATCAGATGTACTTAATACATCAAGATCGCCACAAAGTACCCTTGAAATTCGCCTTAGAGAATCTTTTTTTTCTTTACCCGCACCATCAGGAGTATCACAGCTGTATTCCTCTTTAGTGATGTTGCCCAGAACATGATGAACATCAGCAGATATGGCAAAAAGCTCAGAAGATACTCTAAACCATCCCTCATCAAATGGTACTTTATCTACTAGGGCCGCTACATTGGTCCTTAGGGTTCCAGTATAGACCATTTCACCAGTTCCTAATCTTTCCAAGTCCGATCTGCCACGAGCGCATTCTAAACCATTTTTAATAGGAATAATATCTGTTGTAGTGCTTCCCACATCAACCAGAATACAATTTTGGGACATTATGGATGCTATCTGAGAGGTGGCAATCCAATTGGCTGCAGCCACTTGAAGTGGATCTGAAATAACTTGAGAAGCATTCATCATTCCAGAAAGGCCCACATAAGCCACTGGAACATTAAATGTATCTTCAACTTTTTTAACAATATCTAAAACACCATCTTTTTTGGTCTCATAAGCATCAACCAGTTCTGCAGTCATAGAGACTCCTACTGCATCTAATTGATCGATTTCTTCCCCAATTAAATCCAGCAAATAGTCCCCCAACTCTTCATTTTTCATCCACATAGGGAGATATCTGAAATCGGTTTTTATATTTTCGATATCTCCTCCCTGATCAAAATCAATGATGGCCAAGTCGGTATTGGCCCCACCAATATCAAATCCTGCTATTTTCATTAGAAATCACCTTTCTTGATAAATTTAAATAAAAATTCAATTATAGATCTTAGTTAAAATTATAATAGTTTATTAGTTTTTAATGATAATATCCAATTTTTCAGCCCCTTTTTGGAATTCAGAACATCCAGAAAGATTTAAATCACTTGGAAGATTTCCCCTAGCTGAATCAGCAATTGCTAGCCCCAGATTAATATCCATTAAATTTCTTAAAGCCACATAGGGTGTGGTAAGGCGAGAGTTAATTTCTATAAAATAAATTTTATCCGAAAGAATCAAATCAACACCCACATAACCTTTAAGGCCATCAATAGACTCCACAATATTTTTAGCAATACCTAATGCTTCATATTTTAAGGGGTGATCCCAGGGAACTTTACCACCACTATATTCTAGCTCACCATCATCAAATTCAATTTTTTGAAGATTCAAGCTAATAGGAACGGCATTAATACCATTAGAAAGTAAGCTGACACTGCAGGCCTGACCTTCCACAAAATCTTGAAGTAAAACATGAGGAAGTGATGTTTCCATAGATTTTAACGATTCATAAAGTTCTTCAATGGAATTTAAAACTTTTATTCCCTGGCAAGCAACTCCATCAGCCGGTTTAATAATCATTTTCTTATTATTATAAAATAAATTAGAGAATTTATCTGATAATTTATAGAGTATTTTATTTGATGATTTAAGATGATTTTTTTCTTTTAATTCATTCCTAAATTCATCTAAATCAATTTTATAGGTATTTATGAGATTTATATTAATATTGGTGTTTTTATAGTTTTTATTAATTTGATTCTGAATCTTTTTAAGATGTTCATAAGTTTCTAATTTATCCGAACATTTTAAAACAGCATCTGAAGTTGATCCCAGTACAGTTACACCATTATTCTCAATTATTTTAGTTAATTTATAAAGTTCCATATCTTCTTCAGCCGCTACAAATATGCAAGCTTCAAAGTTAGAAATATTTGATTCCAGCCAATTTTCTAAATCAGAACAATTTTTAGGATTAAAATTTACAGTTAAAGGATCACATGCATCCCATTTTTGTAAATATTCATTTTTCAATAATTTTTCGGCAATTAAATAACTAACTTCGAAGGTTCTAGACAGTCCTATAGAATGTTTAATTGAATGTTCTATTTTATTAAAATCGTCCAGAAGGCCTTCCAACATGGCCCTGCCTTCAAATAAAAATTCAGGATCTTCCAGGCCCATTACTGTTGCATATTCGAAAATAAGAACTTTCAAGGCCTTCCAACTCCCTTAAAAATAACACCCTCCTCTCTGAACTTTTCCGGGTCTAAAATGGGCCTAGTGCAGACAAAAACTGATTTTTCAATCATTTCAGGAGTTATATCAAAGTACTCTCTATGATCTGTGATTAAAACAACACAATCACATTTTAATGCTTCTTCTAAGGAAACTGGTTCTGCGCCCATGGCCATGATTATTTCAGAATTTACATGGGGATCATGGGCCATGACTCTAGCGTCTTGAGAAGATAATTCCCTGATAAGAGGTTCAGCCGGCGTTTCCCGAGCATCCGCCACATTTCCCTTATATGCAACACCTAAAACACCAATAGTAGAACCATTTAATGATTTATCAACTTCTTGAAGTGCTTTTTCAATTATATGTGCTACATGGTGAGGCATATGCTCATTAATATTTCTTGCTGTTTTAATTAACTTTGAAGGATTTTCCGTTTCTTCAGCCATCTCTACAATGAAATAAGGGTCAATAGATAGACAATGACCACCTACACCTGGCCCAGGGGTGTGAATATCTACTCTTGGATGGAAATTAGCTGCTTTAATTGCATCAATAGCATCTATTCCCACAGACTCACAAACCATGGCTAGTTCATTGGCCAGAGCAATATTAGTGTCCCTATAAGTGTTTTCCATTAATTTAACCATTTCAGCAGTCATTAAATCCTTGACAGTGATAACTTCACCTTTAGTGATTTTTTCATACAAAAAAACAGCTTTTTTTGAGCTTTCAGCATCAATACCTCCAATAACTCGAGCATTATGGGTCATTTCATATAATGTGTTATAAGGAAGAGCTCTTTCAGGAGTATAAGCAACTTTAAAGTCATTTATAGAGTTAAGGCCACTTTCCTCTAAAATAGGGATTACCACATTTTCACAGGTTCCTGGTGGAATTGTACTTTCAATTATGACCAGATCTCCTTTTTTAAGGCCATTAGAAATCATTTTACAAGCAGATATTACTGCAGAAAGGTCTGAGCATTTATTTTGATCTACGGGAGTAGGTACAATAACAATCAGCACATTAGAATTCTTAACAGCTTCTGAAGCATTTGTAGTAGCCCTTAAATTACCACTAAACACTACTTCATTTACCAGTTCATTTAACCCAGGTTCCATTATGGGAGAAATACCAGAATTAACATTTTCAACAGTACTCTGATTTATGTCAACACCCACTACTTTAAAACCATTTTTTGCAAAAAGTGAAGCAGTTGGCAGCCCTATATGGCCTAAACCAAATATAACTATGTTACAGCCTTCTTCAGTCATTTTATCTCCTGTTTTTTAAATAAAACATAATATTTGAATTTTAATTGAATCATATAATTTATTTGATAACTTTAACAAATAATTACTTTTAAAACACTTGATTCTATCTATAGATTAAGTAAGTAAATCTTTATAGAATATAGCTATTGAATTAATTAAATAAATGTAACTATTATTTATAGAATTAGCATACTCTCTAGCATAATCCCTCTAAAAAAAATATTCCTACATAAAAAAAATTAATTAAATTAATTAAAAACAACATAAAAAAAATTAAAAATAATTAAAAATAATTAAAAATAATTTTGAAGGTATTTATCAAATAAAACCAACTTATTTTTCAAATCAAGATCTTCATGAGGAAATCCTGCTTCATTATTTTCATAAACAACTCTAATTAAAGCATTTTGAGTGCTTTCAAATTCTCTGACAGTGATATTTGATTCTATCAATTCAATTTTTCTTTTAAATTGATTCATGATATCTTCTGGAGATTTTATTTCTAATTCCCCATTTTCATAATCAGTTAAAGTAACATTCAAAATTCTAGAAGATGCATTACCATCACCATATGGATTAACAGCCTTTTTCATTGTTTCCCTGGTTTTTGGATCATTCATAATAAGATTGGCCGTTTCAATAATTTTATCTTTATTGGAACCCACCAAAATGTTTCCCCCAGCGGTAACAGTTTCAGGACGTTCCGTATTATATCTCAATGTCATACAAGGCACATCTAGAGTTATGGCCTCCTCTTGGAGTCCTCCCGAGTCAGTCATGATCATATCAGAATTAGATAATAATAGTAGGAAATCTAAATAACCAACAGGTTTTATGAGTTTTATATTATCTTTTTTAACCAGTTTAGAGAGAAGACCGAAGTTTTCCAGGTTTTTTAAGGTTCGCGGATGTACCGGAAAAATAATGGTTAATTCGTCCAGTTCTATTAATGCATCCGTGATTTGAGTGAGTCTTTCTAGATTATCCACATTTTCTGCCCGGTGCATGGTTAAAGTGAGGATTTTTTCATCCCCTTCAAATTGATCAAGAATATTTGAGTTATTTTCTGCAATTTTGAGGTTTCTTAAACAGGCATCTACCACAGTATTACCCGTTATAATCACATTTTTAGGATTTATGCCTTCTACAATTAGATTTATCGCTGATTCCTCAGTGGGAACATAATATAACTGAGAACAAACATCTGCCACCATACGATTAATTTCCTCAGGCATGGTTTTATCAAAAGACCTGAGACCTGCTTCTACATGGCCCACGGGAATGTGTAACTTAGATGCCACAATAGCACCAGCAAGGACGGCGTTGGTATCACCCTGGACCATCACCATATCTGGTTTTTCTTCCACAAAAACATTTTCAATACCTTTCATCATTTCTGCAGTCTGTTCGCCATGCGATCCAGAACCTACACCAATATTGTAGTCTGGAGTCGGCAATTCAAGATCAGAAAAAAATTGATCAGACATTTCATGATCATAGTGCTGGCCGGTGTGAATTAAAACATAATCAAGATTTCTTTTTATTATTTCATCAATTACTGGGGCCATTTTAATTATTTCCGGCCGAGTTCCTATTACAATAGCTATTTTCATGACACATACCTCATCTAAAGCTTTATAAATTTATATTAATTGTTATATTAGTTCAAAATTAATTTCTTAATTGAACATTCACTATTATAAAATCAATTATAGTTATAAAAATTATATTATAAGAATATTTTAGCTAAATTATGTTATAAATTATCTTCTAAATTCATTTAATTTCATATCATCGATTTAAATAAATATTAGCCGGAAAATACATTGTAATAGTAGAATAATAAATATTTACTTAGGAAAAAGAATAAAATTAGCTATTCTTGTGAATCTCTCTTTCTTTTGGCCCTATACTCATCAATAACATTCCATAATTTCTCTTTCTCGTCTTGGTTCCTTTGTTTTTTAATTTTGTTCTTCCATATTTGAATTTCCTTATCCAAGATTTCTGATTTAACTATGGCAAAATCTTTACCCATTTTAATCCCTATTTTAGAAGATTTAATTAGGGGAATATCATTATTTTCTAAAACTTCCTTTGCTTGAGGTGGCATTTCATCAGAGACAATAATGGCCTTTAAAGATAATTTAGAAAGTAAAGATGCTGTTTGAGATCCTCCTCCACGAGAATTTAAAATAAACACCACATCTCCACTTTTTAAATCTCCTTGATGATATGATTCATTTATTCCATCCCTAGTAAATGATTTAATAATTTTAACGGGTACTGTTTTATCTGAGACTTCAATTGTTTTAATTTTATTAAAAGTCTTTAATTTTTCTTCTAATTTCTCTCTTAAGATTTTTTCATTATTATAACTCATTTGAAGTTTTTTAATGATATTTATTTTAGAAGACACCTTCTTTTCCAGTAAAATTTCGTTGGAGTAATCCTGTTGAAGTTTTTCCAGCTTGAATTTAAGTTTAGATGATTTTTTCTTCTGTTTTCTAATTTTATTTTTAAGCAGTTTATTTTTGTGCCTCAAATTTTTTATTGCATCATCTTGATTTTTAATTTGAGATTCTTGTTGATTTATGCGTCTTTTTAATTTTATTAAAGTTTCTTGAGAATCTAAATTTGAGTCTGAATTGGAATCCAATCCTGTTTTTAAATCAGAAACTAATATATTATCAAAATTTGATTTTTCAGCTTTTATGGTGACTTTTGAATCATTGATAAAATCTAAAGCTTTAGTTATAGGCATTCCATTAATAAAAAGAGTTTTAACCTCTTCTCTCTCGTTAAATGAAAAATTTTTCTCTTTTCCTCTTTTATCAATTTGATTGAACTTTTTTTCATAATTTTTATAAGTTTTAATTGCTGCTGCTAGAGCATCCCGCTGGTGAGCATTATTTGGAGAAAAATTAGATTTTCTATCTCTTAAAAACTCATCTACCATTTCTTTTTTAGATCCAACAGTGAATACACTTGAGGGAGAATCTATTTTAGCATTTAAAGAAGCAGCTAATTTTTTTACCATTTTAGGAGGTGGATAAACATCACTGGCAACTATAATTGCACGGCCATGATTAATTATTTCTCTAACCACCTCAGAATATTTGGCCTCTTTAAAACTTTTTAATGAAAGAATATGGCCATTTAAATCAATTATTGCAATCCCGACTGTCAATCCCGGATCAAAACCAATTATAGTTCTCTTTTTATATTCAATTTTTGGATTATCCTTTTTAAAATTAGAATCATTATCAGAATCTGTTTTGGAAATGGAATTAAAACTAAAATAACCATTAAAATTTTCAGGTATTTTATCTGAATCTTCTTTAGAATTTTCCAAATTGTTTTCTTCAAAATTCTCGTAAAACAGAGAAATTTCCTCCTTGAAAAATATAAATGCTTGGCATTTAAACTTTAATTTGTAAAAAGCTCATTTTCAGAGATTGATTAATTATTAATATAAAATATTACTATAAAATTCAAGTTTAGTATTGATTTGTGTTATTGATTGTAATATGAATAAAAATTATATTTATTATTTATCTAATCAAACAAAATAATAAAATTTTCAATTCACCTTAAAAATGAATAAATAAATAGAATATCAAGAATAATAATGAAAAAATTAAAAAAAGTGAATTGTTAGTTCAAAGTTTTTAATTAGAATAAACCCCATCTAATTCCTTAACTAAGATTCATTGTTGTTTTAAAGATTCCAAATCATTAATCATTGTTTCCTCTAAAAGGGTTGCTGATTTATGTTTGAATAATTCGTCTTTTAGAGTTGATTGGAATCTATAGCAAGCATAATTATCATAAGTAAAGTTAAGATTTTTATAGGTAACATCCATTAAAATCAGATTTTCCGGCACCATAGGTTTTAAAGGAATATTTTTTTCTGGATTTAACATCTCAATTATATCTGAAGGTTTTATTTTACCATTACCTGCTTCTAAAATTGTTTTTACCATTTTTCTAACCATGTTCCACAGAAAACTTTCTCCAGCAACATCAATAACTATTATTTCACCATTTTTAGAAACTTTGACTTCATCCACAGTTCTCAAAGGATTTCTTTCACTTCTTTTTGAAAAATTAATGAAATTATGAGTGCCCTCGAAATATGAAGCTGCTTCTATCATTTTTTCCAAATTAAATCCATTTTCTGATGGAATATCAAGTTCCCATAAAAGAGGATATCTGCTTGCATTCTCAGAAATTATGTATTTATAGTGGCGTTTTAAGGCATGTCTTGGCTTAAACCCATAATGAACTGGGGCCTTGGCTAAAATTTGAATATCTTCCGGAAGATGGTCATTAATTTGATTTATAATAACTTCTTTTTCACTCATGAAAGATATTACATTACCTAAAGCATGAACCCCCCGGTCCGTGCGGCCAGCAATAGAAAAATAAGATTTTTTCAGATCCTCAACCAAATTAGCTTTCTTTAATGCGTAAATTAGCTCTCCCTCAACAGTACGATGATTAGGCTGCCTTTGAAACCCGTGAAAATTAGTTCCAATATATGCAACTTTTAAAGCGACTTTTTTCATGAAATAACACCTTAAATAACTTATAGATAGTATCTGTGAAAAATTATAAAAAATTATAGTTTATAATTCATTTTGAATTAGTTTAGAAGTAGTATATATTCTAGTTAACTAATGTATTTATCTTAAAAATGTTTATAGTTTAATATAAATAAACAGAAACAATCAACATTCTGAGTAAGAGTAATAAAAAAAATAAGACTAAAAAATAAGACGAATAATTGTAATTAAACGACATTTTCTAACATTTGAGGAGAAATTTGTATGAAAAGGTTATGGGGATATTTAAGCGTAATTACTGCCACGTTGTTTTTTGGTATAGCTACCCCATTTAACAAAATATTGCTACAAGAAATGCACCCCCTAACCATTGCTGCCTTGACTTATACAGTTGCTGGAATCTTTTTATTCACGATTCGACAATCACCCCTTAAAGAAAAAGCCTTAAATGTTTTAAACAAAAAAAATAACTCTGAAAACTTTATTAATAAAAAAGATTATGTAATTCTGATTGTGACTGCCCTATTCACTGCTTTTATAGCACCCATACTCTATTTAAACGGTTTAAATCAAACAACTGCAGTGAATGCGTCACTTTTGCTAAATGTCGAAGTACTCTTCATAATAATCATGAGTTTAATCTTATTTAAAGAAGTTCTTAGGAAAAAGGACATTTTAGGAATGGGCCTTATTATTGTGGGAGCTGTTTATCTTGCTACAAAAGGAGAAATAGCAGATATCTTCTTCAAAGAAAGTTTTATAGGGAGTCTTCTGATTATTGCAGCTGCTTTCTTTTGGAGTGTTGATACTGTACTAAGCAAATTTTTAAGCAATAAAAGAGATTTAATATGGATCGCTGGGCTTAAAAGTTCTATTGGAGGAATATTTCTATTAATAACTACCTTATTTTTAGGAATAAGTCTTAAAACTCCCTGGGAAATGTTGCCGTTGCTTCTTTTTGTGGCAATTTTTAGCATCGGTAGTTCATTTATTCTAATTTATTTCGCCATAAGAGAACTAGGATCTACCCGAGTAGGGGCCATATTCCCATTATCATCCCTATTTGGGGCAATATTTGCATTTATAATTTTAGGAGAACCTTTAACTGCAATAGAATTGTTATTTGGATTATTAATGCTTTTAGGAGTTTTTATCCTCTATTGGAATCCGAAAAAAATGTCTTAAATTACGTTTTGTCATGGTAATAAAATATTAATGGGATTTATTCAAATAATTTAAAATTCTAAGAATTGTATATCTCTAAAAATTATAATCAATAGTATTATAATCAATAGTATAATTATAACTATTTTAATTTAATATTAGTAGATTAGATACTGCAATAAAATTTTAATAAAAAATCAGATTTATTAGGTGTAAAAATGTCGTTCCAAGATAATAAAATGCTTATTATTCCTGCAGTTGATATTAAAAATGGAAAATGCGTCCAGCTGGTTCAAGGAAAACCCGGCACTGAACAGATAATAATTGAAAATCCTGCTGAAGTTGCCAGAAGCTGGGAAGAAAAAAATGCCACCAATATCCATGTTATCGATCTAGATGGGGCCTTTGGTGAAAAAAATAATATTTCTGTGGTGAAAAAAATTTTAGATACAGTTTCTGTCCCCATACAGATGGGCGGGGGTATAAGAACTAAGGAATATGCTAAGGAACTTCTGGATATGGGAATTAAAAGAATCATTCTCGGGACCATGGCCATTGAAAATCCACAGATCGTGCAAGAACTCGCTAATGAATACGGTAGCGAAAGAATAATGGTTTCTCTAGATAGTAAAGACTCTAAAGTCGTGATAAAAGGATGGACTGAAAAAACTTCTAGAACAGCGCCAGAAATGGGACAAATTTTAGAAGAAAACGGAGCAGGTGGAATATTATTCACCAATGTTGATGTGGAAGGACTTTTGAATGGATTTAATTTAGATCCAGTCCTTGAATTAGTAAATGCTGTCAAAATACCTATTGTATATTCTGGCGGAATAAGTTCTCTTGAAGATATTAAAACACTGCAAAAAACAGGAGTTAAAGGAATAGTTATTGGTTCCGCTATTTATAAAGGAAAAATTGACTTTGAAAAAACTCTTAAATATGAAAATATTATTTAAAACTCTTCTAAATTAAATTTAATAAATTTAAAAATCAATTAAGATAAATATTAACTATAAAATATTGAAAAAATAATTGAAAACTTTTATAATTACTTTATTTCAATTAATACCAATTATAAGGTGAAAACCATGAAAATAGTGATGGCGACCGGCACTTTTGATCTCATACACCCAGGACACGGCCTATTCCTGGAAGAAGCCAAAAAATTAGGTGGTGAAGACGCTAAACTAGTTGTTGTGCTGGCCAGGGATTCTACAGTGCGGTCCAAGAAGAGAATTCCAATTATAAATGAAAAACAGAGGTTGGAAATGGTTAAATTTTTAAAACCTGTTAATGAAGCAGTTTTAGGTAGTGAAACCGATATGTTTGAAGTTGTGGAAAAAATAAACCCAGACATAATCGCTATTGGCCCTGATCAAAAATTTGACCTGGATTATTTGAGAAAAGATCTGAAAAATAGAGGATTTAATTGTCAAGTGAAAAGAATTACGAAATATCATAAATCCAATTTAGATAGTTCTTGTAAAATCATAAAAAAGATTAAAAACAGCGAATTTGATGAAAATGCTTTTAAAAATTGCTGAAATCATTTTTATAACATTAATTTATTTATAAAATTAATTTATTTGTTATTTTTATTTAATAGCTAATTAAATTTTTTAATATGCATTAATTCAATTGTACTAATTCAATTTATTTTATTTTGGACATAATTAAAAAAAAAAATTAAAAAGGCAGTTCAATATAACTGCCCTTTATGTAAGCTGTTTTTGTATTCCAATTATTTATAACGCCAAGTTTGTTTTTAGAACTGGTTGCATCTGCGTCGTACCATCTATTGTCAATCAATAGCTGAGTCCAAATGTGTCCATAGATATTTCCGCTGTTAAAAGTACATGAACCATGTACATATCTTGCTGGAATCCCTGCTGCCCTGGCCAATGCCACCAGGAGATGTGAATGGTCTACACAATTACCGGATTTTGCTATCACGGTTTTTACAGCCCCATATTTAGTATTATAATAGAAGTTATATTGCAAGTTATCCCTAACCCAATTGAAAATCTTCACAGCCTTCTCATAAGTCGAATTTGAACCATTAGTAATGGTTTTTGCAAGTGCAACTATGATGGGGTCTGTTGATTGAGAATTTTTGGTCTCTTTAAGATAATTTTGAGGGTTAAAAGGTGCAAAACTTATTTCCCATGAATCTATTTCTGTGTAACCCGGCAATCGCTCGTTTTGGCCGTAGAAATTAATGATTTTAGAAAATATGTAAGTCAGTGATTCATATTGAATTTTCCCTTTTGAACTGGTTACTGAACCTGGTGCGGTTCCAAAAGATTCTATATAGGACTTTACCTTCTTAACAATGTCTAAATATTCAGTCTGATTTAAGTTACCATTAATTAAATCTCCAGAGGAATTGAGGGGTGCTTTAACATTTAAATTAAATGCAGGAATTCCTGTTCCCATATTTATAGCCGATATAGTATCTGCCATTATTTTAAGGAACTGTGCTATTGACAGTCGAGTATTTGAAATTTGAACGTCTGCTGGAAGTCGGTGGTTGGTTTCAATGTAAGTTTTTAGAGTATTGGCAGCGTTAATGATTTGAATAACGGTTGATGAAACTGAAGTGTTATTTCCTGAACTGCAATTAATAATTTGAGGGTTTATTAATCCATATTGATACAGTATAAATCCTTTGGCACCATTTTTGAGAGATTGTTGTATATCGAAGCCTAATTCTGTTGAATTAAGTGTTGTTAACTGTTTGTCTGATTTATATGTCTGGATAAAATCCAGTACTGGTTTTCCGTTAGTTTTATTAACTATGTACTGAGTCATAGATCCTATCCAGGCGGAATCTTTATTATTAATCCCTTTTAACAGTTTAGGGACCATATAATCAAGACATTGGGATAGTTTACCATAATCCTGTCCATAGTATTTGGAACTTTCACTGCTAGGCATTAATGTCCCAGACAGAGTAACATTTGGTTTAATAGCATTAATAGAACTAAAAATCTTTTGAACAAAAGATGTAATGGCCTCCGTACTGTTCGTATTCTTGGAAGCGACTCCCTCACCAACTCCCGAATAGCAAATGTCGTCCAGAAGAATTCCATCAATATTAAAGTTTTTAGTCACATTAACTATTTTAGAAACCAATTGATCTCTGTAAGTACTATTAAATCCATAGCGAGTCTCGGTGTTATAGTAAGTCTTTTCAACCCATTTATAATGAGTTTTAGTGACCCATTTGTAAGATTTTTGGTAGCTGTATTTGTATCTGGTTTCATTGGTTAATTTATATTGAATTTTATATTTCCACACACCATTTGACTTATACCAAAACTTGTAAGGTGTTTTAACCGTTACTTGAGATGGTGTTTTAATGGTTTTTGTGTAAGAAACCTTTTCTTTAACTGAGTAGGATACCTTTACATTTTTTTTGTAAGGTAATTTTACTGTATATGAATATTTACCCTGGGGATCGATCCACTGACCTTTCCCATCTTTAAAGCATGCAATCCAAATATTTACTCTTATTCCAGAGTTATTGAACTTAGATAGTATTCCATTGAGAGTTTTGGTATAAGATGACAATAAGAAATCGTTGTATTTAATGTAAACATCAGTAATGCCGGATTTTTTCAATGCTGTAGTGTTGATACTGTTTATATCTTCAGCCTTAAGCCATAGTCCTTTAACTGAGGCTTTAGACTGGTTAATTACTGAATTATTGGATTTTTGAATAGTAGTTGTATTGTTAGTTACTGGAATTGAGTTATTCACATTTTCTGTATTAGATAGATTTGTAGAGGTGGCGTACGCATTATTCATACTTAACAGTGCTATTCCCAAAATGAGAAGCACTGCAAGCAATTTGCGTCGCTCCATTATTGGCCTCCTCGTTACCAGTAAAATTGAATTTATCTGGTAAGATTTAGCTTGGTTTACATGACATATATATTTTTTATGAAAAAGAAATAGTCAGCTACAATTATTTTAAAGTAATTCAACCAATATTGATGTTTAAATCTTGAATAGAGAATAAATTAATCTTAATTAATTTAATAAAAAAATTTTAAAACTAATAATTATTTGTTTTTGTTTTATAGTCCTTAATAAAGCAATTAAATAGCAGACGGGTCAATCTATAAAATAATCCATAAAATAACAGGCCAATTTTTTATCTAAAAAAATAAAAAAATATAATTAGAATGATATTTCAGGGTAAAAACCATGTATGGTTGCCGTTGCAGTATTCCAACTTTTAATTACTCCAAAAGTGTTACTGGAACTAGTAACATCGGCATTATACCATTTATCATTCACATATAACTGAGCCCAAACATGCCCATAGGTATTTCCACTGTTAAACTTACAATCACCATGACCATATTGTGCTGGAATGCCTGCAGCTCTAGCCAAGGCAATTAATAAATGAGAATGATCCACACAATTACCAACTTTTGCTTTCAAAGTTTTCACGGCACCGTATTTAGTGTTGTAATAGAAAGAGTAGTCCAGATTATCCCTAACCCAATTGAAAATCTTTACTGCCTTCTCATAAGAACTATTCGTACCATTAGTTAATTTATTAGCAAGTGCAACTATAGTTGGATCAGTTACCTGACAGTTTTTAGTCGATTTCAAGTATTCTGAAGAATAGGTGTAACCTGTTTTTGCAACAGATTTGTACTTAGTTTCATATACCCATTTATAATATTTTTTGTACTTGGTAACGTATTTATACGTGTAGAAATACTTTGTTCTGTATTTACCATTCCAATAGTACCTTTTTTTAACTAAAACTTTGACTTTAACTTTGTATGATTTATAGTAAGCAACTTTGACATGAACTTTGTATGGAACTTTGACATAGTAAGTATAGCTAATTTTTGGATCCGTAGAGCCTGCTTGAGTAGAAACTTTCTTTGCAGTCAAATTCGCATTAGTGACATTTTGAGTATTTGAAGTTGAATTCGATGTGCTCAAGTTTGAAGTCAAATTAGATGTTTGATTAGATGCATTTTGTTGATCTACAGCATTAACATCATTGATTGGCATTACTACTGCTACAAAAAGTAACAAAAGTACTGCAATAAGCGAGTGTCGCTTAATTTTACCGCCTCCATGCCAAGAAAATAACTATTAAATAATAGCCTTAAAGTTGAAAATATTTCAGAGAAATAGATTATTCCTCTAAAAATGCCATTTTAAGTCCCATTATTCAATTAAATAAGTCATGAACTTCTTGGACATGAATTCTTTCACTATTGTATAACATATAAACTTTTTGATTTAAATCTGGAAAAAAAGGTGTATTAAAACTCTTTTTCTTAAATAAGGCATTCATAATAGTAATCGAATTCAGTCAATCATAATATCTAGTATCAATATCTTTTTTTACAAGTTGATGGCCCATTAATGTTTATTTATAAAAAATAGAAAATAAATGCGAGTTTTTTAAAAAGTATTTCGACTTAGATAGGGTATAAATAATTTTAAAAATGAATTGGTTTAAATTAAAGCCATTATGAATAATTATTTTATTGAATACTGAAATTTATAAGTATTCTGCTTAATTAAACATTTATAAACCTTTTTAGCTCGAAAAACAATTTTTTGATTATTTATTCTTAATTAATAATAAATCAGAACAAATAGTTATCATATTCTGATTTTAACCAGCATTATACTCCAAAACTAGAATAGGAATTTATAATCAAGCTAAATTAAAATTAAAATTAAAATTAAAATTTAAGATTAATTGAAAGATTGAATGCTCAACATTTGAGAAATTAGTATTAATTGCAAATAAACAATCCATATTTAATTGAATCTATATTAAATTTAAAAGAATCATATAAATTAAAAATTAGATATAATGGTTTGTATAAAACAAAATATATTTGATTTGTATAATAATTAATAATAAATTAAATAACAAGCATATAGATTATAATTTATAATCAATTTAATAAAATGGTGAAAACATGATAAAAGTAGGCATAATAGGTGCCAGTGGATATACTGGTGGAGAATTACTCCGTTTTTTGCATAATCATTCACAGGTGGAAGTTTCAGCCATAACTTCACGCCAGTATGCAGATAAAGCTGTTTATAAAGTACATCCCCATCTAAGAGACTCTGATTTAGTTTTTCAGGACATAAAAGCATCTGAAATTGATGCAGATATTGTTTTCACAGCAACACCCCATGGAGCTTCCATGAATATTGTCCCGGAGATCTTAGAAAGTGGAGCAAAGGTAATTGATTTAAGTGGAGATTATCGTTACGATAATATTGAAACTTATGAAAAATGGTATAATCTAAAACACGCCCATCCTTTAGATGCAGTTTATGGGCTTCCAGAACTTTACCGAGAAGATATTAAAAAGGCTAATTTAGTAGCCAATCCCGGATGCTTCCCTACTGGATCAATTTTAGCTTGTATGCCATTGATTAATGAGAAACTTGTGGAAACCGTGATTATTGACGCTAAAACTGGAATAAGTGGTGCTGGAATAAATCCAACTCCAGCAACTCATTTTCCAAACTGCAGTGACAATGTAATTCCTTACAATGTGACCAGTCATCGGCACATGAGTGAAATAGATGAAAAACTCAATCAAAACGGTTCAGTTAAAGTTTGCTTCACCCCACATCTTGTTCCAGTTATTAGAGGAATTTTAACCACAGTACACACCTTTTTAAAAGAAGGAATAAAAGACGATTTGAGTTCAGAATATTTGGAAGAAATTTATAAAGAGTTTTATGTTGGCGAACCATTTGTAAAAGTTTTAGAAGATGGAGAAATTCCTCGCTTGAGTGCAGTTCGCGGATCAAACTTTGCACATGTCGGCTGTTTCCAGATCGACCATCACGGCCGTGTGGTGATTGTATCTGCCATTGACAATCTGGTGAAAGGTGCTTCTGGTCAGGCTATCCATAATATGAATCTCATGTTTGGATTTAAGGAAAATGAATCCCTGGAATTTCTGGGAATGCATCCTTAATTTATAGATTAATTTCTTCAAATTTTTTAAAATTAAAATCTATTGGACTTTATTTTAAATTAAATTTGGAAATTAAATTTTTACAAACAATTCCAAAAATATTAATTAAATAGAATCATAACTTATAACAAGAGATTATTAGTTAAAAGATTTAAAATAAAAAAGCCTAATTGTAAGCTAAATTTAGAAATAATAGGTGTTTAAATGAAAACAATTGTTTTGTATTATTCCCGAAGTAGAAAAACTGCCACTGTTGCTGAGACCTTGGCTGAAGAATTATCCGCAGATCTGCAAGAAATAAAAGATGTGAAGGAGCGTTCAGGAATATTAAATTATTTAGGCGCTTCTGTAGATGCATTCCGGGAAAGCAAGACCAAAATCACCCCTGAAAATTTAAATCTTGACAATTATGGAATTATATATCTAGGTTCTCCCACTTGGGCCGGGAAACCCTCTCCCGCAATAATTACATTTGTGGATAAAGCAGATTTGAAAGGAAAGGATGTAATATTATTCGCAACTATGGGTAATCAAGGTGCCAAAAGTGTTATAAAAAGAATGCAAGAAAAAATTGAGGCCAGAGGGGCTCGAATGGTTAATTCATTCAGTATAAAAACTAGTGGTAAGGAATTAATTGAAATAAAAGAAGAAACTTGGAAAAAGATAGGAGAATTAGATCTGAAGATCTATGGAAATTAATATTCAATAAGATATTTCTTCTTACTTTATTCAAAAAATTTAGAATATATAATTTGTTATAATTTTTTTTTATTGAAATATATAATTTTTATCCCATCTATTTCATCTAAAGCTTTAAATCATCTGTTGATAATTATACACCAAAATAGGTTTTATTTAATATTAATTACATGAAAAGCCATTATTAAAATATTAATCCAATCATCCCATTATTTAGTTTTAAAACTTTTTTTATAAAATAAAATGTAAAAAATATAATAAAAAATATAATAATATTCCCATTTTTAAAAACATTTGTGAAATAAGTATATTTAGTATAATATAGTACATAATTAAAATTGAAGAATATTTAATACATAAAATTTATAAAAAATTAATGGAGAAATAGAGAAATAAAAATAATCTGGAAATAATATAAATTAAAGAATAAAAAGCCATTTTAATCAGAAATAATTTAATCATGAAATAACTTGATTATTAATTTTTAATCATGTTAACAAATCCTGATTAAAAAATAGCAGATTATATTTATTTACAATCCGGATAACTCGTTTAAACGGTGATTCAATGTTTAAAAAACTAATGGAATCATATAAACCATTGATTGCAATACCAGTAATTATCACATTACTATCCGTGATATTATTGGCATCGAATGGTTTAAATGAAGGTATAGATCTTAAAGGAGGATCATTGGCTGTTTTAAGCTTAGAAAAGTCCATAAGCTCCAATGATTTAAAAATAATGATTGAAGATGGGCTTAATTCAACTGAAGTCAGTGTTCTTTCTATAAATAATAATAAGGCAACTGTTCAGATAGATAGTACTGCAGACGTAGAACAATTAGCAAATTTAATGAAAGGAACTGCTACTATTTCCAGTTTTAGTTCCGTAGGGCCCGTTTTGAGTGCACAGTCACTTACTCAAGTTTACTGGGCTGTTGGATTTGCATTTTTATTCATGTCCATAACAGTATTTATAATATTTAGAGAGATTGTTCCCTCCATAGCAGTTATTTTAGCAGCTTTGTCTGATATTTTAATTGCATTAGGGGGAATGTCATTATTTGGAATTCCACTCTCACTGGCATCCGTGGGTGCCATTTTAATGTTAATAGGTTACAGTGTAGATACAGATATTCTATTAACAACCAGATTACTGAAAGGAAAAGAAGGTACTTTAACAGAAAGAACTCTTGATGCTTTGAAGACTGGTTTAACCATGTCAGTAGCAGCAATAGCTTCAATGGGAGCATTATACTTAGTTACAATATTCTTAATACCTCAAGCGGTTGTTTTAAGTAATATTGCTGCAGTTCTTATAATTGGTCTGGCCGCAGATATCATAGCTACCTGGCTCATGAACCTTGGAATACTCAGATGGTATTTGGAGGCAAGAACATGAAGCAAAAAGGATTTAAAGGATTTATAAGGGACCGTAGATCCATACTGCTAATTGTTCTAGTCATTGGCAGTTTACTGGCCATTTCTGCTTTTGGTATTCAACAAGGGCTGGATTTAAAAGGTGGATCCCTTATCCAAATCCAGTTGGAAAAACCAGTTGATACAGATACCATGAACACCGTTACCAGTGTTTTGGATAAACGTCTGAACATATTTGGTGTAAAAGATGTAAAAGTAAGATCCAGTGGTAATCAATACGTCATTGTGGAAATTGCTGGAGTTCAACCAGACCAAGTGTCCAAAATTGTAGGTACTCCTGGTAAATTTGTGGCCAAAATAGGAAATGAAACGGCTTTAAATGGGGCAGATATTGTTAGTGTGGAGGCACCAATAATCACTGACAACCAATATGCCGTTCCATTTAAAGTAAGTATAGGTGGAGCAGATAAATTTGCTAAAATAGCTAAAGGAAAAGCCGGTCAACCAGTTAATATGTATCTGGACGATCGACTTATAACTTCTCCCGAGGTTTCTGCAGAATTAGCTGCAGGAAATCCATCTACATCCGTTCAAATCAGCGGAGGAGCTGAATCAAAAGAAGCCGCGGAAGTTCAAGCTAAAGAACTGCAAACACTGCTTAAATCAGGTGCACTACCTGTTAAAGTTAAAATTGTTGGAGTAAGTAGTGTTTCTGCAGAATTAGGTAAACAATTTGCAGATGGAGCTTTTATTGCCGGAATATTAGCTATTTTAGCTATTTCCGCAGTCATAATGGTTAGATACCGAAATCCATTACTGGTTATACCTATTATCTTCACCACGCTGGCAGAATTAGTTCTAATTCTTGGTACAGCATCAATAATTCACTGGAGTATAGATCTAGCAGCCATTGCAGGGATTATTGCGGCCATTGGAACTGGAGTAGACGATCAGATAATTATAACTGATGAAGTTCTTAAGGGAAAAAGTCTAAAAGATAGAAGAAGCCGTAGAACTAAATTCAAAATTAAAAGCGCTTTCTTCATTATCTTTGCATCTGCAGGAACTCTTATTGCGGCCATGTTACCTTTAGCATATGTTGGTTTTGCAAGAGGAGCTACTGGAATTGGTGTTTTATCTGGATTTGCATTTACTACCATAATAGGAATAATAGTGGGAATATTCGTAACCAGGCCAGTTTACGCCAAGTTCATAGAAGTTCTTATGGAAAGAGAAACAGATAAAGCAAGTTAAGAAATAATAAGGATAATTATAATTTAACTAAACTTAAATTGTTAAATTTTTAATTATTTCTAATTCATTTCTTAATTTCTCATTTTTTTATTTTTATTTATAAGCATAAAATTAATTTTAAATATGCATTTAACTTCTATTAAAGAAAATAATTAGTTTTAAAGATGTATTTCTTTGTGCTTTGGCCAATTCATTTATTTTTAATTACATTTTTAAAAAAAATAAAAATTAATTTTAATGAATATCCTTATCATTACATAATAGATTAAAATATAATTGCCTTAAAACATTGTTTTAAATCATTTATTTTAACAAAGATAATTTATATAAAAAATAACACATTATTAGTCACTAAATTTAAGATTAATATTTTATCTAAAAAGTAAAGGGTTGTTTCATGAAGAAGCCAAAAGAATTGAAGGTAAAGCCTATTAAAAATGGTACTGTAATTGATCATATCACTGCTAACAAGTCTTTAAATGTCCTGAAAATTTTAGGCCTGCCCAGTGATGAAAGTAAGGTTACCCTAGCTATGAATGTCCAGTCGGCCCATATGGGAAAAAAAGACATAGTAAAAATCGAAAACAGAGAACTGGCCTCTAGTGAAGTTGACCAAATAGCACTTATTGCTCCTAAAGCAACTATAAACATTATAAGAGATTATGAAATAGTTGGAAAAGGAAAAGTTCGTCTTTTAAATGAAATTAAAAGCCTTTTAAATTGTCCAAATCCCAACTGCATAAGCAATACCATAGAACCCGTTACTGGAAAATTTTACGTTATTACCAAAGAGCCTGTGATTTTGAGGTGTTACTATTGTGAAAGGTTAATGGAGGAAGGAGAAATTGAATCTCAATTCTAAAAAAATACTTAAATCCTCTAAAAAAGCTTTAGAAAGACTTAAATCTGAAAATTATATTCCTAGCAATGTGAAAACCAATCATATAAAAAAATTTTTATTAATATGCATTCTTATTATAACTGCATTTATAACATTATCTCCAGTTGATGCCGGGATTTTTGTCACCGATTCCTCACACGGAATAATGACTGCTCCAGCAGCAGCCCATACTAATAATCAGTTGATTTTAAGCTCTCTAACACCTGAAAAGTCCGTTTTAAATTATTTAACTGGTCAAAATACCATGGTGGTCGGTAATTTGAAAATCAGTGGGACAAAAATATCGGCCAGAACATCTTCTCTGTCAAAGTACTGGTCTACCAGTAATGTAGTCATTTTAACTACGGGTAGTGATCTTTCAGCGACTTATTTAGCTATAAAAAACAATGCACCATTGCTTATTACTGGAAAAACATTACCTTCCGCAACTAAAACTGAAATTAATCGATTAAAAGCAAAGAAAATAATAATATGTGGATCCAAAACATCCATACCTGATTCTTCATTGAGTTCTTTTAAGAACATTAAAAAAACCAGAATATGGTATGGTAGTGATGCTCTAACCTTTAAAACAATTCAAAAATCTTATTCATATAATATTAAAGTAACTGCCCCTAAATCACTCATGCCTGTGGCGATGGCCACCTGGAATAGTGCCCGATTTGAAATTTCCGATAAAATGACCGTCGCGGGCAAGACGATATGGTCCCCCAATACTGCCACTACCAGTATAGCCTTAAATAAATACTCTAAAAAGGATTTACCAAATATTTATCTCACCTCAGACAGTATAACTGGAACTGCATCCGACAAAGAATTGATGATAAAAATTAAAAATGCCATTGCTGGATCGGCCAATGTTATAATTGATCCCAGCTCCCCAGGATCTAATGAAGCAGCAAGAGCGATTAAAAATGCACCTAATGGAATAGCAGCTTATATTGCTGCAGCATGCCCTGGTACAGTTTATGATATTGTTACTGGAGTGAAAACAGGGTATCTTAAAAGTGATGCATCTGATTTAAAAGGAATTGTTTTCATCAATTATGGGAAAACAAATCTGGGCACTGCTAGCTACTTAGGACGTTCTTGGGATGATAATTTCTCCAATGTATATTTTGCTGGAATTTACAGCCCAAGCCAATATATTCAGTCCTCAGGAATAGGTTTAATCGAGCCACGGGTTGGAACTAGCACTGAAGATCAAAGAGTGAGTAAAATTGCTTCAGGCTTGATTTACAGTGCTTATTATGCAAATAAAGAACATTTAAGTACCAGCGACTCTACTACAACCAGTTCCTTAATAGCAAAACACCAAATAAACCCTACCACATTATCCAGCGATGCTCAAAGAATAATTAATGGACAAAATACCGCCATGAACCGGGCCAATTGGATTTATTTAAGTTCCCAATATATTGCAGGACTTCCCATTACAAATAGTGCCGTGTCCATGTCTGATTCTAGTGCTTCATCGGCCAGCACATTTTCAGGAACATTAAATAGAACCGAATATAAAGACACAGCTGCGAGAGTCTATGCCTACATGAAAACTAATAAAAAAGCACCAAGCAGTGTCACCGTAAAGGGAAAAACTCTTAATATAAATGATTACAGCAAAATGTTTGCTCAGGTAATTTATAAACACACTGAAAAGAAATATATGACTTTCCCTGCTTCCGTAAGCATAAAAGGATCGATTTTAGATAATACAATTAATTATCTGCAAAATTTAATGGGTTAATAGCTTGAAAATAATTCTTTATTTAAGAAGACTATTCAAAAAACAATAAGCATAATTAATCCATTTTATTTATATTTTATTTCTTCTAAACTTTCTATTTTTAATTTAAATCAATTAAAAATGAGCATTAAATCCGCAAATCTTAAAATAAATGCTAAAAATCACTATTATAAAAAAAATAAAAAAATTGAATAGGATAATGGTTATAATTTTAGTTTTATAATTAAATAACACCATTATACATCAAAAAGGCCTGTATTTGGCTGTAAGATTTACTTACACTACCTGAAGCAATAGTTCCATGGGAAGATTTGACCTCACAAGTAACTGCGGGAATTCTAGCCAAATTAGAAGCGTCTTCTACTGCACCTGGATAAGAAACACCCGCCCTATACTCATAGATTAAAGCTGATCCTGATTTTTTACTTATGTAGTAAGCCATTTTATAACTACCATATGTTGGAGACTTAGTACAGAGAATACTATTCTTTCCAGGAACTCCACCCGGCCTTGTAGAATGGAAATCTCCTAAAGATTTAACTTTGAGTTGTTTAGCTAGAGTTATTATCTTGTTTGTGGGTGTGCCTGCTTTATTAGCCACACTATTCAAATTTTTACCTTTCCAATATCTAGTAGATTTAGAAGTAGAATAAGGGGAAACAAAGGGCACTATGTAAACTGTTCCTTTTATATGCTTTCCATTAAGATAGTTTATGAGTTTCATAGCCGCAATAGTTGCTGGTAACTCGTTCCCATGAACTCCTGCCACTATCATAACTTTAGGGTCACTCCCATCGCCAAAAGTGACCATTGGAGTTCCTTTTTTTGCTGATGCAATTATTTGACTGGAAATTGTAGATTTAGGAATATTTTTATAAACCAATTTGTTTTTAGTAATGTCTCCACCGGTTCCAGAATAAATTGTTTGAATTTGTACTGCTGAGGCAGCAGAAACTGTAGAAAATGCTATTAATATACCTAAAAAGCAAACCAATGCTTTCATGGTTTTCTGATTCATTTTTTCACCTTGTAATTTACTTTTGGTAAAATCACTAATATTTTATTGCCTATTATTTCATTATTTAATAAACATATTTTAAGCCATAAATTTGTAAAAAAGGTCAAATAAAGGCTAATTTTGATTTTATATAAATGTTTATATAAATCTTGTGAAAGTGAAAAATGATTTTAAGTACTTTGAATTGAAATTGAAGAGTCGGATAATAATATTTAAATAAAATTAGTTCTAAAATAGAGCCATATATTAATTTATATTTTTTTGGGCATGTTTTTAATCAAAAAAAAGAAATAAAAAGAATATATGATAAAATAAGCTTTATTTGAGTTTCAAAGACCTTAATTTAGTTATATTCTGAAATTACATGTTTAGCTAGTCTTTTTGAAAGTGCCATTATAGTTAGTAACGGGGGAGCACCCGGTGCAGTAGGTAGAACACTAGCATCAGCCACGAAAAGATTTTTTATAGGAGTTTCCAAATTTTCATTGACCACGTCCCCTATAGCTGCAGTTCCACCAGGATGTGCACCCCTAGGATGGGTTGAAATGATTGTATCCGGATTAACTCCGGCTTCAACTAAAATAGCGCCTGCCAGTGCTGCACCTTCAGCTAAAAAACGAACATCTCTTAGAGTATTATTTTTAACAATACGATCTGGACCTACATAACCTGATGATTCATCTCCAATTTTAACCATAAAGCCTAAAATATCTTTGTCAGTGGCGCCTTTTTCTTTCAATTGTGCAGATAAAAAAGTGGAAAAATGAGGGCCTAAAATAAAATTCTCCTTAATAATAAGTGCATTCATCTGTACTTCATCTTTAAACCCTATGTTTTCAAGTAAGCCACCTACAGTGATGAATGTATCCATGAAAAAGTTTTCTCCTGCTTCAATTCCAGCTTTTTGAAGCAATCTGGGAGTTTCAATACCACCCAAAGATAAAATTACGATTTCTGATAGGAAGTTGATTTCTTCAGAATTTTGTAATGCTTTAACTCCAATTATCCGTCCATTTTCCACAATAAGCCCTGTAACTTCAGTTTCCGATATTATTTCCGCACCAGCTTGTTGAGCCTCCAAAACAAAGTCCGCAGCAGACCATTTAGCATTTTTTGGACAACCAAACGAACATCGGCCACAAGGACTACAATCTTTACTTCTAATAAATTTAGGCATTTTTTGGATATTTAAACCCATTGATTTGGCTGATTCCATGAGTAATTTGGTTCCATCTCCTATGTGAGAATCGGGCATTGGACCAATTTCAAGATCTTCTTCAATTTCGTCAAGCTCTAGAGAAATATCCAGACCCATATTTTTTAATTCATTTTCAAGAACTCTAACCCCATTTCCAACAGCTACTAATGTGGATCCTCCAACACAGGACGTTTTTAGAAGATCTATCCCTTCTTCAGAAGGATCATAATAATTAAAAGCTTTTTTAGATTGAATAACTGGACCTTTTTCAATAATTTTTACTTGAATTCCTGCTAAGGCCAGTTCTCGGGCCACCGTTGCTCCACCAGCACCAGACCCTACTACAATAACCATTAAAACCACCTTTAAATTTATTTGAACTCATTTTATCCAGGATAAATATAATTTAAATTTATAAGTCTATTAATTAAAATATTGTTTAATTTTAATTAAATATCAATAAATTATATTTCCAATTTAATTCTATCTATGGAATTAGTAATTAAATAATTTTTAATTAATTTTATTTAAAAAAGCATATAAAAAAAGGTAATTAAAAGCTAAAATAAGAATTAATGAAAAAGAATTTTAATTCATTCCATTAAGCTGATAGCTTTGGTTGGACAGGAATTAACACAGAAACCACAACCAATACATTTTTGATTGTCAATTTCCACCTCCCAATCATCCTGGATACATATAGCCTTCACCGGGCACAGGGAAACACATGCCCCACAATCCACACATTTTTCTGAGTCCTTTTGAACTACCCTCATTATAGGAATTACTTCAATACCTTGTTCTTCCATATATTGAATACATTCATTTTCCTGAGGCCCACTGATTTCTACCAGCATTTTTCCACCCCGAGGATTAATATGAGCTCTTAAAATGTTAAAATCGATGTCATATATCTTAATAGCATCAGACATTATAGCTTTGTTTACAATAGTGGGTAAAAATCTTAACCATGATTTCATATTGACTCTCCCCCATTTTCATCTTTTAAATTTTCTCCAATCAATCGAGAAATATCTTCAGCCGTGATCATTCCCTTAACAATATTTTCCTTATCAACAATAGGTAGGCCAGAAATATTATTTTTATCAATTCTACGGGCAATTATATCCACAGATTCATCTTCACGGGCAATAATAACCTTTCGGGTCATTAATTCATCCAGTTTTGATTTCCCTTTGGCCACACCATCAGCAATGTCCCAGGAAGTTACAATACCCTTTAATTTTCCATCATTATCTACAACTGGCAAGTGATTAATATTATTGTCCACTAATTTTTTGGCTACATCATTTATCTTTTCGCCAGGACAGGCCATGATAACTGGTTTACTTTCAATATCTTTAACCATGACAGACGGTTTACTTATTTCCAGAGGTTTAACTATGTTTCCCTTGGAAGACAATGGCCTTACCGGATTTGTCAGCAAGAAATCTCCTTTTTCTATCCATTCTTTCAATTCCACCGCCACCATTTTGGCCAGTTTATATGATGAAAGTGGAGAAGTCGGAACATCAATTCCATCAATTTCAATTTTACCAGTTTTTAGTTCTTTATAATTAGTTTCTCTTATTACTGGCCTGCTTCGACGAGGAACACCATAATCTATAATTTTACAGATTATTTCTTCATCACTAATAGCAGTTCTAGCCGCAACTTCCTCATTTAAAATAGGTATAGGTATTCCTGCCCCTACATAAAGCGTAGGACCATACTTAGGCATAGTAGCGCCCCGAATGTATTTCGGATTCATTTTCTTCATGTCACCCTGGAGCATTAAAGTACCCGATGCACTTACCGGCACTCCATTTCGTCTTTCATTTTCGGTAGAATGTTGAGTACCTTCAGATAGGATATATCCTTCAGCACCGCCCAAGAATATTTTAGTGCCCATCCCTATTGTATTGAAATAAGGATCGTTAATAAGTGGAGAAAGCGTTCCGGCACTGGAATAGGTTACATTTCCAAATTTAGGAAGTAATGTGCCCATATAAGTATAAAGAGTTTCATCAGTAGAATTTATGGCTACTGCATAGTTTTGATAGCAATTCCTCGGATTTACCATGGTTGCTTGATTAATTTTATCCAAATTTATGGAAGTTTCTACTCTTTTCAATGGATAACAGTCCGTGCCATAGGCATCAGCTATAAGTTCCACTTCTTTTCCACGGATTAAATCCTCTATAACATGAGATCCACCGTAATCAAAACCAATGTCTGGATTTTGGCTTGGCTGGGCCGCCCCTAAATAAGCATCCACAGAAGCCAGACCAGAATATGCTTCAACCCCATTAAGGAATGTTTTAGACATTTTAATTGGTGGATCAGAATGTCCGAAATTTAAGAAAGCACCAGAAGAACACATAGCACCAAATGTACCGGTCGTGACCACATCAATTTCTTCAGCCGCCTTCTGGGCCCCATTCTGGGCGACAATACTCGTCATTTCATCTGCAGTTACCACAACTGCGTCGCCGTTCTTTATTTTTTGGTTTATCTCCTGAATTGTTTTCAAATTACCACCTGGTGCTTTAATAAGTAAAATTAAAAGAAATAAATGCAAACTTTAATTATTTAATAGTTTATCATAAATATATTTTACTTTATAATTGATATATATTTAAATAAATTGATATGATAAAGTTATTATAATAAAATAAAACTATCAATACCCATACAATAAAATTTTATGGGATAAATTTTATGGGAAATTAATTGATTTACAAGAATATTAAAAAAATTTTATTAAATATTAAAATTTATATGATTATGTAGGAAAAGGGGATATTAATGAAAAATACTCTTGATTTAGATTCATTTAAAAAAATAATCCGCGATTTAGAAAATAAAGTCGATTACGTTGATATACGTGCAGGTAGTGGCAACAGCACCTCAATTTTAATGAAAGATGGTAAAGTTCAAGAAATAAAATCTGGATTTGACCATGGGGGTCGAGTTAGGGTTCTTAATGGAGGAGCATGGGGATTTGCTTTTACAACAGACCTTTCAAAATTAGGTGAAATAGGAGAATATGCTCTTAAATTATCCAAATCTCTTAAAAGCGATGTTCAATTAACTAAATCTGATGCTGCTATTGATAATGTAAAATCTTCGGCCAAAATAAAACCTGCTGATGTTTCAACTGAAGAAAAAAAGGAAATTATCAAAGAAGCCAATCAATCAGCTACGGTTGATCAAGTAGTTAGTACGACTGTAAACTATGTTGATAGTGAAAGTAACAGTGTTTTTTTAAGTTCAGAAGGTTCTAAAGTAACCATGGAAGAATCCAGAGTAGGTATGTTCTTAAATGCCGTAGCTGCTGATGGAGAAGTTATTCAGTTTGGCCATGGGAGTATGGGTGGTTCTAAAGGATTTGAAGTATTAAAAAATGCTGACATTGAAAAATTCGGTAGAAAAATTGGTGAAAAAGCCGTTCGATTGCTTTCAGCAGAAAAAGCACCATCTGGAAAGTTCCCAGTAGTAACGGATTGTGAATTAACCGGAGTATTTATTCATGAAGCATTGGGCCATGCTGCTGAAGCAGATTTAATATTACAAAATGATTCGATATTAAAAGACAAAATGGGAAGTCAAATAGGATCCGATATGGTAACTATAATTGATGATGCCAGTATGGACGCATTTGGATATTATGCCTATGATGCAGAAGGAACAAAAACAAAAGAAAATGTCCTAGTGGAAAACGGAATTCTCAAATCTCTTTTAAGTTCTAGAGAAACAGCATCTAAGTTAAATATCGAATCTTCAGGAAATGCCAGGTCCATAATCAGTGAGCAACCTATAGTTCGAATGAGTAATACCTACCTTAAACCAGGTGAATTGAAATTTGATGAACTTATAGAAGATATAAATGATGGAATTTATCTTAAAGGTTCTCGCGGAGGACAAGTCGATACTGGAAAAGGAATATTCCAGTTCAATGCAGCTGAATCATTTAAAATTGAAAATGGGGAAATAAAAACTCCATTAAGAGATGTTTCACTATCCGGAGATATTATGGAAACCTTGAAAAAGGTTAATGGTGTCGGATCTGACTTTAAAATGAGCATGGGATTCTGTGGAAAATCCGGCCAGACTGCTCCAGTGGGAGATGGTGGCCCGCACGTAAGGATTATTGATGCCATAGTAGGGGGTTCCATGTAAATGCTTTCGGAGGAAGAAGGAGAATTTTTACTTAAATTGGCCAGAAAATCAATTAACAGCTATATTAAAAATAAAAAAATTATTTCACCACCTACAAAGACGCCAGAATCATTAAAAGAAACTATGGGTGCTTTTGTAACATTAAATAAAAAGGGCATTGATAGAGGAAAAAGTGAATTAAGAGGATGCATAGGATACTGTGAACCAATTAAACCGCTGGTAAATGCAGTTATTGAAGTTGCTATTTCTGCAGCAAGTTCAGATCCTCGTTTTCCCCCAGTTAAAGAGTCAGAAATGAGTGAAATAGGCCTGGAAATTAGTGTTTTAAGTAAACCAAAACTGGTAGAAGTCGAAAATCCAAAGGATTATCTCAAAAAAATTAAAGTGGGAGTAGATGGTTTAATTGTAGAAAAAAACTTTTATAAAGGCCTTCTCTTGCCTCAAGTTCCAGTGGAGTGGAATTGGGATGAAGAAGAGTTTTTATGCAATACTTGTATGAAAGCAGGCCTACCATCTGACTGCTGGTATGGTGCAGATACACAAATATTCAATTTTCAGGCACAAATATTCCATGAAAAATAATAATTCAAAATTACATTAAAAAGAAACAAATTAATGACAGAATTTATTTTTAATACAAAATTATTAATATACTCAGTACATAACTTATAAATGAAATACTTTTAATGACGTGTTTTTATGAATTTTTACAGCTAACTTTTATAATAACTTCAAAATTATAAAAATATTCTTAATTATTCTCATAAAGCTTTTAATAAACTGATTTTAGTAGATTAATCTTAGAGGTTTTTAATCTTAGAGATTTAATTATAAAACGGATTATAAAAGCTAAATCGGATTTAAAGACTAATAAAAATATTAAATTATAAAATATAGATTCAACAGTTAAATATAATACTATAATAAATTTACAAAGTGTGATTTCATGATAATACCAACCGTCCCCACACCAGATGAACTCCTTGATACTGGTTTTAGAAGGGCTAAAAAAGCAGCTGCCAGAGTAAGAAGTTCTAAAATACCTAGAAATTTAAAATCTAAGCGTATAGAAGAAACTAGAGTTCAAACCGCCTGCCAAGTCATAAGAGATAGAATCCAACTCATATTAGATAGAGTGCCAGAGATTGAGAAGATGCCTGAATTTTATCAGGACTACATAGATGTAGCAGTAGGTGTAGATCAGATGAAACAATCTTTAGGTGCTTTAAACTGGTCCATAGGCATAATAACCCAGTTAGAAAAAGATTATTCTTCTCGTATAAGAAGATCTACCCCAGATAAATCATCCAGTCTAAGAAGCCAGGCTTTTGGTAGAATAGCATCTGTTGTAAAAAAAATTGAAAAGGACTTGGACTTTCTTGACTTTGCCAAGGCCAAGTTAAGGAATATGCCAACCGTAGATTTTGCGGCCACTACAGTCGTAATTGCTGGTTTTCCAAATGTTGGAAAATCAACTCTTCTTCGTAGATTGACCACTGCTGAGCCTAGAGTGGCTGATTATCCATTTACAACTAAAGGGATCCAGATAGGTCATTTAGAAAGAAATTGGAAAAAAATTCAGATTATTGACACTCCTGGACTTTTAGATAGGCCCATTCTGGATATGAATGACATAGAACTAAGGGCCATGGTAGCATTAGAACATTTAGCTAATGTTATTTTATTCATATTCGATGCTTCAGAAACTTGTGGTTACCCATTAGGAAGCCAATATCACCTTTTACAGGAAATTCAAAGAGTATTCAAAACTCCAGTCATATGTCTTTTTAACAAAATTGACTTAGCTGATAATGTTAAGTACCTTGACGCGTATGTGGACAAGTTTGAAGATCCATTGCGAATTTCTGCAGTTCATGGAACTGGAGTGAAAGAAATAATAACTCGATTGGAGGAATTTGGTGAATGATAAAATAAAATTAGAAAGTATCACCACGAACCATGACGATAATGTAGAAAAGAAAAAGCTTACTACTGAGAAAATGATTGATGATGTGGTTAGAAACATTAAAGAAATGCAAGTAGATTTAGAAAATAAAATCTCAGAATATGGTAAAAAAGTCCCTTCTAAGCTCAATATTGACCTTATTGAATCTGGGGAAATGATAACCGTCAAAACTGATCTTCCCGGGGTTAACAAAGAAGATATAAATATAGAACTTGCTGAAAGTAGTTTAACCATTATTGCTAAATTTGAGGAAAAAATAGAAGTTGAAGATGTCAACTACCTAAGAAAAGAGCGGAAATATGGAGAAGCACTAAGATCAGTTAATTTGCCCGTGCATGTGATTGTAGAAGAGGCCTCAGCTAACTTCGAAAACGGTGTCTTAACAATAAATCTTCCTAAAGCTAAAAAAAAGAAATTTAATGTTGAAATTGATTAAAATTAGTTTCAGCACATCAATTCATTTAGAAGTGTTTTTATTGTAAAACCATCACACAATGATTATAAAAATGGTTATTAATTAATATTTTATTAATATTTATTTTAAAATAAGCTAAAATGGATTTAATTCTAGAAATTATTTATTCTAAGATTCATTCCAAAAGAAATATTAAAAAATTATTTATTCAAATTTACTTTTATTTAGAAATAAAAAAGTATTTTTTAAAAAAGAATTATGTAAAATTTTTATTATAAAATATAATAAAAAGATTATTTTAAATATTTTACTCAATTTTGCTTAAACTGAGTAAATTAATATCTAACTTTCCCAATATGCCGAGTACTGCCAGGATCTTCTCCATTGAAATGGGCCAGATAATAAACAAACCATTCCAGAGGAACTACCAGAACAAATGGAGATAATAAATAATTAACATCTGCATAATCCTGCATTTTGAACACGATATTATTAGCACCAATATTGTCACAGAATTCAATTGCTCTTTCAGTTAATTCATCACCAGGATATCCCGAATCTAAGAAGATTGTAGGAACACTTTTTTCCACTCTTTCAATAAGACCGTGCCGGAATTCTGCAGAATAAAGAGGACATGCGTGTTTAATAGCACCTTCCATAAGCATAGTCATGGCCAATTTGTAGGCCAATCCATAATTAGGCCCTCCACCCATACAGTAAAAAATATCTTCCTGTGCAAATTTCTGGGCCAGTTCTTTATTTTCATTTTCCGTGGATTTAATAAGTTTCTCAGTGATATCTGGAAGATCTTTCAGCTGTTTTAAAACCTCAGGTGATTGTGAAGTATCAAAAGCATCAAAAAGAATTTGATATAAACACATTAACTGAGTAACATAAGTTTTAGTACCCAGTATTGCATTTTCCCTACCACATCGAGTTAAAATTGAGTTTGCAGCCTCTTTCATCATACTGCTTTCAGATTCATTGGTTATGGATACTGTGGGAAGGCCAATTTCATTAGCCCTTCGAAGCGCAGCTAAAGTATCTGCAGTTTCTCCAGATTGAGAAGTTACTATAAGTCCTGCATTTTTATTTTCGATTTTTTTATGATAAAGAAACTCATAGCCAGTAAAAACTTCGACGGGTGTGTCATGAACCATGTTAATAGCATCTCTAGCAGAATAACAGGTTGATAAAGAGCTTCCACATCCTACCAAATACAAACGGTCCATTTCAGATATTTTGCTAGAAATCTCAGACATTTGAGATTTTTCTGCTTTTAAAGTATCTTTTAATGATTTGGGCTGTTCCAAAAGCTCGTAATACATATCATACTTCATTATGATCCCTCATATAATCTAAATAATCTTTAAAATTTAGAATTCTATAAATGATAAAATATAGAATTTAATTATGAATTATTATGAAATTATTAATTACCTATTTATCAAAGTCTATTATCTTAATTATGCAATATTAATATTTAAATGGTACTGTTTTATCACTAGCTGGCAATCCATTTAAGAAAAATAAGTTGAATAGTTAACTTAATATGAAATCCGCAAATTTGAAAATTTTGTGAAATTTATAATTATTTGCAAAATTTTGAAGAATAATCCAATATATCGAATTTAATCAAAAGCCAACCACAACTTAGCAATACATACTGCGGTTCTGGCAGCTTCTATTGCATCAGTAGCCAGCAAACAGACAATAGGTTCTTTACCCCATGCCCCCAAATGATAAATCACATCAGGAACCTCTCCAATTTTATTTATAGATTCCTTAACACCCCAAGGAATTGTTCCACCTTCTTCATTTTTAATATTCTCGGGTTCATGGGTTCTATCATAAGAAGAAACTTTAAGGCCCAGTTTCTGGCAGATTTCAATTATTTGAGGGTTATACTTGAGATCAATGGCACTTCTCTTTGTCGAATCGTATTTTTTAACATTTAAAACCATACGAGCCATGTGAGAAGATGCTCCAAATTCAGGTTCCCTACAAGCAAAAGCAATTCCATTAAAAGTAGTTATCCTTCCTGGAATTCCTGCAACATCTTTTTCAGTTTTAGCATCTATTTTGGCCATTACTAAGTTGGTCCTAACTTCAGGAACAATTAATGCAAATTCATCAGATGAAGTAAGTATCTCCAGTCCCCTTTTAAGGTTTTCAATTTCCATAATATAAAATATTTATTTGATTAAATATAACCGTATGGTTATATTAAGTTTGAAAAATAATTAACTAAAAAAGATAACAATAGTCAGATTTAATTTATTCAACAAAGGTTATTGAATAGAAATAATAAATTAATGGAATTAAATTAGAAATATAAATTTTAAAATAATATCATTAACTAAATTACGAATATTGGAGAATATATTGTTATTTTCGTAAATTGGGGGATTTTATGGAAAAAATTAAAGAGTTTGAAGGTATTAAAGGTCATTTAGAAGCGTTTAAAGATGAAGTAAAAGATGCTGAGCGAATTGCTTTTGCAGGAGTTCCCGGAGTCTGCACGCCTTTTGCACTACTTTTTGCATATGCCATTAGAGAGAAAGAAACTATTTTTATTCCAATGACGGACGTAGATAAAGCTCGTAAAATGGAAATAACTAATTATGGATTAGAATTAGGGGAAACCCCAAATGCAAATGCAAATGCAAATGCAAATGTGGATGTTTTAGTGCTTTTAGGAGGTCTTTCCATTCCCCACATTGGATCTGAACCAAGCCAGATTAATGAATTGATTGAAAATGTTTTAGGTGATGGTGGAACGGTGATTGGAATATCTTACATGGATATGTTCCGTAAAGTAAACTGGGATAGTAAAGTAGATTTTGACTGTATTATTAATGCAGATTTAAAAGGATGTGTATTAAAATAAGAATTTATTCAAAAATATCCTGATTTACCCTATTTTAAGATTAATAATAGCAATAAATAAATAAATAAAAAGGAATCCAAATGCCAAAAAATCATTTAAATAATGAAAATCCCAATTATAAAAAATTAGATGATTTATATTCTATCCAAATGGCAAAAGGCCAGTTATATGAAACAATTATAACTACCAAAAATATTAATGGGCTTGAAAAGTATCAAGGCCACTTAAAAAAGTCTGATGATTTAAAAACAGATGATAATGGTACTAATACTAATGGTGCAGTTAATGCCGCCCCTATTGGAGTTCTATGCAAAAATTCAAAACAGATTGTTTTATATTTGTACGAAGGAACCCATACTGTAAATAATATCCACAACCATGATTATTTTATAGTAAATATAACTCAAAATCCAATTATTTTTACTAAATCAACTTTAGAAGACCTGAATGATGAATGTTTTGAATATTATAATGAAATTCCTTTTTTAAAAGATGCAGATGCTTTTTTTGTTTGTTATGTGGTCAAAATAAAAGAAATTACTAAAAAAAATGATTTAGGATCTTCTAAAATGTCAATTGTAACTGCCAATGTTGAAGAAGTAGTTAAAATCAAATCTCAAGCAATTCCACTAAATAGGGGAATATATGCTGTAATTGAGTCATTAATAAATTATACTAGGTTTGAGCTGGCAGATAATGAAACAAAAACTATTTACTGGGCTAGAATAAAAGAAATGGACCGATTAGTAAAAAAAGTAGGTAGTCCTCAAGAAAAAGCTGCCCTGAGCAGGATAATAAAAGAGATTAAAGAAAATTTTAAGGATCTCGATTAATTATAGGTCTCAATAATTTCTTCAATAATTTTTAAAAAGATTTGATTAATTAATTATTTTCTTAATTACATCCACAAATTCAAATTTAGAAACATCAAAAAGGCCTTTATCACTTATTTTTAATTGAGGAATTACCAGAAGGGCCAAAAATGACATAGTCATAAAAGGAGATTCAAGAGAGCATCCCATTTCCATGGCCAGGTTATGAAGTTCTCGTAATTTAGAAGATACTATTTCTGCATCATCATCCACCATTAAACCAGCTATAGGTAGTTTTAAAGATTTTTCACCATTTTTCGATATTGCTACCAGCCCACCTTTATTCTCTATTAAAGTATTCACTGCCTGGGACATATATTGATTATTAGTACCTATAACAATCACATTGTGTGAATCATGGGCCACACTGGAAGCAAATGCTCCCTCTTTAATACCAAATCCTTTTACAAAAGCCGTGCATATATTTGGGAGATTTTTCAACCTATTTTTTTTATTATTTAATACTTCTTTATCATCAAATACTTCTTTATTTTTCAAAGCTATTGATTTTCCATGTCTTTCTATAACTGAAATCTTGATTACATCCAAAGAGGTATCTGAAACTAAATCTTGATTAATAATTTGTACCATTGCTTCAGACTCAGAACTTATAATTTGGCCATCAGAAACATTAATCACACGAACAATTACCTCATTTCCAGAAGCCCGGATTCTAAAATCTGATGGTTCAAGTTTTTCAAGGACAATACTGTTGCTATGGCATTGAGGAGTTGCATCAAAAAGAGCAGATTTATTTTCAGCAACTAATTCCCCACCAATAAAAACCTTTTTTACATTAAAATCTGTCAAATTATCTATCAAAATAAAATCAGCAGCCCTTCCAGGACTAATAGCTCCCATATTAAGAGAATAATGTTCAGCAGGATTAATAGTGACCATTTTAATAGCTTTCACTGGATCCATACCTAATTTAATTGCTTTTTTAACTATATAATCCAGATGTCCTTCTAAAAGATCTTGAGGGTGTTTATCATCAGAAACTAGGAAATCTCCCCCCACAGATATTAAATCTTCCAAATTTTTTGCAGAAGAACCTTCTCTAATCATTATTTTCATTCCCAGTTCTTTTTTCTCCAGGGCCTCTTCCAGCGAACTGCATTCATGATCAGTAGAAATCCCAGCATATATATAGCTACAAAGTTCTCCAGCAGATAAAAGTGGTGCGTGGCCATCAACAGGTTTTTTATGGCGTTTAGCACTAGCAATTTTGGCCATGACTTGAGGATCGCCATTTATAACTCCTGGAAAATTCATCATCTCACCCAGAGCCACAATTTCTTCCTTTTCCATTAAAATATCAATTTCATCAGGGCCAACATCCGCTCCAGAAGTCTCAAATTCTGTTGCAGGTACACAAGAGGGTGCTGAGAAAAATAATCGAAGGGGAACCTTTTTCGAATCATTAAGCATGAAATTAATCCCCTCAAGGCCCCATACATTAGCTATCTCATGGGGATCGGCCACTACAGCAGTTGTACCATTAGGAACCACGGCTTTAGCAAAAAAAGAAGGAGTAAGCATAGAACTTTCAATGTGAATGTGGGCATCTATTAATCCTGGAATTAGTATTCCATCAAAATCTCCTTCAATTTTTTTTACACAAGTTATAATACCTGATTTAATAGTAATTTCAGCAGGATACACTTCATCTGTAAAAACATTTAAAATATTTCCCATTATCATGAAAAAACCCCATTATAATGTATTAATATCATCTTTGATTCTATTATTTGCCCATAATCTGAATTTAGAATAATAATTTAAGCTAATGAGTATTAGATAATAATAAATCTATTTAATTATTTTAGGATTTCCTGCACCCGACCCACACTCCCATCTTCAAGCCTAACCTTTATTCCATGTGGATGGGAAGCAGATTTTGTGAGCAAATCTTTAACTACACCCTTGGTTCTTTTTCCAGTGCGTTGATCTTTTTTAAGTACTATGTAAACTTCAGATCCTCGTTTAATATCTTTTCTGTTTTGTCCATTCATTTTATCGCTCCAAAAGCAGTAAATAAATGATTTTCCTACTTTTTAATGGTTAATTAACTGAAGTCATTAAATTAAGAATAGTGAGAATATATTTATTTTATTTTTTTAAATAGTCGTGATTATGATTCATCATAAATATTAATTCATAAATTATAAATATTTTTAAAGACATAATAAACCTATTAGGAGGTGAATATTTGTCTATTTTAGAAATAATTAATTTAATTGTATTTATTACAGTGATGGTGTGTATTTTAGGAGCTATGGTCATTTTTATAACCTACAATAAAGAGGAAATGCAGGCCCGATTCTTTTTAAAGTATGCTCAAATACGTAAGGGTGCTATTTCATTTCTTTTAGGAGTGGCTATTTTTGTAATAACTTATTCCAGTAATGAAGTGGGAATAATAAGTGCTGGTGGCTATTTATTTTATTTGAATATAGTAATCTTGTTTTTAGTGTTGATTTCATTTTATTATTTCTTCACCACAATACAACAGAAAACTCTGGATTAATAATCATTAATTTGTTATTTAGTTTAGTAGATCAAAAAAATGGGAAAAAATTAATTAATTAATTAATTTGAATCCTTTCCCAAAATTATCCTAATTTATATTATTTTTTTAGCTCATCGAGCAATATTGGTAAAAATGCGCCAACATCAGTTACAATACTTACCACTTGAGCACTTCCTCTATCAGCCAGTTTAGTGACAGTAGCAGGATTTATATCCACGCATATACTTTTAACTTTAGACGGGAGAATGTTACCCGTTGCTATAGAGTGTAGCATGGTGGCAATCATAATCACCATATCCACATCCTGTGCATAAATCCGCATTGCATCTTGTGCTTCAATTACATCAGTTATAACATCCGGTAAAGGCCCATCATCACGTATAGATCCTGCAAGAACAAAAGGAACATTATTCTTAACACATTCATACATTATACCCTTTTTTAGTACTCCATTGTCTACTGCATCTTTTATAGAGCCTTCTTTATTGATTTCATTTATGGCATTGATGTGATGACGATGCCCCCGAGTAACTGCTTCTCCACTGCGAACACAGATCCCAAGCGAAGTTCCATATAATGCATTTTCAATATCATGAGTTGCCATTGCATTTCCAGCAAATATAACGTCAATATATCCTTCTTTAATCATTTGGGCAATTATTGGAGCCGAACCAGTGTGTACAATAGCCGGGCCACCTACAATAGCAATTTTTCCTCCTCGTTGTTTAATCTCTTTAATTTCCGATGCAATTTTCTTAATTAAAGACATTAATGGCTTTTCAGAGGAAACATCACTATTCATAAATTCAAATACTCCTTGTTTACCCCTTGGCCTTTCTGGAGGAGTGACTTTAATACCTTCACGCCCCACAACTATTAAATCATCCTTTTCAACACGACCTATAGGTTTGCAGAAGGCTTTTTTATCCCGAGGTTCTATAACAATCATACAATCCATTTCAATTTCTTCCACTTCAATCCATTCATCTTTATAATAAACAAAAGTGGGATGATTAGTAGTAGAATAAAAATCTGAAGGTAAAACTCTGTCTTTCTCAGATGCTACCAATTTAACCTCTTTAATTTCAGCTATAGATGCTCCAATTTCACTTAATTCATCCAATATTTCATTTAAGTGCTCTGGAGTCTCAGAAGAAACCAGAATTCTGGCATGGCTAGTATCCGTTTTCTTTTTACCAACTTCAAATTCCAGAATTTTAAAGTCCCCACCCATATCCATTATGATATCCATTGTTTTAGGAAGGATGAGACTATCTATAATGTGACCAGAAAGTTCTACTTCGCGCATATTCATTCTATAACCTCTAAAATCTAATAAATAGTGATATTAATATGATAAATTAATATTAATCCTCGTTTTTGAATTAATTCAAAGCATTAAGAAAATATTGTTCACATAATTGTATATGTATTCTAAAGAATAGTATTTAATTTATTTCATTATTATTTTTCATTATTTTTTTATTTAATAGAAATTTAATAGAAATTAATTTAAAATTAAAAATATGAAAAAAATATCAAAAAGAATTTAGATATAATCCTTCATCACTGTAAACAAAGGAAATCATAAATAATTTTAGCTCCATTAATAGAAGTAATATCCCCAATCTCCTTAGAGGCAACTTCCACCAAATCTAAACCGATTACATCTTTTTGGGCCAATATTTTAATAAATTTTTCAATTTGGAAAGAACTCAATCCACAGGGAGTCGGATTACCCACACTGGGTGCTTGAGAAGGATCTAAAACATCCATATCTATTGAAATATAAATTGGGCCTTCAATTCTATTCAGAATTGATTCTATCAATTTTTCATCATTTTTAACATCATACGAAGTGTAATAATCAATTTTTTGTGAATTTTTATCCACGAAATTTTTTTCTTCTAAAGATGCTGAACGAACACCAATTTGAATGATTTTTTTAGGTTCAAGATCAAAAACTCGGCGCATAACCGTAGCATGAGAAAGTTTCTCTCCCAGGTATTCATTAATAATATCCATGTGCGCATCAAAATGAACTACAGTAATATCCTCTAAGCCATGATGTTCTTTTAAGGCAGATATAACTCCCCAACTTACGCTGTGCTCACCCCCAATAATTATGGGAGTAATTCCAGCACCATAAAGTTCCAATACGGTTTCTTGAAGTTTTTCACATGTTTTTTTGGCATTGCCATGGATAACTTCCAGATCGCCTAAATCAAAAAAAATAGCATCTAAACTTTCATTAAATGACAAATTATAATTTTCAAAGTTATAAGATGCCTCACGGACAGCCGATGGGCCAAAACGAGCCCCTGGCCGGTAAGTAGTAGTGCCATCAAAAGGCACACCAATTAATCCTAAAAGCCTCTGATTTTCCTTATTTTCAGAATTTGCATAATCAATATCTAAATTGGATAGATAATTTTCAAAGTCCGATTTATCCCTAGAAAAAGCAAATTTTGAAGGGTTATGAGTATAAAGTAACATTATGATCTCATTTCCCATTTTATAAGTTAATATTATTTAAAAGTTTATTTATAATCATAATAGATATCTTTTTTATTAATTAAGCAATTGGTTTAACCAATTCAATATCTTAATCAATTAATATTCAATTAATCAAACAAATCTAAAAATATTATTAAAAGGATTATTATTAAATTTAAATAATATAATTGATTAGATATTAGATGATTAATAACAATTAATTTAATTAATAGTAGATTATAATCATCAGAATTAATTAATCTAAAGATATTCATTATCTGAATATTAAGATATCCAATTATAATTATCCTTTAGTTCTCATGAGTTTTTTATTACCCATGGCCAAGATATACTCAACTTCCACACCTTCAAGGAGTTGGTCTCGTAGATCATCTGGAATAGGAATTTCAAAGGTTTCATATGTTTCCAAATCCATTAATTGAACATCGCTACCCATAAGAGCCAGTACCTGACCAGTTCTTTTGTCAATAATTGGGATATCAATTTTAGTATCCACTGGTTTTACAATACTTCTTTTTTGAGTATCAAAAATACCAACTGCTTCCACACGAGCTTTTGCAGAACCGTGCTTACCTGGGGATGATGTTGAAATACTGGTGATTTTAGATGCTTCACCGCCTAAAATTACATATTTACCGACTTTTAAAGTTTTAACTTCTACAACTTTCTTTGACATTATTTTACCTCCTATATAATGTAAGAAAATATCAATGTCAACATACTGAATGATACTTGGAGACTTTAATAAAAGTCTCCAATTAGAACACCAGCATTGAAACTGATATAGGACGCTATTTAGACATTATAGTAATTATCGTTAGATGAAATAGCCATAATTATCACAAACAGCTGAAAAATTGATTAATATCTAATCTAATTTAAGCCAAATCCAATTTATAAAAATATATCAATATATCATGAATAATTTGAAATGACCATAAGATGTTAACAATATATCTAACTATCTATTTATATTAACTTTATTTAAAGACCTTTTAAGATAATTGTATTTCTAATTAAAATTATAGATAATTAGATTATATCAAAGTTATTATTAATCTTATTAGGTTATTTAATGTATAAATGATTATAAAATTATACTAAAAATATGTGATTAATCAGTAATCATAATTGAATCAAATAATCACTGAGATGCATTACAATTTTATAAAATTAGATAATAATTAGAAAAAATTAGTTGAAAAAATTAATAGATAAGTGATCATTAATGAAAGTCGCAATAACATCTGGAAAAGCAGAAGGTCCCACTAAACTAAATGCATTTGACAATGCTCTCTTACATGCAGGAATTGGAGATGTGAACCTAATTAAAGTTTCTAGTATAATACCGGCAAATACTGAGATTATAGAACTTAAAAAATTGACTCCCGGAGATATGGTTAACTGTGTGCTTTCCTATACAAGTTCTTCTAATCCAGGGGATCTTATTTCAGCAGCTATTGCCGTGGCCACATCCTCTGATTTTGGTTGTGTGGTGGAACACAGTGGAATCAACTGTGATCCAGAAGCAATTAGAAAAGAAACTATTTCCATGGTAAAATACATGATGCAAGTTAGGAATATGGAAATAAAAGAATTGCATGTTGAGGAAATTAATCATAAAGTAGTTGATTTAGGTGCAGTGGTAGCATCTTTAGTTTATTTAGGTGATTAAAGTCCATTGAAGCATATATCATTGAATTAAATTAAAAAATAATTTAATTCTCTTATTTAACAAATAACAGGAAATCATAATTCTAGATTTTATTTATTAATATTATTTATATTATTTTTTTAATTCCAATTTTTTTGACTTTTCAAACTCTTTTAAAAAAAAGAATTTAATAAAATCACATTTCCCTTAATTTTATTAAATTGTAACTTAATATGAATAACTAATGAATTAAAATTAGTCAAATGAAACTGCTGTAAGAAAATAATAGCAGATTTTTTGTAATTACAATACCAGATATTAATAAAAATGGGATGGTTAAATGGAAGAATCTGATTTGCAATTTTGGAGAAGTATAGCTGTTAAAATGACCGAACAAGTTGAAAAAGCTGTTTCTCCACTAGTTGGCAAAAATGAAGCAGGAGAAATAATAAAAATGGGTGCAGACGGTACGCCGTCTAAATTAATTGATTTAGTTGCTGAAGATGAAGTAATTGAAGTCCTTATAAGATCAAAAAGGCCAGTAATTTTAATAAGTGAGGAAATTGGGACTATAAAAATTAATTCCAGCCCAAATGATTATTTAGATACGGAATCACTTAGAAATGCACATGATGAAAATGTAGAGCCAGACGGTGACTTTTTCAAAACAAGCCCACACCCTCAAATCATTTTTGTAGTGGATCCTCTAGATGGAACCAGTAACTCTGTTAAAAATATTCCTGCATTTGGAATATCCGTAGCTGTGGCAGAATACATACCTGGCGCAAATTTACCGTCCCTAAGAGATGTGAAAATGGGATTTGTTAAAAATTTCGCCACCGGTGACTTTTACGAGGCCATTAAAGGAAGAGAATCTATGGTGAATGGAGAAAGAGTCTTTCCATCCACCCAAGATAGTTTAAATAAATCATCCATGGGTGCTTTTATTTATGGCACAAAATTTAGCCAGGTGAATAACATCTGTAAAATCATCCGAAGAATGAGGATATTAGGTTCTGTTGCCTTAGAACTTTCATATGTTGGTAATGGGGCCTATGACGCATTTATGGATCTTAGAGGAAACCTGAGAGTAGTAGATATTGCGGCAGCTAAATTAATAGTAGAAGAAGCAGGAGGAATTGTAACTGACCAGGAAGGAAAATCCGTAGATGGTCTTTTAAGTTTAAATGCAAGAACATCCATTATTGCTGCAGGAAATAGTAATCTTCATCAAGAAATCATGAAAATAATGGAGGTCATCTAGATGCATATTGGAATTGTGGCCCGTTTAGACATCCCAAAATCAGTCGAATTAGTTAAAGAAATAGTTAAATTTCTTTTGAACAAAGATATCAAAGTTTCCATAGATTCTTCGCTCATAAAAGAAATCAACGAATTTAAAGAAATGGGTGTGGAAATTCAAGATATGCAAGCAGACATGATAATAGCCATTGGGGGCGATGGAACCATATTAAGGACCCAAAATTTGGTTAATGGTAAAAAAATACCCATCTTGGGAATAAATTTAGGTACTGTTGGATTTTTAACAGAAATAGATCCTGAAAACACATTCACTGCCTTGGAAGAAGTATTATCTGGAAATTATTTTATTGAAGAGAGAACACTTCTAAGAGTTTATCATGGAAATGAATTACCTTCGGCCCTTAATGAAGTAGTTATGATGACCAAAAAACCTGCTAAGATGCTACATATAGAAATATCTGTTGACGAAGAAGTTGTAGAAGAATTAAGAGCTGATGGCCTTATAGTCGCCACTCCCAGCGGATCTACAGCTTATTCTATGTCAGCAGGAGGGCCCATAGTAGATCCTCGAGTTGAAGCGTTCCTTATTGTTCCCATATGCCCATTTAAGCTTGGTGCGCGACCAATTGTAGTTTCCAACGAAAGTGAGATAAAAGTAAAGTTGTTAAGAGAAGGAAAAAAAGCAATTGCTGTAATAGATGGGCAATTTGAAGAAGAATTCAATTATCCGGAAGAACTGTTATTCAAAAAATCAGACACCAAAGCTTATTTTGTGAGGCTTAATAAAGACTTTTACAAAAAAGTCAGGGAAAAACTTACTGAAGGCGGAATTAATTCATGAAAATTCTAAACTTTTAATTAAACTTTTTAAAGTTTATATTACTCCCCCAAATAAAATCAAATTAGCTTTAAATCTAAATAACAGACTTATTGCTGAAATATGAACCGATTATTAATAATCAAATTTTAATCAACATTTTAATCCAAATTAATTTTTAAATAAATCATTTGTCAAATATTTTATTTACCTGGTGAATTTAATGAATGTTCTTATAATAGACCTTACTCATGGCGGATTGATTATCGCCTTAGAAATAGCAAAATTAGATATTTTTAAGGATGTATGGGTATGGGATATTTACCAAACCACCAGCGCGAAGCAAAAAAAGACTCTTCAGGAAAATGGAATCAGATTAATAAATTCTGGGTTCAGAAAAAACGAATATTTGGAAAGTAAAGACGATTTGAAATCATTTTTAAGTTTAAATAACCCGGATTTCCAAACAGATGATGATATTAAAATCATTTCACCAGTACATTGTCCGCTAAATATTAAACCAGATTTTTCCCATCATCAAGCTATTAAATTAATTTTAGATAATTGGAAAAAACTAAAAATTGAAAATAGCAATTTTGAAGAAAATTTAAAGGAAAAGTATCCATTAAATTTAAATGGGAATTCCAAAGAAATTCCTATAATTGAAGTTACTGGTGTAAAAGGAAAAACCAGTACAGTAGGAATGTTAAAACAAATTTTTGCACCATACCGGCCACTTATACTGAGTAGTTTAGGGGCAGAAATCTTTGAAAATGGTGAACCATCTGAAAATAGTGAAATAATATCAGAATCAATTGTTCTAAAAAAAAATATTAGCATAACCCCTGCCAGTATAATTGAAACCATTAAATTGGCAGGAAATAATGATTATGGAATTTCTATATTTGAAACTTCATTAGGAGCTACTGGAATGGCTGATGTGGGGTTATTAACCAACATAATTGAAGACTACCCAATTGCCGGTAAAAAAAGTAAGGCCAGTTTAGCTAAAGAACAAATATTCCAGAGCAAGATGATATGCTGTGAATATGACACATTTATGGAATATTATGGTCATTTGAAATATGGTAATTTAAAAAATAGATTAAACACTTTCAGTTTTAATAAAACAGACCAATCAAATTTATGCTTAAGCAACATTGAATATGGACTTAAAAAATCAATTATTGGAATAAAGACCTGGAATTTGAAAACAATTAATGGGGATGTTTTAAATTGCGATTTTTCAGTAGAAACATTTGCTCCATCCCCATATCAGGTTGAAAATGTACTGGCTGCTGTTTGTTGTGCTTTAACATTAGGGATGATCCCCAATAACATTAAAGAAGGGCTGAAAAATTTTTCTGGATTGGAAGGAAGAAGTTCTATAAAAAAATTTGATAAAATAAACATTATAGAAGAAATTAATCCCGGTATAAATATCACTGCCATAGAACATGCGATTAACATGACTATGGAACTGAAAAACCCAGCCATTATTCTAGGCGGACAATACGGAATAACTTGCGAAGAAATAGATGAAATTAAAGCTGCTGAACTTTTAGAAAAGATATTTTATAATAAAAATAATAATACATCAAATAGTATTCCCGAAAAAAAGATTTCTTTAATACTTACCAACGAATTAGGGTTAGGAATTAAAGAAAATATGAATTATAATCCTTATCACTTTTTTGATCCTCAAGAAGCAGTCCAATTTGCTATTGATAATGGAAGAAAAAATATTGTTTTCATTTATCGCTCAAATTACTCAAATCTTAAGCAACGGTAATTAGTATAAATAAATAAGTATTTTATATTCATTATATCTGATATCTGGAAAAAATTTAATATAATATTTAATATAATTGGAATACATTATAATTCAATAGATATTTTCAAAAATTTTCAAATGAAGGTTTTATATAATGAAAATCTTAATTCATGATATCACTTTATATATTATAATATCGAATTAAAAAAATTTAAGAATGAAAACAAAAAAATCTAGTAAATAAATTTTAAGATAGATTATATTTGCAGATTAAACTATTTTGGATTAAAATTCATTTTTAAAGTATAAATTTATAAAATAAGAATTATATAATTATTAAATTAAAAATCCTCCGTAATAAGTTTGGAGATGATTCATTGATCGTAGGAACTCGAGGGAGCATGCTTGCCACAGTGCAAACTAAATATATTATCAAAGAAATTTCAAAAATAAGCAATGAGAAAATAGAAACCCATATTATTAAAACTATGGGGGATCAAATAACCAATTCTCAACTTTACAATATGGATTCTAAGGGGCTTTTTACAAAAGAACTTGATCGGGCGGTTTTAGACGAAAAAGTCGATTTTGCTGTTCACAGCCTAAAAGATGTTCCCACCGACTTAGACCAGGATTTGGTGATTGCAGCAGTTCCCATCAGAGAATCACCTAATGAAGTCTTGGTTTCCAAAAAAAGCTGGGAAGAACTTCTTCCCGGTTCAAAATTAGGAACCAGTAGTCTGAGAAGAGAAGCTTTTTGTAATTATCACCAAAAGAATTTTAAGTTAGAGCCTATAAGAGGAAATATAGAGACTCGGATTAGAAAAGTTATGGAAGGCGAATGTGATGCTACTTTGATGGCAGAAGCCGGCCTTAATCGTCTGGGATTGACAAAAAATATTAAAAATAGATTCTCTTTGGAATATTTAACTCCCCCTGCAGGACAAGGGGCGCTGGCAGTAATAACCAGAAAAGATAGTCCAAAAAGAAGCATCATTGAAAAATTAAATCATTATATATCTTTCCAAGAAGTACTTGCAGAAAAAACCGTGCTTGAAAAATTAGGTATTGGCTGTCAATGGCCATTAGGTGCCATAGCGCGCGAAAATAATGGTAAACTAGACCTTTATGCAGTTCTTCTAAATAGGGAAGGCGAAATTTTATCAAAAATCAATTTAAATGGATCAATTAAAGAAGCCAAAGAATTAGGTTTAATTGCTGCAAATCATATGGAGGATTATGTGTGAATAAAGTTAATGTGGGAGTAATAGGCGTAGGTGCAATGGGATATAACCATGCGAGAGTTTACTATCGCCTTGAAGAAGCCAATTTAATGGCTATTTCTGATATAACACAAGGAACTTTAGCTAAAGTTTCAAAAAAATATGATGCACAAGGATTTGTGGATTATGAAAATATTCTAGAAATGCCAGAAATAGAAGTTGTGAGTGTTTGCGTTCCTACTACACACCATTATAATGTAGTAATGAATGCTATAGAACATGGAAAACATGTTTTAGTTGAAAAACCAATTGCTTTTACACTGGATGAAGCCAAAGAAATGGTTAAGGCCGCCAAGAAAAAAGGCGTTAAATTAGGAACCGGACATGTAGAAAGATTTAATCCTGCTGTTCAGAAAGCCAAAGAACTCATTGAAAATGATGTTATTGGAGATGTAGTTTCTGCCTCTGCTAAAAGAGTAGGACCATTCCCTCCCCGAATTAAAGACGTGGGCGTAACTATTGATTTGGCGATTCATGATCTTGATGTAATGTACTACTTGTTTAGTGAGCCAGTAGCAGAAGTTTATGCAACTATGGGTAGTATACTCGAAAGATGTGAATTTGAAGATCATGCCGAAATCATGACTAAATTTAACAGCGGAATAACTGGTATTTTAGAAGTAAACTGGTTAACTCCTTACAAAAGGCGTGAACTGGAAATTACTGGAACTGATGGAATAATTTCTATTGATTACATTGATCAAAGTATTGATGTATTTGGAAAATTTGCTCAAGATGTTCAAATAAAACACGAAGAACCATTAAAAGAAGAAATAAAATCATTCCTTTCATCAATTGTTAATGATGAAGATCCTGAAATCACAGGAGACGATGGAATCTATGCTCTTAGAACCGTTTTGGCCGCTATGAAATCTTCAAGAGAGCATAGGCCTGTTAAATTAAATGGAGAATAATTAATTTATTATAATATATAATATCCAGTACCAGTGAGGGTTGTAAATGAATCAGGAACTTATAAAAAAAGCTAATGAGCTGAGAAGCAGAGGTTTTACTACAGGAGAAATCGCCGACGAACTGAATGTTTCTAAAGACACAGCAAGATGGCTAACACTACAATCTACTGGTAAAAAAATGGGAGAATCAGAAGAAAAAGCCCCTGTGGACTTTGCAATTAACTGGGAAAGTTTAGGTGGCAGTTCTGCCCGTTTAAGATATGTTTCTGCGGCCATGGCCGATATGGCATTAAAGCATGGAACAGCTGATGTGGTTGTTGGAATTGCAGTTAGTGGAGTACCATTTGCCACCATGATGGCTGATGTCATGGATGTGGAATCTGGTCTAGAAACATCAATTGCTGTTTTTCACCCAATTAAACACCGGAAAGGCGAAGATGCAGCAGGTGCCATAAGTAGTAATTTTGCTTCAGTGAGTGGTAAAAGAGTAGTAATCGTCGATGATGTTATTACCAGTGGTCGCACTATAAAAGAAGTTATCAATGTCCTTAAAGATCAAGGAGCTATCCCCACTGCAGTAACCGTCTTGATTGATAAAAAAGGAATTTCCCAAGTTTCAGATGTTCCTGTTGAATCATTAATCCAAGTCAGCCGCCTTGGATAATCCTTTTTTAAATTAAAAATTTTTTAATTTTAATTTAAGTTTTTTATTATTATTATTTTGAAAATAGGCCCAGAATACAAATAAATCTCTTTTAATTGATTTTTAACAAAAAATAAAAAATTTGGCGTATTATCTACTTTAAATATAACATTATTACTTTTTAATAGTATCTTAAATCAATAAAAAAAGTTCTTTTGGTGATTTTAATAAAATATTAATACATGAGACATAAAGTTCCGTTAGTTTATAGAGACAGGAATTTAATATCCCTGTCTCCAAAAAAAGCACTATTAATTTTTGTTAGATTATGTGAATTTATAAAAAAATTGTTTATTTATGGCGGATATTTACCTGCGTTATGGGGGCCTTCACTTAATTTAACTGTTTGTTTTATTTTAAATATTTCTTTAGACTTCCGAATACTTTTAATTTCTTTTTTGCTTCCATTAATTGTTTATAGTCATGATTATCATGAAGATTTAGAAAATGATGCTAAAACTAATCCTGAAAGAGCAAATTTTTTAGACCCCAATAGAAGTAAACAATTAACACTTTTTTATCTTACTCTAATGGGGATTTTACTAATATGGGTATTCAATTTTGCAATAATAGTATTCGTAATAACCATTTTTATAATGGGAATCATTTATACTGGATTTTTAAAGGGAATAACTAAAAAAATTACGGCCTTTAAAAATTTTTATATAGCTTTAATTTGGGGATCTTGGGGAACATTTCTAATTGCTATTTACCATAAATCAACCTTTAATATGAGCTTTATTTTCTTATTTTTGTTTATTTATTCTAAAGTAATTGTAAATACTATATTTTTCGACCTGAAAGACACAAAATCAGATAAAAAATCTGGCTTAAAAACTATGCCTGCTGTTTTAGGAATTAAAAATACAATCAACTTTTTAAAAGGAATTAATATATTAACCTCAAGTATTTTAATAATAGGAGTGTATTTAAAAGTTTTACCACCAATTGCCTTATTTTTAACACTTTTTTATATATATACCTCTCATTATCTGAAAGTAGGCCATGTGAATCCAGCAGAATTGTCAAATAAGTCATTTATTGCAGATATAGAGGCCATACTATATCCTGGAATATTGATTTTTATGAAATTTTTATTTGGAGGCTAATTTCTAAGAAATATGGAGATTATAAAAACTTAAAAAAATAGTAAAGAATTTCAAGATAAAACTCCAATGAAAATTATAAATCATTTAATAAATACAGAATACTCAAAAAAATGAAAATTAAAGGCCATTAAGGCCGGTATCTTAAAACAGCACCTATTCCACCAAAAGCACGTAGCAGCTGCATTCCTTCTTCTGTTTCAGTAGATACTATCTCTATTTCAGACCCAACTTCCTCTGACATTTCAACAAAGTCATCAATGACATCTTTGCTTTCTACAAATTTCATTTTTTCATTGCAGCTATTACATGTTTTTTCAACTTCAGATTCTGAATTTTTAGTGGTATATTCTGAAGTATGACCACAAACAGAACATTCATAGCTTATTCTTTTAGAATTAAGGTCTTCAGACAATAAAAGAACTTCAACAGCACCCATTTGAAGATTCTGTCTCACTTCTTTCTCACCATAAGAGGCCAGCCCATTATCACTTACCAGCTCATGCAAGAACCTTTGAACCAGCTTCTTTTCACGCATTACATCAATTTCAGTTAAAACATCCATTGATTTATCAATGACCTCACGAATACCAAATTCACCAGTATATGACGTGTCAACAGTGGTTATTACCTTTTTCTTTATTTCATGATTCATATAGTCGCCTTTAAGGAATTCTTCCTTAGTATGACCCGGACCACCCAATACAACACCATCTAAATCTGGTAATGGTAACCAAGCATCATTGATTTGTTCACCTATTCTTTTCAAAAATTCGTGTGCTGCCAATTCAATAACCCTGTCAAACCTTCTCTGAGATTGACCCCCGGCTTTATGCTTTCCTGGTACTCCGCTGGTTAAAATTTTGATGATATCAATCCTTTTACCCCTTAAAACAGCTATTGTAGCTTCTTTTCTGTCAAGAACCGCCAGACCATAGACATCTTTGTCCCCCAGCATATCTTGAAGAGGTTCCAAGAAAAATTCGGAATTGCAGTGATAGGTATAGGTTTGAATTGATTCTGGAGGCTCGAAAACATAAGTCTCCATTTTTTCTGTGCCCGGGCCACCTCTAGGTATCATCCCTACAAACATCACCAATCCACGCTCAGGAGGTTTTGGAAACAGCCTCAATCTTTGTATTATAACTTCAATAGCAGATTGAACATTTTTTTTGGTTGATTTACTCTTGATGTTTGCACTCTGACTCATTTCTTCTCGCATGTGCTTGGCAACATCACTGACCTGTTTGTCTGGTGGGATATAAACTGAAACAAGTTCAGTTCCTCTGCCTTTTTTATCGGCAAGCTCCTTTAAAGTTCTTTTAAATTCATAAAGATCTTTTGATGATATTTCAGTCAATATAATCACTCCTGATCTATAAAAAATATATTAAATATTAAATTAAATTTCAATTGATAAAGTTATTTAAATTTGTTTAATTATTTTAAATAATATTCTTAATTTAGTTAGATTATCTGTGATTAAATAAATTAAATAAATCTAATGTGAATTTTTATTTATGAAAAATATTTTTTATTTAATTTTTTATTAAGTTATGCATTATAAGAAAATAATGCGTATCAATAGTAAATTATGCAAATTTGATATCAATATTTTTTTATATATTTTAAATAAACAGTTATAAACTATGTTATTTAAGGGTATAAAGTTATACTTCTAATATAATTATAATGATATAATAAATTAAATATTTAAATAGATTAAAATTTTAAATAGATTAAAGATTCATAACTGGTTTTAATTTAAAAAAATTTTATTTAAATTTCATTTTATGAACCACTTTAAACAATTAACTAATAAATTATATTTTTCAATAATAATAAAGTTAAGGCCTTTAAAATAGCCAGGCGATCATTATGAGAATTGTAGTAACTATCGGCGGATCCATTATAATAAAAGAATATGACCACCAGAAATTTGAAGATTATGCAGAAATTTTGGGTTCTTTAAAAGACCAGCATGAAATGTTTGTGGTTGTAGGTGGTGGCCAACCGGCCAGAGATTACATAAAAGTAGCACGAGACCTAGATGGTGGTGAAGCACATTGTGATGATATTGGCATAGATGTTACCAGATTGAATGCCAAGTTATTAATTATGGCACTTGGTAAGGATGCTTATCCTTTAGTTCCAGAGAACTTCCACCAAGCACTAGAGTATTCTACCAGCGACAGAATAGTTGTCATGGGTGGTACTGAACCAGCCCATAGCACTGATGCCGTAGGTGCCATTCTAGCTGAATTTGTGAAAGCAGATCTTTTAATAAATTTAACATCTGTAGATGGCCTTTATGACAAAGATCCAAATAAACACCAGGATGCCCAGCTTCATAAAAATGTTACGGCCACCAAGATGATGGAATTTTTGGCAGATAAGGATGTAAAGGCCGGTACATACGAATTTTTTGATATGACTGCTATTCAAATGATAAAGCGATCTGGGATAAAAACCGTTATTGCTAATGGAAATTATCCTGAAAACTTATTAAATGCTTTAAATGGAAAAATAGGAACAGTTATAATCCCAAAATAATGAAAATAAACATATTTTTTAAATAAATTTTATTTAAAATATTTTCTAATTAACAAATAAAGTTTAATAAATATAAGTAAAGAGGTATAAATATGACCAAACCACATCGACATTGTTCCGTTTGCGGAACTCCCATACCATTAGAAGAAAGAACCTGTTCAGATAAATGTGAAAAAATCTTAATTGACAATCGGAATAAAGTCAATAAAACTAAAAAGATTATTTATGTGTTATTTGCTGCATTTGTGCTTATTTGGGTAGGGATGACAATTTATGGTAAAATGTGATTTAAATTCATTTTAATAGTTTTTAAATAGCTTAAATAGCAATTAATTGCCCTAATTAATTCTATTCTTTCTCTAATTCTTTATTTTTCTATTTTAATTCCTATATTACTCATATTAGTTCGTTATTTCTATCTTTGACGTTGATAAGCATAATAAATAAGTGCCAGACCAATAAAAATGCCTAAATACATAGGATTAATAATTCCAACTCCCATTAAAATATAAATTAATCCCAAAACCAATAAAATGTTTCTAAGATCCTTTTGGTACTTATTAGAATATCCTGATTTAAAAATAAGATATCCTGATGCTCCAAGCAATATTCCAACTATTAAAATCCATAGTCCAAAAACATAAATTTGATATATTAACGAAATCCCCAATAGTAATGAAAGTGCAACTATAGCTAACCAAGCCATTTTTATTCTTTCATTTGAAATTTTTTCAAAATTAGTATCCTTAAATTCACTGAAAAAGATTAAAAGACAAAGGCCAAGTAGAATCAAACCAGAAATCTTACTCAGGTTAACCGGACCTAAATATGGATAAATAATAAGAATAATACCTGCAGCTGCAGATACATAAGCAATTTTATCACTTTCTGGCATTTGATAACTCCTTAATTAATTATATTTATTTTCATTTTAAATTTGATTATAAATAAAGTTGATTGAATTATTTTATTAGGTTTTATTAGGTGAAATTTTTAATAATATAAAACATCGTCAAATATTTTCTTATTAATTGAATAATACATTAGATTTTAATAGTTTTTTAATATTTTTTTAACTTTGAGAATTAATAATCAAATATATTAAACAATAATATGTTCCAATAATATTTCTTTATTTAATTTGTTCAGTTTATTTTTTAATTTGATGATAGGATTTAAATTGGAATTCTTAGAAATTCAAAAACTCCTATCATTTTTAAGCCAATATAAATTAAAATGGCTGAGAATATGTATCTCAAATACTTTTCAGGCAATTTTTGCGCTGTTCGGGCACCTAATTTAGCCATAGGTATACTAAAACCAGCTAAAACTGCCAACTGAAGCAAATTTATATATCCCACAGAATACTCCGGCAATCCTGGAACTCCTAGACCATTAAATGTATAAGCTATTATACCTCCCAAAGATGTGAGAATAATGACTGCTGTAGATGTTCCCACCGCCTCAATCATCCTAAATCCAAGCAAAATAACCATGATCGGAACCAAAATTATTCCCCCACCCATTCCCAGTAGACCAGAACAAACTCCAGCTATAAAACCGTAAAATAACAAGTGATAAGCATCTAAAATCTTGTCTCCAGATTTCTTAGGATCGCTATACTTTAAAAACTGAATTACTACCAAAAATATTAAAACTCCAAAAAGAACTTTTAAAATCTCACCAGGAGTATGGGTCGCAACAAAGCCCCCTAAAATTCCTCCAAAGAAACCAGCTAAACCTAAATAAATTGCTGGTTTAATCAGAACACAACTATTCTCATGGTGAGTATAGGCTCCAATTAAAGCTGTGGGAAACATTACAGCCAGGCTAGTTCCAAAAGCCGTTCGAATAGCTGTATCCGTGTCCACACCTAAAGATTGGAGCAAGAAAAACTGTATCGGGGCCAGAATAAATCCACCCCCCACACCTAGGAGGCCTGTGAAAAAACCCACCGCAATGCCAGTTAAAGCTAAAATAAATATGTAAATAATGTTAATTTCCATGATACTATTTAGAATTATGAATCATATAATTTATTCCATTAAATAAATTAGAATAACTAATATAGTATTAAAATCAGCTTAAATTCAAATATTCATTAAAGATGCCATTCTCATCAGCTTTTTCCACATTGGAATAAATTAAATCAATATCCGATTTTATCCATTTCAAATATTGTTTAATGTTATCTGGATTATTTCATCAGTAAAATCTTCATCTGTGAGTTCATAAGAGTTAAAATCGTATTTATCAACATTTTGTCTTTTAATGACAGATATGGTATTTGAAAGAGAATCATCAATTATTTTACCATAATAATTTCAAGTTTAAAGATAAATCAATTTCAATACTATTAGTTTATTAATTAAAATAAAAAATTGAGATTGCTCATTTTTATTATTAATTATACAAATAAATCCTAAAAATATTAAAAACTGATAACACTCAACTATTTAAATAAAAAATGATAAAAAGAATTTACTAATAACAATTACTAATCAAAATCAATTATTTTCCATTATCCATAAAAGTTATTTTTACTAAATTCCAATATTTTATTGTGGTGTTAGCTCTTGAAAATTCAATCAGACCTATATAAATACAAAATTAATGTAATTGGACTCCTATTATTACTATTAGGAGCTTATATCTTCAGATATGATAATTTAGACATTTATATTCGTCCATTGACACAAATTTTTTTAATGGGTTCTTCCGAAGGGAAGGATGTTTTATTTTTCTTATTGATGGGAAGTATGATGTTTATCAGTCCTCTTTTCAGTAGTAAAGGATATTTGCGCCTTAAATTATCATATTTTAACTATTTTAAAGAATGGAAAGGTAATGATTTTCTTAAATGGACCATAATAATAGTTTTATTCACTTATACTTTAGGAATTATCATGGAAATATGGCTTAGATCGCAGTTTGGTGTTTCCATATTCACTGCTTTTGTTTCCTTAAATCCTGACCCCACATCGAGTAGTATTCTCCACAGCCACATATTCAAAGCCGTGCTTGGGCCATTTATCTCTTCAGTTGTCGCCGTTCCTACAGGCGTACATACTGGAACATCATTATTACAGTACTTACCATCCATCGGGCTTTTAATAGTTATTATATTTCCTTTAGTTTATTTATTAGGCCTATTTTCAATTGGAGAACGGCGAGATTATCATCAAGTTATAGTAATATTTGCCATTTCTAACACACTTATTGGGTTAATAGATGGTGGATTATTATCAACTCCTGCAATGGTAGGGCTTTCTGGAATTTTAGGTATGTACTCCCTAAAAATGCCATTTTCTCCAAAAAATTTAATCACACCTACAGTAATTATTGCCCTTTTAATTATACTAAGAGTTATTTTAGGAGTTTTTGGATCAAATACTGATTATTATGAAGTAACAGTTATTGGTGATGGTGAAAATCTCAATTTAAATGATTATGATGTGTTATCTGTTCAAACCCAAGGCGAAAAAACAATAATCCACATATCACCAAAATATAATGAAATGATTCTTTTAAATGACCTTGCACAAACTTTAGAAGGTAAATGCCGAGGATTTTTCATAAGCTGGAATTTCTTCTCGTATTTTAAATATTACAGTTCTTAAAAAGAATTAAATAAATTGATCATATTTAAAATAAATTTTATAATTTTTAATAATTTAATTTTTATAAATTTTTATAAGTAGTTTTATAAATAATTAATCAATAACCAGACGAGATAAGATAAAATGACAAAAATCAGCATTATAATTCCTACATTCAATGAAGAGGAGTATTTACCTCAACTTTTAGATAGTATAAAAGATCAGAGTTACGCCGATTACGAAATAATAATTGCTGATGCTCAGTCTAAAGATAAAACTCGTGAAATTGCCAAATCTTATGGTTGCATTATTACTGAGGGAGGTTTACCTGCACTTGGAAGAAATAATGGGGCTAAAAAAGCTAATGGTGAGCTTCTTTTGTTTCTAGATTCAGATTTAATTTTAACTAATGATTATCTAAAAGATTCAGTAGAAGAATTTGAGGAAAACAAACTGGGAATTGCTATAACTCAGATGATTCCTCTTTCTGATAAAAAAAGAGACAAAGTTCTTCATGAATTTGCTAATCGATTTATGATAATGGTAGAATCAATTAAACCACATGGTGCAGGATGTTATGGGATAATTTCCCGTAAAGATTTACATGATCAGGTGGGAGGATTTGAAGAATCCCTTGATTTTGGAGAAGATAGTGATTATATAGAGCGAATTGGAAAAATAAGTTCGTTTAAAGTACTTAGAAAGCCACACGTTCTAGTTTCTATACGTAGATTAGAAAAAGAAGGCCTTGTAAGTCTAGCATACAAATATAGTAAAAGTACTGTTTATGATTTTATGGGGAAAAAAATTACTGCTGACGAGCTTGATTATACCTTTGGTTACAGTGATGAACACAGCCCCGACTTTCTGGAAGATGGTAATTACTCCTATAATGACTTAGAAACCAATAAAACTACTGTTTCTTACAATTCTCTTGAAAAAAATCATGTAAATCAATCCATTACTCCAGAAAATTCAAATGGTGTTCTTGAGAATGTAGAGACTCCTAAAAAACGAATTATATATTCTGTTTGTGGAGAAGGTCTGGGCCACGCCATAAGAAGTGGAGTAATTATAGAAGAGCTAATTGAAAAATATGACATTCTTATTTTTGCCAGTAACCGGGCCTACACCTATCTATCCCAAAAATTCGAAAATGTGTATGAGATTTATGGTTTTAATACAGTTTATGAAAATAACACAGTTCAAAACAGAAAAACATTCGTGAAATCAATGAAAAGGCTCCCTAGAGATTTAAAAGAAAATTTAGGATTGCTCTACAGATTAGCCAGAGATTTTAAACCCAATGCTATTGTTTCTGATTTTGAATTTTATGCCAGTCTTTTAAGCAAGTTACTTAGAATACCCCTTATAAGCATTGATAATATGCATGTAATTACTCAATGTAACATTGAATATCCGGATAAATACAGAAAAGACAAACTGAAAGCTGAAAGCGTCGTGAAATCATTTATTGTTCGGCCTAAAAGACATATAATTATCAGTTATTTCTATCCTGAAATAAAAAACCCTCAAAAAACAATTATTTACCCTCCAGTTCTTAGAAAGGAGATTATGGAGCTTAAGCCAAGCTATAAAAATCACATTTTAGTTTATCAAACCAGTAAATCAAATGAAAAATTAATTAAAACTTTAAAAAAGGTTAAAGAAAAATTCATAATATATGGGTTTGATAAAAACGAAACAGACCAAAATTTAGAATTTAAAATGTTTAATGAAGATGAATTTTTCAGTGATTTACAAAATTCCCGGGCCATAATAACTAATGGTGGTTTTACCCTGATTAGTGAAGCCTTGTATCTAAAAAAACCTGTTTACAGCATTCCTGTCAAAGGTCAGTTTGAACAAATCATAAATGCAATCTATCTTGATAAACTAGGCTATGGAGAGTTTTATGAAGAAATTAATAAAAAGAGTCTGGAAAAATTCATCAAAAAACTATCTAAATACCAGAAAAATCTTAAAAAATATGATGGTGGAGATAATAAGGCCTTGATCAAAGAATTAGAGAATTCTATTGAAAAATATGCCAAATAAGTTTTTAAATTTTAAAACTTATTTTTAAATTAAATAATCGTTTTAAACAGTGAATTTAAATTAATTAAATTAGAATATTATTTTTTAAATTGAAAATAGCATAAAATCCAATATCTAAAATAAGTACTTTAAATTAGATTATAAATAAAAAAAAATAGTAAAAATAATATTTTAGGGTGAAATTATAAGGTTACACCCATATCTAATTGTTCCGTGAGTTCTTTGTATCTATTACGAATAGTTACTTCCGTAACTCCAGCAATATCTGCCACATCTCTTTGAGTCTTTCGTTCTCCCAAGAGAACAGATGCAATGTATAAAGCAGCTGCAGCCACACCAGTAGGGCCTCTACCTGAAGTAAGTCCTTTTTCCATGGCCTTTTCAATTATTTCAATGGCCTTAGATTGTACTTCCCCAGATAATCCCAGTTCACTGGCAAAACGAGGTACATAGTCCACTGGAGATGTAGGAGGAAGTTTTATTCCTAATTCCCTGGTTAAAAATCTGTAAGTCCTGCCTACTTCTTTTTTACTTACTCTAGAAACTTCAGCAATCTCATCCAAGGTACGAGGCACATTACAACGCCTACAAGCAGCATATAATGATGCAGCAACTACACCTTCAATACTTCTTCCTCTAATGAGCTTGTTTTCTACAGCACTTCGGTAAACTACAGATGCCGCTTCCCTTACACTCCTAGGAAGTCCTAATCGAGAAGAGTCCCTGTCCAGCTCACTTAATGCAAAGGCCAGATTTCTCTCAGTAGCACCAGAAATTCTGATCTTTCTCTGCCATTTTCTCAAACGGTACCATTGGGCCCGATTTCTGGCAGGAATATCTCTACCATAAATATCCTTATTTCTCCAATCGATCATGGTAGAAAGCCCTTTATCGTGAATGGTGTAGGTAATAGGTGCTCCTACACGAGTACGTTTGTCCCTTTGTTCGTGATCAAACGCTCTCCATTCAGGACCCATGTCCACTAAACTATCGTCGATAACAAGTCCGCATCCACCGCAAACTATTTCAGCTCTTTCATAATCCCCAATAAGGTTCTCAGAGCCGCATTCTGGGCATTTTGTTTCCTTTTCAACTTCAGAAACATCACTTTTCATTTTTTCTTTCGTTTTTTACGCCCCCATTTTTTCACAGGTTTTGATGAAATATACAAAACTGCTCCAACGCGGTCATCCAGATGCTTTGTGTTATCCGTGTGTTTTTTAGAATCTCTGTTGCTTAATGGCTTTATAGTGATATAAGGTTCTTTAGTAGGACCAAAAACATCGTGTACTTTACCAATTCGCTTTTTATCGTCAGTGAAAACAATTAATCCAAGAGCAGGTGTACTGCTTGATCTTGCAATAATATTTCCCTTGTTGGAGATATGTGAAATAGTTCCCAAAATCTTCATAATTTAAAACCGAAAATTTTATATATTCTTATATAACTACTCTTTACGCAATAAGTCATATATAAATGTTTCGATAGGAATATATAAGAAGGTTTTTGATATTAAAAGTAATTTTCCCTTTAAAAACCTTGTGGTAACTGATTAAAAGATTTAATATCATTAATACACCCCAAAGTTAATATAATTAAAAATAAAGGACTATAAGTAGATTACTATGCTGATTTAGGTTTCTTTTCACTGGTGATGATTTTACCATAATACACCGCTGCAAAAGCCCCAATAATAGTGGGAATAAAATAACTACCTATACGGTCAATAATACTAGCTGCAACCACATAATCTGCAGATATTCCTGCCACTGCAAAAAGTGCTACCAGTGTTGCCTCCCTAATTCCTAGTGATCCAGGAATAAGCGGAAGAAGTGAAATTAAAACTCCTACTGTATAAATAATTACTAATGGAAGTAAAGGAGGTTGAATTCCAACTGCCCAGAAACAAACATAAAAACGGACCATATCCAGGCCCCACATTCCAAAAGAAAGAAAGAATCCAATTAGAAGAATTTTTTTATCTTTTAAAGCCATGGCAAAGCCGGTGGTAAATCTATTAATATAAAATATTAATTTTTCACTTATTTCTAAGAAAGTAATCTCTTTCCTAGTGAGTTTTAAAAAGAAAGGAAATAATGAGCGGGCCACAGATAAAGTGATTTTTTGAGCAATCTCTTTATTGATTCCAGCATAAATTATCACACTAAAGAATACAATACATAAAACTATAAGAACCGTGACCAGAACCCGAGTCCATATGGAAATATCCCAGGTCAAAATCAATATTGCCGCCAGAACCGATATAATGATAAAAGGTAAAAATTCAAAAACCCTGTCCGCTGTTGAAGACGCGAATCCAAGCTCAAAAGGAGTTCCTTTGACTTCTCTTAGAATATATGCTCTTAATGGTTCCCCTCCAGCAGCACCAGGAGTTATATTATTCCCAAACAAGCTGGCGAATAGCATTACCATTAAACTAGTAAACTTAGGTGATTCATCTATTACATCCAGTATTAGCTTCCATCTTAAAGTCCATACAAGCATTATAAATGCTTCTAAGATAAAACTGATACCTAAAAGCCAGTAATTAGTTTTTTGAAGTGCGCTTATAATGCCATCCAATCCTGCAAGAGCAGTAACAATGAATACAATTATGGCTGCAGCTATAAATGAAAGAATAATTTTCTTTTTATGTTCTCGGATAAACCCCAGAACATCCTCTTGTTCGACCTCTTTTTCTATAGGAGACATTTAATCACCAGTAAACGATAATAATGCGCAGCATAATAATATTCCATATTCAAATCAAATTTTAGTAAAATTAAAGTGGTAAAACGTCATTTAATAAGAATATTTTAATAAAGAATAATTAATTTAATTTTAAAATTTCTAATAGTGATTTTCCATCATTTATTAGAGCAATTATCCTTTTTTCCGAATTTTTAATTTCCCATAACGATTTTATTACATCATCAAAAATCTTTTGAGGAATTACAACAACACCACATTCATCACCTAATATGTAATCTCCAGAATTAACTTCAATTCCATCAAAGCATAGGTCAATATTTATTTTTCCGTTTAAAAGAGGTTTTCCGGCATTAGGAACAATTGCCTTAGAAAAAACAGGATAATTCATATTTTTAATGGCATCAAAGTCCCTGCAAGCCCCATTAATTATTGTACCCGAAATTCCTTTCTTTTGTGCCGCTTTAGATGTTAACTCACCCCAAATCGCAGTTTTATAGCCTTCAACATTAATAAAAAGAATTTCACCACATTTAGCTTCATCTATTGCTTTAACTGAAGTTCCCCAATCGATTTCATTAGTTTGTACAGTTAAAACTCTTCCAAATGTTTTTTTACAATTAACAGATTTCACATAAGGTATAACACCATTAGATCCATTAATTTTTTGTAAAGCATCTGAAATTTGAGGAGTAGAAATAAAATCCAGAGTTTTATCCATATTTACTGAATCAGCGGCTTTCTTTACAGCATCAAAAAAACTTTCAAAACTAGTAAATTCATCTTCAGATTTATCTCTATGAGATTCCGTTTTAGAAGTATTTGATTCTAAATTTTCTACTTTTGATTTTGTTTTCTTAGCAGAAAACTTCCTCAGCAAAGAATTAGGAGAGATTTTTGAATTTTTATGGTCTTTATTATTTTTTGCTGACATTAAATTCAGTCCTGAGGCGTAGTAACCTCTTCAACCATGGTGCGACCAGCTACTACTTCATCTACACTGTGAATAGACCCACCATAATCTTCAATAGCATTAGATATTTCTTCAAAGTTAAGGTCATTTCCTTGAATGGTGACCTTAATATTCTCTGTTTCCTTGTCAATTTCCATTAAGGTTATATTTACACCCTCTACACCACCCAATTCACTTAAATATTTAGCATAGTAAGGAATGATCGGATCATGAGGTTTCAATATGTCTAAAACGATTCTAATTAGGCCTTTTGCCACTTATATTTCCTCCAAATGATTATGAATAAGTATTCTATTAATTTATATATAATTGATATTTCTTAATTGATACAATTAATTAATTACTCTTTTTATTATTTAATGTTAGTAAATTTTACTGATTTAAAACTAATTCAACTTATTTAATTAAACTTTTGTGATAACTCAACTTTAAATTGAATGGATAAAATAAATCCAGATATTAATTAATATAAGTGAATTTGTTAAATTAAATGACATTATCAAAGTAAAGAACAAGAATAATTATTTTATGATTAATTTTATTAAAAAATTTTTATAATTGAATTAAAAACTTGAAAAAGTTCTAAAGATTTAATAAAGTTAAATATGGTCAATTAAAGTTAAATACACTCCTAAATCTTTTTTTTCAGTTTCATTAACACATCTACAATTTTATATATGAGTTTAGGCATAATATTTGGTAGATACTATTACAGTCATCAAAAGGATTTATTTAACATGAGTTTTAGGAGATTATTACGTTTAAATGAAGAACTCGAGGAATTAAAATATTATGGTGAACAAGGAGTACCAATATTAATAGAGGGTAAAAAGGACGAAAAAGCCCTTAGAGAACTGGGAATTAACGCTAATTTTATGAAAGTTTCTGGATCTCCCCTAAATCTCTTTGAAATTGCCGAATTAGCGGCAGAATCATCACCCCAAGTAATTATTCTTACCGATTTTGATAAAAAAGGAAATCAATTAGCTAAAAAACTATCAAAAGATATTCAAGGTTTGGGATCGTACCCAGATATGCAAATAAGGCGCAGAATCATGGGAATGACCCGTAAATATATCAAAGACATAGAGAGTCTTCCTAAACATATTAATAAGCTGGAACTTGATGTTTATCCTTCTGGATGCTGTTGGTGATCACTGTTATCCATCTGTAATGGGTTTTATTATCAAACATTACAGATCATCTATTAATTGATAACTAAATTATCCCTGCAAGTATCTAAGTAATTAGGGAGGCTTAACATGGGAAAAGCAGAAGAAATAAGTACAACTAAGTATCTCATTCACGCTCAAATTAATGCTAATGGAATCGTGGAAAAGCCTGACGTGGTTGGTGCCATATTTGGCCAAACAGAAGGGCTTTTAAGTAATGATTTAGATTTAAGAGAACTACAAAAAACTGGGAGAATAGGTCGAATTAAAGTAAATATCACCTCCCGAGGAGGTCGATCTAAAGGAGAAATTGTTATACCTTCCAGTCTAGACCGAGTAGAAACCGCCATATTAGCTGCATCTTTGGAGACCATAAACCGAGTAGGGCCCTGCGAGGCTTATATTCAAGTTTCTAAAGTAGAAGATGTTCGTGCAGTTAAAAGGAAAAAAGTAGTGGACCGGGCAAAAGAAATTTATGCCGGAATGATGGATGAAGTCACTCCTGAAAGTCTGAAAATGATTGAAGAAGTGAAAGAGGCCATGCGTATCCACGAAATAACCGATTTTGGGGATGAAAAACTCCCTGCAGGCCCAAATGTCCATACTTCAGACGCCATTCTAGTAGTAGAAGGTCGATCTGATGTCCTAAATCTTTTAAAACATGGAATTAAAAATGCCATTGCTGTGGAAGGCGTAAGTGTTCCAAAGACTGTGGCCGATTTAACCCGTAAAAAGACCGTTACTGCATTTGTAGACGGTGATAGGGGTGGAGAACTGATTTTAAAAGAACTTCTCCAAGTAGGAGAAATTGATTACGTTACTCGAGCTCCTAGAGGAAAAGAAGTAGAAGATTTGGGTAAAGATGAGATTATGGTTGCTCTTAGAGATAAAATGCCTATAGAACAAATGTTACATGATTTAGGCATTAAAGTAGAACCTAAGAGTGAAGATAAAATGGTGGTTCTCAAAAACATCTTGGACGAATTAGAGGGTTCTGGGAATGCTGAGATATTAGATGATGCTTTAAACATCTTAAAAGAAGTTAAAGTAGAAAATTTATACGATGAATTAAAAAGAATTAATAACCACCCCTACGCTGTAGTTTTTGACGGTGTAGTTAGTCAGAGACTTCTTGATATTGCCCATGAGAAAGGTATTAAACATATCGTTGCCATTCGATCTGGGGAAATTGTCAAAAAGCCTGAAAAAGTGAAATTAATTACTCGCTAATTTAATAAATAAGATTTATAATCTTATATTAAATATTCTTTTAAAAAAAGAATATTATAAACAAAAACGGAAGATTTCTTCCAAATTTTATTTTTTTATAATTTTTTAATAGCTAAATTCAAAATTAAATTCCAACTGTTATAATAATTCCATTCAAAGTTTAATAAAAATTATTATGAGTAAATTTGAAGGAAATTATAGATAAATTGTACTAAATAATGCAAGAAGGCATCAAGATGTACATAAATATCAAAAACAATCCGGAAAATATTGAAACCAGTAAAGATATTATTATTCCTAAAGATCCTCTAGAAAGGGTTATAGGACATGAAGATATTATCCAAGTCGTTAAAATTGCAGCAAAGCAAAGAAGAAATCTTTTACTAGTAGGCCCGCCAGGAATTGGAAAATCTCTTATTGCTCAGGCCATTTCTTTTCATTTAAATCAACCTTCTGAGGAAATAAGTGCCGTTCACAACCCTGAGAGACCAGAACGTCCTTTTATAGAAATTAAAACTCGAAAAGAAATCATAGCAGATAAAATAGCTATTGAAAAAGCAGAAGGAGAATTTATAGATCCTAAAAATGTCCCAAATGCTGTTTCGGAACGATTAGGATTTAAATGTATGCATTGTGGAGATTATAATAGTGTATATGAAAGTATATGCCCTAATTGTGGAGGGGACAAATTTTCACATATTAATACCCGAAGAAAACATTTGGGAGACCTTTTAGGCATGTTTGAAATGAGTTCCGGACCAGTAAACATTCCTCAAGATAGAGTAACTACTACTCGTGAAATAAATGGTCGAGAAGAGGTAGTAATTTATGAGAGATTGGGAGGAGACCAGATCAAAGTTCTTGATCAAAAAGCCCTGGAAAAACGAAGAGAATTAGTAGATGAAAAACCCATGCACGTGGTAGTTCCTCTTAAAAGAAAATTCTTCATCCAAGCTACCGGTGCTAGTGAAACAGAATTACTAGGAGATGTTAGACACGATCCATATGGAGGACATCCGGATCTTGGAACTCAGCCTTATGAACGTGTAGTTCCCGGAGCAATTCATGAAGCTCATGAAGGAGTTTTATTTGTAGATGAAGTAGTTCATATCTCCCACTTGCAGAGATTTATTCTTAGTGCCATGCAAGACAAGGTTTTTCCAATTGTAGGGCGAAATCCGCAAAGTGCAGGAAGTTCAGTCAGAGTAGAAAATGTTCCATGTGATTTTATTTTTGTAGGAGCTTGCAATATAGTTGATTTAAAGCACATATTACCCCCATTAAGATCACGTATCCATGGAGAAGGATATGAAATCTTAATGAATACCACCATGCCTATTAATGAAGAAAATGAAGCTAAATTAGCCCAATTTGTCGCTCAAGAAATAGAAATTGATGGAAAAATCCCCCATGCTACATTAGACGCTATTAAGGTCCTGGTTAAAGAAGCCGAAAAACGAGCTAAAGTTATCGATGATAAAGATGATGCATTTACCCTCCGATTAAGAGATTTAGGAGGAGTAATTAGAATGGCGGGAGATATGGCAGTTATGGACAAAAATCCATATATAACCCAAGAACATATGAAACTAGCTGCTAAAAAGGCCATATCCATTGAAGATCAAATTATTCAACGATATAAAACTTATGAAAATGCATTGCAAAAAGATTTAACTAGCTCCCAGCAATCAGTTAATCCTCACAATAAGAAATATCAAAATGAAAACGTTGACCGTAGTTATATGTAGAAATTTAAGGAAAAGTTATTTATAAAAAATAATATAAAGACATATTATAACTACAATAGCCCATCTAAATAATCAAATAGTTCAACATTGCATAAGAATAAGTTGAGTAATTTGAATTTAATATTATATTAAACTAATACACTTTTTGATGAATAAATACATTAAAAAGGTATTTAATGAGAATATGAGTGTTATGGAATATTGTAAGAATAAATAAAAATGTCTGATATGATGAATCCCTATTCCCAACAAATTGGCAGAGCATCTACAGTAGATTCTGGAAGTTTTCAGCAGAATTTTCCTGCAGAGTCTAGTGATGGAGAGAGAAAAACAGTTCTAGAGGTCTTTGATTTTCCAGATATGATTGAAGAGTATCTTATAGAACTTGAAATCAGAAATTATTCAAGGAATACTATTAAAACATATAAATCAATCGTAAATAATTTTTATAAATTCTTATTAACTGAAAAAGATCTTTATGATGATAGAAGAGTTTTAAGGTCATTCAAAAGATATATACAATACCTTAAAAGAGAAAAAAACGTTTCTCAAAATTATATTTACCTGGTTACAGTTGTGGTTAAGAAATTTTTAGAATTTAATGATATTGATTTTTTAAAGGATGTTCAAACACCTAAAAGAACCAAATCTCTACCTAAATCCCTCAATGAGGGCGAAGTAGTAAAATTAATCAATGCAGTGAACTGTGATGGGCCAAAAGAGGGAGATTCGGCCCTTCAAACCAGCAATAAACTCAGAAACAGATTAATACTGGCATTACTTTACTCTTCAGGACTTAGAGTATCCGAACTAGTTTCATTAAGAATTGATGACGTTGATTTGGAGGATAGGACACTTAGAATCCGAGGAAAGGGTGAAAAAGATCGTATTGTGCTTTTTGATGAAGAAACCCAAGTATTAATTGATACTTACATAGAAGTTAGGTTCCATCAAGGAGAACACTTGTTTTTGAATAGATTCGGAAATAATTTAACTCCTCGCTATGTTCAGATGATGATAAAAAACTATGCTGAAATGGCCGGCATAAAAAAGAGAGTTACCCCCCATATTCTAAGGCACTCTTTTGCAACCCATCTGTTAAAGAACGGAGTGGATATTAGAGCTATTCAGCAATTATTGGGACACTCCAACCTGTCTACAACCCAAATATATACCAGTGTGGATATGCAAACCCTTAGGAATGTTTATGATCGGGCCAAGCTTCATTAAAATAAAATGTATTTATTAATTTTTAAATTAATTTTAAAAATTTATTATTTTAGAAAACATTGAAATAAATAACTAATAAAAATAAATAAATTAATTATCATCTTTATAATCTAATTTTACCCGTTCAGTGTATCTTAATTCTTCAAAATTAATTTTAAAAGAAGTACCTTCAGTTCCATCAAATTCTACAGAACCGCCTAATTGATTAATAAGTGTGTTAACCATTCTAAATCCAAAAGATCCTTTACAAGGGAATTCAACATCAGAAGGTATTCCAACACCATTGTCACTTATGAAAAGAGCATATCTACCTCTTTTATCAGAACGAAGCTCAATCAATATTTCTCCTTTTTCAATTTCAGACAAATCTAAAAAAGCGTGTTTTAGGGAATTACTGAGAATTTCATTGATAATTAGTCCGCAAGGGATTGCGGTTTCAACATTGAGAAAAACATCATCGGAATTAATAGTAATATTGATATTTGGATCTTTTTTATAAGAACTGGATAACTGAGAAGCTAGACCAACCAGATAATGATTAAAATCTATGCTAGATAAATCATCAGACTGATAAACTCTTTCATGTATCATAGACATTGATTTGAGCTGGTTGACATAATCCTTGAAAAAATCATGTACCCGTTCATCTTCAAAATATTTTGATTGTAGCGAAAGAAGACTGATAATAATTTGAAGGTTGTTATTAACTCGGTGGTGAATTTCACGCATTAATGTCTCTTTTTCATTCAGAGATTTTTCTAAGTATTTATTGATTGCTTTTTGCTGGATAAGTTGAAGACGACTCTTACGGGCTTCATGTTTATACAATGCCATTTCAATATTAATTTGAAGATCTCTTTCTTTGAAAGGTTTAAGTATGTATCCATAAGGTTCTGTCTTTTTGGCCCTTTGTAAAATTTCTTTATTACTATATGCAGTTAGGTAAACAACAGGAATATCATACCTTTCAGAAATTTTCTGAGCAGTTTCAATCCCATCCATTTCACCTTCCAGCATGATATCCATTAAAACAGAATCCGGGCAGTATTCCTCTATTTTTAGAAGAGCCTCTTCACCAGATGGAGTAATAGCTGGAACATGATAACCTAAATCTTCCAGAATCAATTTTATATCCTGGGCAACTAGTTCTTCATCTTCCACAATAATTATTTTCTCATTTGCCATTAGGTATTCTTCCCCTGTAATTTAATTCCTGAAAACTAATTTTAAATCTAGTCCCCTTAGATCTATCAATAACCATTTCACCATTTATTCGCTTACTTAGATGTTGAACCAATTCTAAACCAAAACTATCGATTTTATCCAGGTTCAATTGAGAAGGTAAACCCTGACCATCATCAGCTACATTAAGGATAATTTTATTATTTTCCCGGTCTTTACTAAGGCCCACGAAAATTTCCCCATTTTCTGATGGTTTGAAAGCATGTTTAAGTGAATTGGTCAAAAGTTCATTAACAATAAGGCCACAAGAAATAGCAGTTTCAATATTCAATTTAACGTCATCTAATTCTAATTTTAATTTTATTCTACTGGAGTCCGTAGGGAAAAAATGTAAAAGATCACCAGTTAAACTTTTTAGATAATCTGAAAAATCAATACATCCCATATCCTGAGATTGATATAATTTTTCATGCACCAGAGCTATAGAACTAACCCTATTCTGGCTTTCTCTAAAAATTTCTAAAGCCTCTGGATCATTAATATGATAAGATTGAAGTCTAAGTAAGCTGGAAATAACTTGTAAATTATTTTTTACCCTGTGATGTATTTCCTGTAAAAGTAACTCTTTCTCTTTTAAAGATTCTTTTAATTTATCTTCTGCAATTTTACGACGTGTAACATCTTGTTCAGTTCCGATAATTCGTAAAACTTCACCATGATCTCCATGAATAACTTCGCCATGGGACGAAACAAATCTAACATCACCATTAGGTCGAGATATCCTATATTCTGCAGAAAAAGGCATTAAATTATCTATAGAATTGTTTATACTTTCAGAAACTGACTTCTGATCATCAAAATGAATTCTATCCATGAAAGAGTCAAAATTAGCATTAAAAGTTTCTTTTTCAATACCAGAAATTCTATAAAATTCATCCGAACAATCCATAGTTCCTGAATGAATATCCCATTCCCAGCTCCCAATATGGCCTATTTTTTGGGCTTCCATTAGCTGCCAGTGACTTTTTATCAGTTGTTCTTCAGCATTTTTACGTTTTTGTTGTTCTTTAACCTCTTCTATGGCCCTTTTAATTGCTGGAACAATTTTAGAAAGATTACTTTTTAGAACATAGTCTGTTGCACCGTTTTTAAGAGCATCTACTGCAAATTCTTCCCCAATAGTTCCACTGACAAATATAAATGGTACTTCTGGACAATTCTCCTTGGCAATTTCCATGGCAGAAATACCATCAAAGTGAGGTAGCGAATGATCAGCTAAAATTAAATCAGGTTTAAATTCATTTATTTCTCTTAAAAAATCTTCTTCAAGTTCAACTGTTCTTGAATTAAAATCAATACCTGATTTTTTTATTTCACGCTCCATTAACTCCACATCAAATGGAACATCCTCCAGTATCAATATATTATAAGTTTTCATGGTCTCAGATTAGTTTTATTCTTATTAAAAAGGCTATATGAATCGATTTAATTCTAATTCTTAAAAGATAATTATGAACTATTCATCACCTAGTTATTTTCCGTAATTCATATCTATTGTTAATGATTAAGGATTTACTTAATAGTTAAATTACTAAATAATTTCGATGACTCATCTTAAATATATTGAATTTAGTTAATTAATTTAATTTTTAATTAATTTATTTTAGTCTAATTGATTTTTTTAATTAAGTTATTTAAATAATTATATATTGAATTTTAAATAAATATTAATAATAAATAACATTTAGGAATGAATTATTATTTAATTGTGTAATAACATATACATTGTTACTAATTAATTTCAACTATATTTGATTTATTAACCAACATTTAAAATTGAGGAGGAGTTATTTTGAAAAAATATCAAACCCCTAATTTAGTAGTCAGTAAATGTATAGAATTTGAATCTTGCCGTTATAATGGACTTATAATTGCCAGCCCCTTTATTAAACAGTTAAAGAATTACATTAATTTTATTCCAGTTTGTCCAGAAGTAGAAATCGGCTTAGGAATACCAAGAGACCCCATTAGATTAGTGGAAATAAATGGAGAAATAAATCTTATACAGCCTTCCAAGGATCTCAATTTAACTCAAAGTATGGAAGAATTTTCCAGCGCTTTTTTAAGCTCATTAACAGATATGGATGGTTTTATTTTAAAAAATAAGTCTCCTTCATGTGGTGTAAAGGCGGTTAGAGTCTATCCACATCCCGGAAATTCTCGCCCAAAAACAGATGGCATAGGCCTTTTTGCAAATTCTATTTTTAATGAATTCCCATATACTCCTGTAGAGGATGAAGGGCGTTTAAGAAATTTACAAATAAGAGAAGATTTTTTAACCGCGATTTACACTTTATCTGACTTCAGAAATGTGAAAAAAAGTCAAAAAGTTTCTGAATTAATTGATTTCCATAGCCAAAATAAGTTTTTACTAATGGCCTACAATCAAAATATAGTTAAAGAAATGGGCCAAATGCTTGGTAATCAGAAAAATTATTCTAATGATGATTTATTCTTAAATTATGGTTATATGTTAAGTAAAATTCTCAAAAAACCTCCAGAAATTCCTTCAAATATTAATGTACTAATGCATGTTTTTGGATACGTATCAGATAAACTTAATCACGAGGAAAAACTATTTTTCCTAGATTCCCTTGAAAAATACCGGCAAGGAATAATGCCACTATTAGTATGTCTTAATCTGTTAAAATCCTGGGTAATTAGATTTGAACAAGATTATTTAACTAAACAGTCCTTTTTTCAACCATACCCTCCAGAATTAATGCCAGTCACAACAATCCAACGATGATGATGATGATGATGATAATAATAATAAATTAGATAATCATCTTATTTGGGCTAGATAATTGAATTTTATAAATTAAAACACAATTAAAAAAAGAAGGTTAAATATTGATTCAAAATGAGAGAATAGAATTTTTGAATTCAAATCCCATTCAAAAAGGAGATTATATTCTTTACTGGATGCAAGCATCTCCTAGAAGTCATTACAATCATGCATTAGAATATGCGATTGAAAAAGCTAATGAGCTGGAAAAGCCACTTATCACTTATTTTGGAATTAACAATGATTTTCCCAATGCCAATTATAGGCATTTTTGCTTTTTAATTCAAGGTTTAAAAGAAACTGCAGTATCTTTAGAAAAAAGAAACATCAATATGGTTACATTACAGGAGAATTCTGCGAAAGGAGCTATTAAACTTTCAAGAAATGCTTCATTGATAATTACCGATATGGGCTATTTGAAAATTCAGAGAGAATGGCTAGAAAAAGTCAATTCCAATATTAAATGCCCATTAATCCAATTAGAATCTAATGTAATAGTACCCATTAAAACAACGTCCCCTAAAGAAGAATATTCTGCCGGGACCATTAGAAAAAAGATTCATCGCGAATTAGATTATTTTATGGTTCCGCTTAAAGAACGGTTGCTTGAAAAAAGTTCTTTAGATTTTGATTTAAAATCAAATTCAGGCCAAGATTTTAAAAAATTCGACCTTGAAAGCTTGGAAAAATCTATTAAAAACCTGAAATTAAAGGATGATATAAGTCCCTGCATTTTCCAAGGAGGTACTGAAAATGCTTTGAATTTGTTTCATTCCTTTGTGGAAAATAAAATCGACAAATTTGAAGACTTGAGAAATGACCCTGCAGAAGATTATCTTTCAAATATGAGTCCCTATCTTCATTTTGGCCAAATTTCACCATTATATTTAGCATTGGAAGTTTCTAAAATAGAAAGTCCTGGTAAAGATTCATTCCTGGAAGAATTAATAATAAGAAGAGAATTAAGTATGAATTTGGCCCATTACAATGATAATTACGATAGATTTGACTGTTTACCAGATTGGGCCAAAAAAACATTGTTGGAACATCGAAATGATATTAGGGAGTATACTTACACTTTAGAAGAGCTTGAAACCGCTAAAACACACGATCCTTACTGGAATGCCGCTCAAAAGGAAATGATTATTACTGGAAAAATGCACGGTTATATGCGGATGTATTGGGGTAAAAAAATCTTAGAGTGGACTAATGATCCTAGAAATGCATATGATATTGCAGTGTATTTAAATGACAAATATGAAATTGATGGAAGAGATCCCAATGGGTATACTGGTGTTGCATGGTGTTTTGGAAAACATGATAGGGCCTGGAAGGAAAGAGAAATATTTGGAAAGGTTCGTTACATGAATGCCAATGGATTGAAAAGAAAGTTCAAAATAGAAAAATATGTAGATCGCATTAATCAACTAGAACAAAATTAGAAACTATCTAATCCAATAATATCCCAATATTTAATATTTAATCAGTTTCTTTATTGAGTTTATTTTTAGTTTTTTTTATATTATTTTCAAGTAAGTTCTAAAATTTAATAATAATAATAATAATAATAATAATAATAATATTCTAATTTATTAATTCATACTACAGAATAACAGAATTATTATCAATTGATATATTTTTAAAATAAAGTTTTTATAATACTGTCACCTAATTAATTAAGGAAGTATATTCTTCCTATTTCTAAATTACTAATGAATTTGATAAAAATTTTGGAAAAATTATTAGCTAATTAAATGAATTGAATAAGCAGCATCCAAAATATTGGAGGATTTGAATTGAACGTAACTTTAAATAATTATTATAAAAAACGTTTTGACTTTTTTAAATGGAGAAGTCATCAATCATTGGCTTACAAAGCAGTTATGGCATTTTTCATGGCTTGCATAACTGGAATGATGGCCCAAATAATAATTCCATTGCCCTGGACTCCCGTACCAATAACCGCCCAAACATTCGCAGTTTTAATAGCTGGAATAGTCCTAGGAAGATACTGGGGAGGATTAAGCCAGATTATGTATATTGGTATAGGAATATTAGGCGTTCCATGGTTTGCAGGAATGACCGGAGGATATGGAATTGCTTTAGGTGCCACCGGAGGTTATTTGATTGGATTTGTATTAGCTTCCCTTTTCTTAGGCCATTTTGCAGATAAATACATCAGAGCAAGAAGTTTCACCACTATGTTTGGACTCATGATATTTGCCAGCTTCGTTTTAATTTACGTGCCGGGACTAGTTGGTCTGGGACTATGGATGTCTACAACTACTGGAAGTTTCCCTGGAATCTGGCAGTTACTGGCCATGGGATTAATTCCATTTGTTATTGGGGATTTAATAAAAGTTGCTGGAGCTTCTGCATTTACCAAAGTTATAATGCCTAAAGAACCCTTTGAGGGAGAAGTAGATATTGAACAGTCAAAAAATTGGAGAGTATTCTGATACCATTCGTATCAGAGCACATCATCTCCTCTGCATCCAGGGATTTCAGGGAAAAGGTTACAGTGCAGATTTTATAAATAATATGAATCAAATCATATATTTTTTAAATGAAGGCCTACCGGATGTCATATCTAAAAAAATAAAAGTTATTAATCATGGCGATGACATCTGCACTCACTGTCCACACCTAGAGAAAACTCGATTAGAGAAAAATATTTGCTCACAATTCCCTGAATCTGAAAAAAGAATTAAAGAAATGGATGATTTGACTATAAATTTGTTAAAGCTAGAATGTGGTCAAGAATACATTTATAAAGATATTCTCAGAACAATAAACGAGATTATTAGTTTTTCTCAAATAAAAAATATTTGTGGCCATTGCTCTTGGAATAAAGACTGCTTATTTTATTTAAAATTTATTTAAAATTGAAATAATTTTTTTTGAATTTCATTATTGGTTTTTTTAGGATTTTAGGATTATAGAAATTTATAGTTTTAAAGATATTTACAAAATATTTATTTAATTTTATTAAATTCAAGATTATTTTAATTTAGAATTCATTTAAAAATATTAATATAAATAATAATGAATATCTAATTAATTTAAAAATATTAATTGCATTAGTTTAAGGAAACTGTTTAAATGCGATTTCAGAAAATGAATTATCACAATCACCAGAAATCAAAGGGGAAATAAAAAAATGCTTTATCGGAAATTAGGTAAAACAAATGAAAATGTGTCCATCTTAGGAATGGGAGCCATGCGCTTACCCGTTAAAAATGATGATTATAGCAATATTGATGAGAAAAAATCATCAGAAATGCTAAAATATGCTTTAGATAATGGAATAAACTACATTGACACCGCATATCCCTATCACAATGGGAAAAGTGAAAAGTTCCTGGGAGATTTCTTTGAAAAACATCCCCATTACATTGCAGATACATTTATTGCCTCAAAAATGCCTAGCTGGTTAATTGAAAGTCAGAATGATATGGAAAACTATTTGAATCAGCAGCTTGAAGCTTTGAAGATGGAAAAACTAGATTTTTATCTTTTACACTCTTTAAAACCAGATTACTGGGAAAACCTAATTAATAACAATGTTTTTGAATTCTTAGACCATGCAAAAGAAGAAGGAAAGATTAATTACACTGGATTTTCATTTCATGGTGAAATAGATCTATTTTTTGAGGTTATTGATTCTTATGACTGGGATATTTGTCAGATTCAGCTTAATTTCATGGATGAACATTATCAAGCTGGAGTTGAAGGCCTTAAATATGCTAAAAGTCAGAATTTAGGAACAGTTATAATGGAACCTCTGCGTGGAGGTTGTTTAACTCAAAACATTCCAGAAGAAGTACAGGAAATTTGGGATCTGGCCGATAAACCTAAAGCTCCTGCAGAATGGGCTTTGAAATATCTCTGGGACTACGAAGAAGTTGATATTGTTCTTAGTGGAATGTCAACCTTAGAGCAAATTAAAGAGAATATGGGTTTTGCCCTGCACGGCTTAGCCAATTCTTTCACAAAAAATGACAAAGAAATCATTAAAGAAGTTAGAATGAGTTATCGTGAAAAAATAGAAGTAGAATGCACATCCTGCGGTTATTGTATGCCTTGCCCAGAAGGAGTAGATATTCCTAAAAATTTTGATATTTTAAACCATGCCTATATGTTCAATGATGCACAGGCCCTTCAAATGCAATATATGTCCCTTTTAACTGAACGGCAACGAGCTTCTGCATGTAATATGTGTGGAGAATGTCAAAAAATGTGTCCTCAAATGATTCCCATAGTTGAAAAACTAAAAGAAGTTAGGGAAACTTTTGAAAAAGAGAATTGAATTCAATTTATTTTAATTTTTATTTTTTAGTATTGAATAATAATTTAAAATTAATTTCGAGTATATGATAAATAATGTTTTTATTTTAATTTAAAACTAAAATTTAGAAAACATTATCAAATAACTTATAAATCAAATATGCTATATACAATAGTCTAATAGTTAAACTTTACAAAAACTTAGAGGCGATAAAGTGGATATACAAATCTTTCCATACCGAATTTTAAGTGCTGATACTACTGAAAATTTATTAAGAGAACTAAATGAAATTGAAGGCATCCATAGGATGGTTTTGCAAGGAGAGCGCCTACCTGAATCAGAAATAGGTCATCCAGATCGTAGAGTAATCATCGTTAAAGGTGAAGAAATAGATTTACAAGTTAAAACCGGCCGAATATTGATGGAAATATCTGATGAAGCTGTTATTGAGAAAGTAAAAGAAGTTAGTGAACCTCACCTTCCTTTTGGTTTTGACATCTATGCTGGAACTTTTATAAGAAAAGAAAAAACCGTTAGTGATAACCTGAAATATGGTGAAAAGCTAGATGAAATTCCAGACGAAATGGTAGGCTTAACTGATCAAACAGCACATTTGAGTAAACGAGCTACTATTTTAAGGAGTAAAAAAGAATCTTAAAATAAATTATTAATTTTTTTCTTTTATTTGACTTTATTATTGATAATATGAGTTTATTTGAATTTATTTTAGTTAAGATTTTATTATTAAGCCTGTTTGAGCCTAGGATGGAATATCAATGCTAGGCCGTTTAAAATATTCAATAAAAATAGGTTTATTGCTTGCTGTTTTGGGTGGATTAGTTTTTTTTATTTGGGGAATGATCGGCAACCAACTTTTGCTTTCTGCAGTTTTAAATTCATCATTAATGGCCCTTCTTGCTTTTGGAATAATTGGTTTTATATTGGGACTATTGATCTATGGCCTGGAGCCATGAAGGTCTTATAACCAGCAAATTTATTTTTAATAAGTTAAAAATCCAGAATATTTTTTGTTAATATTTGTAATTTAGAAAATAATGTTTTTAAATTATTTCTAAACCCCCGCTCCAAAAAAAACTATATTCGTTATAGTTCAGTTTAGCGAACATATGGGTCGGATAAATAAATGAAAAATAATAAAAGGGCCTAAAATAAGAAGGATTATTTCAAAAATTACTTATGATTATTAGAACAGATTATTAATATGGAATATTAATTAGGGAGTCATTATATGACGGCAAGTACTAAAATAAACCGTTTTTTGGAAATAATGCGTTGGGCTGGTGTAGCCTTGGGGATATTTTTCGCATTTTATTTAGGCAATAATAATCCTCAGTTACAATTTTCTATTTTTGCAATTTTAAGCACAGTATTTTTAGCAGGTTTCACTTCAATAGAAGGTATTTTCTTTAGAGAAGGTGGTGGAAAGGTAGCGGGTTATGGTGACCAAGGTGAAGCGTGGCGCAGACAGTCCAGAATGCACTTTGTGGCCATCACAGTTACCATGATATTTGCTTGGTTTTTAAACTGGGGTTTCTATGCTTATCTTGGAATTTACATGGTTTTACTAGTATTTTTCACTTTCAGTTCAATGAATCATTTTTATACTGGTTTGAAAGAGAAATTCGTGGTTAACACCCTTTTAAGACCAATATTAACAATTTTACTATGGGTGATGACCCTTTACCTATTATTGCCTGCCTTAAATTAGATTTATTTATAAAATAACTCCGCAGCAAATAAAAATAACGGATCTAATGGAAAAAAACTTAAAAATTCCCTCATCAAATATTGGAAACAATATTTGAACTTTTTTTTATAATTTATTTTGAGATAGTTATGATAATGATTCTAATGATTCCCACATATTTTAACAGATAATCTTCAAGAGAGGTTATAAAAAATAATATATCCTATGAAGAGCTATCCTCTAAAAAAAGCTGAAGAAAGGTATTTTAGTTAATAAAACTAATTCCAATAATATTAGGTTTAAATCTTATTTTAAGAATTATCGTTCAAATGTTAATTTAAAACAGTTATATTATGAGCAGATAAAAATCGTTCCAATAAAGATTAATAATGACCTATTTATTCTAATTATTAATCTATTAAAATAAAGAGGGCATTAATTGCAAGAAAAAAATCATTGTGTCACAACTTTCTCATCAAGGATATCAAAAATTCCATCTCAAATTCACGATGATGGGGCCACATTAAAAGAGTTTTTAGATATAATTGGAGAAGAAGGTCAATTATTCACATGCATCATTTTAACCGGACCTTTTTTGCTACCAGTATCAATTCCCGGAAGTAGTATTCCATTTGGCCTGGCCATATTCGTAATCTGTGTGAGTATCATTCTTAACAAGCATATGCTACTTCCAAAAAGGATTATGAATTATAAGATATCTAAAAACAATCTGGAAAATATTTTAAATGGGATTATCCCCATTATGGGGCGCATAGAAAAATTTATAAATCCTAAATTCATTGTTTTATGCAGTGGATCCAGAACAGACAAATTTAATGCAGCAATAATGGGATTTTGCTCACTTTTATTGATATTGCCTCTCCCAGTGCCCCTCACTGACTTTTTACCAGCATATAGCATATTATTTTTGGCTTTAGGTTCTTTAGAATGTGATGGATATTTAATATTGACGGGATATATTTTAGCAACAGTTACTACATTATATTTCACATTTACAGCCGTTTTAGGATGGGATGTAATTGTTTCTGTTTTTTCATTTATCACCGGATGAACAATAAATAAAATTATAAAATAAATTCAAATTAGTTTATTTGAATTATAATAAAAAAATTAATAAAAAGTTAGATAAATCACTAATCATTATAATTCTAATTTAAATTTATATAATACCCATTACTAAAACAATGGCCGCTAAAGCAGTGCAAAAAATAGCCACCAGATAGTTTGATCTCTTTGCGCCTTCTGGAAGTTTTTTTGTCATTATTAAAAGAAGAATTGATATTATAACTAGTATAATGCCACTTATAATCAGAAATATGCTCATTTTTTGTCCTCCATGAGTTATTATACTTATTATATTTAAAAACCTGATTAAAAATATTAGATTAAAATAGTATAATAATTGAATTAATCCTATAAAAAATCTATTGGCTAGTTAATCCATGCTGTTTTTAGGATTTTTTATAATAGAATTTCGCAATAAATGATAAAATAACATATTATACTCCAAATTAAAATATATACTCTCTTAAAATGTATAAATAAATAATTTTTTGCCTTTATAAACTAAATTAAAGTGTTTAGATAATTAAAATGAATATTACACAAGCAAACAATTTTATTCATAAGCCATTAACCGATAAGTATAAATAGGAAGTCCATTAAACATTGAGATTGCCCTATTTAAGGGGCAGTTTTTACCAAAAACCCGTATAGTCCCGTGGGGTAGTGGTAATCCTGCTGGTCTTTGGAACCGGCGACGGCGGTTCGACTCCGCTCGGGACTATCTCTATTTTAATTTAATTATATTCTCATTTTTAATTGAAGTTATTTTAAAATCATATTTACTAATTTTATTAATAAGATTCCATAAATAAAAAATTATAACGATTACTAAATTTTTTAATGGATATTGAAAAATTTTTAGAAATTCTAAAGTAGAAATTCTAAAATAATATTATAATCATTATAATAAATCTAAATACTAATAAAATAATAATTAGAACGATAAAACTAATTTAAATATATTATAGATTTCTAAGGTTAATTATATGGAAAAATTACTCATTGTTGGAGTTAATACCCGCCCTCTGGCCCAGTCTGCATATGAGTTAGGATACGAGATATATTCTGCCAGCTACTTTTGCACCTCAGATTTTAATTCTTACCATCATAAAAAGTGCATGTTGAAGCAAAAGCCATATTATTCTTGTGGTTATTTTCAAGAATCATATAGGCCACTCGAACTTAGAGAATTATGTTCCGAGTGGATAGATGAAATTGACTACATCATGCCATGTGCTGGAATTTCACCTCAAAACTTCCCTTCATCTAAAGTTCTAGGGAATAAAAATGTGGAAAATATTGAAAATAAATACAGGTTATATAAAAAAATTAGGAAACATTTTAATTTGCCAGAAACATTTTTATTATCCTCATTAGAAGAAGCTTGGGAAATAAACAATCAAAACACTGAAAAAGATTATCTAATTAAACCAGTTTATGGTTCCGGAGGTTATGGTATATCCCATCTTAATTCTTTTAGGCCACATACTGTTTCAGAGGATCCTGAGTCGTCAGATAATAGAGATAAAAATAATTATTTAAATAGCATCATAAAAGAAAAATTCATTTTGCAAGAATATATTTCTGGTATCGAAGTTAGTTCTTCAGCCATATCTACCAAAAAAGAGGTATTATCCATAATCAGCAGCTCACAGATCATTAATAAAAATGATTCATCAGGAAATAAATTTATTTATAGTGGGAATATAACGCCCTATCCCGGAGATGACAACCAAATAAAAGAAATTGGGCAGGAAGTAGTGAAATATCTTAAATTAATTGGATCCAATGGAGTGGATATGATAATTAATAATGGAGAAATTTATATTATAGAAGTAAATCCGCGGTTTCAGGGAACTTTCGAGTGTGCCGAATCATCTTTAGGTATTAATTTAATAGATGCTCATAAAAAAGCTTGCGAAGGAGAGTTAATAAAATCTCCTGAAGTAGAAAAGTATTCTGTTAAAGAGATTATTTACGCCCCAAAAAAATCATTAGTTGGTAAGATAAATATTCCTGGCGTTTATGATATTCCTAAAGAACATACAATTATAGAAAAAGGAGAACCTTTAGTAACCATTCTCCAAACTGGAGAAACATATGACGAGGCCCTTAATAAGGTTAATTACCTTCGAAATAAAGTTAAAGAAAATATTTATTCGATTAAAAATATTTAAAATAAGATTATTAAATAAATAAAAAGAGAAAATTAAAAAGAATATTCTTAAATTATGCCTAAAAGTCTTAAAATAAGAACAAACACACCAATAACCATCAGAAACGTTACTATAATCCTTACAACTACAATTGCAAGGAAATATTTTGCTTTTTTGTCGGGGTCCTTAAGATATTCTTTTATGGGATCTTTACTCACATGTATCAGCTCAATAATAAGATTAAAAACAACAATATTGAATAAATATTCAAAATTAATTTTTAATTCAATATCATATTTTTATTAGTTTATTCCTTTTGGAAAAATTTCTCAGGCTAACTCTTTTAAACTATCTATTGAATTATAATTGATGTTATTTAAACATTTTTTTTCAAAATAATTAAAAATATTTATTTTATAAATTACTATTAAAAAATTAACATACAGTCGTTCATCTTAGTAGCCTTGAAGATTCCGTCTTTGGTTAGGAATATGTTAATTTAAGCTAAAAATTTGTTTTTTAAATAATCAATCTGATTTATCAAAATCTTGCTCATTAAATAAAATTATGAACTAATTATTAATTAATTTTATATATATTAGTGTCCAAATTTTTATACATGGAAAGTACAGGATAAAAATACAATCTAACCTGTAAAAAAAGAAATAAATTAATTCAAAAAAGATCAAAAAATGAATTAAATTTCTTTTAAACCATATGTCATAAATGAATAACAGCACGATTTTATTTTAAAGATCTTAAACCGTCAATTGAAACAAATTAATATTATTGAGGAAATATAGTATGGATATTAATGATTATAATAAAATTATAGTCGATCTGATTGACTTCGAGATAGAAATGTCTTCTATTGCAGAATCTAGAAAAACTATTTTAAAGCTTCAAGAAAAGCGAGAAATTTTAATAAATATGAAAGAGCAAATCAGAGGAGATATACGTTCTACAGAAGTTCAATATTTAAGTATGCGAACTAGTATTCGAGAAGAATTTTCTATAGAAAATGTAGATAATTCCAGAAAAAGGAAATTGTTAAAAGGAAATAAGTCGCCGGCTACCATGCGGGCCAAAGCCATGAAAAAGCTTGAATCTGAAAAAAAGGGTAAGATTGAAAGTTATAATGATGTAAAAATAACTATTGATGATCTATTAGAACAGATAGAAGCCGTAATGATAGAAGTTTATGGATCTATGAAATCATTTTTAGGTAATAGTTACTAAAAATTCATTTTCCAGAAAATAAATTAATTATAATGCTATTTTTTTAGTATTTTTATAAAACCAATTTTAATATATATTTTTATTTTGTTTTTATTTTAGTAATTAATTAGTTCGAATCACAAAATAAATAGCAATTTTCCTAATTTTTCAATATTATAATTTAAATTAAATAAGTCAAAAACAGCATATTAATTTTAAAAAAATAGAATAAAAAATAGGAGATTTGGAGATTAAATAGATGGGTGGGTTAATTCCACAGGTAAAAGAATAATTACTCCTAAAAGATCATTCTTTTTTATAGATCCATCTACAGCAGCTACGAACATAGCATGATCTACATGTCTATCCAAACTTATAGGTAAAGGAGTTTCTTCACCAACAGCTAGGGTATGGCCTTGCCTGTTTGATGCATATGCCGAAATAAAGAAAATGTAGTTGGCTGGAATAGGGATATCTTTAATTTTAACAGGTATTGATTCACCAGATTTAAAATCAACTTCTTCATCAGCAATAACTGCTCTGAGATTACCAGAGATTGTGCCAATTTTAAAGTCCACCAGTTCATCCTCATATTCTTTAATGTCCTTTTTAACCGCACCTAAACGAGTTAGTATTCGAACCATTACTCCATCTCCATGGATTTTTTAATCATTTTCAATCGCACGAAGTTTTCCCTTTCCATCTCTTCAAGTCTCATTTCAATATATTTGACTGTGTTTTCAAGACGCGGAATAATAATATGTTCCAACGCATTTACACGACGTTTAGTAGACTCGATTTCACCGGCCAGAAGAATAATAGTTTTTTCTATTTCTCCCAGTTCGATAATGAGGGCAATGGACTCTTCGAACTTTTTAGCAGCTTCATCCAGTTTAACTGAAGTATCCACGAAGCCGTAACCTCTTTCCACAACAGTTCTCTCTGGAGAAGTACTAGACTCAACTACAGGAACTACTACACCCATAATACTCCTGGAACCAATATCAACATTTACAGATTCCTTTACAGATAAAGCTGCTTTATTGACTGCTAAATCACCCATAATAACTTGGGCTGCAGTTAAATCTTCAAAAGCCTCTTTCAGCTTTTCTTCCACATTTTCACGGGATCCTTTTACCCTTTCTAAAATGTTAAAGAACTCCATAATAAGGGCATTTCGCTTTTCTTTTAAAAGACTGTATCCTTTAACAGCGAGTTTTTCCCTATCTTTAAGCTTCAAGAGCTCCATACGGGTGGGGTTGATCCCTTCAATCATTTCTTGTGCCATTTTATCCCTCTAAAAAAATAGTAAAGGGGTTATTCATTGTCAGGAAGGTATTTAGGTATGTGTTCTTCCCTAACCCTTTTAAGTTCTGCACGAGGTAATAAGCTTAGAAGTGCCCATCCTAAATCAAGAGTTTCTTGAATAGAACGGTCTTCATCCCTGGTCTGAGTAATGAATTGTTTCTCAAATTCATCAGCAAATCTCAAGAACTTTTGATCTCTTTCAGTTAAAGCTTCTTCACCAACTACTGCCATTAAATCTCTTAAATCACGGCCTTCTGCATAAGCAGAGTAAAGCTGGTCAGAAACACCACTGTGATCTTCACGAGTTTGACCTTCACCTATTCCCCCACTCATTAATCGAGATAGGGATGGAAGTACATCAACTGGAGGGTAGATACCTTTACGGTGAAGTTCTCTGCTTAACACAATCTGTCCTTCAGTAATATAGCCAGTTAAATCAGGAATAGGGTGAGTAATATCATCCTGAGGCATTACCAAAATAGGCATCTGAGTAATGGATCCTTCTTTACCACCAATTCTGCCTGCACGTTCGTACAAACTGGATAAATCAGTGTACATGTAACCCGGGTAACCTCTTCTTCCAGGTACTTCTTCACGAGCAGCTGAAATTTCCCGTAGAGCTTCACAGTAGTTGGTTAAATCAGTTAAAATAACCAGTACGTGCATATCATGTTCAAATGCCAGATATTCTGCAGTAGTTAAAGCCATACGAGGAGTAATAATCCTTTCAATAGCAGGATCGTCTGCAAGGTTCATGAAAACAGTTACTCTTTCTAGTGCACCAGTTTGTTCGAAATCCCTCATGAAGTAGTTTGCTTCTTCGTGAGTAATACCCATTGCTGCGAATATTACAGCGAAATCGCTGCCTTCAGCATCTTTGGCCAGTACCTTAGCTTGCCTGGCGATTTGAGCTGCCAGTTCATTATGAGGTAAACCTGATCCAGAGAAGATAGGTAATTTTTGTCCTCTTACCAGAGTGTTCATTCCATCAATAGTAGATATACCAGTTTCAATAAATTCTGCAGGGAATTCCCTGGCAGAAGGGTTCATGGGACTACCATTGATATCCAGTTCTTTTTCAGGTATGATTTCTGGTCCGCCGTCAATTGGTTTACCAGTACCATTAAAGATACGGCCCATCATATCTAGGGAAACTCCAATTTTAGCAGTTTCACCGGTGAATCTGATTTTTGTAGTAGAAGTGTTTAGATCACTGGTACCTTCGAAAACCTGTACAACAGCCAGATCTTCTCTTACTTCGAGAACTTGTCCTCTTCGGTGTTCACCATTGGGTGTTTCGATTTCCACAATTTCACTGTAAGCTACACCTTCAACACCTTCAACAATCATTAAAGGACCGGCTACTTCAGTAACTGTGGTGTATTCCCTTGTTTTAATGTTTACGTTCATTTTTACACCTCAGCACATTGTTTGACAATTTTTTCCTGGATTTCCTTTACAGCAGTTTCAAATTCATCTTCAGCAATGAATTTCATACGGCCGATATCTTCTTTAACCGGAATGTTAATGATGTCTGCAGAAGGAGCTCCTCTTTCCAGGGCAGCGGTTGCTTGATCTTGGAACATGACAATAGTTTTGAGCATTTGATATTGTTTAGCAGGAGAACAGTAAGTATCCACTTCGTGGTATGCATTCTGTTGTAGGAAGTCCTCCCTAATCATACGGCTGGTTTCTAAAGTAATTCTTTCCCGGTCAGGTAAAGCATCTGGCCCTACCAGTTGCACAATTTCCTGAAGTTCAGATTCTTTCTGGAGGAGGATCATAGCTTGATCTCTGGTTTCTCTCCATTCATCACCTACATTACCAGCCCACCAACCTTGTACACTGTCCACATATAATGAGTAACTTTGTAACCAGTCAATGGAAGGGAAGTGACGTTTATCTGCTAGAGATGCATCTAATGCCCAAAATACTTTACAGATACGTAGGGTGTTTTGAGTAACTGGTTCAGACAAATCCCCACCAGGAGGTGATACTGCACCAACTACAGAAACAGACGAAGTTTTATCTTCAGTTCCCACAGTAGTTACTCGTCCAGCTCGCTCGTAGAATTGAGCTAATCTGGAAGCGAGGTATGCTGGATATCCTTCTTCACCAGGCATTTCTTCTAGCCTTCCGGAAATTTCCCTCATAGCTTCTGCCCATCGTGATGTTGAATCAGCCATTAGAGCTACATCGTAACCTTGATCACGGAAGTATTCTGCAATAGTGATTCCAGTGTATACACATGCTTCCCTTGCAGCCACAGGCATGTTAGAAGTGTTAGCGATTAGAACCGTTCGGTCCATGAGTGGTTTACCAGTTTTTGGATCTTCCAGTTTTGGGAACTCTTTAAGTACCTCAGTCATCTCATTACCACGTTCACCGCATCCTACATAAACAACTATGTCTGCGTCAGCCCATTTAGCTAGTTGCTGTTGAGTTACAGTTTTACCTGATCCGAACGGACCTGGTATAGCAGCTGTTCCTCCCTTAGCAACAGGGAAAAAGGTATCTTGTGCTCTTTGACCAGTTACCAGAGGTATATCTGGGTCAAGTTTGGATTTGTATGGCCTTCCTTTCCTTACAGGCCATTTTTGCATCATTTGAACTTTTTCAGTTCCTTTAGCTGTTTCAACTTCAGCAATATCATCTACTACTGTGTATTCACCTTCAGCAACAATGCTTTTTAAAGTTCCTTCCATCATCGGAGGAACTAAAATCTTTTGAAGAACCGCAGATGTTTCTTGGACTTCTCCGAGGACATCTCCACCTAAAACTTTTTTACCTGCTTTAGCTACTGGTTTAAAAGTCCATTTTTTGTCCTTTGGAAGGGATGGTACATCTACTCCTCTTTCGATATAATCCCCAGATATTGCCTTAATAGTTTCCAGAGGTCTTTGGATACCATCAAAGATAGATCCAATAATACCTGGGCCTAATTCCACAGATAATGGTCCTCCAGTACTTTCCACCATTTCACCAGGCTTTAGTCCAGCAGTTTCTTCGTAAACCTGAATGGTTGCAGTGTCTCCTTCAAGCTCAATGATTTCTCCAATAAGCTTGTCGTTACCCACTTTAACCATTTCATACATTTGTGTTCCTCTCATCCCGTCTGCGACGATAACAGGACCCGCGATTTTAATAATTTTTCCTTCAGTAATCATTTTACCATCTCAACCCCAATAACTCGTTTAATTAGATCTCCCATCGGGTCGACAGCCCTATCAGACGGGCCAGATTTGTCTGGAATTTCTATTATCATGGGTAATGTATTTGATTTGGTGAATCTATCAATGAAATCTCTAATTTCATCACCAATTTTTTCAGTTATTATGATTATGGAAACATCTTTTTCTTTTATGATGTTGCCCAAAGTTTCTTCTGCTTCTTGTGAAGTTTCAACCACGTGACCTTCTTTAATGCCTCCTAATTTGAAGCCAGTCACAGTGTCCACATCAGCAACTACAGCAATGGATGAATTCACACTAACATCTCCTTAATCCTAGCAGCAGGGAAATTTACTTCCCGTTTACCACGAGCAATAACTTTTAAATTCCTTATTTCATTCTCTTTTCGATTTAAGAAGCCAATCATGGGCCCTGCTCCAAATGGCTTTTTAACTGCGAAGTTTCTAGCCATTTTAGTTAGATAAATATCTAAATCTTTTTCAAATGAAGCAACGGAACCAGTTTGATTATATCCATTTAAAGCCTCAGATAGTATTGGTGCATAATCAGTACCTTCCATGGCACTAACCACTGCACTAACATCTTCAGCTTCCATTAAATCTTTGAGTTTCCAATCCCTTATTTGGTAACCATTAGAAATCATATAAGGACTGATATCATCATATTTTAAACCATCAACTTTTGCTCTGAGGATAATCTTTAAATTGGTTATATCCACTTGAGAACCGACATAGGTGTGAACTAAACTGCCGTTATCATCAGCAGGATTGGCAGATGCTCTTAAAAGATTTTCCAAATAATATTTATCCAAAGCAGCCTCTAATGGAAGAACCATTTGGGTGTTCTGGTATGCTGGAAGTGCATCTTCTAAAATTTTAGAATAATCCGTGCCTTCTAAGGCTGTTATAATATCAGTTACAGAATTTACTTCTGATAATTGTCCTAAATCGTTTTTAAGGTCTCCGAAAGGTATTAATAATTCCATAGTCTTTTCAGAGTTTAAACCTGCTTCTTTAGCAGTAATTACACTTTTAATGTTCCTAATATCCCATTTCTTTAGTAATGCTCGGAATACGCCCTTTATATCACCAGGTGCAATTCGAGCCACTAAATCATAAGTGTCTGCCAGTTGAGTATCCAGTGCTTTTTCCAAAGGATATTTATCCACATATTGCGCGTACTCTGGGAAACCCCGAAGATAATTCTGGACTTCATCCAGGTTATCAGATTCAAGGATTTCAGAGAGTTGTTTTTCTGAGAATAAACGTCCAACTCTGGCTCTAACTCTAGCATTGGGATAAGCATATGGAAACAAATCCAGGAGTGGCCTAATGGTTGCTATTACAACAATAGCACCAATTATTGCTCCGCCCAGAAGTAATACTGCTATAAAAGCTTCTACAGAGGGAAAACCTAGTGCAGATACAATTGCAGTTATGCTTTCAGCCATGCATTATCTCCCCTATTAATTGAATAGAACTTTAGCAACCTCTGAACGTAGAGATTTCTTAAACCTTGACATTCTAGACTCTATAGTGTTATTAACCTCAATTTCTCCATTTTTGGTTTTAACAACAGCCCCACCAATAGTATTTATGTTCTCTCCAATTTCCAGAGTGGTTTTAATACCAGTTTGAGCTTCAACGTCCTTTGCAATAGTGTCAATTGAGTCCTTTATTTTTTCTACATCATCAGCTTTTAGATGAACAATCACTTCTCCGCCACCAACTTCTAAAGTTGCTTCTTTGACGATTTCCACCAGTGATTTTTTATATTCATCAGAAGAGGAAGATGCGATCTTGGTAAGATCTTCTTCAGCCTTTTTAAAGGCATCTTCAATTACTTCTTCTCTGGCCTCCAATTCTGCCCGACGAGCATTCATTTTTGCTTCTGAGATTAATTGCTGATATTTCATATTGGACTGCTTATTAGCTTCGTCCAATATTTTCTCCTTTTCTGCCTGGGCCTTTTTTTGGCCTTCTTCTAGAATCAAATCAGATTCTTTCTGGGCGTCCTGGATAAAAACATCAGCTTTACTCTGAGCGTCGGACAATATGCTGGAGACAATTTTATCTGCCCCGGAGCTCATTTTAATTGTCCTCCTATCCTAAGATTCCGCCGAATACCATGAGCAGTATAGCAATCAAAAACCCGTAAATAGCCTGAGTTTCAGGCAGAGCTGAGAAAATAATACCACGAGCAAACATGTCTTCATCTTCTACTACGGCACCTACAGATGATGCGGCAGTAATACCTTGACCCATACCAGAACCAAGACCAGCAAATCCTATTGCTGCACCTGCACCAATTGCTATTAATCCTGCGGTAACACTTAGTGAGTCGGACCCACCCAGTAAACCAGAGAATACCAGTAAAAGAATAGCAATCAAAAACCCGTAAATAGCCTGAGTTTCTGGTAATGCAGAGAAGATAATACCACGAGCAAACATGTCATTATCTTCGGCAACTGCACCTACAGCACCTGCTGCTGCTATACCTTGTCCTAATCCTGATCCTAATCCAGCAAATCCTACTGCCACACCGGCACCGATTGCTGCTAATGCTGTTCCTAAAGCTACTTCAACCATATTTTTTACCTCCTTATTTTCGTGAAACTTCTTTCAGCGCGAAAAGCTTCAAATTTAATTTTACCACCCATATAAAATTGGGAAAAGAATTCTACATAATGTAAACGTAATGAATTTATAAATGCACCTAAACTCTGGAAAGCAAGGTTTGCAATGTGTCCTCCAATAAATATGATTGGAGCTAATATGATTCCAATAATAGGTATCATTTCATAACTTAATCCAGTTAAAATGTTAACTGTGAAAGCTATTCCACCTGTGGAAAGGCACAAGGCCAGAAGACGGGCATAAGATAAAACCGTGCCCAAAAACCCGGAAACATCCAGCAATCCAAAGAGCCCATTAGCGTATAGTAATATTATTAATGCCAGTAAAATAACTGGGCCACCAACAAACATGCCACCAAAGAAATATAGTACAATACCTAATTCTAAAATGATCCAGACTAATTGAGTTCCTAAAGCTTCCTTAAAGTCACTTGCTCTAATGTTGTTTATGGCACCCATGACTAGACCCATGTTGATGTGTATAAGACCTACAACTAATCCGAAAATCAGAATGTTTTGTGGGTTCACAAATGCATCAAGGGAGGCTATCGTAGTTGGGATTGCTGCGCCATCCAAGAACCACCTAGGGAAGAAATCCCCAATGAAACCATTAGTAACCATTCCTAAAATAAAGGCCCATACACCACAAGCAATTAGAATAATTCCAAAGTTTTTCATAAATGGATTAACCTTACCCAATCCTCGGTACAAAACATACCCCAATAGGGCATCAATTATACCATAACCCGCATCAGTAAGACAGAACCCAAAGAAAAATGGGAATATAATAGCCATTAAAATAGTTGGATCAATTTCATTGTATTTTAAAGGAGAATACATCTCCACAAAATTTTCATAAGGTTTAGCAAAGCGCGGGTTGTCCTGTAAAACAGGGACTTCATTTTCATCTTCTGGATCTTCAGATTCTACAACAGAATGTCCGTCAGTGGATTTTTCGATCACATCTAAAGCAGTTTGCTGCTTTTTCTCTGAAACCCATGCTTCAAACATTACAGTTTTCTCTGTTTCTCCAAAAGAAGCGAATATTTCATTCCGTTCTTTCTCGATTTCCAGTTGTTCTTTTAAAACTAAAAGCTCATCTTCCCATTTAGCAGAGACTTCTTGCAGTTCCATAACTGCTGCGTCTCTTTCCTGAGCAATGGCTTCCAATCTTGAATTTGAACTGGATATTATATCTTTTGGTTTACCAGACAAGCCAGAAATCTCAAATCTTTCGAATTCGATTCTTCTCAATATTCCGGCAATATCTTCACCATATTTTTTTAAAGTTATGATAATAATAGTTTTTTCAGTTTTAGCATCGCCATTGGCTTCTAAAACTATCAAATCATCAGTAACTTTGGCAGATTCATCTTGGAACTTATCATAGCTTTCCAGTGAAATTTTACCTGCCATTATAGAGACAAATTCAGAACTAGTTAGTTCTGATAAATCAGCATCAAAATTAATTAATTTTTCAGACACACTTAGATTGGTTTCAATCTCACTTTTTTCACTGTCAAGAGCAGCGAGCTTTTCTTCTATACCCTTAGTAAGCGACTCTACCTGGCTTAAAACAGATTCTGCCTTAGAAACAAGGCCATCCGTATCAAGTTCTTCAACTTCTCTCTTTTCAAAAACAGGAGGATTAATAAATCCTTTAACTGTTTGCATCATACTTTTTTTAGGAACGGCTGTTCCTAAAAAGTCTGCTAGTCCAGTTGTTTTCATTAAAAGAGAAGCTATTTTTCCAGTTTGTGGAGTTACTTTAGAAGGTTTTAGAATTTGAGCCCATTCTGCGTCTTGCTGAATACGTTCAGATATATCATGAATCTGTACGATACCTTCCTCGTGCAGCGAGCGCACGGTGGAATCAGCGTACTGATCCAGTGTTATTATTTTTAATTTACGCATCCTTGCTGGCAAGAACATGGTACTCACAACTACAAAACACTTTTTATAATAATATTGGCCGCCTCGGCAACCTTACCCTCAGATTGTGTTTTAATTTTTTGCACATCTGTTTGGGCGCGATTAGATATGTGTACAGCTTCAGTTTTAGCATTAGATTCTGCTTCAGAAATAGTAGTCTCAGATTGCTCTTGAGCCTCATTTTTGGCTGTTTTCATCATTTCCGCGGATTTAGCCTTGGCTTCATCGATCATTTCAGATGATTTTAATTTTGAATCTTCTATTAGTTTATTAGCATCATTTTCAGCTTTCTTTATCGTAGTAATAGCTTCCGATATTGTTATCATTTGAACCACCATGGTATAGCAAAATATATTTGCAGATATATTTATCTTTTACTATTTAATTTTCATGAATGAAATCGTATAAAATCTAAAAATACTATTAACCGTTGTCTTTTTCTCACTTCTTATCATTTTTTTAATTTTTTATAGGTAAATAATGATTTTAATATTCTAAATAAAATATTTTAAATTAATAATAAATGAATAAGGTACTTTTTCTAATTAAATATATTATTTATGAATTTTTTAATCGTGAATCTTAGAATATAAATCTATGATTATATTTAAGTGAATTTATAAGGATTATATTAGGTTATAATGTTAAAGAATTGAAATTTAATGGAATTTATGTTAATAAAAACTTAATCTCCAGCATTTCTCACATTTAAATCATTAGCAGGCGTAGCATTTCTATCTTCAATTCCATCATAGTATATTTCATCTAAATCAAAAAATTTTCTAAAATCAGGCTCTCTTACCTTTTCTTCATAAACATGAGATATTAAACCAGGTAGTCTACCAATCATAAATATTCCGGTTCCGGTTCTCCAATCAAAGCCCATATCAGATAGTATACCTGCATTGGCACCATCAATATTCATTTTTATATCTTTCATTTCTAAGAGTATTTCTTGAACCGCTAGGGCCAATTTAGTATGAGGGCCATCACAATTTTGTTTTTTGGCCATTTCAATTAGCCTGGCCGCTCGGGGATCTTCGCTGTGGTATCTGTGGCCAAAACCTGGAATTTTAATACCTTTTTTTAGGTAATCCTCTACAAATAGTTTAGCTGTGATGAAAATATCTTCTTCATGATTTGATCGACGAATAGCTTCCTGAAATGCCTTCATGGATCTTTCAATAGCACCAGCATGATTTTTACCGAAAGCTAAAAGGCCTCCTGCAATGCAAGCATGGACTGGAGATCCTGCTGAAGCAATCATCCTTGCCGCTTGGGTACTGGGAGGGGTCACTCCATGATCACAGAATGAAACCAGTACCGAACCAAGCATTTTAGATTCTTTTTTAGATGGCATTTCACCTTTTATCAGTAGATAAACCATCTCTGAAAAAGACACATTACCAATCAAATCTTCTTGGGAATATCCTCTTGTTATTATGCGATTAGGTTCCACCTTTGTTATGGAAGTTCTCCATTTAGGGTTGCTAACCTTGAAAACATTCTCTAGTGACTCTCTTCCTATTGCCATGACTTACCACATCCTGTGGCGAATATCAATATAATCCACAGTTATTCACTTGTTTTTATAGATAATTAATGATAAAACGAATTTTATCACCAAATAAATCCAAAGACCATATTATTAATATGAAATTATTTAAAAGTTTATGTAGGTTTATAATTCAGTATAAAAATCTAATACGTCTAATAACTTGAATTAATCCATCATATTATCGTATTACAAAGTATAAAATAGATACAATCATTAAAAATATAATTATGCTCTACCCTACTTATACTATACTTCTATATTGTTTTAATAGGTAATTGATTAGGATTTAATTAATTTAAGAGAAATTTAAGAGCTTTAGATTTTGATCAAAGCCTTTCTAGGCTCTACACAACAGCAAGGCCTCATGGAAACAATCCTCACTCCACTAGCCCTTTGAGGCCCAATTTTTACAAAAGACCCTAAAGCCGTTGAACCTCCCCCCAGTCCAAGTGGGCCAACTTGAGTCCCATTAAGAGAATTTGTAATGTAATTTTCAATTTCAGACTGTTTATTTAAGTTCCCATAAGCCATTGCTTTAATCATTAAAGATGTTGCTTCAAAATGAGTCCTGCCAATGCCCACTGCCGGGATGCATGGAGTGCAACCTAACATTGGAACCTCTGATTTGAACCATGTTACAACTTCCTCAAATACTTTTCTATTATCCCGCTTATGGAAAACTCTATAAGTACTGGCTCTTATTTCTGGCCCACCACCTAACATTAAAATATGAATTTTGGTTTGCTTTCCGGGAATAGAATCCATTAAGATTGCAGGTGAGATTAGTTTTCCCGGATCTTCAAATAGGCCTTGAGTTTGTTCAATTCGCTGAATATCATTCCCTTTAACTGCCATGGGCCTTGCAGGGAGCTTCTGTAATCCAAGTTCAATACCGGATTCAATATCCTTTAAAAAAGCAACGGGAAGTTCTGAATCATCTCCCAATTCAATTAAAACATGAGGAATCCCAGTATCATCACATAAAGGCCTTTTTGCAGCCTCAGCAATTTTTGCATTTTCCATAAGGATATTTAAAACCCAAGCAGCATTTTCATTAGTCTCTTTAGAAAGTGCCATTTCATAGGCATCTATCTGATCAGGGCGATAAGTTGTGCTGGCCTCAATGACCGCTTCCTTCACTTTATTAATCAAATCCATGTACTCGTTCCTTAAAAAATATTATACTTAAAAATATTATAATTTAAAAACTTAGATATTGCTTTAATGTTTTTAATTTTCGATATTATATTCACATTATATTATAATTAAGGTATAATGTGACAAAAATATTTTTTTTAATCTATTACCTCAAAACAGGTATCGCCAGATCAGATGGGCCCTTACCAGACATTTTAGCTTCAGGATAATATCTTAAAATCATGGATTGTACTAAAAACACTTGTCTAATCCTTTCACGGGCCTGTGTCTCTGTAGTGTCCCAGCCATGATGACCTGCTACTGCCCCTCCAGTCTTGAGATAAACCGGTGAAACAGCTCGAATAATATCTGGAGCTTCATAATGACGTATAAATCCTCCAGAAGATTTAGGATTTTCGGTGTGAACATCTATAGAGATATCTATAGCGTCCCTAAGCGATGCCAGCATATTAATTTGAAGATCCCTAACTGGATTAAATGAATCAGCCCCAATTTCTTCTAAAAGTTTGGCTGAAGCGGGATTTCCATGGCCAGTATGGGCGGATATCTTAAAGTGAACATCTTCTGGAATATCACCTTCTTTTCGCATTTGATTTAGGGTCCATAAAAGGCCCTCATCATAAACTACAATTCCCCTAACTCCTAGAGAAATTGCTCTTTTTACATCTTCAATAGCATATAAAAGATTATTATATCCTCTTAATCGATATCCAATCCTGGCCCCTTCTTTGGTTTGGGCAGAAGCACTGGTATCATAGACCGCTCTAGGCCCTACACTTAAAAAGAGTTCAAGTTTGGCTTCTCTTGCAAGATCCGTCATTTTTTCTATTTCAGAGTCCGTTAAAAGCATTATTCCTTTGGTCTGAGTAACCCGATGCACTAAGACCTGAAATTCATCCATGGCATCAATTAGAGATTCCATAGCAACTGGTTTTTGAATCCCCGGAACTTCGAATCTGTATTGGGCATCATCTTTAAATCTTTTATGAGATGTGTAATTACTATTAATATCCCCATTTATCCCGATTTTTTCTAAAAATGCCTTTGTATCTTTCAATATCCCACCGCCATTTAGTTTATTCAATTTAGGTATGAGATTTAATTAAAAGTGATTTAATAAATATATTAAGTTCAGTATTGTAATTAATTTATTTTAATTATATTAATTAGGAAATTGGATTTTTAATTATATATTATATAAAATATTTGGTTGTAATAATCCATCAAATAGTTCTATTAATATAAAATGTAAATGAAATTTATTTAGAGAGAATATTGGGGATTAAAAGATTTTAAGCATTTAATGAACATATTAACCTATTTTTCAACATTTATTAATAAGTGCCTAAAAGTAGTTATTTTTTTAAATCTATAATAAAATCTCTTATTTTAAGCAAAGGTATATGATCAATTGAATTTAGATTAAATGATTTAAAATCAGGATTTAAAGAGTAAAATTTCTCAAAAATCTCCTGTTTGGTGAAAGGATTTTCAGGCTCTCCTTTAGGTAAAAATGTAGTCTTTTCAAGAATCAAATTATTCATCCCATCAGTATTATTAGTATTAGTATTATTATAGAGATTATAATTATTGAGTCCATTAACCATTTTTAATCCTTTTTCAAATTCAATTATAACTCTCGCAGGCCTTTTTTGAGGTTGAAGATTATTTAATTTGTTATCAACCTGAATTTCAACTTTATCTGCAATTTTTAAGATTTTATTTTTAAACTCCAGATTACTTTCAAACTCTTCAATATTTTCTAGTGTTAAATCACCTTTATTCAGCAAAATGCCCAGGCTGATAGGTAAGCTCTGTCGAACAGATTCTAAAGTCATAGGACAGTAATTATCATGTTCAGCTGCCGTTTTATAAGTTTGAACGGTTATTTTCTTGATTTTTTGATTTTCAATAGCATAAATATTTATTTCATTCAAAATATCTACTGCAGAGCCAATGGTAGAATGTAAATGCCTGCAAACTGGATATTTCTTTAAATAAACATTCTGAATATGAAATTGACCCAGTTCCGAATTAATCTGATTTGCTATTTTAATAGAATTCTCAAAAACTTCTTCACCACCAAGAGCCTTGAAAAATCCTTCTTTGCCTTCCACTATGCTTTCAGCACCGGTGAATCCCTTTTGTGATAGAAGAGCAGATATCATCCCAGATTGAACTGCTCTACCTGCATGAAGGTGTTTACCCATGGTACCGGCGTGATCCGATTCTAGAAGACCTGCGGCCTGGGTTCCAGCCAGACCTAAAGCATTTATAGTTTTTTCCAAATCCAAATTCAGAATTTTAGATGATACAGCAGCCGCAGCAAAGGTTCCTATAGTTCCCGTACTATGAAAACCACTACTGCGGTGTGAAGGATTAATTGCTTTTCCCAGCACTATGGCTACCTCATATCCCACAATTATTGATTTTAAGAATTCTTTTCCAGTTTTATCTTTCTCTTCTGCTAGGGCCAGGGCCGCAGGAATCACAGTACAACCTGGATGCAGCTGAGCTAAACGATGCCCATCATCCAGATCCAGACAATGAGCCGAAATCCCATTTAAAAACCCAGCATTGAGAGCATCTCCATTTTCATGGCCAATAATAGTTGATTTAAATTCAAAATTAGAGTTAAAATAAGGATTAAGAACTTCAAAGGCAATTGAACTACTTTTCTCTTGAGAGCCTCTAAGTGAAACACCTAAAAAATCCAGAAAACATAATTTGGCCTTTTCTATTGCTGAATCAGGTATATCTTCATATTTTAAAGAAACAATAAAATTTGCTAGTTCTCTAGTAATCATTGATTAAACTAACTGCATGAGTAAATATAATTTTTACTATTTTATTAGCATATGATAAGGAGGCATTACTCTAGAAAATTTAAAAATAAGTTGAAAATTTAAAAAAATAATCAAAATGAAAGAAGAAGAAAAAAATATTAATAAATACAATCATGTGATTTTTTAGCCATTCTAATCAATTGTTTAGATAAATGACGTCGAGCTGATGGTGGAACTTCATAAAAACCTTCATTAATATCTCTTGAAATTTCAATTCGCAGTTTTTGGCCATTTCTTAATTTATTACCACATTTAGTGCATTTAAATCCTTTACCTGCACCTGCGGATTTCATTCGTTTACCACAATCACATAATGGATTTTCTTCTTTAAAAAGTGGAGCTAGATCCATTATTCTAATTTTTTCTATGTTCAAAGTCTCTTGAGCACCAATACCACCATATATTTCTACTTTATCACCAGGAATTAGTTTTTTAACAATATTTCTAAATCCTTTAGTTGGTTCATAAGCGGCACATTCTATTTCTCCAGAAGAATCCTCTAATGTAAAAAAGATATGGCCTCCTTCAATGACGCGAGGGTTATCCTTTACTAATCCATTTATAATATAACATGCAAACTGTTTCATATCAGAGATTTTACTGATTTTTTGAAGATGCATATCCGTATGCTGATTGGTTTCGAAAATAAAATATCCTTCAATAGGTTCCAGTGATTCAACTAAATTATGGGCCTCCAGAACTGCTTCAGGACTTTCTCCCCTAATTCCATATAAAATAGGGCAAGGGGTGTGTGGTTCTATGGCCATGTAGCCTTGATCAATGTTATCAAAGGTTTGAGGATATGTTTTTTCATTCATTAGGACCACAGATTCAGGATTGATCTTCCTCAGGCTACCATAATTTTCAGGTAGTCGGTAGGCCAGTAATTCAAAGGTACTATCCCTCAAATAACAACCTATGGCTGCTAGAGCTCCAATAATTCCCCTACCTTTTTTAAATTGATGAATTTCAGCACCAATATCCTGGGCCAGTTTTTCAGCTTCTTTAATGGTTAAAATTTCTTTTATTGCGCGAGTAGCAAATACTGGAAGGCGATTATCCATTACCATTTGCCCATTAATACTTCTTCCTTCGTAAAATACCACACCAGGATTTGTATTTTCATTATCCATTTTGGATAGGTTTTTAACGGCATCTAAAATTATCTTTTTGGCCTCATCTTTTTTTGACTGAGAATCCACAATTAATTTAAATGAAACTGCACCATTGCCTCTGGTTTTGAATCTGGCAAATGGATTAAGTCTAATTAATCTAGGATAACTTGCAATCTCAAAACCAAAATCTTTAAGTCCATTGATAATTACAAAAGTTATATAAGTAGTGCACATTCCTTCTGGGGAATCTGTATCATCTATACCAACATATAATTCATTCATCGATTTCACCGGTTATTTTATGATTAATGTAAAACGGGGCCACGTCCTTCAAGAAATTAACGAACTTCTAGCCAACAATGGATTTGAAACTTCCCATATCTATGAGCGAAGTTGCTTTGACATGGTTGCTCGAAGAAAGTTATTGCTATTACTATTAAAAGTTTTAGTTAATATAGATGGGATAAATGGCGTCCAGGCCCAAGAAATAAGAAAGATATCACACAGTTTTATGGCCTCCCCCTTGATTGTAGGCCTTAAATCAAAAAGTGAACACTTGGAAGAAGATGTGGTATATGAAAGGCATGGCATACCAGTTATTGGTCTGGAAACCCTTAAAAACATGATTATTGAAGGAGAATATCCTGAAATTCTGGCAGATCGTGGTGGATATTATGTCCAGATAAATGGAGAAGTTTTAAAGGAAGTTCGTGAAGATTATAATCTTTCTCTAAAAGATTTAGCTGATTTGGCCCATGTATCAAGAGAAACCATTTATAAATACGAACATGGAATTGTAAGGGCCTGTCCTGAAACCGCCATGATGCTGGAAGACATTTTAAATCTTAAAATCACCCTTTCTATTGATTTATTCAAGGTCCCTGATTCATTAAAAGAATTAAATATTGGCAAATCAAATGAATCTCCATTAAATGATAATAAAATTAATATGAATGAATTTCAACCTCAAAAACTAGTTGAATTGGGTTTTGGTATTATTCCCACTCAGAAAACTCCTTTTGATGCTTTGGCCAAACTGGAAAACAATAACCAGATTTCAAAAAATGTTGAAACACCACTCATAACCAATTTAGAAAAAAATCGAAAACAAAGAACGCTAAAAAAGATGGCCATAACTTTAAAAGATCTTTCACTTATTACTGGATCCAGTTCTGTTTTCATATTGGATAATGAGAAAATTAAGGAATCCTTGGATGGGATACCCGTGGTCCACGGCTGGGAAATGGGAGAAATAGAAACCCCCGCCGAATTTTTAAAGATGATTAAAGAAAGAAAAGAATGTAATTAAGATCCGAATTTATTAAATTTAATTTTATAATTTTCTTTATTAAATAAATAAATTATTAATTTTTATTTAAACATTATTAGACTAATTTTAATCTATTTTAGATGATATCCACTAATAACAGTTTAAATCGTATTTAAATATTAGATAAATTCATCAAATTCAGGAGCGAGCTTAACCATTCCTTGAATATTATCTAAATATCCTGGAACAAGTTCATAGACCATGAAAGCCTCATCAGGGACTGGAAATGGTGCGTCTAAACCTTTTTCTCGAGCAGGAGAAAACCCAAATCGTGGATAATACTCCGGATGACCAACAACCACGATTGCTTTATATCCTAATGATTTACAATTTTTAATTCCTTCCTTAATTAAACCAGAACCGATTCCTTGTCGCTGAAAATTCGGCTTAACTGCAAGAGGTGCTAGGGAAAGAGCAACAAAATCACCCTTTGGGGACTCTATAGTTAATTTGGTGAATAATATATGTCCCAAAACTTCCCCATCTTTCTCAGCCACTATAGAAAGCCCATTTACATAGCTTTCAGAATTTCTGAGCATGTCAACCAGGCGAGCCTCATTATCTTCAGGAAATGCGAGTTGGTTAGTTTCAAAAATTGCGTCATGATCATTATCTTTTTCTGGACGATATTTTATCATTTATAGCCCCCTTAAAATTGAATATATATTCTAATAGTTTCTTTATTATAAATTTAACGTTTATTATCCAGATTATTTGTTAAAAAGCAAATTAAATGTTTCTTCAGCTTCTTTTTCTGATGCGACACCCATTGTAACCATATCCACATATTCCAGAGTTTTAAGGAAATCAATAGCCTCTTCAGGATTTAAAATTCCAACTGCTAGGATTTTATTGGCTATGATTACTTTATTCAGTTTTTTAAGTAATTTTGCTAGTTCGGCCCGTTCTTCATGCATGAAAACCGGATAATCCATCATATAGCCCAATTTGTTAACTGGAATCATGTAAATGTCAAATAAATCCTTAATATCCGAATCAATTAGTTTAGGTGTGGTTTCCTTAGGTAAAGCTGTTATAATGCCCGATATTACATTTTCATCATTTATTTTATTCAATGATTCTTCAATAAAATCAATATCGGATTTATCAGTTACCCATTCATCTAAAAGCATTATACTAACTTCCAGACTTGATAAAAGTTGAATATCTTCTTCTAAATTATCTTTTCTAACTGTGCCCCATATATCAAATTTTATTCCTTCATCTTGGGCCAATTTCAAAGCCCGGATTACCGGTTCTTCTGGAATTAGCTGAATGGCCTGAACACCCATTTCATGAGATTTTTTCATGATTTTTAGAATGTTCTCAGAACTATTATGAAAATCCAGTTGATATAAACGGGCTCTGTGGCCAAAATAAGGCATTCCAATGAAAGGAGCAGTCCCCAGAGAAGTTTGAGGTATTTTTTTGTCTTTTATTTTAATATAATCGTTGAACATGATTTTACCATTAGAATTGTTAATAAAAGATACTTTTAAAATAGATTAATAATTAGATTATTTAAGATAGATTATTTAAGATTTATTAAAAATTAAATTAAAATAAGTTTTAATCCTATAATCCCAAAAAGCATTTTTTTACTTCTTCTCAGCAATAACTGCCGTGCCATAAGCTAAAATTTCCTGCATTACATTGGAAATTTCATCAGAGTCAAAACGAACACTTATTACTGCATTTGCACCTAATTCTTCTGCATGCGCAATCATTCTATTTAGGGCCTCATTTCTAGACTCTTCCATCATTTTAACATACTCTTTTATTTCTCCACCAAACATGGACCTGATTCCCGCTCCAACTTGGCCCCCTAATCCCCTACTTCTAACAGTAAGACCATATACAAAGCCTTTAGTTTCTGAAATTTCAAATCCCGGCACATGATTAGCACTGGACACAATAAATTCTTCAGTTCTCAATTTTATTCCTCCCCTAATAATTTTTAAATTGAATTTTGAATTAAAACATTTTATTTTTATAATAACCTTATTTTAATCTTCCTCGGTTATTTTATTAGTATTTAATTTATATTATATTCTTTAGGACTAGTTTTTATTAAATTTAATTAATAAGACCACATACAAAATCATAGAATTTAATGATAGATCCTACATTCAGTCACCATATTTAAATGCAGTCTAAATCAAACAAGTTGTAGAGAATAAAATTGTTATGGTGAAATTATGGATAAAATGAAAGTAATCATTGCGGATTCAATTAATGAAAAAGGAATTTCGGATCTTGAAGAAGTTGCTGAAGTATTAGTTGATACCAGCATTACACCAGAAGAACTGGTTAAAGTTATTAAAGATTTCAACGCTATTGTAGTAAGAAGTAGAACTAAAATAACCCGTGAGGTAATTGAAAACGCCCCAAATCTCAAGATAATTGCTCGAGCAGGAGTAGGTGTGGACAATGTGGATGTAGAAGCCGCTACAGAAAAGGGAATTATGGTAGTAAACGCTCCAGAATCTACATCCATTACGGTAGCCGAGCAGACAATGGGATTAATGCTTTCCCTGTCTAGAAAGATTTCCATTGCTGATAAGTCTGTTAAAGATGGCAAATGGGAAAAAAGTAGATTCATGGGATTAGAACTCAATAACAAAACCCTGGGAATTATTGGTATGGGTCGGATTGGATCACAAGTAGTTATACGGTCCAAAGCATTTGGAATGGATGCTATGGTTTACGATCCATATATCAGCGAAGAAGTGGCCAAAGACTTAGGTGTGGAAGTTGTAGATTTAGAAACTGTATTTAAAGAATCAGATGTTATAACCATTCACGTACCTTTAACCCCTGAAACCAAACATATAGTTTCTACCGATGCCTTTGAAATGATGAAAGATAGTGCTTTCATAATTAACTGTGCCCGTGGTGGAATAATTGATGAAGACGCCCTTTATATCGCCTTAACTGAAAACAAAATTGGTGGTGCAGCTTTAGACGTATTTGAAAAAGAACCGCCAGAAGGAAGCCCACTTTTAGGGCTGGACAATATTGTAGTTACGCCCCACATTGGAGCTTCAACTGCCGAAGCACAAAGAGACGCTGCTTTAATAGTAGCTAATGAGATTATAGAAGTTTTTAAAGGTGGATCAGCTCGAAATGTTTTAAATATGCCTGTTCTTGATTCTAAAACTTACACCGGATTAAAACCTTATCTTAACCTGGCTGAAAAACTGGGAAGTTTTGTAGTACAGGCCGCTCCAGGAAATATACATGAAATGAATGTTACTTACTGCGGCGAACTGGCAGATATGCCTAAAAAGGACATTTTAACCAGAACCATACTTCAGGGAATTTTAAATCCTATTTTAAATGAACCGGTAAATATGATTAATGCTCCATCCATTGCTAAAAGGAGAGGTCTGGTAATTACTGAAGGTAAAAGATCTGAATCTGAAGGATACCGCTGCATTATTGTATTACATGTTAAAACGGATGCAGGTGATTACCTAGTAGAAGGAACCTATGTTGATGAACCTAAAATAATTAAAATCAACAATTACTGGGTCGATGTCAAACCAGAAGGAACCATGTTCATTGCCAAGTATCAGGATTTACCTGGAACAATCGGTGCCATTGGAACAAAACTGGGTGAATATGGAATAAATATTGCTACCATGCAAGTTGGACGCCAAGAAGTCGGTGGAGAAGCTGTTATGGTGCTTAAAGTGGACCAAACCGTTCCTGAAGATGTAATAAAAGAAGTTACTAAACTAGAACATGTTGAAGATGCTGTTTCCATGTATCTCTAAATATTTTCTATTATATTTTTATTTTTTTATTTAAAAAGAATCAAACTCGTATTTTATTAAGTATAGCTTAAACTTATTTTTTATTTTCAATATAGTTAATAGTTAAAATAAATATAATTCGATTTTATTATACTATTTTATCAGTTAAACCGTATTAAAATCAGTTCTTTCACCAAATGAATTATAAGAAGCAATATTTTCAACATTATATGGTTCAGCAATTATCATGTGAAAAAGGCCATTTTTTGCAAAGAAATGGTAATCTGCCTGAGAAGGCTGGTTGCTGTAACCTGGATGGGAATGGACCGAACCAATAGACCCGGACATTGGTGGAAGCATGAATATTTTCATTACTGCACCTTCAGAAGATGTTTCACCTGGAAGGAATATTAGGCCATCTATATGGAGAACTGAATCTTTTATTTTACCCTGGAGAAGGGCCACAAACTCATTAGGATAAGATTCTTTGGAAATTTCCATAATTTCATCCAGAACTTCAGAATCAATATTCACCGATTCATATTTCTGCTTGTCATTTCCCAGTAAATAACTAATAAAATTGTCCAGTCTGCTCATTTTTTCATCCTTGAATTAAAATAAAAATATTTATAATGATTTAAAATTTGATTAACCGCAAATTATCAGCTATAAGAGGTATTATTCCATCTCACAATTAATTAAGCACATATTTCTATTTAAAAGGATTGATTATTCAATGAAATTATGAAAAAATTCATTATCAAATCTAGGAAGGTCAAAATCAACTTTAATCACTCTTCTTGAAGATGTGGTTGATTCTTTAGACAAAGGGTTGTAACCATTCACTATTTTATCAACTTTATAAATGCCTACTCCTCTTCGCTGCCATACAGGAACTTCTGCAATATTAATTCCCCTTTCAAAAAGGATATCGTGGATTTTATCTGCTTTGAGGCCGTTTAATATTTTCATGGCCTTTTCTTTATTCATTTCATCCCTAAGAGTCCAATAAATATATCCATTGATGCAGTTGCGCCAGGCTTCGTTTTGGCGGCCTTTAAAATATTCAGAAACCATTTCAGAAGATAATGGGATGACTCTGCAGTCAAAAGAAATCGTTTTTAATGTTTTGAAGATTTCTTCTATTTCCAAATTCCCAATTATAGTTGCATTATTATTATTATTATTATTATTATTATTATTCTCACTATTTTGGTATATTCTTTGAGATATTTTATTTTTAATGATGTTAGAATAAAATGAATTGGCTGTGAAACTGGCAAAAACTGAATTTAACTTTTCAATTCTTCCAGAGAATGGAATATCTGCCAACAGTATATTAAATTCATCAGAAAATGTGTAAATAAATGATGGGCTGAATTCTTTAAAGATTTCAGTGGCAGTATTCACCATAGCATCCAGGAAAAAAGGATCGTAAGGCTTTTTAAGGCCAATTTGTTTTGATAAATTATAAAAACCTCTTCCATCCAGCCTAAGTAATATTTTAGAGCCACAAGGGACCTTTAGACTAGAGAACATTTCACATTCTTTCATAAAACAAACATCCACCAATTTAATTAATATCTACCAATAAATTCTCGTAAAATTAACAAAAACGGATTTAAGTCAACCATTTAACTAAGTTCCTACAATAAAATGTTCATTTAAACTTTTAAGCAGTTTAATAGCAGAATATGCAGCCAGCACGCTGGTTTTAGGATTCACCGCACATCTAATATTTTTAGTTGTGGTTCTAAACTCACCAAAGTCTCCTTCTACTAAAACCTCATGAACATTGCGATCAACCACAGGATCGGCTATGATTTCCACATCCACATCCATACCGCAAGCAATACTTAATGCAGCCGCGACATTGATATTTACTGGAAATTTTTTAACTGCTTCTGATGCTTTACCTTTGTAAAGAGTTTCTTTTTCAGATATATCAATTCCCAGTGATTTAGGTGGTTTTCTTGTAGTCAGTGTGGCTTTTCTAATGGTTCCGATTGATGCTGCTTTGATTCCATCTAAACCTACAATGGCACCGGATGGAGCATAAATCTTTACATTATTCTCTTTAGCCAGATTTTCAAGATTATCTTTTACATCAGAATCCATCAAGGCCCCAATACTCATTATTATGACGCTTTTACCCTTTTCCAATATTTCAGGGACGACCTCAGCCACAGCTTTTGGTGCCGCTGCTTCAATAACCAGATCCACATGATCCAGCATATCTTCAATTTTTAAAACAGCCCTTCCGTCCAGTTGAGAAGCAAGATTTTCAGCCCTTTCCACATCTCGGTCATAAAAATATTTGAGTTCGACACCCAGTTTTCCTTCCAAAGCATAATTAGTAATAATATTAGCTATGGCTCCGCATCCTACTATTCCAACAATCATTGAATAACCTTGTAATTTAATAAAAGAATGATTTTCTTATTAAATAGAATTTAAATCTAATTTATAATAATATTTTAAAAGTATAATATTTAAAACTCATCTTAAAAAATTTATGCAGTTACTACCATTTAACTGCTATTAATGCTTAATTAACTGATAAATAATATGTACCTAAATGTACTTAAATAAATAAAAAAAAGATTATTAAAACTTCAATTTAAGTTCAAGAGAACTAAAAAAGATTATATGAATATTATGGAGAAATCGGAGCTTTTTCAGCAGGCAAATCTGGAGTTATAATCAATATATCCCCTACTGCTTGAACCCGATCATAAGCAATGTCCATTACCCCTTCTTCTTTAAGAGGCCTGATTTCATCAGCTTCTGGAACCATTCTTATGCTGGTTTTTATAACTTCTTTAAGCCCTACATTCTTTTTGTCTGGGCTCATGGCTCTAACTTTAAGATTGGAAACTCTGCCCTTTTTAATATTGAGAACCACATCTTGAACTCTTCCCACGTACTTTCCCCTAATTGTATATATGTCTAGACCATAAAGATTGGACAATTCGACCATTTTTCCACCGCCAGATTTTTAAATTCACTTCAAGTTTAATAAGAAAGGCTGTTCAATGTTAAATTTCTAATTATAAGATATTTTATCACTTAATAACTTAAATACTTTAGTACTGAAAGGATGAAAATGACTATTCGTATAATCAATTCAATAACTATCTATTAATAGTCAAAAAATATATCGAAATAGTAGTAAAATAAATATTTGAAATTGATTCTTGAGTTTAGTGAATTTTATTTAATAAATTTTAATAAATTCTCTATTTAATAACTTCATTTATGAAATTAAGTACAATTAATAAATATTTAGAATTATTTATAGCTGAATTCATGTTATAAATAAATTTGAATTAATTAAAGTGATAATATGTGGGACACCAGCAAAGATTACCGATTATTAGTCGCAGAAAAATCTATTGATCTTTTTGTAAGAACTGTCGACGGCAAAAGTTTTAAAGGACACTGGAAAAAGAGACCGGCCATAGATACGGCAAAGGAAATAAGTAGAGAACTTCAAGCTGTTGCTTATTCATATATGGAACCAGAAGACCTACTAGAATCTCCACATATAGCAACTATCAAAGAAAAAACTGCTAAAATTGAGGAATTTTTAGGTGGGGCAGACTGGAATAAAAAGTTTCTAGATATGGCCACCAAAGATGAAAAGGAAAAAACAGAAGAAAGCATAACTAAGGTCAAGTTTTTCTTGAATACTTTTTTAGGTCTGGAAAAACGGATTTCATTAGGCCCCATAAATGATCCAATTATTGGAATCGATATTGTTGTGGGAGAAATAATGAGTGCTGGTAAACATCCTCAGGCAGATAGCTTGATGATTTGTAACGTCAATCTAGGTGATAAGGCCATTACGGTAGTTACCAATGATATGGAAGTAAAAGAAAACAATCGTGTAGCCATTTCCATGCTTCCACCTAGCACATTCATGGGGATAAGCAGCGAAGGAATGTTTTTAGGTGCGGGTGAAGGTATTTTAAAAGATGTTGAAGGAGAATTAGGACAAATGCCTCATGGAATACCACTTGAAGCTTTAAATGAAACCCGAAACCTGATAGAATCTTTCCTGAAAAATTAACAAATAATATTATATTTTTATCCTTATTTATTCTTTTAAATTGATTTCAATAGTTAAATTCTGTTTAATCCATTTTAAATTATATTATACTTATTTTAAATAATTTTAATTTATTCATTTCTTAAAATAATTAATTAGTAAAAATGAAAAATGAAAATAAATTAAATAAATATATTTTTAAAAGAGATATGGAGAAAAAAACTAAAAATATTATCTCGTATTCAAAACAGCTAGTTTAGTTCTAGTCATATCTTCCACAGCATATTTTACTCCTTCTTTACCCATACCACTCATTTTAAAGCCACCAAACGGCATATTGTCTGTTCTAAAAGTGGATTGTTTATTAACCATAACCGAACCCGCTTCAATTTCTTGAACCGCTTTCAAAGCATGGTGGATATTTTCAGTGAATATACTGGCCTGCAGACCATATCTAGTATCATTGGCCACATTAATGGCATCATCAATACCATTTACACGAATTATAGGTGAAATAGGTCCAAATGTTTCATCCTGGACCACTTTCATGTTAGAGGTAACTTGATCCAGAACTGTAGGTTCAAAAAAGTTCCCATTCCGAGTTCCACCCATTAAAAGTTCTGCTCCCTCTTTTAAAGAATTTGAAACAATTCTTTCAACAACTTTTGCTGCATTTTCATTAATTAGTGGCCCTATATCAGTTTTAGTACTTAATGGATCTCCCATTTTAAGTTTTTTAGTTTCTTTAAGGAGCATCTCCACAAAATCATCAGCAACTGGTTCATCAACTATTAAACGTTTAACAGCAATGCAAACCTGGCCCGTGTAAAGATATGAACCACGTATTGTAGCTTCTACTGCTTTTCCAATATCAGCATCTTCTAAAACAATTAAAGGGTCATTACCTCCCAGTTCCAGTGTGATTTTTTTCATTACTGCTCTTTGGGAAATCATTCTTCCAGTTTCTACACTTCCCGTGAATGAAATTTTATCGATTTTTTCGCTTTTAACTAATTCATCCCCAATTATGCTTCCTCGGCCAGTTACCACATTTAATGCACCATCTGGAAAATGAGAATTTATGATTTCTGCCATTTTCAAAGCAGTCAAAGGTGCTAGTGCCGATGGCTTTACAACGACTGTATTCTTAGCAGCAAGCGCCGGTGCAATTTTATGAATCGCAAGATTTAACGGATAGTTAAATGGAGTAATGGCTCCTACCACACCCAGAGGGATTTTTAAAGTGAATGCCATGAATCCTTTGCCCCCAATACCCGCATCAATAGGCACAGTTTCACCATATATACGTTTAGATTCCTCAGAAGACAACTTAATTGTATCTATAGATCGCTTAACCTCATCACGAGCAGCATTAATAGGTTTACCAGTTTCCATAGTTATTAATCTTGCAAATTCTTCTAAATCATCAGATAAATCTGATGCGCAAGCATACAAAGCTTCTGAAATCTTTCTGGCAGAAAAATTTTTTAATTCGTTTTTCATGACATAAGCAGAGTTAATAGCTTTTTTAACGTCTTCTGGAGTTCCAGCTGGAACTTGATCAATTAAATCCTGGTTAAAAGGATTTATTACATCAATTTTTTCTTTGGAATCAACAAAATTCCCATTAATCAACATTTTCATGGAATTTCCTCAAATAAATGTTTTAAACCATATTTAAATACTAAAAAATAAAAAAGCGTTTTTGTAATAATTAAACTAAGATTATTACTCTTAATTTAAAAAAATAAAAATATTTTATCTAAAATTTATTATTAAGGCCATTAATAGCGTTAGTAAGATTATTAAGGTCGTTATTGGCTATTTCATTACCTAATCCGCTCAAATAAGTTTTGTAGTAAAGAGCCGCTACAATAGCTATTACAATTATTCCACCGAAGAGTAAAATCAACTCTGCAGATCCCTGTGCCTTCTCATCAATAACAATTTTCATGTTTTCACCTTAAGTTCCGACAATAAGATATGCGAATTTTCCTACAACATAAAATATACCATAAGCAGCTATAGCGAGAGGTATGGCAAATTTAATACCTTTACGGGCACTACCATACATAATAACACCAATCAATAATCCTGCGATTATAGAGTGAATGATAATATATCCCGTCGAAGCAATTATTGAGGCCCCTAAAAGAGGATTAGATTTCCCTAATGACTCAATAAAGCTAGAATAAACAGTTATCATTCCTAAAGCAAAAGGGGCAGCAACTATGGCAGCGATAATTAAAAACATTACTGACATCATTACATTAGCTTTTCTCTCCCTTTGAAGTGCTATAACTGCCCTTAAATCCTCTGCAACAGTTTCTATAACATCAGATAGACTACCACCCGCACGCTTACCTTCCAATATCATTCTGAAAGTTCTATCTAAATTTTTAGATTGAAGTCGTTCACCCATAGATAAAATAGCATCATCAAAAGTACGTCCAATTTTTATCTCAATAACTGCTCTTTTAAGCTCACTATTGAGTGGCCCTCCCCCGTGCCTAGCTACATCCTCCAGAGCAGTTTCTAATCCGACACCAGCCCTTAAAAGTGATGCAATTTGTCTTAAAAAATCAGGAGTTGTTTTTTCAATGGCATCAACCCGCCGTTCCATCATTAAAAATATATAACCCCCCATCAATAAAGGTGGGATAAAAAGCGCAAGAATAGCAGGTATAATTGGATCAATACCAACAAAAAAAGCCAAACCAAATGCCATTATTGCCAAAAATATGCTGGCCATACCTGCTAATGTAATCATGTCCGCGGATTTAACGTACATCCCACTTCTGATTAAAGTTTCTTGAAGTCTAATTTGAAACCTATCTGGAACTATACTATCAATAATATTGGAAACTGGTGCTAATGCTTGAGGAATAATGGCCAAATTTATACACCTTCAATTTATTAATTATGAAAATTATTATTTTGAGTTATATTTAAAAAATTTAATGAATAATGTTGTGAAATCGTTATTAAACGGATATTATAGGTTATAATTAATCGTAGTTAGATTTTTAATCAGTCTTTGTACTTAATTTTATTATAGTCTAGTATTATATTACTTTTTTGATGACATGATATTTATATTCAGTGTTAGTTGTATTCAATTTTTAATCAACTTATAAAAATAAATCAAAAATCTATTCTTAAAATAGTAAATTAATTATAATCCTCATAATTAAAAAAAAAAGATAATAATAAGATAAAATTGTTTTAAAGATGTTAATTTTTAAGACTTTTTTAAATATTAGTTAGGAGGTAAATCTTACTTAATAATTAACATTCAAAATTAAATTTACTTGGCAATTTAGTTAATATTTTAGGATTTTTCTTCACCAGAACCATATCCTCAATTCTAACTCCAAATTCACCTTCAAAATATATTCCAGGCTCTACAGTAACGATCATGTTTTTTTCTAGCTTTGAATCACTCTTTAAAGATAAAGAAGGTTCTTCATGAACTTCTAATCCCACACCATGACCCGTGGAATGAATAAAATTTTTACCATACCCATAATCAGAAATTACATCCCTAACTATTTTATCTACTTCTGAAGCCAGTACATCTGGAGCAATTGCATTTATACCTGCTTTTTGAGATTCTAAAACAATTTCTCTAATTTCTTCTTGTTTTTCTGTAGAAACAGATGTTCGAGTACAATCTGAACAGTAACCATTCCACTTAGCTCCCCAATCAATTAAAACATTATCTTCAACTTTATTTTCAGTAGGTTCTGCGTGAGGAAGGCTGGATCTAGCGCCAGATGCAACTATGGTGTCAAATGCCTCTTTTTGAGAACCATTATATTTCATATGGTGATTGATTTGATTGGCAACTTCCCATTCTTTTCCTTGTAATTTTAATGATTTTATAGAGATTTCAGCAATGCTTATGGCCTTTTCAATATATTTAACTTCTTGAGGGGTTTTAATCATCCTTAATTGGTTAACAATGTCACTAATGACTATTTTCCAATCCCCTCTGAGATTTTTACATGTTCCTAATGAAACAGAACTTTCCAGACCAACAGTTTTAATTCCATCTTTCTTTAAAAGTGTTTTAATTTCTTTAAAAGATTTAAATTCTTCTACAGGGATTTTAGAAATAATATTTGCTTCTTCTAAGTCCATTTTTGATGCGAAAAGAATAGGTTCTTCTGTAAAAAGAACCATTGAAAAACTGGAAGGACTGAAACCAGATAAGTATGCAATATTCTCATTTTTTAAAAATAATAAAGTTTGAATATTTTCCAATTCCATTTTATGATTAATAATATCAAAATCCATTTTAAAATCTCCAATAATACTCCAGTGAATTTAATATACTGCTGAATGTTCGTGCTAATTACTAAATTCACCATTAAATAAATTAAATAAAGTTAGGATATAATAAAATCCATGCCGCTGTTTTAAATGGAATATTTATCCATAGCAGATTTTATTAAATCAAATAAATCATCCATAACCTCGGAAGGGATTTCACGAGCAATTGGCTGAGGCACATATCCAAAATCAGGATCTTTAAAGGTAATTCCATGATATTCTACTGAATCTTTATATCGGGGAATGAAATGCCAGTGAATTTCAGGTTTAGGATTTTTTGCTCTGAAGGCTGCATTTTTAAAGCAGCTCCAATTAAATAAAGATGGGTTTAATATTTCTGCCAGTGCTTTTTCCATTATTTTAACTATTTTCCCAAATTCTACCCATTCATCAGCAGTTAATTCCATTAAATCTCTACACTGTCTTTTAAGTGAGACAACGCAAGTACCTAAGTACCGCTGACTGGGAGCTAAAAAAATTATCCAGTATTCAGTTTCTTGGACTTTTTTGCCGTAAAACCCGTCAATTGCACAATATTCACATTCATTCATTATTAAAATCCCCTAAAATAATTAAGATTGTTATATTAAATGTATATACCCTGACAATTATAAATAATTTATAAATTTTAGACCTATTTTCCGAATTTATTGTAATTAATTATATAATAATTAAAAACCAACCTTAATAACAATAATAAATTAAAATCCATTTTGACATATTTTAATAATGAATTTAATAATTGTGAGTGGTTAAATGCTTCCTCAGTTAGAACTTAGAAAATTTGTAACCCCTGAATTTATTTTTGGAGATGGAGCACGCCTTTTTGCGGGTAGATATGCTAAAAACTTAGCAGCTAAAAAGATATTAATTGTTACTGATCCCGGGATAATAAAAACTGGTCTGGTTGATGAATTAAGTTATACATTAACTGAAAAAGATTTAGAATATGAAATATTCTCCAATGTAACACCAAATCCTCGAGATTATGAGGTCATGGAAGGTGCAGAAGTATTTTCAAGTGAGGAATGCAATTTTATTATTGCCTTAGGTGGTGGAAGCCCCATGGACTGTGCAAAAGGCATTGGAATTGTTAGTTCCAATAAAAAGCACATTCTAGATTTTAAAGGGGTAGATAAAGTTCCAGTGCCCTCACCCCCATTAATTTGTATTCCCACTACAGCCGGATCATCTGCAGATGTATCACAGTTTGCAATAATTTTAGATTCTGAAGAAAATTTAAAAGTGGCCATTGTAAGTAAAACAGTTGTCCCCGACATTGCATTAATTGATCCATTTACTACATTAACTATGGATAGCCATTTGACTAGTGTAACTGGTTTTGACGCATTGATACATTCTATAGAAGCCTATGTATCCAATGCAAGCTCACAGATAACTGATTTACATGCTCTGGACTCCATAAAAATAATAAACCAAAATATTTCTCCCGTGCTTAATGATCTTAAAAATTTAGAATTTAGAAGCAACATGATGATGGGTAGTTTAGAAGCAGGTTTAGCATTTTCAAATGCTAGTTTAGGCCTGGTACATGCTATTGCCCACAGTTTAGGAGAAATAGTAGATTTATCTCATGGAGAGTGTAATGCTGCCGTTTTAGAATATGTGATTGATTTTAATTTCTATTCAGCTCCTGAAAGATACATTGTAATTGGTAGAGCCATGGGAATCAACTTTAATGGTTTAGATATCAATGCTAAAAAAGAAGCTCTACTAAATAAATTGAAAGAACTGAAACTTTTATGTGAAATGGATTTTAATCTCGGTGAAATGGGCTTAGAAGAAAAGTATATTGTTCATCTGGCTAAAAATACCATTAATGACCCATGCGTAGTCACCAACCCCCGAAAGCCATCTGTAGAAAACATTGTGGAGATTCTTAAAAATGCCCTCTGATATTCCAGATGAATGGTCCACGCTTAGGGAAAAAATTATTGGTTTAGGTGAGAAATCAATAAAAAAAAGTTACTATCCAGAATTACAAGAACATTTAAACGAATTAGAGCGATTTAGAACTCTTTTAGATCAAACTAATGATGCTATTTTTCTAGTTGAAGTTTCATCATTTTTATTAACTGATTTGAATCAATCAGCCTATAAACAATTAGGTTATTCAGCTAAAGAATTAATTAAAACATCCATTATTGATATTGTAGCTCCAGAAGACAGACAGAAGTTTATTAATATTTTTTCAAGTCCAGAACATCCTATTTCTAAAGAAAAATTAAAATTCAAAGCTTTTTTTATTAAAAAAGATAATGAACTCATGCCTATGGAAGTCAGCACCCGTATGGTCTATTTTAGTGGAATTTTATATTCGGTAATGGTTGCCCGAGACATTAGAGACCGAATTGCTGCAGAAAAAGCCTTGAAAGAATCAGAAGATTATTACAGAACTATTTTTGAAAATACTGGATCTGCCACGGTTATTTTAGAAAAAGACACCATCATATCTCGTGTAAATACTGGTTTTGAAACCCTTACCGGTTATTCAAGAGAAGAAATTGAAGGTAAAAAAAGTTTTAAAGACTTTTTACATCCTGAAGAATTATCTAAAACTTTAAAATATCATCAAATGCGCCGAAATAAGATAGAGCTGGCACCAAAAGAATATGAAACCATTGGTTTCAATAAAAATGGTGATTTGAAATATGTGGTTGCTACCATAGCAATCATACCTGGAACTGACAAAAGTTTAGTTTCCCTAATGGATATAACTGCTCGAAAAACGGCAGAAGAACAAATAATCAAGTCATTAGAAGAAAAAGATGTTTTGTTAAAAGAGATTCACCACAGAGTAAAAAATAATCTTCAAATAATATCCAGCCTTTTAAATTTACAATCATATCATATTAAAGATCCTAAAGATCTTGAGATTTTTAAAGAAAGTCAGATAAGAGTGAAATCCATGGCCCTGATCCATGAACAACTTTACCAATCTGAAAATTTAGCCAGTATAAATTTTGCGGAATATATTAAGAACATAACCAGTCAGTTATTTAATTCATACTCATCCCCAGCCAGCAATATCACCTTAAATCTGGATTTACAGGATGTAAACCTGGAAATAGAAACTGCCATCCCCTGCGGCCTAATAATAAATGAGCTGGTGAGCAATAGTTTGAAGCATGCTTTTAAAAATAGAAATAAAGGAAAAATAAGTATATCTCTTAATCAGGATTCAGAAAATGTTGTTCTGTCAATTTCTGATGATGGAGTTGGTTTTGACCTAGAAAAAATGAATATTAGTGATTCTCTAGGCCTTAAACTGGTTAAAACTTTAGTAAAACAATTAGATGGTTCTTTAGAAATAAAAAGTAATGAAGGCAGCAGCTTCTTAATTAGTTTTAATGAAGCTGTTTATAAAGTATAGAATTTGAAAATAACATAATAAATTCCATTTTTCAATTTTATTGTTCTGGTTAAGTTTTATATTGTTTAATTTAGATTATTTTTAATTAATAATTGAATTAATATAAAAAAATTTTATTTTAATAGAATGGTAATAGAAATCATTATATGTTAAAATTAGGTTCTATTAATTATGGTAAAATTTAGTTCAAGCGAAATTAGAGATATTCTCATTTCCATGCTAGTAATAGCTGGAGTATTTGCTTACATATTAAGCGGAAGAAACATTAATTTAGCAATTAATTTGTTTCCTATTACTTTAATCGCCGTAGGGCTTGGATTTGTACTGCATGAACTGGCCCATAAATTTGTAGCCATACACTACGGATTCTGGGCAGAATATAAGCTGTGGGCAGAAGGACTAGTACTGGCCATCATTACATCGTACTTTGGTTTTATATTTGCTGCTCCCGGAGCAGTTTATATTCATGGAGAGTATATTTCTGAGGAACAAAATGGAAAGATATCCCTGGCCGGGCCTTTAACCAACATTGCACTGGCACTGATATTTCTGGGATTATTAAGTATTTCATCTGCTTCACCTATTTTACAAACTATTGGATTCATTGGATTCAGTATAAATAGTTTCATAGCTTTATTTAATCTAATTCCATTTAGTGTATTAGATGGAGCAAAAATATTGCGTTGGAATCCTATAATTTGGGTATTGACTGCTGCAGTAGCATTTATTATGACATTTAATCAGTACATCCACCTATTCTAATAAACTTACAAATTAATTATTTCTAAAAACGGTGACCTCATGTTTTCAAATGTACCTGTAAAATATTTTAGTTGCACTCATCGTGCTATAAACCCTTCTCAAACCATTGAAAAGGTTGAAAGTAAATTAAAACTAGCAGGAGTTACCCGTGTAACTGAAATAACACATTTAGATCGTATAGGAATACCAGTATTCTCTGCAATAAGGCCTACTGCTCAGGACGGTGCCGTGAGTATTTATGCTGGTAAAGGGGCCACTAAAGAGCAGGCCAAAGCTTCCGCTATGATGGAAGCTTTTGAAAGGTATTCTGCTGAAAAAAAAGACTGCGATAGCGAAAAAATAATTAAAGGAACCTATGAAGAGCTTGAAAAGGCCTTAAAACCATCTTTACTTATTTTACCCCGGCGATTGCAAAGCAATCCCAGTCATACCCAGCTGGAATGGATAGAATCCGTTAATATCAAAAATGAAGAAAAGGTTTTAATTCCAGCCAATGCAGCATATCACCCCTATCGTTCAAAAAATACATCAAGTATCTTTAAATCTAATACAAACGGCCTGGCTTCCGGAAATATTGTTGAAGAGGCTGTTTTTCATGGGATGACAGAGGTAATTGAAAGAGATGCTTGGAGTATTTTTGAAGCCCATAAAAATAAAGTGGAAATTGACGCATCTAGGAGTGAAAATTCTATTATTATTGATCTTTTAGGTAAATTTAAAGATGCTGGAATTGGAGTAAAACTTATTGATTTAACTGCAGACGTTAAGGTCCCTACTATCGCTGCTGTTGCTGACGATGACGTTTTAAAAGACCCTGCCCTTTTAACTATGGGTGTTGGAACTCATCTAGATCCAGAAATTGCAGCAATAAGAGCCATTACTGAAGTTGCCCAAAGCAGAGCCACCCAAATCCATGGTACCAGAGAAGACACTTCCCGTGCCGTTTTCATGCGAAAAGCAGGATATGAACGAATGAAAAAAATCAATGGCCATTGGTTCAATGAGGGTGAAAAATTCATAGAATTAGAAAGTATTAAAAATAGGTGTTCTAACTCTTTTAAAGAAGATATTGAAACCACGATGAAACAACTTGCAAAATGCGGGCTTAAAGATGTATTTTTCGTGGATTTAACTCGAGAAGAAGTAGATGTTCCAGTAGTAAGAGTGATTATTCCTGGAATGGAAGTATTTTCCGTAGATCCAGAAAGAGCTGGAGATAGGGTCTGTAAAATTATCTAAGTTTTAAATTTAGTTTTTTAAAATCATTTTATAGGCAAGATTAATTTTATTTTCTCATTTCATCTATTTTTTTAATAATTAATTTAATAATTTTTTCATATTTTTTGAGAATCTGTTACTTAGAAGATTAGTTATAGAAAATTGAAATTTATATTAACTAAAATTTTCAAACTAGTTAAATAATAATATTTTATTAATTTAATTGAGAGGGAATATGACTGCTTCAAAGAAAATAATAATTTTTACCGGGCCTTCCATTAGTATAGAAGAAGCATCTGAGATTTTAGAAGCGGAATATCGATATCCTATAAAACGAGGAGATATTTTAGAGGTTATTGCAGAATCGCCAGATGTAATTGGAATAATTGACGGAGTATTCCACCAACAACCCGCAGTTTCACACAGAGAAATACTGGAAGCACTTAATAAAGGAATTGTGGTGGTGGGTGGTTCTAGTATGGGTGCTTTGAGGGCTTCTGAGCTGGATGAATTGGGAATGATTGGAATAGGTTATGTTTATCAGCAGTATAAAAGCGGTGCCGTGGAATCAGACGATGATGTGGCGGTGATTTTAAATCCCCGAACACATGAACAACTTTCAGATTCATTGATTAGTATTGATTACAATTTAAAAAAGGCCAGAGATGCAGGAATTCTATCTGAGCAGGAACTTAAAAAATTACTAGATATTTCCAAATCCATATTCTACCCCAAAAGAACCTATGAAAAGGTTTTTAAAGAATCTAATCTTGATGAAAAAGTTATTGAGTCACTAAAACAATATATTCAAGAACATGAATATGACGTTAAAAGAAAAGACGCCATAGAAGTTTTAAAATACATTAAAAATAACTTATAGATTCAAATTAAAGATTATATCTTTTATAAATCGAGTATAATCCAAATATAATCATTTTAAAACTTAAAAAACTTTAAATTAAGTAATTATATTGAAAAATAGTTAATCTAAATAAAAAATAGTAAAAATATCAATATAACAAATTAATGATAACATTTCAATAATAAACGGTGATTTTCTTGGAAATGACAGAAAAAATTAGGCAAGTTAAAGAAGAGCTTAAAGATCAGAAAATGATGATTGCATTTTCAGGAGGGGCCGACAGCACATTACTAGCCAATATAGCCTCAAAAGTCACTGGAGAGTTCCTTTTAGTTACAGTAGATAATGGAGTGCTACCTAAAGACTGCATAAATAGTGCTAAAAAGATTGCAGAAGAAATAGGATTATCGCATGAGGTGGTAATAGAAAATTTTATGCAAGATCCCAATTTTAAGGCTAATAATTCTAATCGATGCTTTATATGCAAAAATAAGATGTATGGCAAGTTAGAAGAAATTGCTAAAGAGAGAAATTTTCCCATAATCGCTGATGGAACTAATATCAGCGATCTGCTAGAAGATAGGCCCGGAATAATGGTTAATTATCAAAAAAATATTATAAGTCCTTTGGTAAAAGCTGGAATAAGTCACGAGGATGTTTTAAATTATTTAAAAGAAAATAACATTAATTATTCCGTGTCCACAACTTGTATGGCCACTAGAATATCAACTGGGGATGAAATAAGTACCAAAAAAATCAACCGGATATCTTATGCTGAATCTTTAGTTAAAACTCTCTCTAAAAATGATATTGTAAGAGTTCGAGATCAAAAAGGTGTGGCTCAAATTGAGATAGTAGATATTGAACCAATCCTAAATTCAAACGTTTTAAAGCATATTGATGCTGAATTAAAGGCCGTGGGTTTTGAAAGAGTAACTTTAGACATTGGCAGTGCAAAGAAAGAAAAAAAGGATCTCGTAGTTTACAAACCTTGCAAGGACGAGAAAAATAAAATAATGTTTGAAACTGAACTTCCCTATAAAATTGACATTAAAAACACTTGTAAACAGTTGGAAAGTCTGGGTAAATTAAAGTGCTCAGAATCAATGGGGATTGCAATGTGCGAAATTGAAGGGAGGAATTTGACCGTTTTTAAAAATGGCAAAATTGTGGCCCGGAAGGTCCAGGACCCGGAAGATGCTGAAAAAATTCTAATAAAGGTTTTGCCTAGAATTAGAAGAATTATTCAAAATTAATTTTAAATCATATTGAATATTAAAAAAAAACAGCAATTATTAATTAATTAATTATATTTTGTTGAAATAATAAAAAAATAACTTTTAAATTCTATATAAAAGAGTGAAGAATTGTTAGTTAAAACTAAGAATCTATTGGAATTATAGTGTCTTCCTTACATTTTCTTTAATCTTTCTTCTGAAACTAGTTAGTTTAGAAAAGGACCCTCTATCATCTGGACCTTCTAATGCCAAAACATCTCCAATCAATTCAAAACTTATTTGATCGGCGCCAATTTCATTGAAAGATAGAATAACTATAGATGATTCTTCCAAACTATCATTAGTTTCAATGTCATAATCAATTAAAAGCTCATGATTAGGTAAGACATCATAAATAACCTTTTTTACGGCATTTTCAAATAATTCTAGAAAAGTTTCTACCTCAGAAAGGCCCTGCCACCAGCAATATCCCCATAGAAGCTTTAACTGGATATTTTTAATTGAAACTTCACCCTTGTTTTTAGCAGCTAGTTTAATTACACCATGCGAAGCAGTTATTCTCAGACTTGGTGAATTTGATAAAGTTACTGAATCTTCCATATTAATCATTTAATGCCCTAATAAGATCTGTAGCCCTTACCAGACCAACTAATTCTCCTTCTAAATTGGTTACTGGTATTTGTTCTATGTTTCTCTGTTTCATTTTTGAAGCACAGGTAGATACAGACGTTCTGGTGTTAACTGTAACCATATCCGATGTGGCAACATCTTTAACGTCCTTATCAGAAAATTTGAGATGGTTTTTAATAACATAAAGAACACTTTTGCTGTCCCAAGACCATTTGTCACCTTCTGTGCCTACAGAAGTATTGTGGACTGTTTTCTCAGATACAACTTCACTTTCATTTATAAAATCAGTTTCCGTGAGCACACCAGTTAATTTCCCATCTTTATTTAGAGAAAGGAGTACTTTTAAATTAAAAAAACGCATAATTTCGAAGGCTGTACTTAATGGAGTCATTTCCCAAGTGGTAGGAATTGTTTTAACCATGTAACCTTCCACAGGATCGTTGATTTCAATTTGAGATAGTGCATCTGCTATTAAATCATATGCTGTTATAATACCCACTAGTTCATCATCATCAACTACTGGAACTCTCCGTATATTGTTTTCAATCATTTTAGAAGCCACTTCACGTACATCCTCATCAGAAGAGGTAGTGACTGGATCTCTAGTCATGATAAGCGCTATTTGTTCCTCGTCAGGATTTCCAACCAGATCAGAACGAGTTACTATACCAACAAGTTTTTTAGTTCCTTCTTTGACAACAGGCACTCCAGATACATTGGTCTTTCGCATAAGACTCATTGCATTAGCACGATTGCCGGGAACTTTTACATAGTGAATTTCATCAGACATAATGTCTTTTACTAGCATTATTACACCAACTACAGTTTATTAATATGTTAAATTAAATAAATTAAAAAAAATCGGTAATTTATATTATTTAATGAACAACTAAAACTGGACAAATAGATGACCTAACAACATTTTCGGCCACACTTCCCAATAGGAATCTATCAAGACCATGTTTTCCAGAAGTTCCAACAACCACCAGATCAATTTTTTCTTCTTTAATTGTCTTTAAAACTACATCCGCAGGAGAGCCATCTTCATTTCTTAAAGTTATTTTAATATCCCCATCATACTCTTCAACCAGTTTAGAAACATTTTCCAATGATTTAGATGCCTCTTCATGAAGCATTTCTTTAATTCTGACAATTACATCATCTAAAGGAAGACCGATTAAAGAAGACGTATCAGTTACACTCAAAGCAATTATTTCAGCACCACTAGTCTTAGCAATCCATAAAGCATGTTCGGTAGCTTTATTAGCATATTCAGAACCATCGGTAGGTAATAGAATTTTTTTGTACATTGGCTCACCTCATATATACTATCTTACCTTTCCTAATTAAACATATTATATTTTTCGATTCAGTTCTATTGATAATAGAAAGCCACGGATTTTTAGATAACTGTTTAACCAGCATAATATCTGCCACATAACCTTCTTTTATAAGTCCAATAAGTCCAGAATCAATATCTATGGCCTTAGAAACGTTAGTAGTTGCCATTTTAAGGACATCTGAAGGTGATAAATATTTTTTAGAATATCCACGAGAAGTTTTAAGTGCATATTCCATTTCTCGAAACATGTTTGGAGAATTAAACATTAAATTATCAGTTCCCAAAAGTATATTGATTTTATTATCTAATATGTCAGCTATAGGAGGTATCCCAACAGAAAGCGTACCATTTGACCGTGAACAGCAAACTATAGATGCATCAATAGAAGATATTGCATTAAAATCTCTTTTTTGAGGATAAGTAAGATGGATCAAAAGTTTAAATCCGCTTTCTACAGCCCTTTCAACTTCACTTTTCCCAGTAAGTTCAATTGAATCCTTTTGAACTTTTTCGTGTTCGGCTACATGAATAGAAGCAATTTTACCCTGTTTTTCACATTCTTCAACGATTATTTTGGAGGTTTCGTCAGTTATTTCTCCAAATCCACTGGGAGCAATACCATCACAGTGTTTTAAGAGCTTTTTCAATTTTGATCGAACTTCATTCTCACTAGCTTCTGAATCAAAAATTATTGGATCTCGGCCCAGAACAATTTTATTAATGGGAATATCTTCTGAGGCCTTTTCCAATAATTTAATTCCATCAATTCCACCTTCCCGGTAATCAATAAAAGTCGTGGTTCCAGTATCAAGCATTTCCCACATGGCATTTTTCATAGATTGAATTAAATCTTGTGAAGAACTTGATTCTAAAATCTGGTGTTTAATGCCATGAGGGGGCTTTACTATGCAATCTATGGACTTTCCATCACCTTCATCCATGGCCACCGCGTCCCCAATATGAGTATGGGCATTTATAAATGATGGTAGAACAATGCAGCCACTAGCATCAATTTTATCAGATGCTGAAATTTTTTCAGGAGTGATTTCGCATATCACACCATCTTCAATTGCTATATTCACTTTTTCAGGATTTAAACCCCTTCCAGTAAGTACTAGGCCATTTTCTACGACTAACATGGAATCAAACCAGTTTTAGACTTAATTTAGTTGTTTTATAGATTGTGATTAAATTAAATGATTTAGAGATATTATGTATTCTTATGGTTAAATAATTTGAATTTAAATTGGATAAAATTTAATTAAAAATAAAATTATTTCAAATTTGATTGATTTTTATAAATAGAAAACAATTTGAAATATTTAAAACTGCAAAATAAAAAAATAAAAAGTTCTAGAAGCTTCGTACGTTATTAGTTTCTGACTTTTCAGATATTTTATTGTAGTAGTCCACTTTAGCCTTTCCATGATAGTAGTAGAATCTGGTTATTTTAACCTTTGTAGAAGCACCTGGATTCAGTGTTTTGACGTAGGCCTGTTTGTATCTTTTATAGGAATATTTACCATTCCATATTCTTACATAAGATCCACTAGATGTTAGTGTACCTTGATTTTTTATTGTAATGTATCTAGTGCTGCCAGATCTTTTGATAGAAGTTATAACTAGGTCTGGTTTTGGGTTTCCTACCTTAATTGTTTTTGAAATTGCGCTTGATTTTCCTGAAGTATCTTTTGTAGTTAAAGAAACTTTGAAATAACCTTCTTTGGAGAAAGCATGTTTCACAGTTTGCCCTGATGCTATGGCCCCATCACCAAAATTCCAGTACCAAGAAGTTATACTGTCATTATAATCAGGGTCATAAGAAGTTGAAGTAAAAGTGGCGAGACTTTTAACTGCAGGATTAGATGGTGAAACTATAAATCCACTAATAGGAGCTCTATTTTGAACACTAACTGTCTTAACAGCCGTTGAAGTTTGATTTTTGCTATTAGTTACGGTATGAGTGACATTATAGTTCCCAAATGAACCATAATTATGGAGTACACTTTGATTTGTAGTATTATGGAACTCAATAGGGTCGCTACCATCTCCAAAGTCCCATGTCCATTTAACAATAGTATCCAGCACATCGCAAGAGTATTCTTTGAATGTGACATCAGTAGGGATATAATTTTGAGCCGCCGTAAATGCAGAAACTAGTAATTTAGTTTTATCACCAGCATACCAAGCAGCAGCAGCTACAGAGTTATAATCACTAATTTGAGAAACACTTGGGAACTTGTAAGACCAATTACCCATAAATGCTACAGAGCCATCATTACTTCTCCATACATTAGCATCAGTATAGTAATAGCTTTTAGTGAGTTTTTCAACTGAATTTATCTTATTATTAGCATCTGTAAAGTTTTTTGCACCACTTAAAAATGTATCAATTATATCTCCACCGAAATAAGCGGAAGCATAATAATTAGCACCGGCTCCTGTAAACATGGATGCGAAGTTGTATATAGTTGGAACGGGATTAGCAACTTGAATAGGATTACCCCATGGATCTTCACCCACATAGCCAGTAGAAAAACATGCATGGAATAAAAATGCCATACTATTTGATTTTAATGGTGCAGTGAATTGCTGACCATTCCAACCTTGCATCATTTTGTCTAAATTATTTCCAGTTCCCCAAATAAATTCATTTCCAGAAGTATCACTTTTGGAAGCGTATCCGACCAGAGAATACGGAGGTGTTGAAGTCCCACCATTTCCATTATAATGTCCAGATTGATATCCACCATGGCCAACATAAATAACCGCATCGGCATTGTACATGGCCTTTAAAATGTTAGTTGAAGTTGCTTGTTGACCATAAAGCTCAACTAATTTGTCTCCAGTATATCCTTTGGCCTTAAGTGCCGTAGCTATTTCTTTAGCATCAGTTAAGTAATCAGCAGGTAAATCCGAACTGGGGGATCCGATAATAACTATGTGGGCTTGTGCAGTTGGTACAATTGCCAAACCGAACACTAACAGCGAAGCTAGTAGAGTAAAAGAAAGTAAATAACCTTTAAATTTCTTATTTTTTCCATCCATAGTATTACCTCCCCATGATTTTTAAATAATTGATTAATATTAAGTTTTTCTTTAATTTCATTTTTTTCACGAGTATATAAAATTATTGTATATAATTCTATTTATTCACCAATATAATATATTTCAGTTAATTAATGTGAGATTGTTCACAAAAAACAATCAGAAATTTTTCAGTGCAGTATAAACATGAAAGAGATAAAAAAATAATCTTAAAAAAGTTTTTTAAATAACGAATAAATTTTAAAAAAAGAATTAGAGGTTATGATATTCATTGAGTGACTTAACCACAATTTTTCCATCTTTTACTTCTCCAATAGCATTTAAAGCAGCTCGAGCACCAGCTAAAGTTGTCACATAAGGTATTCCTAATTCCACAGCCATTCTACGGATAAGATAACCATCATCAGCAGATTGTTTTCCAGACGGAGTATTTATTATAAGACCAATCTCTTTATCTAATATAGATTCTCGTATATTAGGAGATCCTTGACTAACCTTCCTTATGACTTCAATATCAGCCACATCCTCCACTGCTTTAGCTGTTCCCACAGTGGCAACAATTTTAAATCCTAGTTCGTCAGCTTTCTTTACAATATCCTGAATCTTATCCTTATCTGCATCCCGAACACTGATAAAGACTTTTCCTTCAGTTAAAAGATCCATGTTGGCTGAAAGCTGAGACTTATAATAAGCCAGACCAAAGTTGTCATCAATACCCATACTCTCCCCAGTAGATTTCATTTCCGGACCTAAAATTGAATCAGACTCTGGCAATTTAATGAATGGGAAAACAGATTCTTTTACTGCCACATGGTTGATTTTAATTTCATCCTTAAGTCCTAAATCACCCAGTTTTTTGCCAATCATGAGCAAGGCTGCAATTTTGGCCAGCGGAATACCAACTGCTTTACTAACAAAGGGTACTGTACGGCTGGCCCGTGGGTTGGCTTCCAATATGTAAACCTTCGGTTCATTATCAGAGTCCATTTTTACAGCGTATTGGATATTCATTAATCCTACAACCCCTAATTCCAGGGCCAAATAATGAGTATATTCTTTGATAGTGTTTAAAGTATCTTCGGGGATACTTTGTGGTGGAATAACACAAGCTGAGTCTCCAGAGTGAACTCCCGCTTCTTCAATGTGTTCCATGATTCCTCCAATGAATACATCTTCCCCATCACAGAGAGCATCCACATCAACTTCAATAGCATCTTCCAAAAATTTATCCACCAGAATCGGATGCTTTGGAGAAATTTTAACGGCTTCTTTCATGTATTCTCGAAGTTCGTCATCATCATAGACAATTTGCATGGCCCGACCACCTAGAACATAAGATGGTCTCACCAGAACTGGGAATCCTATTCTTTCAGCGACTTTTCGAGCATCTTCAAAAGATTTAGCAATTCCATAAGGTGCCTGAGGTATTTCCAGCTTTTCTAATACATGAGTAAATTGTTCTCGGTCTTCAACCCGGTCAATACTCTCGTGAGGAGTTCCCATAATTTTAACGCCTTCTTCAGCCAATGGCACTGCTAGGTTTATGGAGGTCTGCCCTCCGAATTGCACTACTACTCCTTCTGGTTTTTCTTTATCCATTATGCCCATGACATCTTCCAAGGTGAGTGGTTCAAAATAGAGCTTGCTAGAAATATCATAATCCGTACTAACCGTTTCAGGATTGTTGTTAATGACTATAGTTTCTATCCCTTCATCTTTAAGGGCTAAAGAGGCATGTACACAGCAATAATCAAATTCAATACCTTGTCCAATCCTTATAGGGCCAGCACCAATAATAGCAATTTTTCGCTCGTTGGAAACTGGAACTTCATCTTCCATATCATACGTACCATAATAATAAGGAGTTTTAGCTTCAAATTCTGCAGCACAGGTATCTACCATTTTATATGTAGGCACGATTCCAGCATCTTTTCGAAGTTTTCTAATTTCTGATTCTTCCAGGCCAGTTATTACAGCAAGTTCAGCATCAGCAAAACCCATTTTCTTGGCTTTGTGCATCAATTTAGGGTCTTTAATAGAATCAGCATTTAATTGCTTTTCAAAATTAATAATATTCAATATTTTATATAGGAAAAATTTGTCAATTTGAGTAATATGGTGAATTTCATTTACACTTGTTCCTTGCTTTAAGGCAGTGTAAACCTGAAACATTCGCTCATCAGTAGGATTGGCCAGATCGTCCCGGGTAAAAGAAACCTCTTCAAATCCGTATCGGCCAATATCTAAAGAACGGATAGCTTTGTGAAGTGATTGTTCAATAGTTCGTCCAATGCCCATTACTTCACCAGTAGACTTCATCTGAACCCCAATTTTCTTACTTATGCCTTTGAACTTGTCAAAGGGCCAACGCGGTATCTTGGCCACTACATAATCCAATGTGGGCTCAAAAGAAGCCGGTGTTTCCTTGGTGATGTCGTTTTGGATCTCATCTAAGGTCATTCCAATGGCGATTTTAGCTGAAATTTTGGCTATAGGGTAACCCGTTGCCTTAGAAGCCAGGGCACTGCTCCGGCTCACACGAGGGTTAACTTCAATTACTTTGTACTCTCGGGTTTCCGGGTTAAAGGCAAACTGTATGTTACATCCACCCTCGATTTTCAAAGCCCTTATAATCTTAATGGATGCATTTCTTAATATCTGGTTGTCCACGTCACTCAGGGTCTGGGAAGGAGCTACTACTATACTCTCTCCAGTGTGGATTCCCATAGGATCAATATTTTCCATATTACAGATAATAACACAGGTGTCATTTTTGTCCCGTACCACCTCATATTCAAACTCTTTCCAGCCCATAACAGATTGATCAATGAGTACTTGGCTAATAAAACTCATATCCAGTCCGCGAGTGGCTATTTCAATTAGTTCTTCTTCCTTGTAGGCCACCCCACCACCAGTACCACCTAGTGTAAAAGCAGGTCGTACAATAACTGGATAGCCAATCTCTTTAACAGCTTCTAAGGCTTCATCGAGTGATTTAACAGCTTTAGCTTTGGGCACTGGCTCATTGAGTTCTTTCATGAAAATATCAAATAAGTCCCGATCTTCTACATTTCGTATGATTTCTACAGTAGATCCCAAGACTTTAATTCCTTCCAGAGCATTAATCTCTTCCAGTCCCGTGGCTACATTGAGTCCAGTTTGTCCACCCATAGTAGGTAAAACAGCATCTGGTTTTTCCTTTTCAATGATTTTAGCAACGATTTCTGGTGTTAATGGTTCCACATAAACACTGTCGGCCATGTCAATATCAGTCATGATAGTGGCCGGGTTACTGTTTACCAGAACCGTTTCAATACCTTCTTCTTGTAATGATTTACACGCTTGAGAGCCAGAATAATCAAACTCAGCAGCCTGACCTATCTGAATGGGTCCAGACCCAATTATGAGTACTTTTTTTATATTTTGATCCTTAGGCATTCCTGATCCCCGTTTTTTATAATTTTTATTCATATTTAAGTGATTAATTGAAATATAATTATGGAATTTTAATAAATTAGTTTATTAAATGATAATTAATCTGAATATAAAGATTAATAAAGGTTTTTCCAACCTAGTAATCCCTCATAACTTTGACAAATCTATCAAATGCATAGTCGGTATCATGCGGGCCAGGCCCTGCTTCTGGGTGATACTGCACACTACTTACCGGTAGTTCTTCATGCTCTATTCCCTCGACGGTACCATCATTTAAGTTAATTTGAGTGACATTTATAGGTTTATTAGTAATAGAATCTGGATCTACAGAAAAACCATGATTCTGAGAAGTTATAGATACTTTTCCAGTTTTTAAATCCTTAACCGGCTGGTTAGTTCCCCGATGGCCAAATTTCATCTTATAAATTTTTGCCCCAAATGCCAGAGAAATTAACTGCTGACCCAAACATATACCAAATACAGGTAATCGCTCAGCAAGCTTTGGAATAACATTTATAGCATCTTTAACCCGATTAGGGTCTCCCGGACCGCTTGATATGAGAACTGCATCAGGATCGTAATCCAGAATATCTTTAATATTCGTATTATATGGTAAAACAACTACTCCCGCTTCTCTTTTTAAAAGAGCATTGATACTGTTGTTTTTTATTCCACAATCAACAATAACAACTCTTTCAGGATAATCTTTTCCAAAGATTTTTGGTTCTTTAACACAAACCTCATCCACCAAATCAATTTCAGTGATATCTTTTTGAGAAATAGCCATTTCTAATAATTCCTCATCAGAGACTTCAGTTGTGGCCAATGCCCCTTTCATGGTTCCTCTTTCTCTTATTTTGATGGTTAATGCCCTAGTGTCAATTCCACCAATTCCTGGAATTTTAAATTCAGATAAAAAGTCAGACAATCCCTTCTCAGAAAGACTATGGGAAGGATGAATACATTCTTCCCTTACAATGAATCCTTCGGCCTTAATACTTTCTGACTGATACCATTCAGGACTTATACCATAGTTACCCTGCAATGGATAAGTTGTCATTAAAATTTGGCCTTTATAGGAAGGATCCGTGAGGGATTCAACATAGCCGGTCATTCCAGTGGCAAATACCACTTCTCCTGTTTTTATTGTTTCATAACCAAAACTTTCTCCTGTGAGAATAGTTCCGTCCTCTAAAGCAAGTTTTGCCTCTTTTACCATTTAATCACCATAATTGATAAGTAGTAGATAATTTGATTTTTAATATATTTGACATGAATTTCAGTGGACTATAATCCAAATAATCTAATAATTAGTATTTTAGTAGTATGTATTTTTTATAATAATTATAATTTAATTAATTCATTAGTTAATATTTAGTTATATTCCTAGTTATAATCTCTACTATTAAAATCTCAGATATTTTATTTCAGATATTAATCCATCCATTTATTAGATTTATTGCTCCTAGATTTATTCTTGGAATAGGAAAGTTCTTTTTCCAGTGGCAAGTTCATTATAACTGCATTTTCCCCGTCCTCATAGTAACCGGGCATTATTTTATCTTCATAAAAACCCATGGTTTTGTAAAATTTAATGGCCCCTTTATTTTCATATCTTACTTCTAATTTAATGTTTTTCATATTAAATTTCTGAAACATTTCTATGGACATTCCTAAAAGTTTCTTACCCACACAGTTACGACGGTATTTTTTATCCACCGCCAGAGAAATGATATGACCTTCATCCTCAAATCTAATCCAAAATATAATATACCCTACAATTATATTATCTTCTTGAGCCACTAAAAATCCTGCACCAAGATTGAAAATATCTTTCAAGATGCTAGGAGGGTATGGTTCGTCAAAAGACATTTCTTCGATTTCTACGACCTTTTTAAGGTCTGAAAGTCTGAATTCCCTTATAATCATTTCTATCTCCGGTGATAGCATGTGGAAAGATCTTGCATCATATATTATAAACCAATGTACTCCCTCTGATAAAATAGTAGAGGTGGGGGCAGGCAAATTTTTGGAAGTTGCTGCCAACCTTCAAAAACATTCTAAAATGAATATTATTTTAACTGATATTAAACCTTCCCATAGAGATATAATTCAGGATGATATAACCCAGCCAAACTTAAGAGTTTATGATGGTGCTAGTATTATTTATTCAGTTAGGCCCCCCATGGAACTGCACCAAACAATTATGGATCTAGCTCAGAATATAGGTGCTATATTGATTATTAAACCTCTAAGTGGAGACACTATAAATACCCGGCAGAAAATGCGACTAGTAAATTATAAAAAGGCCGTTTTTTATGTTTATCCTTAAGTTATATTTATTGAATTTATTTAATTGAATGTTTTTTTTATTTTGATAAATAAAACAATTTTTTTATTTTGCTATTTTTTTATATAGAACCTATACTTAGAAGTTAATTAATACAAATAAATCCTAAAATATCAAATAACTTGATAATATTATCAATTAATTATATAAACAATATAAATTAATAATTAAAGAAATCTGGAAATCAAAATAAATAAAATCAAAAATATTTTTTTAAATTTGACTATTATCAATTAATATCCCCAATTAAAGAGTGTTAATTATGAAATGGGAAAAAAAGAGCATTGAAAAAACATTAAAAGAACTTAATACCACTAAAAACGGTTTAAACTCAATTGAGGCTCAAAAAAGGACCCAAGAATATGGGCCTAACGAGTTAGTGGAAGAAAAAAAAGACGGACCTGTAAAAAAGTTCCTGCTGCAATTTATGGACATATTAATTATTTTATTAATAGTGGCCGCAGTGGCAGCCTATTTTGTAGGAGATGCCATTGATGCAGTAGTAATATTGTTAGTAGTTATTTTAAATGCTACTGTAGGATTCTTGCAGGAGAACAAGGCTGAAAAAGCCATGGAAAAATTAAAAGGACTTATATCAAGTGAAGCCGTGGTTATTCGTGACGGTAAAACAGAAAAAATTCCTGCTTCCCAACTTACAAGAGGAGACGTAGTAGTTGTTGAAGAAGGAGATAATGTACCTGCAGATATTCGTTTAATTGAAAGTTATGACCTTAGAATAGACGAATCATCACTCACTGGAGAATCTTTACCGGTTTCTAAGACATATGATGAAGAAAAGGCCGAAAATGAAAGGGAAACGATTGCTTATATGGATTCAGACGTTATATCTGGGCGAGGAATCGGTGCAGTGGTAGAAATAGGAATGCAAACTTCTATTGGAAAAATTGCAGAAATGTTACAAGGTGAAGATACAGCTACCCCCCTTCAAGAAAAGATTTCTGGCCTGGGAAAAATGCTGGGGTTGATTGCCATAGTGGTTTGTGTGGGAGTATTCATCCTACAGCTGGCCAAAGGAGTTCCGCTGGTTGAGACTTTTTTAACCGCCGTATCTCTGGCGGTGGCTGCAGTTCCTGAAGGATTGCCTGCAATTTTAACCCTTACTTTAGCTCTAGGAATGCAAAGAATGGCTAGGGTCAATGCAGTGGTCAGAAAGCTGCTGGCGGTGGAGACTCTGGGATCCTGTACCGTAATTTGTACTGACAAAACCGGAACTTTAACCTTAAATAAAATGTCTGTAAGAGATGCTCGCTTAAATTCATCAGAAAGGGCACTGGAAGTATGTGCGTTGTGTAATAATGCCAGTTTATCCAATGGAAAAGTTATTGGAGACCCAACTGATGGTGCTTTGTTAGTATATGCTGAAGAGGAAGATTATTCACGAGAAGAACTGGAAAAAACTTATCCTCGAATAATGGAAATTCCCCTGGACAGTACCCGTAAAAGAATGACTACCTTGAATAAAAAAGGTGGAGAAATTTATCTTTACACTAAAGGGGCTCCTGAAATCGTTTTAAGTATGTGTAAATACATCGAAGAGGATGAAGTGGTCCGGGAATTAACTGAAGCAGATAAAGAAAACTTCATGAACAGTCTTAAAGAAATGACTGGAGAAGCTCTAAGGGTTCTAGGACTGGCTTACCGGAAGGTGGCACCGGATGAAGATTTAGAAGACAAAGAAACTCTGGAAAGTAATCTAATCTTAGTGGGGCTGGCCGGTATGATGGATCCTCCACGAAAAGAAGCAGCTGAAGCTGTGGCCACTTGTAAAAAAGCAGGTATTAAAGTGGTAATGATCACAGGAGACCATAGAGATACTGCTGCCGCCATTGCCAAAGAAATAGGAGTTTTAAAAGATGGGAAAGTTCTAACTGGAAATGATCTGGAAAAACTTTCTGATGAGGAATTTGCAGAAATTGTGGAAGATGTGGAAGTATATGCTCGAGTTTTCCCTGAACAAAAAGTGCGTATTGTAGAAGCTCTTCAAAACAAAGACAACGTAGTTTCCATGACTGGTGATGGAGTAAATGACGCCCCTGCACTTAAAAAAGCATCGATTGGTGTTTCTATGGGAATCAGTGGAACTGATGTGGCCAAAGAATCCTCAGACATGATACTACAGGATGATAACTTCGCTACCATTGTACATGCCATAGAAGAAGGTAGAACAATATATGACAATATACGTCGATTTGTTAAATTCCAGCTTTCCACCAATGTAGGAGCTATTTTAACCATAGTTTCTGCATCTATAATGAGCCTGCCCATCCCATTTAATCCCATACAAATTTTATGGATCAACATTATCATGGATGGGCCGCCTGCCCAGTCATTAGGTGTTGAACCAGCAGAAAAGGGAATTATGCTCAGAAAACCTGAAAAAGAAAATATACTGCCTCGAAAAACAATGCTAAGGATCATTTTTACGGGAATAGTAATGGCCATAGGAACTTTGGCTCTTTACATTTACGAGCTTTCTATTGGAGTGAGCACCATTAGAGCTACAACTATAGCATTTACCGTATTTGTAATGTTCCAGATTTTCAATGTATTTAACTGCAAATCCAAAACTGGATTTTCCAACCGTTTCCTATTAATTGCAGTGGCATCATCATTCTTATTGCAAGTAATGGTCATTTATATACCATTCTTACAAGGTATATTTAAAACAACTGCCATATCTGGGTTTGACTGGGTTTTAATAGTTCTGGTGGCCAGTATTATATTAATTAGTGAAAAAATCGTGGCAAGGTTTGATTAGATGAATATTTTGGTGATGGCCGGGACAAAAGATGCTATTAAAATCATTGAAATGCTTTCTATAAACAATGAAAGTTCTTTCAAAAGCAATTCTAATGAAGAAACACATTTTAATATTTTGGCCTCCACCACCACCAGTTATGGGGCCATTCTAGCTAAAAAAGCAGGGGCAGATGAGGTCATATCTCGACCACTTGAGGCAGATGAACTTGTAAATTTAATTCAAAAAAAAGATGTGAAAATTTTAATAGATGCTACCCACCCCTTCGCAACCCAGGCTACCACCAATGCCATCAATGCATCAAAAAAGGCTTCAATTAAATATATTCGCTTTGAAAGGCCTTCAATTAATTATTTTAATGTTGAAGGGATCCACATTGTCAATTCATTTGAGGAAGCCGGCCAATTTGCCAAGAGCATTATAAAAAATAATGAAAAGAAAGTTTTACATCTGGCCGGTGTTTCTACCATAAAATCAATTCTAAAAAGTGTTCCCTTAACCCAATTAATAGTGAGGGTTTTACCCAATACTACTTCCATTGGTATTTGTGAGGAAATAGGGATTTCTGGAAAAAATATTGTGGCCATGCAAGGCACTTTCTCTAAAGAATTCAATCAGGCGTTGATGAGGGAATATGATGTTGGAGTTATTATCACCAAAGAAAGTGGAGAAACTGGAGGAGTTCCCGGTAAGATAGATGCTGCTCTGGAGCTAGGTCTTGAAGTGGTATTGATAATTAGGCCCAAAATAAAAGAATTAAATAAAAATTCAGTGGTCAATACCATTAAAGAACTTCAGAAAAAGCTTTAAAAAGAAATTGAATAATATTTTCATCTGATTTCATTTTTGATTTTATTTAATTGCATCTCATATTCTTTTTATTTTTTTGTTTGTTGTTTTACTTATTCAATTTAAAAAAAGGTTCAGTAAATATTTTTTTATTATTTTAATAAACAAAAATAGAAAAATAGGCTTTAAAAAAAATAAAAAACAAAATTTAAGTAAAATTTAAAAAAGTAAATAATATTTAGGATCTGTCAAAGAGCACAACTTCAACTTCAATTCCCTCAGTTATAATTTCCACATTTTTGGGGATTTTAATATAACCTTGGGCCTCAGCCAGAGCTGTTATAGCACCAGAATCTTTTAAAATAGGATGAACTTTACCATCAATTATTTTTACAAGGGCGTAGTGTAATCTACCTCTAGAAGAGTAAAATCTTCCTTCAATAGGATAATTTACTGTTTTAATAGAATCATCTGATTGTAAACCACCCAACTGACGAATATGTGAAGCTAAAAATATTTGGAATATCATTAAAGCAGCTACTGGATATCCTGGAAGGCCAATTACAATTTTTTCATCTATTTTTCCTATAATTGTTGGTTTACCTGGTTTAACTGAAATACCATGCACCAATACTTCACCCATGTCCTCAATGACTTGCTTTAAAACATCTCCAGTGCCCGCCGAAGTGCTGCCGGAAGTTAAAATTATATTACATTCTTTTAGAGCATTCTTAATGGAATCTGCTAATCCCTCATAATTATCTGGGACAACACCTAACCATAATGGCTCTGCACCACAAGATAGTACTGCACTTTGTAAAGAATAAGAATTTACATCAAATATCTGACCATATTTCAAATTCTGGCCAGAATTAACCAGTTCTTTACCCGTAGAAATTATGGCCACCTTGATTTTTTCCTGAACCGGGATTTTATTCAATCCCATAGCACTTAAAACTCCCATTTTGTCGGAGCTAATGAAAGTACCATAAGATAGAAGTAATTCTCCTTCTTTAATATCTGTCCCTTTTTTAGTTATAAACTGACCATGCGTAGCTGGGCGATAGATATAAACTTTATTGTCTTTTATTTCCGTATATTCAACCATAACCACGCCACTGGCCATTTTAGGAAGAGGTGCACCAGTATTTATTACTGAACAAAATCCGGGCTTAATTTCTTTTTGGGGTTTTTGACCAGCCTCAATTACTTCTAAAAGATTTAAAACAACTGGATTTTCTTCACTAGCTCCAAAGGTATCAGGTGCATGTACTGCATAACCATCTTTAGATGCCCGGTCGAAGGGGGGTAAATCAATTGTAGCATAAATATCTTCAGAAAGAACCCTGTGATGAGCACCTTCCAATTCAACATATTCTGATTTTTGAATTGAAAAAAGATTATTAAAAAGATTTTCTAAAATTTTTTCAACTTCTGGAACTTCGATTATCTTTAAAAATTCATTAACCATGGTAAATGCCTTCGTTTAGAATATTTTTCTTAATAAAATAATTTCTTAAAATAATTTCTATAATAAATTAATTAATTATACAATTGATTAAATGATAGTTATAAACAAATATAAAACTATAAATATATTTTTAATTTTATAAATCATTATATAAAGGTTGACACCTTATAATTATATTATATTTAATTAAATCTGATTCTCAAGAAGATTTATAATATTTAATGAAAAATAAGCAATTAATCTCATTTAGGAGGAGAGTATTTGAGTAGAGGATATGAACCACAAGAAGTTAGAAGAGTAAGAACTCCACGAAGAGGAGAAATTCCAGCCGTAGTAGAACAGATTTTAGGTCACGGAAAACTAAGAGTCCGATGTACCGACGGTAAAGTTCGATTAGGTAGAATTCCTGGAAAGATGAAAAAGCGGATTTGGATTCGAGAAGGAGACGTAGTTCTAATAAAACCATGGGAATTCCAAAGCGATGAAAAAGCCGATATAGTCTGGAGATATACTCGAACTGAAGCTAACTGGCTTGAAAAAAGAGGTTACTTGAACCTTTAATCATTTAATTAATAATTAGCTTGATGGAATTTAGGGAGATCCCTAAACCCATTACATCCTAATTAATGCTTAATTTATTTGAATAATACTTGCTAATTTTAATCTTAATTTTAAATATAATATCCGTAATTAATATCATGAATTTAATAATATACTAATAATTTAACATAATTCATTTTTAAGCAGTAAACCAATATGACAAAAATAAATAAGGATGATTTAATGGATCCTAAGGTAACTAAGGCCGATGCTAGTTTACGGAAGATGCTAGCCGAAAAACGGATTAAAAGTGTGGAAGATCGTAGAGTCAGTAGTGAAGTCTTTGATCGGAAAACAATGGAAACGCTTTATAAGTTGGCCAATAGTAACTATTTAAATATATTAAATGGAGCCATAAGCACTGGTAAAGAGGCCAATGTATTTAAAGGGGTTCATGAAGATGGCCATATTGTAGCGGTTAAAGTATACCGTATTTCTACCTCTGATTTTAAGAAAATGCAGTACTATATACAAGGTGACCCTAGATTTAAGGTTAGAACAACTAATAAAAGGCAATTAGTAGATGCTTGGGTAACTAAAGAATTTAGAAATCTTAGTAGATGTCTAGAAGCAGGTATGAACGTTCCAAAACCAATAATAACCAAAAATAATGTTTTAATAATGGAATTTATAGGTGATGAAGACGGTAATGCCGCCCCCACCTTAAGAGACCAGGGCCCAGAAGATCCAGAACAAATGCTTGAAATGGTTATTGATGAACTAAAAAAAATGTATCAAGGTGCTAAATTAGTTCATGGCGATCTTTCAATATTTAATATTCTCAATCATCAAGAAAACCCAGTTATAATTGATGTTTCACAATCTATGGTTTTAGATCATCCCATATCACGAGAACTTCTAGATAGAGATATAGAAAATTTATTAAAAAATTTCGAAAGCTTTGGAGCCTCAGCTTCTTTTGAAGATGTTAAAAAAGAAATTATGGGATAATTAATATTTTTTAAAATAATTCCTATTTATAATTCAAATTTTTATAATTCAATTCAAAAATTTTTAAATTATTTATATAATTAAATTCCTTTTAAAATGTCATTTTAAAATCAATTATATTCTTAAACAAATTCCATTTATTAATATTTCTAAAAAATATTAGAAAGCTTTATAATAGATTTGTTTAAATAATAATTTCGGTCACGACTTTTTAAATTTTATAAAATAGTCGTATACTGACTTTAATATTTAATCAACAATTATTCCTAGTGAATAATAACTAAAAACTAATAAATCAATACGAGGTGAAATTATGACCACCACTGAATATCTCAAAATACCCCGCGAGCGAGTAGGGGTTTTAATTGGGAAAAAAGGAGAAGTAAAACAACATATAGAAAAATTAACCCAGACCACATTGGACATAGATAGTGAAGCTGGAACTGTAACCATAATTCCGCAAGAGGACCTTGAAGACCCATTATTACCTTGGAAAACACGCAGTATAGTAAAGGCCATTGGAAGAGGATTTAATCCAGAGATTGCCCTTAGATTACTAAAAGATGATGTGGCTCTAGACATAATAAAACTCACTGAGTATGTAGGGAAATCTAAAAAGGCTCTGGCTAGGCAAAAAGGTAGAATTATTGGTCGAGACGGTATTACAAGACAAATAATACACGAAATGACTGGAGTGGACATGTCAGTATATGGGAAGACTGTTTCCATAATAGGGGACCTTGAAAATTTATTGATTGCTAAAGAAGCCGTTGAAATGATTTTAAATGGCTCCCGGCACAAGTCAGTGTATGGTTTCCTGGAAAAGAAAAAACAGGACATGAAACTCAAACATTTTCATGACACCATCAATTTAAAATAAATTAATTATACCTTGGCGGATTTAATTTCATGAATCTGCCATGATTTTTTTATAGATAGCAAATTTATCATGTTTGAAACCATTTGGTATATATGTAACAAATAGAATAGTATATATTACACATTTTAACAATAAATTTTTGAGATATTTTTGTAATTTTCAGAAAAAACTAGGGATTTATAAGTAAAATATTAATACTTAAAGATTATATTTTAGGATTAATTGTTTTGTATTTCAATTAATATTAATCAAGCCAATCATTAAAATCAATATCTCAATTATATTTTTAGATTCCAAATAAATCACTATACAAGGAGGGTAATTTTGGAGAGACAAGCTGGAGAACTCTTTGAAGAGTTTCAAGAATTAACCGCATCTGAATTTTTCAGAAAAAATAAGCAGATGCTTGGATTTTCTGGTAAGATAAGATCCCTTACCATTGTTTTTCACGAATTGATAACCAACAGTTTTGATGCAGCAGAGGAAGCAGGAATACTCCCTGAAATAAAAATTGACCTTAAAAGGTTGGATAAAGACCATTATGTTTTAAGACATACTGATAATGGGCCAGGGATACCTAAAAACTTCGTTACCAAAGTATTCTGTACCATGTTTGCTGGTTCTAAGTTTAGAAACATCCAGTCTCGTGGTCAACAAGGTTTAGGGTGCAGTGGATGTGTACTGTTATCCCAAATGACCACCGGAAAACCTGCACGAGTTATTTCTGGTTACAAAGAGAACGGAGAACTTAAGGGAGTTCAAATGACCCTTAAGATGGATGTAAAGAAAAATAAGGGTCTTGTGCTGGAGAGAAAAAAAGTAGATGTTAAGAGCACTGGTGTTTGTTTGGAACTTCACTTTAAAGACGTTTCTTACTCTTTATCAGAACAAGGTGCTTTTGAATACATCAGAAGGACCATGATTGCTAACCCCCACGCAAAAATCGTATTTAGAGATCCAACTGGACATAAATACATATTTAATCGAGCCTCAGCTGTTATTCCACCATTACCTAAAGAAGTTCTTCCTCACCCTAAAGGTGTTACGGCTGACGATCTTATATTCATGGCCAAGCACACCGACAAGCGCCGATTCAGAAGTCTGCTAACCAGTTCACTCTCCAGAATGTCCACTAAAAGAGTAAATGAGATTCAAGAATTGACTGGTATTGACCTTAATAAAAGGCCGAAGGATATGAAATGGGAGGAAGCAGAACAAATAGTGGATTTATTTACTAAAATGGACTTTATGGCACCACCAACATCTGGTTTAATACCAATTGGTCAAGAACAAATTGAAAAAGGTGTTATAGAAATTTTAAACCCTGAATTTGTATCTGCTATCAGTAGAAAGCCTGTTACCTACCGTGGAGGAGTGGCATTTATTATAGAAGCCGGTATAGCATATGGTGGAGACTCTGGAAGAATGGTTGGAGAACAACGCAAAGCAGAAATCATGCGTTTTGCCAATAGAGTCCCATTATCATTTGATCAAGGTAGTTGTGCCATAACTGAAGGTTTAAAGAGTATTGACTGGAAGAGATATGGAATAAGAGATATGGAAAGTGCTCCCATAACCATATTTGTAAATATTATTTCAACCCAGGTGCCTTACTTATCCACAGGTAAACAAAGTGTAGCTCCAGAACCAGAAATCTTGCACGAAGTCCGACAAACCGCCATGACCGTGGCCCGGAAACTACAAAAATACCTGAGAGCTAAAAAGGCTGAAAAAGAAGAGGCCATGCGTTCCAAGATTTTCGAAGAATATGTGCCCGTTATTCTAAAAGAAGCAGCTTTACTAGCCGAAACAGATGTACCAGAATATCAACCCGTTCTGGCCAAAGTTACTCGCCGAGCGCTGGCAGAATTATTGGGGGAACCCATAGATGATGACTAGGAAAGAAATCACCATTAACAAGCTTAAAAGTCTGGGAGAGACCATCATAGAAGATGTAGCTCAAAACAAAGTCCCTGCAGTAAAAGTACCGTCCCGTGGTACTTCCAACATCGTTTACGACGAGAACAAAAGACATTACGTGCTAGGAGATCGTTATGGTCAACGTTCTCTGGGAAATGTAAAACAAATAAAAAAAATTGGTCAAATGGTTTACATGGCCAATTTCTGTAAGCAATTAGTTGAGAGAGAAAAAACAGCTACTTTAAGGGAGCTTTATTACGTTTCTGAAGGATGGGAAGTTGAATTTGGAACTCAGGACGAATCTAACATTGTAGGTGAAGATCTGGAAGTAACATTAGGAATGACCCGAGAAGACCTGGGCCTAATGCCCGAAGAAGATGGAGCATCAGTTTATGGAGATTTAACTATAAAAGAAGACGATCTCGAAATTAACGCTCTTAGGTCTGGAAAATCAGGTTATACCATTTCTCCCACCATAAATGAAGTAGAACTTGTGGACCATAACGTACAAAGAGTTATTGCTGTGGAAACCATGGGGATGTTCCACCGAATGGTTCAAGAAAACGCTTACAAAAAATTTGATACACTGATTGTGGGATTAAAGGGTCAGGCTGCTAGAGCAACGAGAAGGTTCCTTAAAAGAGTAAATGATGAATTAGGCCTTCCAGTTTATATTTGTAACGACGGAGACCCCTGGGGTTTTCACATAGCCCAGGTTATTATCTCTGGAAGTGCTAAACTGGCCCATGTAAATCACGACTTGGCCACTCCAGATGCCAAGTTTCTGGGAGTTACTGCTAGTGACATTATAAAATACGACCTTCCGACCGACCCCTTAAAAGACATTGATGTTCTCCGTTTAAAAGAGCTTCTCAAGGACCCTCGCTACCGGGATGAAACCTGGAAAATGGAAATTAAGAAAATGCTCAAAATCGGTAAAAAGGCAGAACAGCAATCTTTCTCCAAATATGGATTGGAATACGTAGTAGATACCTACTTCCCAGAAAAATTGGAGCAGCTGGAATAATCTCCTGCTTTGATTTTATTTTTGGCCTTAACTGGCCATTTTAATTTTTAATTTTTTAGCTTGATTTTAATTATCATAATTATTCAAATTGTAATTTTTATAGCAGTTTTTTAAAATCCTTAAAAACAATTAAAAAAGTTTATAAAAGTTACAATACAAGATATTCTTATAACTAAACATATTTAAAGTGAAACTTATTATCCGTCTTTAGCTTAAGATATTGAGTTTCAATCAATAGTCTTTAAAGTAAAATAAGATGTTAGAATAACTAAAAAAAATTAATTTCTTCAAATAAAAGTTGCGTGAAATTAATTTAATTTATAGGGAGGTTAATTAAATGAAATCTGTTGCAGTAAATGGATATGGAACCATTGGAAAAAGAGTTGCTGATGCAGTATCTGCTCAAGACGACATGAAAATTATAGGGGTGTCCAAAACCAAACCTGACTTTGAGGCCCGAATGGCCGTGAAAAAGGGATACAATCTTTACATAAGCATTCCTGAAAGAGAAAAACTTTTCCAGGATGCAGGGATTGAAATAAGCGGTACTGTGGATGAAATGCTGGCTGAATCAGACATCATAGTAGATTGTACACCAGAAGGGATTGGTGCTAAAAATCTGGAAAAATACAAAGAATTAGGCTTAAAAGCCATCTTCCAGGGCGGAGAAAAGCACGATAACGTAGGATTATCCTTTAATTCATTTGCAAATTATTCAGACTCCTATGGAAAAGATTATACTCGCGTGGTTTCCTGTAATACCACCGGACTTACCCGGACTTTAAATCCTATCAATGAATTATGTGGAATTAAAAAGGTTCGAGCAGTAATGGTTCGCCGGGGCGGAGATCCTTCCCAGATTAATAAAGGGCCGATAAATGCTGTGGTCCCTAACCCACCAACAGTACCTTCTCACCACGGGCCTGATTTAAAAACAGTGATGTATGGTGTTAATATTAATACTATGGCATTATTAGTCCCTACCACATTGATGCATCAACACAATATCATGGTTGAACTGGAAAACCCGGTGGAAGTAGATGAAATCATTGCTAAACTGGAAGCCACATCAAGAGTGCTTTTAGTTAAGGCCAGCGAAGGTATTGGATCCACCGCCGAAGTAATGGAATATGCCAAAGAATTAGGCCGATCCAGGAATGATTTATTTGAAATTCCAGTCTGGCAAGAGTCCTTGAATGTAGTTGACGGAGAATTATACTACATGCAGGCTGTTCACCAGGAATCTGATGTTGTTCCAGAAAATGTGGATGCTATACGGGCCATGCTTGAAATGGAAGAAGATAATAATAAATCCATTGAAAAAACCAATAAAGCTATGGATATTTTATAAAAATCCCCATATAATTTTTTTATTATCCATTTTTACCTATTTTTACCCTATTTATATTCCAATCTATCAAATTAAACTTATAATTTTTTTCAATATTCTAAAAAATACTTAATAAATTTAATTAACCCCTAATAAATTTTTAATGAAACTAAAATGTGATTTAATGAGTGATAAAATAATATTTGGCCCAGCAGGAAATCCAATTGGTTTTAAAGGAAAAAGTGTGCATGCTTGCAACTATATTGCTCAAGAAGGACTGGATGCCTATGAATATCAGGCCACTTATGGTGTGCGTATAGGTGAAAATTCTGCAAAAGAACTTAGGAAAAATTCTGAGGAAAATAAAATACGGGTTTCCATGCATGCTCCATATTATATCAATTTATCCTCCCAAGATCCAGAAGTTATTGAACGGTCCATTGATCGGCTGGTACAATCGGCCCGGGCCGCAGAATGGATGGGAGCCTACAGAATAGTTTTCCATCCAGGGTTTTACACTAAATACACACCATCTGAAGCTATGAATATATGTAAAAAGGCCATTGCAGATATTTTAGAAAAATTAGATGGATTAGGAATTAAAAAATTCACCTTTGCTCCAGAAACCACCGGCAAAAAATCCCAGCTAGGTAATCTGGAAGAAATTGTTGAGATATGTCAAAATTTTGATCACTTTGCCCCTACCATTGATTTTGCCCATATACATGCCCGTGGTGAAGGGAGCATTAAAAATGCAGATGATTACCTGAAAATAATAGATTATTTAGAGGAAGAACTGTCCATTAAAAGACTGCACTGTCATTTCACCAAGATTGAATATACGCATGCCGGGGAGAGGAAGCATCATACCCTGGAAGAAAAAGAATATGGGCCCCCAGTTAAACCACTTTTAGAAACATTAAATGAAGCTGGATGGAATTCCACTATCATCTGTGAGACTCCATTGATAGATCAGGATGCTCTAATATTAAAATCGTGTTATAATAATATTTTATAAAGATATTTAATATCTATTCTAACTATTTTGATGGTTTAAACTCGATTAAATCCTTTAAATTATAGAAATAAATAGTTATGATTGAATTAAAAAGAAAATTAATGATTATGAAAATAAAATGTGCTTTTAGAATTTAGATTGATATAATTGAGCGGATTTAAGTGGAGTATATTCTAAAAGCCCATTATAAATAATTAATTAAAAAACTTATTTTAGAAGGTTAATCTGAGAATATACCTAATATAAAGTGGATAATAAGATTTAATCACACTATATTACCCACATATATGCTCTCTGCAATCTCACGATCTATAGCCATTTGAGTGTGTTCCACCTGAAAGACATATGATGGGTAAGTTTGAATAATTTCCACTTTTCTCCCTGGCAAAACACCCATGGCCAGTATCTTATTTAAATTTTCACGCTTGTGAGATTGAATATAAACAATTTTACCCGATTTTCCTTTTTTAATTTTATTTAAAGGCAAAACTGATTTTTCTAAAACTTTTTTTACCGATTCATTACATTTACAGGAATTGGTTGCATGAGATATTCCATTTTGGCAGTTACAGGAAGGAATATTTTTCCCATGCGGACACTTATGGGGATGGGATAAAAGAGTACATATACTCTCTTCTACCCCTCCTTCCATTATATGTTCAAAATTGCATGCTGCGGTTTCCATCTCTTCCCCAGTCATACCTAAAACATCGTGAAGCAGTTTTTCTGCCAGCCGGTGTCTTCGAATAATATTTCTAGATTCTTCCCATCCTTGTGGAGTCAATTTAATTTTTTCATCTTGAATTTCTATTAATTTTAGATTTTTGAGCTCTTCAACAACTTTTTCGTCATATAATCCATCTTTATTAATGAATAATTCCATTTCAGGAGATAATTCTAAATCTTCATGGTTTAAACCATATTCTAAATTGTTGTCTTCCATGAAAACCCATATTTTTTCCAGTAATTCTTCTCCAGGTTCACTTATTTTCATTTTTAAGCCTCCTTTTTAAGCCTTTTTAAGAATTTAATTATTTTTGAACCAATTTCTGGGTCAGGTAAAGTTTCATATCCACAATTAGGGCATCTGATTTTCTTACAACCATATCCTAAACATCCCTGACAAATTTCCAGTCTTTTAGTTTCATCAAAATCATGTCCACAAAGAGCACATTTCATAAAACTACCCCCAAAGTGGTTAATATCCAGTTAAGGACAAATCCCATGGTAAATGCAAAGGTAACAACGAAAACTGCAATTAATAACGAAATTTTCCATCCTCTTTCCTTGGTCATTACCATAAACTGAGCCACACAAGGCATGAAAAGGGTTAGTACCACTGCAGAAACTAATAGCTGTACCCCAGTTAAAGTACTCTGTATATCATACAATCCTGCTGCACCATAATCTCGCCTGAAGAATCCAAGTATGAATGTTTCAGCAGTTTCAATAGGCAATCCTATGGCTGTAATCACCGGCGCAATCAGTGCAATCATCATGTTTAGAATTCCAGTTAAGCTTAAAGCCCATAATATAATACTTATAAGTATAAATAAAGGAATTATTTCTTTAAAGTACCATATTAGGCGAGTATAAGTTTTTTTCAGTACCTGAGTTGGTCTGGGTAGTCTTAAAGGAGGAATTTCCATATAAAACGTTGGATTCTCACCAGGCAATAATTTTGAAGCTGTTAATCCAATTATTACATATAATAATAACATTATAGCGAACCAAAGCCACAATGCAGAAGGATGTCCAGATAGAACCGCGAATATTACTCCTAACTGAGCTGCACAAGGTATGGTTAATGCCAGAAGTATGGTGGCTATGGTCCGTTCCCTGGGTGTTTCTAAAGTCCTGGTTACCATGGTAGCCATACTTCCACAACCAAGACCCAGCACCATGGGTATAACCGCCCTCCCACTGAGTCCTATTAAATTAAAAAACCGGTTTATCAACATAGCTAAACGAGGCAGATATCCGCTGTCTTCCATTATAGAAAACATCAGGAAGAATGTGCCTACAATAGGCAATATAATAGCTGTGGCATAAGTCACACCCAATGTCCAGATACCATATTCCCCTACCAATAATTCTTGGATTGCTGTAAATGGGATGTAATTAAGCACAAAGTTGGTTACGAAAGGGTTTATCCATTCTCCAAATATAGTGGATTCCACCAAGTCCACCAGATCTCCAGCACCAAAAACCCCTACAAACTGATAAAGACCAAAATACATTATTACCAGCAATATAGGTATTCCAGTCACAGGATTTATCATTAACCGACTAATCTTTTCGCCCCAAGATAATTTATCTGTTTTTTCAGTTTTTAATGTTGAAGAAACCAGTTCTGTAGCATTTTTTTGTAATCTGAGCTTAAAAAGATAATTAAGTGGCATTCTGAATTGTGAAGTAGTTTCTTTTACCACTAACATTATTTTTTCATAATTAGAATCATTATTTTCTTTAATTAATTTTTTTACATCCCCATCTTCTTGTAATAACAACAATGATAATGCACGCTTAGAAATAGGATATTTATTATGGATTAATGCACTAATTTTATTAACAGCCGCTTCTAAAACTGTATTATATTCTACTGAGAAAATTTTGTCTTTTTTATGATAATTACCTATCATTTCTCTAAGAAGATCTAAGCCATGTCCTGTAGCAGCAGTAGTAGGAACTACAGGTATTCCAAGTTGTTTTTCTAGTTTCGAATGGTTAATTATAGTTCCAACTTTTTTAGCCTCATCCATCATGTTTAATACTAGTATTATAGGCAATTCTGCCTCAATTAGTTGTAAAGTTAATGTTAACATCCTCTCCAGATTTTTTGAGTCTACTACATGGATAATAATGTCATTGTCTTCTTCCAATAGCATTAACTTGGAAATTCTTTCCTCCTCAGTGATGGAACTTAAAGAATACATCCCTGGAGAGTCCATTATTTCGAATTTTTTTCCATCAATATTAAATTTCCCACGATCAACAGTTACAGTGGTACCGGGATAGTTGGATACAGTCACATAAGAACCAGTTAATTGGTTAAAAAGCATACTCTTACCAACATTTGGATTACCGAGCAAAACTATCTTTTTTGGTTTAACCGAATCTAATTTTGATTTCAGTTTCGAATTTTCTTTAAAATCCTTTTGATCCTTTTTATTCGATTTAAACCAATTTTTGATATTTTTTGTCCACATTAAAGTATTTCTCCTAATATTTTTAAAATAATTTGTAAAATAGAATTTATTAACGAATTTAAAGAGTATATTCACATATTACTGTTTGAATAGCTTTTTTCATATATTCAGGACCAATAATGTTTTTTCCATTTTTAGATGCCTCTCTGGAAGCTTCTTCTGCCACCATATGGCCCAGATCATCGAAAAATTCTTGAAGATTTTCAACAGCCGTCCAATTAGTTTTGGCCACACGCTCTCTATTTAAAATACTTAATTCCATGTTAGCATGCGTTTTTACAACCGGAGTGAATGGTATATCCATTTTTTTATAGTTTACATCATTCATTGTTCACCAATATCAGACTAATAGAAATTTAAATTTAGGTTTGCCTAAACTTTCATTAATTTAAGTGGATTATCATCATATATAAAATTTTAGGTTCACCTAAAAATTTTTTAGGTTGAGCAAAAAATTAAAAGAATATATAAACTTTGAAATCAAAAAAAAAAACGAATTCATAATTATTTCATAATAGAAATTAATCATGATTTGAAAAATGAATATTCAAAAAGAATTATATGTATTTAAAGTCATAATGATTTTATTAAAAATCAAGTATATAGAAATTAAAATTTAGAAACTAAAATCCAGTTTATTGATTTAAAATTATAATAAATTAAATTATTTTTATCAATTTTTTTTAAATTTAAGGTGATGCAGTGAAATTTAACAATATAGTTTACGATTCACATATAACAGAAAACAAATTATTAATTGCCTCTAATGAACCTAAAAAAGAGGCTAAAGTGGTTGTTCTCCAACCAGTAGGTTATCCATTCATTTGTAATTTAGTAGAAACTCCTAAAATAGAAGTTTTCGATAAAGAACTCTTTGAGTTATATGCACAAGACCAGTGGGAAGGATTTACTGCAAAAGAAGGATCTTATCTTTTTGATCAAAAATTACTGCCAGATTATGCTTTTAAAGTTATTAAAGCACATCCTGACGAGTCAAAAATAACTGAAAATACATCTATACTCCTAGTTGATGTTTTAAAAGATTCTGATGATATTCAGAAAATAGAAACTCAACTTAAAATAGATGATGTGGTAGGCCAAGAACAAGCCAAAACTAAATGTAAAATAATAATGAAGTATCTTCAGGATCCTGAAAAATTCAAAGAATGGGCCCCTAGAAATGTCCTATTTTTTGGAACACCCGGTACTGGAAAGACTATGCTGGCCAAATCATTATCTAATGAGCTTAAAGTCCCATTATACCTCATAAAGGCCACTACTCTTATTGGAGATCATGTGGGTGATGGTGCCCGCCAAATACACGAATTATATGATATTGCAGCTAAAAATTCGCCTTCAGTAATATTTATTGACGAAATTGATGCTGTAGGTCTGGATAGAAAATACCAATCCCTGCGAGGAGATGTTTCAGAAGTGGTGAATGCACTTTTAACTGAAATGGACGGTATTAAACAAAACTACGGTGTAGTTACCATAGGTGCTACCAACAACCCATCCGTTTTAGATTATGCTATTAGAAGCCGATTTGAAGAGGAAATAGAATTTAAACTTCCAGAAGAACCAGAAAGAAAGGAAATAATCAAAAACAATATTGATTCCATGCCTCTGGAAGTAAAGGTTTCTGTGGAAAAGCTGGCCCAGTTATCCAAAGGAATGTCTGGAAGAGATATTAAAGAAAAACTATTAAAAAATTCCCTTCATAAAGCCATATCTGATGATGAAGAGGTAGTGGAAATGAAGCACGTCGAATATGCTCTTAAAAATTATCAGACCGAAAAGAACGAACCTAAGGGAATGTTTGCTTAATCATCCCTTAAAAACCATTATTTTCATCCCATCTTTATTTTTAATTATTTATTTTTAATTTTTTTAAAAAGTTTTTGAATTAAAATATTGATTATAAATTAATTAATTTGGTTAATATTTGATTAATTAATTCAACTTAATTGAATTTCATATTCTTTTTAGAATAAAATATTTATCATTAAAATAAATATGACTATATGAGCATTAAGGAACTATTTTTAGATGCCAGTAAGTTCGCAGCTTCAGACTGGACAAAATTTATCTTATTAGGAATAATATTCGTGGATATAGACCTATTAGATCAAACTACCGACATGTTAATGCCAGATTTCTTTAATTACATATTTTTAGTTGCATTTTTTATTTTAGTTTTCATAGAAGCCGGCTATTTATTCAGAATAATAGAGTCCTCTGTAGATGGATCAGATAAATTACCACCATTTAGTAATCTGCTACAATTATTTACACACGGGCTCAAAGATTCTTTAGTAGTTGGCAGTTATATGTTCATTCCTGCAGTGCTATTTGTCATTTCCGCAGGGTTGACATTGATCTATTTGGGGAATGATATTTCTGTAAAATTTCCGCTCGAATTGTTTTTACTTTCCTTGGTAATTGGAATCATATTTTTTATAATTTTACAAGCAGCAATACTGAATATGGCCCATAATAAAGGTAAATTAAAATCAGCATTTGATTATAGAGGCATATTTAGAAAAATAAAGAATGTAGGGTTGAAAAAATTTTTAGTAGTGTGTTTTTTAACTGCACTTATATTTGTGATATTAAAACCATTTGTGGTGGATGAAATAAGAGGATATATGGATCCCATAGGTAGTACAATACTGGAAATGATAATCGCACCATATTTAGCTATTTTGACCAGTCGCTTTTTAGGTACTATGGACCGTTATAATTAAAATGAAATTATTAATGTAAGTATTCTAGCTTGTAAATAATCAAATTAATTTCTGCTTAATTAAAAATATCCAATTAAAATTTTAAAAATAAAATTGAATACATATTATTCTAATTAAAATATAATTCCAAAATGAAATTATTAATTTCGTTTAAAAATAAGCTCACAAGCTTTAATTAGTTCATCATCTTGATTTTCAGCAGCTTGTTTAATATTAGAAACTACATCAAAGAAGATTTTATCAACCACTGACTTGGTAAGATTTTCAACAACTTTTTCTTTGCCATTGAGATCACCTAACATATTAATGGCCTTTTGAGTTTCATTTGTCCTAATTAGCTCCATTTCACGGCGTATTTGTGAAATTAGTGGCTCCACTTCAATGTGTTTAAGAGATTTTTCAAGAAGGATTAATTCTTCCTGAACAATTTTTTCAGCTTCTTTAGCCTCTTCTTCTCGCATCTTGCGGTTTTCATCTGCAATTCCGCGTAAATTATCTATATTAAATACTTTAACCCCTAATTCCGACACTTTATCTTCAATATCACGAGGATTAGCAATATCAACCATTACTAAAGATTCTCTTCGCTCTGGAGGTACGGCATCCTTCACTTTTTCATAAGTTAAAATAGGATGAGGGGCACCAGTAGCACTTATAATAACATCAGCATCAGCCATAAATTCCATTAGAAGATCAAAATGAATGGCATAACCACCTAATTCTTTGGCCAATTCTACCGCCCGATCATAAGTCCTGTTGGCGACCACAATAGCCTTCAAATGTTTCTCAACCAATGCCTTGGCCACCAGAGTTCCCATCTTTCCAGCACCTACCACCAGAACTTTTTTACATTTGAGATTGCCATGAACTTCTTCTGCCAGTTCAACTGCTGCGGAACCAATAGAAACGCATCCTCGATTAATGTGAGTTTTTTTCCGTACGGCCTGACCTACATGAATAGCCTTAGTAAAAATAGTATTTAAAATTAAACCAGAAGTATTTTCTTTTATTCCTCTTCTTTTAGCATCCCTTATTTGGCCCAAAATTTGATCTTCACCAATAATCATTGATTCTAAACCAGAAGATAGTCTTAAAAGATGTTCCATAGCATTTTGATCTTTTTCAATTACCAAACCCTCTTTAATAAAAGATCCAGATTTTAAATCATCTTCCAGACTACAATAATTAGAATCATCATGAAAAGAACTGACAAAAATATAATACTCCGCGCGGTTGCAGGTTTTTATTGAAATAAACTCTTTAACTAAATAGTTTGACTTTAAATAGTTAAATAAATCATCAAGAGAAGATATTGAGTTTTCCATAGTCTGAATATCTGCTGTTTTATGATCAACCCTAATATTTAAAATCAAAAAGAGTCCTCCCCAATATTTTTAGATTTCTGATTCATAGGCCCCTTTTTATTAGAATTCTGGTTCTTAGAGTTCTGACTCTTATATAATTCATCTGGATTTTCAGAACTATTGCCATGATTATTTATTTTTAAATCAGAATCGTCAAGTTGACTTATAAAAGAATTAACATTATCAATGGCCTCTTCTAAATTATTTTCTTTAAGACATTTATTAATTTCAGGGTTATTAGAAATTTGATAAAGGTAATCTCGCCTTAATTTCTGATTTACAACACATTCTTTTAATTTAGTTCTGGAATAATCCTGTAATTCAATTTTTAATATATCTTCCGGAGTTATGATGGATTGTATCTTCTTTCTAAGCATACGGGCCATTAAAGGACTTTTTCCACCAGTGAATATGGATATTTGAGCATCAGCTATAGAAAATGTAGTGGGAACAATAACATTGCCTTCTAAAGGAGCGTCTGCACGATTTAAAAGCTTTTCTCCTGCAAGACTTGCAACTTTATTATTCATTTCACTATCCCCACTGGCCAGAACAACCAGATCGGCCCATTCAACCAGAATTTCTATCTCATTAATTGGTTTGGTCATTGCACCCAGTTTTTGAAGATTATCTGAAATCTTTCCCCCAGTAACAATTACCTCAGCACCCGCTTGAATAAAACGGGACGCCCTTCTCTCACCAACTTCCCCAGCACCCAATACTAGGACCTTCATTTTGTCAGTTTTAAGAAAAAGGGGAGTCCAGGTCATAAAAATCTCCTATTATTAAATATTCATCTTCATTGAGTATAATATTTAATTATCTATAAATTAACTCTTATTCATAATGAACCCAATATTAATTGCAAATTATTCATTTGGGTAATAATAATGAAAATAATGAAATAAATAAGAGCGTTGTCCCATTATTTATTCAGCATCTTTCATTCTAAGAACTTTCATAGCAGTCCTAATATCATTACCACATTCTTTAAGTACTTTCAAAGCTTCTTCTTCAGAAACATTAAATGTGTCTGCTAGTGCTTTCACACCGTCTTCATCTAGAAAATCCGATTTTCCAACTAGTTCTTCAGAAAGTTGTTTTTTAAGTTCCAAGAACTCATCAGTACTCATGTCAATACGCCTCATGACCATGTCCCTTAAAGGACAGGGCTTAGATGGCTTACAACACCATACCAGTGAACCGAAACAGGTCCCTTCACCTTCTCCTAGCCTTGTTTTCTTTCCAAATTCTTCTTTAATTCCGATATAATCTTGAGGTGTGATACCCGCGTCTTCCAGGGCATATAAAATGGGACACGGCTTCACTGGAGGGCAGCAAAAACTTAGTGCCCTTTTGTCACCGCCTCTACAAACGTGTGATGGTGCATCATCCCATACCATATTAATATCCTCCAAATTTTTAATAACTATTTTTAACTAATTCGGTTAAGATAGTTGTAAATTCATTAATTAATATTAAAATTCAAGACATTTATCTGTGAATTTAAATTTACAAAATTTAATTAATTTATATTATTAAATAATTTATAAGTTTAGTAATTTACTATTAGCCATCCAAAAAATTTATTAAATAATAAAAAAGTGATAATTCCAATAATTATTTTAAAATATTATTTTAAATTTTTGGTTCAAAATAATTAAACGAATTATCCTATGGATTATTCCTCAGTAAGCATACTCTGTTTTTCATGAGGTGTTAATTCTTCAACAATATCTTTAGGATTACCAATTTGGAGTATTTTTCCGCCTCGCATCAAAGCGGCCCGGTCACAAACATCTAAAACAAATTCCATATCGTGGGAAATAATTAAAAATGTTTGATTAAGCTCTTCACGGGCCTTAATAATAGAATCTGTAACCTGAACACGAGTAATAGGATCCATAGTGCCTGTTGGTTCATCCAGAATGACAATATTAGGTTCTTTAATTAAAACTTGGGCCAAAGCAACTCTGTGCCTCTCCCCACCACTTAATTCATCTGGATCTTTGCTTAAGATAGTCATTGCATAATCTTCTTCGAATCCCACGGCTTTTAGTACATAGGCAGCTTTCATTTTCGCGAACTCCGCAGGCAATTCTAAACTAATTGCTTCGGTAAGATTTCCTAAAATATTACGGTGAGGGTAAAGACTGTATTCCTGATGAAGGATTCCCAAATAAGGCATAACCCTGCCTCTGCCTAATGGGCCTTTTTGAGTCATATCAATCCAATTTTCACCAAGTTTAACAGATATTTCCCCACTGCTGGGCTCGGTTAATCCAAAAAGAATTCGAGATAATGTTGTTTTTCCAGCCCCACTAAGACCCACTACACCAAATATCTCCCCTTGATCAACCTCGAGATCAATACCATCCACTGCTTTTACTACTCCCCGTTCAATGGAATAATAGTGTTTTTTGACTTGTTTCATCTCAATTATAGGTCCGCCTACTTCAAATTCCTCTCCTTTCTCAGGAAGGGGAACTTGGGCCATGAATTTAGCCACCACATCATCAGGAGCACCTTCTTCAATAATTTCACCTTTTTCAAGCCAAATTACATGATTAGAAAGTTTTTTCATTACTTCTGGCCAATGCGAAGTGATAACCATAGTAATTCCCTTATCTTTTACACCATCTACTAGAGCTTCGTGCAGTAATTCCGCAGTTTTAGGATCCAATGTTCCAGTAGGTTCATCCGCCAAAAATAACATGGGTCTTTTGGCCATTTGTCTTGCAAGAACTACTCTTTGTTTTTCCCCACCACTCAAATCACGAGCAATATGAGTGATTCGATGAGTCATCTGAGTCATTTCCAATAATTCTAAGGCGAAATAAGTATTTTCTTCATCCTCTCCACCAACTATTGACTTCATTACATTATCAATAACAGTATCATCTTCATAAAGTGCAAAAGTCCTCTGGAGCATAATAGATATTCGCCTTTTGATTGCTGCAAAGAATTTTCTATCGCAGTTCCAAAAATCAACACTTTCTACATGTAGCTTGCCACCACACTCGCAATCCTTTTCATCAAATGAAGGAGGTTCCACCCTCAAGCAATCAGGACAAATAGCAACATTATAAATAATTTTTCCTTTATCCGGTTTATAATCCTTCATTCCTCTGAGCATATTAATGAGTACTGATTTTCCTGAACCACTTCTACCTAAAATACCCAAGACACTGCCCTCATTTATGGTTATGTTTAAGTTTTTTAAAACATCGACGTCATTGAACGTTTTTGTAACGTTTTCTAGCACTATAAAAGACATACTACCACCTTTTTCAATGAATAGTAATAGATAATAGATTGATATCCTATTCTATTTCGTTATTTCCAAATAAATTTAATATTATTTTTTATATCATAATTAATTTAGTCAATCTATTTAAATAAACTTTTTAAATTTTATCGTAAAGTGTAAATTTTTATATTGATTAAATATTTTAATTGTAAATTATAGAATTCATAATTAATGAATTGAGCTTTGTGAAAAGTTGGTCTTAGTTTATTAAATCAGAATGGCAAAATTCAAAAATTTTTAAATTTTGGATAAATCAAAATTAATTCGGCCACCCATAGCTGCTCGGGCAATAGATATACCATTGGCCCCCGCAGATAACATTTTTTTGGCAGAATCGACATCTATAATGGAGTTATTGCCTACTAGAAATGTCTCAATATTCTGACTTATTTCATGAATAATGTCCAAGTCAGCATAGTCAAATCCTGGCTTCATGGCATCAATATGGATAAAATCACATCCGGCCGATTCGACAGCCTTAACTATTGCTAAATTATCTAAATTTATAACATTAGCTCTGAATTTAAGCGAAACCTTTGCTGAAGACTTTTTTACTACTTCTGCAGAAAATTCTTCTAAAAATTCCAAATCTTGCAGCATGGCCTGGCCACATCCTATTTCTGTAATTTCACTTTGACGACAATGCGCATTTATTTCGACCACATCAACTTCTTTAATTCTTGAAATCTCGATAATCGGATCTGGAGTAGTAGAACGCAAGTTTACAGAAACTAATCCATTCCAATTTTCCTTAATCTCCTTGGCCTGATTATAAATTACCTCAAAATAATCTTCTTCATTTATTGAAAATTCTGGCCTTCCTCTTTGAAGAATTTTTTCACCAGCAGTGATAGTGGGCGAGTCAATATTGTATCCACCTAGGGTAACCATATCAAAACCGAAAGGAATTAATTTAAGGCAGAATTTTGCATCAGTTATTCCTGCCATGGGAGCCAAAACTTTAATATAATCAATCCTTTGCAGTTAATATTACCTTTTAATAACCATTGAATAAAAAATTAATGGCTATTGGATTTCAGTTAATTAAAATAACATTTTATTCAGTTATTAATTGTTTCATTAATTCTATCGACAGGGTATTAAATCAGTAGTTCTTAGAAGTACTGAATAATAATTATAAAAAAATTTAGTTTAAGTAATGAATTAATGAAAACTTAAGTTATTATAAATAATATTTATTACTCCTTCATTACATGAACCAAGTCTGTAAAACCACTTCTAATCTCTTCTAGAGCTAAATCCGCCAAATTAGCTGCTTTTTCAGCATTAGGGGCTTTTCCAACGCCTGCTTTTAGGGCAACATTTATTTCATCTTCGATTTCTTTAATTATGGTCAGTAGTCCTTCTGGTTCCAGTCCATTACAAGGTGACATGAAGTTGTCTCCACCAATGAAGAAGAGAAGTGATCCTTTTTCAATTAATTTCTTCATTAAAAAGTGCTGAACCCTATTAACGATAAATGAAGTGTCATAAGCAGGAATAATATCTGTTAAGGAATCTGTGATTCCATTAATATCTATGTGAGCTATTTGAACAAAGCTATCTTCTTTATTAACCAAGCCATCAATAGCTAGAATTTCTTTTCGCTCTTCCGATTGAGCCCCGCCATGATTTTGAAGAGCTTGTGTGGCATTTCGCTGAGCATCATAAGGAGTTTCTGCTGCACCAACACCCATACTAATGGTTACGGGATATCGATTACCAATAGATTTTTGTATGCGCAGATGGTCCTCTACATCCACATTATTGGTTATGGCCAGCATGTTGTCAAAGCGGGTGAAAAAAACCAGCCCTTGCTTAGCAGCAAACTGTCTTTGCAAATCAGCATATAGTTCTGATTGTAAAATCTGAAGATCTGCCTCGGCTCTTGGAGTTGGAGTAACTGTCCAAGGGCCGTAGTTGTCAATTTGAATTAGAGTCATTTGTATCATAATATTCCACTCAATACTGTTCTGGCTAACATAACTTTATCCCCAATGTTTCTCATCTTGGTGTTTGTTATTGTGACCTCTTTTATTAGTTTTTCTATTTCTTTCTCTAAAAGTGTATCATCAGGGTCAATAACAAACTTATCTAAAAAATCTGCATACATGGAACAAACACCTACTGATGAGACAGGTAGGTTCGCTGCTTCCATAAATTTAGCCGCGGGGCCACTAACTGGCAAATTACCAATTATGGGCGAAATTCCCACGACATAAGCTTTTTTCAGTGCTTTTTTCACACCATTCATTGATATTATGGGACCTATAGAAGTAATCGGGTTTGAAGGCCCAATAATCACTATTTCAGATTCTTCAATTGATTCTATTACTCCCGGAGCCGGTTCCACATAATTATAAACCACTTCTAAAACATCCAGTTCAGCTTTTTCTTTAATTAAAAACTGATGAAAACTCATTTCTCCTTGAGGAGTTAGAATTTTAATCTCAGATTGCTCATCACTCATGGGTCGAATCATTGCTTTGATTTTAAGGGCTTTTCTTTGAATATCAACTGCTTGGGAGAGAGAATGATTTTTTATAAGCATTGTTTTTTGTATTTTCAAAGCTCGGTCCTGGTCTCCAATTCGCAACAGCTCTGGAGAACCAAATTCATTTAATTTTTCATTAGTAATGAATGTATCATCTTTCAGCCCATACCAGGTTTCATCGTTTATTAAATTTGATAGAGTATAAAGAACCGTGTCAATATCCGGAGTTACATAAACTCCAGAGAAATAATCATTTTCCACAGTATTTACTACCACATTAATTAAAGAAGGATTAATAGTCTCTTTGATTCCTTGAATTAATTTAGGAGTTCCCGTGCCACCAGATAATACTGTGATCATTTAAATCTCTCTTTTTTAAAATTAATCTTAATATTTTTTCTTATTGTTAAATCTAGAAATTGTTATTTTAGTATTAGTTTTAATTCCATTATTCTAATTTTAATTCTAATATTCTAAAATTACAAAATTTAAATAAAATCTAATAATTTCAATCAAGAGTATATTGTAATAGAAATTGAATGTAATATAAAATTTATTGTTTCATTCATTTGATTTTCTAGATTATTAACTATTTTATTGAGTTTATAAAAAATAATTAACTTTTAACGGAATGCATCAAATTTTTTAGGCCTTATCAGAGATTTAGCCCCATCTACTACATTCCTAAGATTATTAAAATTATTATATCCTTTTATAATAACAACAGGTATTCCTTCATCGGCCTGGCCCATTATTAAAGATGCTGAAGCAGCTAATTCATCTGCTACTGCTATTTGAGTGGTTTGAAGTTCCCGACCATATAAATCAATTTCACCCTGACGATTCCAGAGCGAATTTATTCCAGAAACACCTATAGCAACCCCAACCGCGCCTTCTCTGAAAGGCCTACCCTGGGTGTCTGAAATAATTACTGCGAGATCCTTTTGAGTACTATTCTCAAGATTATTTCTCAATTGCAATGCGCTTTTATCAGGATTAATGGGTATAGGAGTGGCTTTTCCTTCATCCACATTGGATTCATCAATTCCGGCATTGGCACAAATAAAACTATGTTTAGTCTCAGATACGATGAAATCAGGCCCTACTCTAATAATTTCATTGGATTCTTGAATTATTGCTTCAACTAGTTTTGGATCTTTACCTGTTTTTTCAGCCAGCTCCATAGCTTTGGTACTTGGAACAATGGATTCTAAATCAATAAAATTCCCTTCAGCCTTAGAGATTAATGTTTCAGCAACTACCAGAATATCACCATCATTCAGAGTTATTCCCTGCAGGTTAGTGGATTTAAGAATTAACTCTTGCAAATTATCTCCCTCATTTACCAGAGGAATTTCAGTAAGGCCTATTAATTGGATTTGCATTGAAACACCGTTAAAAAGTATTTTATTATAATTATTGTATTTTACTTTCCCATCAATTAAATAAAGCAATATTTTAGAGGAATTAGTTAAATTGAACTTAATTCCCATTTATTCCCTAAAAAGGCCGCTGCAGAAGTTACCGGATTAGTGAATTCTTCAAATTTGCCTTTATTCATGATGAATTCTGAGGCTTCTTGAGAGTTAGATGCTTCAAATTCGACTTTATTGGGTTTAATGTGTTCATAAGTAGATATGTAACATGATTCTCCCTCAGGAACTTTCTCAACAATCAAATTTTCGTGAGTAACAATACCAATATAAGCTTCGCCAGATTTAGTAACTGCTCCAGCGATTCTTGGAGTATTGAAGTCGTCTTTTTCATAGTCCATAGTCATTAAAGATAATGCCAGAGCATCTCTAATATTCATTCCTACAGAAATCTTATCTGCAATTACATCAGTATGAGATCCATTAGAAACAACAGCAATATCATCAACTATTTTTATACAATTATATGCTATGTAAGGATTTACAAAAACATCCTTTTCATGTCCTTCTTTAGGAATGATGGCCACCCTATCTTCAAAGGATTTGGCCATTCTATTTGGAAAAGATCTGCTTGAAACCCTATATGCTACATAAGACCCATTATCATTATTTCCGACGGATAAAATTCTACCAAGATACATTTTTTCACCAATTACTCTACTTAAATTGTAAAAACATTATGCAAATTAAAGTAAACTTAATTAAATAAATTTTAATTTTTAATAAATATCTGAATTGAATTATTTTAGAAGATCATATATTACTAGGAGATTTAACCGCCTCGTTCACAGACATGCCTGGAGGCGTAGTAATGATAATCATCTTATTTTTAGGCTTTATAATGATCTCCCCCTCATCAATTACACGAGTATGTACTGCAATAGAGCTATCTTTAATTAAATTGGACACATTAACCCCATTTACAGTTACTGTTTCTAATCCAGCCACAGGTATAAGATAATAGTCGGAAGGACCCATACTTTCTGTTTGCTGAGGTTTACCTGATGAAGAAGTATCTGCTGCTTGAAAACTGCTAGTAACTATTACAAATATCAATATAGTAAAAAGAATGTCAATGAAAGGCACCATATTGAAGCGAGGATTATTTCCTTTAAGCTTTTTTCGGTACTTATCAACGTCTATTGCCATTTGAACCCCTTTTAATGATTATAAAATACATTAGTTTTTTTGAATATTTAATTAAGTTATTAATTAACTTTTATTCATCAAAATTTATTTTTGTAGTTCACTTTTTTATTATTACTATTGTTTTAATTTACTTTCCACGATTTCAGCACTAGCATTGCATTTTTCTAAAATGATATTGTTGATACTTTTCTCCAGCATACTTGGTTTAAAAGCAAGCCATATATTAGATTCAGGTTCATTTATTTCCTTGACATTTACAATACCTTCAGAATCCCGGAGAGCATCCACTGCACAAGGAATATCAGTATCTACCATTAATCTCACAGTAGCATATCCCCAATTAGTCATTTTCTTTGCCAATTCAATTTTATCCATCTCTTTTTCAATTAGGCCAGTTATATAAGAATAAAGAGGCAATAATGTTATGGCTACGGCTAAACCAGCAATAGTTGTAATTAATGATATGTAAATTCCTTCAGCCATGCCTGAAGAGTTTCCACCAATACCCATAGCTTTAAAAGTGTACCATATACCAATTACCGTACCAATAAGGCCTAAAAGAGGAGCAATCTCGATCATGGTCCTCAGCATGCTTAAACCCTTAGTCATTACACTCATTTCAACGATGAAAACCCTTTCCATCGCATCTTCAACTTCAGATTTATTTCTATATCCTATTTTTAGAGCTTCAGAAATTATTCTAGAAACTGGATTTTGATAGTGGCCAATAGATTTTAGAGCTTCCAGTGATCCGCCGCGCTCCATCGCATCATTGACCGTGTTAATAATCTGAGGTGTACTTGCTTTAGAAATTTTTCTTAAATAGTGAATCTTTTCAAGAGATGTAATAAGACCATAAATTCCAATTATAGCAATAATATAAGTTATTATTCCCCCATTTTTGAACATTTCTAAAATGGTGCCAAAAGTACTGGTAAAGAAGTCGAATATCATAATATCTCCTTTAATGAGTTAATTTATTCATTATCAGTTATTCTTATTGATTTTAATTTTTAAGATAATCCGGTTAATATCTAATAATTCATTAAATAATCTTCTTAATATCTCAAAAAATATTAAAGATAAATTAATTAATTTTATAATGATTTCAGATAAAGTTCATTTTTTAGATTTATTTAATATTTTAGATAGATGATGCTATAATAAATTAGTATTTAAAAATAGTGTTTTTATGGTTGATTTAAAAAGTTTTATAAATATTTAATTTTGGTTTTTAATAGTTGAAAATACATTAAACTAGTTTTAAAAAGCTAATATTTAATTATTTACTATAATTTATCCGATATGAACTATTTTTTGTTTTTAAGTTTTTCTACAGTGGCCCATGATTTTCTAACAAAATCTGGAAGCTCATCATACTCAAATTTCTGTAAAAAAGCCTTTGTTCTTGGATCACTAGGATATCCAGAACCCATACCCCCCATTTTTTTGTATTGTCGGTTTAATTTTTCAATTTCAATATCTCTTTCGACTTTAGCCACAATGGATGCCGCAGCCACAGGAATATATTTATCATCAGCCCCGTGCTCTGACATGACATCCATTTCATCACCTACAACTTCCTTAATTTGACGGGTAAGTCTTGCCGGATCAACATCTACAGAATCAATAATAACCGAATCGGCTTGGGCCATGTTAATAATTTTCATCATGGCAATTTTTTCAATTTCATTTAAATTGACATCCTTGGCCCGTAAATTATCTATATCCTGAGCAGTTATTTTCACAACATGACAATCAGCCATCTTCCTTATTTTACGGGCTAAAACATTTCTTCGGGAAGGAGTTAGTTTTTTAGAATCTTTTATTCCCATTCTCTCCAAAATAGCTATCTTTTCTTGAGGTATAACTGCCCCACATACAACTAAAGGGCCTAACACAGGACCCCTTCCCGCTTCATCGATTCCTAAAATCTTCATTTTTTTCATCTGCTTTTGATAATAATTCTAGAATATATCTGGATTATTGATTGAATACTTAATTATACATTATAAATATAATACTAATTCTTTAAGCTTATTATAATTTAATAAGTCTACTTAATAAACAGTTGAATAAATAAAATTTCTGAAATATTAATTAATATTAAATATAATATTTCGGAAGATAAATAAGTTAAAAAAATATTTGAAATGAATTAATTAAATTTTTCTTAAATTTATTTTATTAAAAATTAAAAAAAAGTTAAAAATAGATTAAATCTATTTCATTGCTTTTAATCTGACTTCAGGCTCTAAAGCACGAGGTTCAGCAGCCACAATAGCCGCTCCTTTGGCCACTACAGTCATAGGGTCATTGGAAATTTCTACTGGAATTCCTACTTCTTCAAATATTCGTTCTTTAAGACCTTTTAATTGAGATGTTCCTCCAACAACAACTGTTTTGTTGTATACTCCGGAAATTAACTCAGGAGATAACCTTTCCAGAACAGCAGCCAATGCTTCCACAATTTTCACTACAATTGGCTCCGCAGCATTAGCAACCATGGTTGAATCAACTTCTATCTCTTTAGGCTTGTTAGTCTTCATGCACTTACCAATTAAGCTGGTTGTTTCTATTTCTAGATCTGCGTTTGAATGAACCATTCCAACCTTAATTTTAGCTTTTTCAGCTTCGTGAATGCCTATTTCAACTTCATATTTCTGTTTAACTTGGTCTACGATGTTATCATCCACATCGTCCCCACCCCAGCGAATGGTTTCTATATCAGTTATTCCACCCAAAGATATAACAACCAAGTCACTGGATCCAGCACCAATATCAATTACCATGGTTCCTGCAGCTTCAGCGATAGGTAAACCGGCGCCTATGGCTGCAGAAAGGCCTTCACTAATTACAAGAACATAACTGGCCCCGGCTTTTCGTCCAATTTCTTCAACAGCGTTGCGTTCCACTTCAGAAGCGTCACCAGGAATACCAATAACAATCCTATCAATACTGGTCGTATCTTCTTCAGAGCCCATTTCCATAGCAAAAACTAAAAGTGCTTCAGCTTGTGCTACACTTTCAATAACACCTTTTCTTAAAGGTCTTACTGCCACAATGTCTTCAGGAGTTCTTCCCAGCATAGACTTTGCTTCTTCACCCACAGCTAGCACATAAGAAGGATCATCCTTTTTAACTGCTACAACTGAAGGAATTTTATATAAGTCAAATTTATCACCAGATGGTTTTGCTACCACAGTGTTAAGAGTACCTAAATCAATACCTAAAGTACTGGTAAGGGCTTTTTTTCTATCTTCTTGCTCTACCTTCTTTTTCCCAAATGAAAACATATTATTCCTCCTCTAAGATCTTATTAAATTCTACAACGAATACCTTGTTAGATTTGGCCACTTCATTGATTTTTTCAATATTTTTTTCCTCTACAGATATAAGAATCGTAGATAAACCCACGTCAGTCATTTTAAATAGTGGATCTACAACATCCCTAATAATTTGAGGTAAATGGTCAGTTAAATAAACATCAGTTTCAATAAAACCCGTAGTGGTATCTTCTAAAATAAAAGAGAATTCAATTTGGCCTTTTTCAGCATCACCTGCAAATTTCTTAATGGCATTATCTGGCCCAGCTAATAAAAGGAGATTTGGCTCATTTTTTACATAATACGGGGCAATTTTAAGATAAGCACCACCATTTTCTTTACAAATTAAACTTAATTCCCTTATTTTATCAGTATCCCCATATAACATAATAAAATCAAATTTTTTTCTTACAAATGACTCTTTTAAGTCCACATGTTCTCGGAACAAAATTTTAACCCGATCTTTAGAAGAAATAGCAGAGTATGCTACATTATTAACCATTTCTTCATTTCCAGCAATTACACACCAAATATTATCAGAACTTTGGGTGGTGGAAACCTGTGCTGCTTTTCGGAGAACTTTTATTTTACTTTCAATCATTAATACCACGCCTTTTGTTCATGGTAATCAATAAATATTTTATCGGTTATCACAAATTTACCAATTACAAAAATATTATATTCAAAATATATATCCTTTTCATAAATCAATTTATACTAATTAAAATGAATCCCTTTAGATTTAGTTGTTTTGACAATCGTTAATATAATTTGATTCATTTCCATTTATTAAGTATTAAATTTTAAGTATTAAATACCATTTAAATCAATCAAACCATTTAAATCATAGCAAATAAATCAATTAAATCCAATCTAATAATTAATTCATTTAAATAATCTAATTATTTATATTTATTCCCAAATGTATCCATATTTCTTATTTAATAGATAACATATTCGGCAAAAAATAATTTTTATCTATACTAAATATTCAACATATAATTATATATACTTTGATATGATAAAATATTGGCCGATTACTGATAGAAATGTGATTTTAGATGAAACTAGGATATGAATACAATTTTTTATTCACAAATCATCATAAAATAGCATATTCCCAAGAATTTGCTATAACTAAAAGATGTAAAAATAATATTTAAGATATAAATAACATTATTCATTAGATTTAAGATAATCTTTGCGAATTTAATTATTTTATTTTATTATATATTTATAATCCATAATTATATAATTAATAATCCATAATTCATTTCATTGATAAAAACAAATAATTAACTTGTAATTAGAAATGACCCTAAATATAATCTTCTTAAATAATTTAATAATTTATTAATATTTGTTTAAACAAATTAGTTTATTATATGACTTTTATTTAGTGCTGATTATTATAATAAGTCAGCACACATTTTCTGGTGATAAATAATGTTCGTTGAAGGAACTCTCAAAAAGGCAAGTATTTTCCTTACAATTTCAGTTTTACCATTTTTACTGGGTTATTTTTTAATCACCTTCTTTCTGTTCTCCATAATCGCATTTTTCATGCAATTTTTCAGAGACCCTAAAAGAAAAACCCCTCATGGCAAAGGCATTGTTGTCGCACCTGCCGATGGGAAAATTTTAACTGGAAAAATAGACCGTATTGACAATTTAGTATATGACGACCCACTTATGGATCTATTACTTGAAAAAAACGAAAAAGGAATTCTTATTAGTACGTTCATGTCCCCATTTGATGTTCATGTGAACAGAGTTCCTATTTCGGGTAGAGTAATTAATTCTAAGTATTGTCCGGGCAAATTTAAGATAGCTAGAAAAAGTGTTCTTACTGAAAATGAAAAAAATTTAATTGTAATAGAAACGGAGTATGGTAAGGTTGGTGTTATTCAAATTGCAGGATTTGTAGCTAGGAGAATTGTGCAATATGTTAATATAGGAGATTATGTAGAAATAGGGAGCAAAATAGGAATGATAAAGTTTGGATCTCGTGTAGATTTAATTGTTCCTGAGAAAAACTTTGAAGTAATGGTTAAAGTCGGTGATCGGCCAAAAGCCGCTGAAACAATTATGGGTCGCTTCATAAAAGCAGATTAAATTATTAAATCATATTTTTGATTAAATTAAGTTAAATATTAATTCTATAAATTTTTACTACATAAATCAATTAGGAATAAAATATAGGTGGAATTATATCCGATATTAATAAAAATATGGTTAAAATAGTGAGAATTTTTTAAATTGATGAACATTAACTAATAAATATTAAAATAAATATAATATTTATAATAAAAAGATGAGGCAAGAAAAATGAGTTTAGATACTACTCGAATGAAAGATTATGTATCTCTTCCAGATCTTTTCTCCATCACGAATGCCTCTTTTGGTTTTTTATCAATAATTATGGCCATGAATGGTGAATTAGTAATTGCTGCACAATTTATACTACTTGCAGTAATTTTCGATTCCCTTGATGGTTGGGTAGCACGAAAAACAAATAGAGATGATGAGTGTGGATTTGGAAAAAATATTGATTCATTATGTGATGTAATATCCTTTGGTGTTGCGCCGGGAATATTTTTGTATTCGGCCACTTTAACCGCGGATATACGATACATTAATATAATAGTAAGTCTCTTAATAGTTATATGTGGTATTTTGAGGCTCTCTAGGTTCAACGTGATTTCAAATATTGGAACCACCAGAGATAAATTTGTGGGACTTCCCATACCAGCAACTGCATTAGTATTGTCATCATTTTATCTCAGCGGCCTTTTTACAACTGATGTTGCTCTAATAATCATGACATTATCATCTTTATTAATGATAAGTACCATTGAATATTTTAAGCCAACAAGTGTAAAAACTGCAGGAATAATCTTGATTCTAATACTATCTGTTTGCATGCCTCAAAACATTCAAATTTATCTTATGAATATCCCCGCGAAGGCGTTATTCATCTTAAGTTTGATTTACATCATATTTATGCCGTTTATGGCCTTATTCACAAATCTAAAAAGTGGTCCACATGTTAGATAAGTTGAAAGGTAACAAAAAAAATAGTAAGGATACACCTCCAGATCTGAGGAAGCCCGACGAAACAGAGTCGGCTGACGTGGGAGGCAAAATCAAAGATCTGGTCGGTAAAATGTCTGGAAAAAATGGTGAGAAAAAGGGAGCGGCAGCACCTAGCGGAGGCCCCAAGAAAATGCCCCGTCCTATGCCCAAGCCCAAAATAAAACCAAAGCCTGTAAATAAACCTAATGCTCCTAAGCTAAAGGTTAAAGGAGATCCTAAAAGGCCACCTAAAAGATCTGGTGGTGCCTCGAGAATTAGTACTGGTGGTTTTGGACGTCGAATACCTGATGACGATCAAAAAACTTTGATAGGTGCTGTTGTTTTTGCAGTCATTTTAATTGTTTTAATAGCTTCGCTTTATTATTTCTTAGTTTATTCACCATATCAACAAACACTGCAAGGTGCTAAAGATGTCAAACTAGGTGAAGTTGATGCTTATTTCAAAGGTCCTTTAGCTACTGATCCCCAGAAAACAAATCTTTTGAATCAGATTAATACTGGAACTACTGCCGAAGAAGTTTTAGCCGTTGATGTGCTTGGCCCAGCTACGAAGTCCTGGAGAACCTATCAAACGCAGCAGATAAAGACTAAAAAAGATCCTTTTGGAAGAGTTATGGTGGTTTATTCTACGGATGCCAGTCAATCAGTGACTGCTGCAAATCAAACAGCCGCACCCGCCTCTCAAAAAGAGGTTATAATGAAAGTTGCCGATGCCCAAACATTTGTTAATCAGGCAGATGCTACCGTGCTGGCAAATATGGAAATTCAAACCCCCGATACTGTTGCAGTTCCAATAATGATTTCCAGACTGCAAGCAGCAGGTGGTTTGATTAGTGTTGGAAATATGGTTGATGTTTATGTGAAAACAGCTGCTGAAGCTGCACCTGCAGCAGCAAATAATAGTACAAACACTACAACTCCAGCAACAACAACTACCAATTCAGATACTCCTAAGATAAGTGGGGCAACAGTCTTAGCAATTTTAAGAGCAAAGGACAGTGGTACTATTGATGCTAGTCTGTTAAATAGTCAAACATTGACTATGAACGATATTAGTTCAACTAGTTCAAATCAACAAACATCAGCCACGGATGTAGAACAATTACTCAGAGCAGCAGCAGCAGGTGGATTTAATCAAGCACAAACATCAGCATTACTGCAAAATTATGGAATTAAGCTCTCAGACTATGAACGTTCATCCAATTTAGGAGATTTAGATACCACATATCTCGTTCTTTTAGAAGTTCCAAGAGAAGATGTATCTTTGTTGATCCAAAGCTCAGAAAGTTTGATTCTGACACTTCCAACACAGCAAGCACCTAACTGGATGACAAAAGAGCTACTAAGCATATATGGTTAATAAGTGGAAATTTGGTTGAATTCATAATGCAAATTCAACCAAAACTTTTTTATTTTTAATAAATTATATTATTATTACTAAAAGAGTATTAACTAAGGGGTCATGAAAATGAATATCAATAAAATCTGCATAATGTTAATAATATCAATTTTTGCTTTTTCAGGAATAATTTCCTTTGGAACATCTTCCGCAGAAACATGGGTTAGTGAAGATCCATCTGCTACCAGTTACAAAATTTCTCATTTGACTGCCACCATAACCGTAACTGTTAAAAATACCAATGACCATGTCCAGTATTTTAAAATGAGTCAGGTTTATCAAGGTAGTTTAACAGATAACAGCACTATTAAATGGCTTATAGATTGGACTGATCCAAAAGCGGTTAAAATGGTTAAATCAAGATCTCCAGAGTTAGGGGGAGATTATGGATGGCCAATAAAAGCCGGGGAAACAAAAACGGTTAGCTTCAAATTGGATGCCACCGGTATGATGGGCGGCATACCAACTTATATCATGAATGCAGAGTCCACTAACAAAACTTACTGGCCATTAATAAATGAGCCAGGATTAGAGGGGTCATGGTTCCAACCTAATGAACTGGAAATATTAAATCCAACACTGGATATAAGAAAATGGACAGGACATTTCCATTTCAGAGTAACCAATTATGATGATAAAAAAGTTTATGGGATTGTGAGGGCACCAATAGCACCTACTGGTTCAAAATTAACATCCAGCAGTCCAGATGCATTTATTGATGATGCAAGCCTAGCCAGCGGAGGTATTGCTGCTTGGAATGTTGTGATGAATCCAGACACTTATAAGGACTTTTCATACACCTATGTCTGGCCTAAAACTAGCAGTTCTTCAACAGCAAAGGCTTCATCTGCATTAATTAATTCTGGTGGGTCCAGTGGTGATTCCACAGTACCTAGTAAAACAACTGGTGTCCCATATGGGCTATTTGTAGTTGGAACTCTTGTTGCAGTGGCGGGAGTTGCATACGCAAGATTTATGAGATAATTGAGAGCAAATAATTTTTTTATTTGCTTTAATTAATTTTTTTATTTTTTATTTTTAAGAATCTAAATTAATTAATCTAAAATGAATAATTTTAGAGGCAATATATTCTTTTTATTTATTACAAAATGAATTGAAATTACAGCTATTCTGAATTTGTTAAATTTTTATAATAGAACGACTAAAAACAAGATAATAAAAATTTTGTTACAAATTGGGATGTAAAATGAAACTATCAACTATTTTTATCATAGCAGGAATGTTTATAATCTCGCTTTATTGTTTAATTGATGTGAGTTATTATGCATCTCAAATTGAGGTTGAAAATAATTTAACTAGTGTTCCCATGGTTTCTATTCCATCAATTGATGTCAATCAAAAATTAAATAATAAATCTGTATCTTATGGTGTTTACCACGAACCAGGATCATCTGCCCCCGGGGAGGGTACAGTAATTATATTTGGCCATAGAACACTTTATGGCTCCCCTTTTTACAGTTTAGATAAATTAAAAAATGGAAGCAGTGTATTTTTAGATTGGCCAGGAATAGGTAATGTAGAATACACTGTAAAAAGATCTTTTGTGGTTTCTGCATCTTATCGAATTTCAGTAGAACAGGGCCAAAAATTATTTTTAATAACTTGCACCCCAATTGGATCAGATAAACAACGATTAATTGTAGAAACTGATTTAAAAAAAATAGCCCCGTTCCAAAAAACTAGCACCCAAGACAATCCTAAAAGTTACTATGGCCTACTAATAATCCTAGGATTTTTATTATCCGGATTGACATTAACCTATTTTTATCCTGTAGAAGATGACAAAATAATTCTATTATTGGTAACCATAGGTTTAACGCTATTTTTAACATTAGGATACGTATTTCCTATTCCAGCAGACTTTATTTCATCCCAACTAACAAGTATAAATAATATTTTTGGAATTTAATAAATTAACCTCAATAAACTCAATTAAGTGAGATATAATAAATTTTCAATACTTTAAACCCAATATTTAATTTATTATTTAATATTTAAAATGTAAACAATTGATAGGTGAACATAATGGAACACACAAAAGCCATTGATGTCGATACAAAATACTTTAGCAATATTTCACACCGAGAACGGGCCATATTTGAAGGCGGTATAAGCATGGGTGCGCTTTTTCATCAGTTTATAGGAACTCCAGTGAGTATTAAAAATGCTGAAACACTGGAAAAATCCATGGAAAAATCTCTTGAATTGCAACCCTGCATAAATAGAGTCATAGTCAAAATAAATAAAGAAAAATTAGAAGAATTGAACACCAAGTTTGATTATGTTTCACTCAGTGGAGATATGCTAGATGTGAAGATTGTATCGGAATTTAAAGGAATCCGAGCACTAGTAAGAATGCAATATGAAGAAGACCTAAAATATCCACTCATGTATATAGAGCAAATTAACTGATTAAACTAATTTTATTAAATTATTCAAAACCAAGTAATAATAATTTAAAAAATTTAAATCATTTCATGAGTTATTTTATTATTTAATTTCCATTTTAAATAAAATAGATTTTTTAATTATTTTTATTAATTATGATATTCAATAGAATATCATTAACTATGAAATTCATAGATTATTTAAAAATATAATCCTATTTTGAAAAGTTATTTAAATTTAAAAGTCTAATCTAAATTAGTAATTGAAAAAATGAGAAAGATTGGTATGATTAAATTAGACCCAAACTTATGCAAGGGATGCAGCATATGCACAGAGTTCTGTCCAAAAAACGTTTATGAAGATTCTAAAACGCCGGACAAGCGAGGAGTACGCATTCCTGTCCCAAAAAACCAAGACAAATGTACACATTGTAATTTATGTGCATTAATGTGTCCAGACCAAGCTATAAAGGTGGATGAAAAAGATGAGTGAAGAATATTTCATTCAAGGAAATGAGGCCTGTGCCCGAGGAGCTATAAAAGCAGGTTGTAAGTTTTTCGCAGGGTATCCCATAACACCCTCAACAGAAATAGCGGAAGACTTGGCATTATTCTTACCTAAAGAAGGTGGAGCTTTTATTCAGATGGAAGATGAAATAGGGGCTCTTGGAGCAGTTATTGGGGCCATTTGGAGTGGAGTTAAAGGAATGACTGCCACATCGGGCCCTGGATTCTCCTTAATGCAAGAGCATATAGGGTATGCTGCCATGACCGAAACGCCATTAGTAATAGTAAACGTTCAAAGAGGTTCTCCATCTACGGGACAGCCTACCATGGCCTCTCAAAGTGATATGATGCAGGCCCGCTGGGGTTCCCATGGAGACTACGAAATTATTGCCCTATGCCCTTCATCAGTTCAAGAATGCTTTGATTTTACTGTAGAAGCTTTCAATTTAGCAGAAAAGTATAGAGTTCCAGTATTCGTCTTGAGTGACGAAATAGTGGGCCACATGAGGGAAAAAATAATCATACCTGAAAAGGTTGATATAGTAAGCCGGAAAATGCCCGAGGAAGATCCTAATGAATTTTTACCTTACAAAGCAGAAGCAAATGGAACATCTAAAATGGGTCCCTTTGGAGAAAGTTACAATCTCCACATAACCGGCCTCACCCACGATGAAAAAGGTTACCCTGACGCTTCAGATCCATCCGGCCATTCTAAACTGGTTAATCGGCTCTGTGACAAAATATTAAAAAATAAAGACGACATTGTCCGGGTGCAAGAAGAATTCTGCGAAGATGCAGATGTTATAATAATTTGTTACGGTGCACCATCGCGTTCAGTAGCAACAGCCGTTAAAAAAGCCCGTGCAGAAGGTATCAAAGCGGGTTACATGAAAATTGACACACCATGGCCATTTCCAGAAAAACACATAGAAAGGGCTGCAGAAACTGCTAAAAAAATAATTGTGGTAGAGATGAATCTGGGGCAGATGTTCTATGAAGTTCAGAGAGTTGCTGCAGGAAATGCTGAAGTTGAATTAATGCCTAAAATAGGTGGGGAAATTCATAAACCTCTGGAAATTTTGTCTAAAATTGAAAAAAGCTAATTCAATCATTAGTCTAAGTAATTAAAATTTAATTTATCAAAAATTAAGAATAACTCAAGTTAAGGAGTTGCTGAAATGGAAGAAAACAATGAAAGTCCTTTTATGAAATATTTAAGAAAGGATAGACTTCCAAACATTTTTTGTGCCGGATGTGGTAATGGTATAGTTTTAAATACATTTTTTAACGGCATGGAAATGGCAGAAGTTGATTTTGACAGTATCGCTATGGCTTCAGGAATTGGCTGTTCCTCACGGATACCAGGATATGTAAAATGCGATTCATTACACACTACCCATGGAAGACCCATATCCTTTGCTACAGGATTAAAACTGGGAAACCCCGATCTTAATGTAGTTGTATTCACAGGAGATGGAGATGCGGCCGCTATAGGTGGAAATCACCTTATTCACGGGGCTCGGAGAAATATAGATCTGACGGTTATTTGTATCAATAATAGCATATATGGGATGACCGGAGGGCAAATAAGTCCTACGTCCCCCCAGGGGAGTTATGGTAGTACTGCACCGTATGGTGCATTTGAACGGCCTTTTGATCTTGCTGAACTGGTTACAGCAGCAGGTGCAACTTATGTTGCCCGTTGGACAACTGCACATGCCCTTCAACTAGCCAATGCCATTAAAAAAGGCCTGAATAATAAAGGATTTTCATTTATTGAGGTTATTTCCCAGTGCCCAACTTATTTTGGTCGGAAAAACAAACTGAGAACTCCCGTAGATATGATGCGCTGGATGAAAGATAGCGGTGTAAACAAGCGAAAAGCTGATCAAATGAGTGCTGAAGAGCTTGAAGGAAAAATAATTGTTGGCGAATTTGCCAATGAACCACGGCCAGAGTTCTCTAATGAACTTTACAATTTAATTGAAGAAAAATACGGGCAAAAATCTCAAGCCGTGAAATCAGCTTACCGAGAGGATTAAATTGAGAAAAGAAATAAGAATTGCAGGATTTGGAGGTCAAGGAATAATATTAGCTGGAATAGTTATTGGTAAAGCTGCAGCACTACACGATAATATACATGCAGTTCAAACCCAATCCTACGGGCCTGAAGCTCGGGGTGGTGCTTCCAGAACAGAAGTTGTGATCAGCGATGAGGAAATTGACTATCCTAAAGTACAAAGTCCAGATATTATGGTTGCAATGTCCCATCAAGCATTAATGGCATATTTACATGATTTAAAAGATGGTGGAACCCTAATTGTTGATCCAGATATGATAATTGAAGAAGAAGTTCTTCCTTTTGTTAAAGAACATAATATCAATTATTATGAAGCCCCTGTAACCAAAACTGCTGAAAAAGAAATTGGGCTTAGTATAGTGGCCAATATTGTGATGATTGGAGCCATAACTGGAATTACCAAGGTAATTTCTGTTGAAGCTGCTGAAAAGGCCATAGCTGAAAGTGTGCCTCCGGGAACTGAGGCTAAGAATCTAGCTGCTTTTGAGGCCGGCCTGGCGATAGTAAAATAAATATTTTAAAATACCATTATTAAAATATTTTATCAATTCTTTATTTTTATTTTTTAATTTAGAAATGGAATACGTTATCTGCAATATACTATAATTATAATAATCATATTTCTAATTAATTATAATTAATAACATTAAATAGGTAATAACATAAATAGAGGTTTAAAATGAAACTTTATGAATATAATGCCAAAGCTGTGTTTAAAAATGATGGAATATCTGTACCTGAAGGATATATGGCCAAAACCAGTGCAGAAGCCCAAAAAATTGCGAAAAATATGAACCGGCCCGTGGCCATAAAGTCTCAAGTCCTGGTAGGTGGACGTGGTAAAGCTGGTGGAATAAAATTCGCCAATACACCACAAGAAACTTTTAAATGTGCTGAAGAGTTATTATCTAGTAAAATTAAAGGTGAAAAAGTCAAATATATTCTTATAGAAGAGAAAGCCAACATTAAAAAGGAATTCTATGTCAGTGTGGCTGTTGATCGTGCCAATAAAAAACCGCTTATTATGGCCAGTGCAGAAGGCGGAGTGGATATTGAAGAATTAGCTGAAAAAAGCCCTGAAAAAATCATCAAATATCATGTTAATCCACAGGACGACTTTTTGCCCTATGAAGGGCGAGAAATAGCTCGAAAAATGGGAGTAAAAAGCTCACTAATATCCTCCGTAGGAGGAATTATATGGAAATTATTTCAGGTATTTAAAAAATATGATGCTAACCTGGCCGAAATTAATCCACTTATTGTAACCCCTGAAGGAATTATAGCTGCTGATGCTAAACTCGATTTGGATGATGATTCTATTTTCCGTCACCTGGAAATGATGGAGCTGGATGAGTATGAAGCAGAAGAATTTGCTTTTGTAAAACTTGAGGGTGATATTGCCGTGATTGGAAATGGAGCAGGTTTGACACTTACGGGGATGGATATGATAAAATTAAATGGTGGAGAACCAGCTACATTCTTGGATATTGGTGGTGGTGCATCCGCAGATGTTATAAAAAAAGCACTGGATTTAGTAATAGATTATTCTCCAGTAAAAGTTATATTTCTCAATGTGCTAGGTGGAATCACCCGAGCTGATGATGTAGCTCGAGGAATTATAAAAGCTTTAGAAGAAGCTGAAAGGAAAATTCCATTGGTTATTCGACTTACTGGGACAAATGAAGAAGAAGGACAAAGATTACTCACTGATGCTGGAGTATCTTTTGAAACATCCATGGAAGATGCCGCTAAAAAGGCAGTAGCACTTCGAAATTCTTTTTAATCTAATTATTTTTATTTAAAAATTAAATTATAATTTATTTTGAATTATAGTTAAAATAATTCTTATTTCATTACTTTTAAAATTTTAAATCAATTATAGTTAAAAAAATACTAAAAAATTAAAATAATCATGATATTACTGTTTATTTATTCTTGATTTCAGATTAGATACTTCTTTTTAATGTTACTGAATGGGCCATTACTAATGCTGAAAGGACAATATAAGTCAACAAAGCGGATTCATTGAATGACCTATTAAATATAAACAGTCCTACAATACTTTGAGATAAGAAAGCAGCTAATGCACCAATTAGAAGTGCTTCTCTTCCTAAAAATATCCGACTGCCATCTTTCCTTTTAGAGCGATACTTACGCAATATAACAAATCCAGTTATAGTAACTAACATTATCCATGACATTAAAAATAATAGTCCCAAATATCCGGCGTCAAATGCTACAGCAAATAAGCCAGGGAGCATATAATCTATATAATCCTTTTTTGCAACAAGTACACCATAAAAAAGATGGTATGGTAATCCTAAACCTTGTATAAATGTCATTGGAAGAGTCATATAACCATCTGCCCCACCTAAGCATGCTGATTTCCAGTAACAGGATCCTTGTACATGACCAAGTAAGTTAGTGTTTGTTAAAACTGTTTTCAAACTAGGAATAGAGTACTGTTCCAATCTAGAAACCCTTAACATGGGACTTAAGACGGCTTTATTAAGTACTTGTGACATGATTTCTAGCATGGCAAATCCACCCGCACCTGCAATAATAAAACCTATGACTGATTTACGAGTTATTTTAGTACTCCTTTTAAAACTCTTGGACATTATTAAATATCCAAAGGCCCATCCCAAAAACCATAATATGAGGAAAGACCTATGCATTATTCCTCCGGCCACCGCAATAACAAAGAAAAGAATAATACTTAATGTTTTTATAGATGTTGATTTAATCCCTACTTCACTGAGTAAGCTAGCAGCAGCAGCCACAGTAACCCAGCCAAAAACAGCTAAAGGGCCAAAAGGGTGAGTAAATTCATGGTGAGACAGAAAAGGAAGCAATAATATTATAGCATCTACACTAAACATGGCAGCGATAAGAGAAGTGAGTACAATCCCTAAAAACAAGACCATACTTAAAGGTAAAGCCACCACATTAAAAAGGAGTAAAATTCCTAGATGTATTATGACTGCTACTTCTATTATTAGTTGCAGATTATTTTGAGCAATGAACATGATATCAAATTAGTTTTAATAATCAGTATAATATAAATATATGGGCTAAATTAGTTTTAAAATCAAATGAAAGAAATTTTTTGTTCATTTTTGTTTCTCTAAGTTATCTATGGACCCTGAAAATTTAAAAGAATTTTACAAACTATTTTAAAACAGTAGCATAGTTAGCATATCATATTTAATTAATTATAAACTTTCCAAACCCACCCAATCTCCAAAAAAATAAATCGGCTGAAAATTCAAATTTTCTATATTTTATATTTCTCAATTTAAAAAAAATATGGTTAAAAATTTCATTAAAATCTAAAAATTAAGAATATTGAATTAATATTAACTGAAGTTATAACCCAATATTTCTCAATTCCAGTGAAATACACTTTATTTATTGTCCAGAAACTAATCCCTGCACATAATTCAATATTTCTTGCAAGAAGTTGGTTATTTGATCTACAAACCCGGGATTAGAAACTTGTTGACTTATACCTTGAAGTTTATCCTGGAAATTAGTCAAATTGGATCGAACTTTCTGAGAATTAGCCACAGAATCCGCTATTTGTTGAGTCTGGTTGTTGCTAAGATTAATATTCATTTGATTTGCAACATTTACCACAATAACTTTTATCTCATCAGGATTCTGTAAATTCTGACTTTGAGTCTGATTTTTTACATCAGAAAAAAGTTGTGCCACCTTGTCCCCATTTTGACCAGTTTGATTTACCAGTTGAGTTTCCAGATATAGCTCCTCAGTAGATGCTTTTTTAGCTTCTTCTGGAATAGGAGTACCTACAGCAATCTCATAAGATTTTAAAACTCCGGCTAAAGCAGCTTCACCAGTAGCAGGAACTGGAGAAGAAACAACCACATATCCCCGATCTATTCCTGAAGATTGTAGGGCATTAGCATACATTTGCGGCGTTACTACAGTTACTTTACTTTTATCTACAATGACCTTAGTTCCGTTTTGATAGCTTAAATCAACCATGGCACATGAAAATATCTTACTTGAAGGATAAACCAATCCAGTGATATTTTTAGATACACTATTAACTTCTGAAGCAGTTATAACCTTAGTAGTTGCATCAGTTATATTTTTATCAGTTTTAGACTGAAAATAGCTCAACATTGAATTTTTATATGCTGCATTATTATTGGTTGCTTCCCCTAGGGTAATTGAAAAACCAGAAACAGCATATATGGGAGCAATTAGTACTAAAACTAAAAGAAAACCTGCCATATACTTCTTCATAGCATCACCTCTTTACTATAATTGAACAGCCATTATTAAATACTTTTTTATAGTAATAAGTATTTTTATGCCCAAAAAAACAACGCAAAATATGTTTTTCACAAATTAGAATTAAAATATTAAAAAAAATAGAATTTAATGGTATTAAAACCATGCAGCTACAGAATAATCCATCTATATCTAAGCTAAAAGAACAACTCTGCTTTCAGTAGATTCATTTACTACTTCCAAACCACATAAATTCCCAATATCCCTGGCAAAATCTTTTACTTCTGAAAACATAGGCATATTATCTAAAGCCATTCTTTGACGAGAATATCCTACAAACATGTATGCTTTAACTTCTACAAAATCAGGCTGGGCTTTTTTGATTAAATCAGCATATCCTTGCGGATCAAACATATTCTTTTCCCTAACCGCGGTTATTCTAAGAACCTTACGGCAGTCAAAAGTGGAAAGTAATTCCAGAGAATCATTAAGATTTTCCCAGGCACCTTCGATTTGTGGTCGACAAAGTTTTTGATAAGTATCCTTTTCCGGAGCATCCAGGGAAATATAAAGTTGAGTTGGATCCTGGGGAAGTTCTTTTAATTTAGATGGTGTTAGACCATTGCTGACCAAGAATGTAGTGAAGTCCCGGCGATTAAATTCAGAAATTAACTCTCCAATTTCTGGATAAAGCATAGGTTCTCCTGCCAGAGAAATAGCTGCATTTTTAGGATCACCAGATTCCAGGGCCTTCTTTTTATTGGCTTTTTCATTCCCAAAAAAGCCACATAACAACTTTTTTTGGGCCTGAATACAATCTTCAATTATTTCTTTTGGTTCATCATAAGGCCCCTCCCATTTAATATCCGTGCTGGAAAGGTCTCTCCAGCAGAAAAAACATTTTTGTTGGCAAAAAGGAATACTAGGGGACATTTGAAGACACCTATGGCTTTCAATCCCATAAAATTTTTCTTTATAGCATACTCCCTCATCAAGAATGCTTTTTTTGGTCCAGTGACATATTTTTGCGGCGGCATGGTAATTCTCGCCTGCAAAACGATAACCCATTTTCTCAAGCTTTTGCCGTTGTTCAGTTGTTAATATCATTTTATATCCTTACTTAAAATTGAATTATGTGATAAATTAAGTTTATAAATAGGTAATAGCTAATTAAAATTTAATGAAATTTAATTAGTTATGAAATTATTAAACTAATTAAAAAATATTTAGTTTAATTTATCTTTAATCATTACATAATATAATTTATCTACCATTCAATTAATAGCTGTAAATAATAAGATTATCAGCTTCAATTTTAATACTTTATATGTTTAATATAAAATTTTTAATTTTCTTTTTTTTTTGATATTATGAATACTAGGCGATATACTTTAATTTCATTGAGTCATTCAGAAACAAAAAATAGTATTTGTAAACGATACTTTTTGCTTGGAAAAGTGTGTTGTTAAAACATAAGCTGGATAAAACACTTTGAATAGAGAAAAGCTTTCTATCGAATTATAACTTGAGACTCTAAAAATTATATATCTTAACCAGATAATCAATACCCATCGCATAAACCAATCACATTAAATAATTATATTAAATATTATATTTTATTTTGATCTTGTTTTTACAGAAAATCATCAAATCTCATCATTGGATATAAGAAATATTAATTAGCCAATTTATAATTTCAAATCTATTTTTCCAAACAATAATAGTTAAAAAAATATTATTAAACTGAATAAATTTCTGAAAATAGTGGCCTAAAACTAAATTATTCAAAATTTAAAGACATATTATGACTATTTTTGTTATTAAATAGGCTTAGAATTATATTTAGATAACTCTAATAATAAAAATCTATTTAATAAAATTTTAGCCATAAATATCCCAAAATAATGCTTTTTTCAGCGAAATAACGCCTTTAATTTAGAATTTAACTGATGATGGCCAATATTTGATTTAATTGCTTTAAATGAAAAAATAAACCATATATAAGCTTTGTTGTCCTATCTTTCAACAAAACATTTATATAGTCTTCTAATGTGAATAATACCTATTGTTACCAAAAGTCTAAAAGCCATTATTAGCATTTAGACGTGGAGGCGGTACAATTAAGCGACATTCAATATATGCCCTACTGATTGCATTATGCATAGTAGTGAGCTTTTTGCCCTTTTCACAAGGTGCCATTGTAGGAGATACACAAAACTCAAAAACAACTTTAAAGGTGGATAACAGTGTTTCCGAAGTAAGCGCTGCTTACAAAAAGAAATACAAAAGTTATTCCCAAAAAAAGTACTACAAATATAAAAAGTCCAAGTATTACAAGAAATACTCTAAAAACCACTATTACAAAAAAAGCAAGAGTACTAGTCCCATTAGTCCAGCAACAGAAAAAGAAAAAGAAGAACTTAATCATTTACAGGGAACAGCTGGATTAAACAAACTTTCTAAATACATTAACAAACACTTAAACCACAGATCCGGAGCAGCACACACCGCAGCAGGTGTTGAAAAAACTGGATACGGAGACTGCTGGGGACTCTCAGATTGGACTTCAAAAAAGCTATCTAAAAACGGATATCAAGTTAAAGTGGTGCAAGGTGCAACATCAGCATCATCCAGACACCGCTGGACACAGGTAAAAGTAGATGGGAAATGGACTACATTTGAGCCATCACTGGTGACCAAAAAATATGGAAGTAAACATTACACCGCCACTTGCGGAAAAGTAAGTTCAGTTATAAAAACTTACAACATTTAATGTTTACTCTTTTTTATTTTTAGCAATCCATATAAATTTTAAATTAATTTTAATAATTATTTACTATTTTTAAGAAATTTTAAGTAATATTGAACCATTTATTAATTTTTTAACAGATCTATGTTAAAAAAGTTTAATCAATTTAAAACAAATAATTTTTAAAGAGATTATGGCAATTTTCTTGTATTTAAAAGCAAACAAAAGATTTTTTAATTAATTAGAACTTTATTAAGAAATTTATTGTTTGTAAAAATTAAAAGGCGCATTTAAGGCGATTTTAAAAGCCATACTAATTTATAAAGGCTCTTCTAAGATAAGAAACATTATAAAAAGAGATTTAAAGACTTTTAACAAAGTCCATTAAGTGCTCTAAATCTAAAAAAGGACCCTATATAAGCTTTTTTGTCCATTTTGACAAAGAAACATTTATATAGCATTATAATATGAATAATAGTGTTGTTACCAAAGTCTAATTTATAGCCATTTGAGGCTTTTAGACATGGAGGCGGTACAATTAAGCGACATTCGCGATATTCGCTACTAATTGCATTATGCATGGTAGTGAGCATTTTGCCCTTTTCACAAGGGGCTTTATTAGGAGACATCCAAAACTCTAAAACTACTTTAAAAATCGATGGAACAGTTTCACAAGTAAGCGCTGCTAGTATTACTAAAGCTACGGCAGCAGAGAATGCACAATTAACTCATTTGCAAGGAAAAGCTGGATTAAGCACTTTGCGAAAATACATTAACAAACACTTAAATCACAGATCCGGAGCAGCTCATACTGCTGCAGGTGTTAATAAAACCGGATACGGAGACTGCTGGGGACTCTCAGATTGGACTGCAAAGATACTCAAAAAAAATGGATACACCGTCCGAGTGGTGCAAGGTGCAACATCAGCATCATCCAGACACCGCTGGACACAAGTAAAAATTGATGGAAAATGGATCACCTTTGAACCTTCACTGGTGACCAAAAAATATGGAAGTAAACCTTACACATCTACTTGTGCAAAAGCAAGCAAGGTCATAGTAACCTATAATGGTAAATAGGTTTACTTTTATTTTATTTTTTAGAATTTTTTATTTTTAATTTGATCTAAATTATTAAAAAATAATTTAATAATCAATTAGAATCTATTGTTTATCTAAATTTTTTACAATTAATAACTAAAATTCCAAGAGTATTTTGAGAATTAGTTAGGAATTAATAATGAATTATAATAAATATTGAAGTGATTCATATTCTCTTAATTTAGCGTTTTTTTAGTATTTGAAGTATTTTAGTAGATTAAAATAAATATGCTACTTAACCCAAATATTTTTATAATATATTAACTCCAAATTATTAATATAAAATAATTTTTTATTGTATTTACTCATTTGGAGGATTCTAATGAAGCTAATTTCAAAAACTCCCATTGTAATATTGAATTTCAAAACATACCTGGAATCGACAGGAAAAAACGCTTTAGAATTAGCTAAAGCATGTGAAAAAGTAGCAAAAGAAACAGGAGTAAATATTGCAGTGGCTCCCCAACATATAGATCTTTATAATCTATCAAAAGAAGTTGATATTCCCGTACTAGCACAACATATTGATCCAATTACTGCCGGCGGCCATACTGGAAGCGTTCTCATGGAATGTGCTCAAGAAGCCGGAGCAGTAGGTACTTTGATAAATCACTCTGAAAAGAGAATGAATTTAGCAGACATTGGTGAAATTGTTAAAAGATCTTCCCAAGCGGAAATGGTCAGCGTGGTTTGTACTAATAATATTGAAACCAGTGCAGCAGCAGCTTCATTAGGACCTAATTTTATTGCTGTAGAGCCACCAGAACTTATAGGATCCGGAATACCTGTTTCACAGGCCGAACCTGAAGTTGTCACCGGTACAGTTGCTGCAGTACAAAAGATAAATCCTTCTGTGAAGATTCTTTGTGGTGCTGGTATTTCCACCGGCGATGACATGAAAGCTGCTCTAGATCTAGGATCAGAAGGTGTTTTATTAGCATCTGGCATTATTCTAGCTAAAAGTCCTGAAAAAGCACTTCTAGATTTGGTAAGTAAAATTTAAATTAATTAAATATCATTAAGAATTTCATTATTAATTCCTAATATTTAATAATTTTATGTTTTTAATATTTTATTAATAGCTACTGAGTTCGGCAGCTTAAGGAGAATATGAATGTCACTCAAATTCAATACCATAGATGATTTTCAGTTTAACAACAAGACAGTTCTAGTCCGAGTAGATATAAATTCCCCTGTGGACCCTAATACTGGAATTATCTTAGATGACACACGAATGAAACTTCATGCAGAAACTATACTCGAACTATCTGATAAAGGAGCTAAAACTATCCTTTTAGCTCATCAAAGTCGTCCAGGTAAAAAGGATTTTACCACCTTAGAACAACATGCACATGTTTTATCCAAAATACTCGGTCGGCCTGTGATTTATGTAGAAGATATATTTGGGTGTGCGGCCATGGAAACAATTGCCCGACTTGAGCCAGGTGACGTTTTACTCCTTGAAAATGTCCGCTTTTACTCAGAAGAAGTTTTAAAAAGAGAAGCTCATCTGCAAGCAGACACCCATATGGTGAAAAAACTTTCTTCCATTGCCGATTACTTTATTAACGATGCTTTTGCAACTGCTCATCGATCACAGCCTTCATTAGTCGGTTTTGCCTTCGAATTACCATCCGCGGCAGGAAGATTGATGGAAAAAGAACTTAGAATTCTTTATGGTGCATTAGATAATGTCCAGAGACCTTGCGTGTATGTTTTAGGTGGAGTAAAAGTCGATGATTCCATTATGGTAATAGAAAATGTACTGGAAAATGGAAGTGCTGATTTTATTCTCACTACTGGATTAGTAGCCAATATATTCCTTCTAGCATCTAAAGTAAAAATTGGTAGATGTAATAAAGAATTTATTGAGAAAAAGGGATATTTTGATTTTTTAAAGGTTGCTGAGAGGTTAATAGATAAATTTAAGGATAAAATCTCAATACCCATAGATGTGGCAATTTGTAAAGATAATAAAAGGATGGATGTTCCGGTTAATGAGATTCCGGATCTTCCAATATATGACATTGGGACAGAAACTATCAAATTATATGCCCAAAAAATACGTCAGGCCAAAACCATATTTGCCAATGGGCCCGCCGGAGTTTTTGAAAATCCAGAATTCAGTATTGGGACCGATGACATACTCAATGCCATAGCTTCTTCAGATGGATTCTCTATTATTGGAGGAGGCCATCTAGCAGCAGCCGCAGTTCAAATGGGCTTTGAAGGTGAAATTGATCACATTAGTAGTGGTGGTGGGGCCAGTATAAGTCTTCTGGCAGGTGAAGAACTTCCAGTAGTAAAAGTTTTAGAAGAAGTGGCCGTTAAAAAATAAGCTGCCATAATTAATTATAATGATTATTAAAAGGATGATTATTTGAAAGGCAATAATTATTTTTTAAAACCATAATTTTTACTACATATCAATATTAGAAGATTATAAATGCTTAATTTAAGATTTAAACCTTTTTTAAAAGCATGAAATTTAATAATAAATATAAATACAAATATAATTAATAATAATCTCCAAATAGCAAACTATAAAAGCAATAACATCTAACTGATTTGTTACCTCGTTAAATATTAAATATTAGATTAAAAATGAATCAAAGAAAAATATTTAATATAAATAAAGGTCTTTATCTTAAAAAGATACCGTTTAAGGCAATGTGGAAAATAAATAACCACAAAGTATTTAAGTAAATACTTCCTAAAATCAAAATGCCTCGGTAGCTCAGTCTGGTGGAGCGCGAGACTTGTAATCTCGTGGTCGCGGGTTCAATTCCCGTCCGGGGCTCTAAGTACGAGAAATAAAATTAGTATTTATATAACTTAATTAAAGCAATGGGGACCATAGGGTAGCTTGGTCGATCCTTCGGGCTTTGGGAGCCTGAGACTCCGGTTCAAATCCGGGTGGTCCCATTCTTAAAATTCATAGATTATTTTCATGTATTAATTAATTGCATGAAAAACTTAACATATAATAATCAATCACCCGCCTTAGCTCAATTCGGCAGAGCATCGGACTGTAGATCCGAGGGTTGCTGGTTCAAGTCCGGCAGGCGGGACTTTTGATCTCGAAAGCGGTCGATATAATAGATACTATTATATATAATGCTTTATAAATTAGAATTTAATTAAGATAAGATCCATAGATGAATATTAATAAATGCCATCTAATTCTAATCTAATTGATATAATAATTTTTGAGAACAAAATCAACCGTACTATTTATATACTATAAAAATAATCAAAGATATATCTATATCTTAACATCCCTAATTAATCAGCGCTGTAGAATTAGTATGAACATATAGTACGAATACTAGCTTTATTAGAAAAGTATATAAGCAGGTAACCAAATACTTAAAATTGCTCTAATTCTGGAAACCTGCCCTGGTGGTGTAGGGGCTATCATGCGGGCCTGTCGAGCCCGCGACTCGGGTTCAATTCCCGGCCAGGGCGTTCCATTAGGGCCCGTAGCTCAGTCTGGCAGAGCGCTTGGCTTTTAACCAAGTGGCCGCGGGTTCAATTCCCGTCGGGCCCGTTTTCTGATTTTTTATTGGGATTATTTTAACTGGAGGATATATTGTGAAGAAAGATATCTTAAAGCACGAACTAGTTCCCGATCATGTTATTTTGTCTGAATCTGAAGTTTCTAAAGTACTTAAAAAAATTGAAGCACATCCTGAACAGCTCCCTAAAATAAAAACTGATGACCCTGTGGTCAAATCTATTGGGGCTAAAGAAGGAGACATACTTGAAATAACTCGTAAAAGCGCCACAGCAGGAAAATTTGTTACTTATAGGCGGGTGCATGATTAATCGAGTGGTTCAATTTAATTAATTCTTATTTAACATTTTTTTACTCTAATAACTCAAAAAATCAAACTCATAATCTAAAACATTTCAACAAATATTATATAAAAATCGTATTTGCTTAAATTGAATTTATGATTAATAGTTTGAATAAATGAGTATTAAAACTGAAAGTAAACTAGTATTTATTAAAACTAATATTTTAGCTAAAAATTTTGTAGTATTTATTTTTTGGAGGAAGTCCATGAAAAAGAGTGCATGGGGATTGGTAGACGCATTTTTTGATGAACACAACCTGGTAGATCACCACGTTAAATCCTATAACGACTTTGTAAATCATCGAATACAGGACATAATTGACATAACTGAACCTATTGAGTTAGAACAAGGAGAATATTCCGTCGAAACAGGACAACTTGAAATTAAAAAGCCCTTTACTAAAGAGGCTGATGGTTCCAAGAGCCTTATATTTCCAACAGAAGCTAGGCTTCGAAACTTAACTTATTCTGCACATATGTATCTGGAAATGCGTCTTTTGAAAAAAGATGAAAGCGAACCAGATTTTGAAAAAGTTTACATTGGGGAATTACCTCTAATGCTTAAATCAGACATATGTCATTTGAATGGTTTAAATAAAGAAGAATTAGTGGTCAAAGGAGAGGATCCTCAAGATCCTGGTGGTTATTTCATAGTAAATGGTTCTGAAAGGGCCATAGTTACCATGGAAGAAATCGCTCCTAATAAAATTATTCTAGAAAGAATCGGTGAAGTTGAAGATAGACGTGCTAGGGCCATTGTTACATCAATAAAGAGTGGTTTCAGAGCAAGAATTTCTTTAGAATACAGAAAACCGCGAAAAACTGGAGTTTTCTTAAGAATTTCATTCCCTTACGTTCCAGGAGAAATACCACTTGTTGTTTTACTGCGAGCATTAGGATTATCTACTGATGAAGAAATTATCACCCATATTTCTGATGATTTCAATTATCAAATGATTATAGCCGACGATATACAAGTTTCTGATCAGGGTCTTAAGTTAGAGCCAAGCGAAATGGAAGAGCTCTCTCAAGAAGAGAGAAGGCAATACTTACAAACCAGTGCCATCAAATACATCGGAAATCGTGTCGCTAAAGGTATGACTGAAGAATACCGTATTAGAAGAGCAGAAGACGTCATTGATAGATATCTATTACCACACATGGGTGTAGAATCAGAAACGCGTGCTGAAAAAGCCACGTACCTGGCTGAAATGACCGAAATGTTACTTCAAGTTATTTCTGAAACACGTGAACCGCATGATAAGGACCATTACACTAACAAAAGACTGCGAGTATCTGGAGATTTAATGGAAGATTTATTCCGTGTTGCATTCACCAGTTTAACCAGAGATATGAGTTATCAGCTAGAGCGAAGTTTAGCTAGAGGTAAAGAACCCTCTGTAAAACAAGCTGTGCGTTCTGATGTGCTAACCGAGAACATTAAACACGCCATAGCCACTGGAAACTGGGTAGGTGGACGAGCAGGTGTAAGCCAGCTTCTGGATAGAACCAGTTACATGGGTACTTTGTCTCACATGAGAAGGGTTGTTTCTCCATTAAGTAGAAGTCAACCTCACTTTGAAGCAAGGGATTTGCACCCAACTCAATTCGGTAAAATCTGTCCCAATGAAACCCCAGAAGGTCCAAATTGTGGTCTGGTGAAAAACCTGGCCCTTATGGCTAAAATATCTGAAGGCTCAGATCCTGCAGAAATTGAAAATATCATCAAAAAGATGGGTATACTGGAGTAAACCATTTTTTATTACAATTCTTTGATTTTTAATCGGGAGGCAATTTCGTGAGAAAAGCTAAAATTTACATAAACGGGAAACTCATCGGGGCCTGTGAAGATCCAAACAACTTCGTAGATGAAATGAGGGCAAAACGAAGAACTGGAGAGATCTCTGATGAGATGAATATTACATATTATACTGAAACTGATGAAATTTACATTTTTAATGACCCTGGTCGTGCTAGAAGACCTTTAATCATTGTTAAAGACGCAGCACCATTACTTCAGGAAGAACAAGTCGCCGGAATGAGAACGGGTGACATTAAATGGAACGATTTAGTGAAAGATGGGTTTATCGAATACCTCGATGCTGAGGAAGAAGAAAACTCCTATATTGCCATGTCACTGGCCGAGTTAAATGAATATCACACCCATCTAGAAATAGATCCATCTACCATGTTAGGTATTTGTGCGGGGATTATTCCTTTTGCTAACCACAACTCCTCACCAAGGAACACTATGGAAGCAGGAATGACTAAACAGGCACTGGGCCTATACGTTTCTAACTATGGAATGCGTACTGATACCAGAGCTCACCTTTTACACCATCCACAAACACCTATTGTTAAAACCAGAATCATTGATGCTACAGGATACGACAAACGTCCATCTGGGCAGAACTTTGTGGTAGCAGTTATGTCTTATGAAGGTTACAACATGGAGGATGCTTTAGTTATAAATAAAGCTTCTATTGAACGTGGACTTTCCAGATCATCATTTTTCAGATCTTATGAAGCATCTGAGAGAAGATATCCTGGAGGACAAGAAGACAATTTCGAAATACCTGAAAAAGGAGTTAGAGGATATCGATCTGAAGAAGCTTACCGTCACCTGGATGATGACGGGATAGTGAATCCGGAATCTGTTGTTTCTTCCGGAGATGTATTGATAGGTAAAACATCTCCTCCAAGGTTTTTAGAAGAAATAGATGAATTTGGAACCGTGGCAGAGAGAAGAAGGGAAACTTCAGTTACGGTAAGGCACGGAGAAAAAGGAACTGTAGATGCAGTTTTACTAACTGAAACTGTTGAAGGAAGTAGATTAGCAAAAATAAGAGTTCGTGACCAGAGACAACCTGAATTTGGAGATAAATTCGCTTCACGGCACGGGCAAAAAGGGGTTGTAGGACTCATAGTTTCTCAAGAAAACATGCCTTTCACTGAAAATGGTATTGTACCGGATTTAGTAGTTAATCCTCACGCTATTCCATCAAGGATGTCCATTGGACAGGTGCTGGAAATGTTAGGTGGAAAAGCTGGATGTATGGAAGGAAGAAGAATTGACGGAACACCATTCACTGGCGAGCAGGAAGTTGACATTAAAACTGCTCTTAAATCAAATGGATATGAAACTGCAGGTGTAGAAGCATTATACAATGGAATTACTGGTGAAAAAATAGAAGCAGAGATATTCGTTGGAGTTGCTTACTACCAAAAACTGCACCACATGACCGCTGATAAAGTCTATGCCAGATCCAGAGGACCTGTACAAGTACTTACCCGCCAACCTACAGAAGGTAGGGCCAGAGAAGGTGGTCTAAGGTTTGGAGAAATGGAAAGAGATTGCTTAATTGCTCATGGAGCAGCTTTAGCTCTTAAAGAACGATTATTAGATGAATCAGATAAGTACGAAGCTATTGTATGTGGAGAATGCGGTATGGTATCTGTTTATGATAAAGTCCGGGATAAAACATACTGCCCAATCTGTGGGGAATCAGAATCGTTCCCAGTAGAGATTTCATATGCATTCAAACTTTTATTAGACGAACTAAAGAGCCTAACTATATTCCCTAAACTGGTTCTAGAGGATAAAGCCTAATCAAACATCCTTAATATTTTTTCAATTTATGTTTTCAATTTATGGATAATTACACTAATTGAAATTTAAAAAAAAATAAGGTAAAAAATAAGGGATTAATAATAGCAAATTAAAGGAGAGAAAACTTTGACCGGAATTTTAAAGAAGATTTCCCAAATCAACTTCGGATTAATGTCTCCAGACGACATAAGAAGTATGTCTGTTACAAAAATCGTAACACCAGACACCTATGACGAAGATGGATACCCTATTGAAAATGGGCTAATGGATCCACGTTTAGGAGTTATAGATCCCAGTTTAAAATGTAGAACCTGTGGTACTAAAGGTGGAGAATGTCAGGGTCACTTTGGAAATATAAATCTAGCCAGACCTGTAATTCACGTAGGATTCGCAGATACTATTCATAAAATATTGAGATCCACTTGTAACACTTGCGGACGGATTTTATTAACTGATAGTGAAATATTTGATTATCAGAACAAATTCAAGACACTAATCAAAAACGAGGAAAGTTTAACCAAAATAATTAAAGATGTTTATACTGTCGCTCGAAGGGATAAATGTCCTCACTGTGAAGAAGAGCAGGAAGACGTTAAAATTGATAAACCAGTTTCCATTGTAGAAGGTAACTATAAACTTACTCCTAGTGAAGTAAGGGAACGGTTGGAAATAATAACTGATTCTGATGCTGTGATTTTAGGAGTAAATGCTGAGAAGGCCAAGGATGGTACTCAAGTAGCCAGACCTGAATGGATGATTCTAACAGTTTTACCAGTTCCTCCAGTTACAGTAAGACCTTCCATCACTCTAGAAACTGGTGAACGTTCAGAAGATGATTTAACTCACAAATTAGTTGATATTCTCCGTATTAACCAACGTTTAAAAGAAAATATGGAAGCTGGTGCTCCACAACTTATTGTAGAGGATTTATGGGAACTTTTACAGTACCACGTAACCACCTACTTTGATAATGAAGCATCAGGAGTGCCACCAGCCAGACACAGATCCGGTAGACCATTGAAAACTCTTGCTCAGAGATTAAAAGGAAAAGAAGGTCGTTTCAGAAGCAACCTTTCTGGTAAACGTGTAAATTTCTCTGCGCGTACCGTTATCTCACCAGATCCAAACATCAGTATCAATGAAGTAGGAGTTCCAGAAATAATAGCCACTGAAGTTACGGTACCAATAAAAGTAACTGAATGGAACCTGGAAGAACTTAAAGGATACATTATGAATGGTTCTGAGGTACACCCTGGAGCAAATTATGTCATAAGGCCTGACGGTCGGAAAATTAGAATTTATGACGAAATAAAAGAAACTGTAGCTGAAAATCTGGAAAAGAATTATCTGGAAAAAGGTGAACTGGGATATGTGGTAGAGAGGCATTTGAAAGATGGAGATGTGGTTCTCTTCAACAGACAACCTTCCCTTCACAGAATGTCCATGATGGCCCACGAAGTACGGGTTTTACCATATAAAACATTCCGATTAAATCTCTGTGTATGTCCACCATACAATGCTGATTTTGATGGGGACGAAATGAACATGCACGTCTTCCAAACTGAAGAATCACGTGCCGAAGCCAAGTCACTCATGAGAGTACAGGAACACATTCTCTCCCCAAGGTTCGGAGGACCTATTATTGGAGGAATACACGATCACATTTCAGGAGCATATCTGTTAACCCGGAAAAGCGCCATATTCAATGAAGATCAAGTATTCCAGGTTTTAAGGAACGCAAAGTTACCTATACCTGATAGAACTGGTGAAACCTGGACTGGAAAACAAATTTTCAGTAAAGTGCTGCCTAAGGACATGAACATGGTTTACCGAGCAGAAATCTGCAGAAAATGTGACGAGTGTACCGAAAGATCTTGTAAAAACGATGCTTACGTAGTTATCGAAGAAGGTCAACTATTAAGTGGAGTTATAGATGAAAAAGCCTATGGTGCTTTCTCTGGAAAAATCCTGGATCACATTGTGAAAGAATACGGAACTGATAGCGCCAGGGAATTCCTGGATGCATCTACCAAACTGGCAGTTTCAGGTATTATGAAAGCAGGATTCACCACCAGTACCAATGACGAAGAAATTCCTCAAGAAGCTAAAGAAGATATCGAAGCTTATCTGTATGAAGCTGAAGAGAGAGTAGATAAACTGGTAGCTGCTTATGATAACAACGAACTGGAACCATTACCTGGTAGAAGCCTGGAAGAGACTCTGGAAATGAAAATCATGCAGGTTCTAGGGGAAGCCCGGGACAAGTCAGGGGAAATTGCAGAAAGTTACTTTGACATTAACGAAAACAACGCAGTAATAATGGCCTTAACTGGTGCAAGAGGTTCCATGCTGAACCTTACTCAGATTACTGCTTGTGTAGGACAACAGTCAGTTCGGGGTGGCCGAATCGACAGGGGTTACAGTGAAAGAACACTACCTCACTTCCAAAAACGTGAACTAGGAGCAAAAGCACGAGGATTTGTGCACTCCAGTTACAAAGAAGGTCTGGATCCTATAGAATTCTTTTTCCACGCAATGGGAGGAAGAGAAGGTCTGGTAGATACAGCTATACGTACTGCTCAGAGTGGTTACATGCAAAGAAGACTGGTTAATGCTCTGCAGGATTTGAGTGTAAATGCAGAAGGTAAGGTTACTGACAACCGGGGCGTTGTTATCCAGACCCTTTATGGAGAAGATGGAGTAGATCCAGCCAAGAGTGACTATGGTAAAGTAGTTGACCTGGACAAACTCGTAGACGAAATGAGGATAAAATCAGGTAAGTGATAGTTAAGTGATCTGGAATTAATTTAATTAAGATATTAAATTTAATTAATTTGAAAAAATTAATTGATAAATAATGATAATTAAATTATCTTTAACATTTCGGGTTTAGGTGATTTTGTGCAGGAAACAATAGAAAAGGTTACAAAAGTCGTTAAAAAGAAAAGGGCTCAGAAAATTTTTACAGAACAGTTAATATATGAAATAGCTGAAACTGTAGAAAAACGTGACCTTGATGATAAAGAACTTGATGAATTAGTTAAAAAAGTTAAAAAATCTTATGACCGTGCCAAAGTGGAAGATGGTGAAGCTGTAGGAACTGTTGCTGCCCAATCTGTTGGGGAGCCAGGTACTCAGATGACCATGCGTACTTTTCACTATGCAGGGGTAGCAGAACTTAACGTTACCCTGGGTCTTCCCAGACTCATTGAAATTGTGGATGCTAGAAAGAAGATATCCACTCCAACCATGGCCATATACTTTGAAGAAGAATTCAGAGGTGATGAAGAATTCGTAAGGACTATTGCCAATCAGATTGGTAAAAGTACTATGAATGACATTGTCCAGGACTTCCACGTTAACTATGCTGAAATGAATGTAGTAGTGGAACTGGATATGCCTAAAATTGAAGATAAAAGGCTTGATTTCGAGGACATTATAAATCGTGTAGAAAAAGCTTTTAAGAAGGTTAAGATAGATAACAACGTACTAAGTTTTGAACCTGCTAAACCAAGTATAAGAGAATTAAGACTTTTAGCAGATAAAGTACGAGATCTTCAAATAAGTGGTGTGAAAAACATCGGAAAAGTCGTTATTCGTAAAGAAGAGGACGAATGGGTGATTCACACTGAAGGTTCAAATCTTGGAGCTGTTCTTAAAATGGAAGGTGTGGACAAAGTCCGAACTACAACCAACGATATCCACGAAGTAGAGAAAGTTCTCGGAATAGAAGCAGGCCGGAACGCAATTATACACGAAGCACAACGTACAATGGATGAACAAGGACTTACAGTCGATGTGAGACATATTATGCTAGTAGCAGATATGATGAGCGCTGATGGTTCGATTAAGTCCATAGGTAGACATGGTATTAGTGGTGAGAAAGCTAGTGTTCTTGCTAGAGCTTCTTTTGAAGAAACTGGAAAGCATCTTCTTCGCGCTAGTATAAGAGGAGAGATAGATCACCTTACCGGAATCATTGAGAACATTATTATCGGACAACCAATACCGTTAGGAACGGGCTCTGTTGGTGTCTTAATGAAACAAAAAAAATAAGGAGGCAGTAGATGGACGTAGATAGAGGAATACGAGTAGCTGTAGACACAGGTGTTGTCACTTTAGGATCAGAAAAATCAATTCAGGCCTTAAAATTAGGTAAAGGAAAACTAGTAGTAGTTGCTGAAAACAGCCCAGAGAACATCAAAGAAGATGTCGCTTACTATGCTAAACTTTCTGAAATTCCTGTTTACACCTTTAATGGAACCAGTGTTGATTTAGGTTCTGTTTGTGGTAAGCCATTTACCGTGGCCACTCTGGTCATCAAAGAACCTGGAGATTCTACAATATTAGAAGCAATGGGGTAGTGTTCAAGTGACTATAAAATTCACCACCAATGAAATAAGATATATTGCACTGTTTGAAAGCATGACCGGTGCAATGGTAAAAGATTGTATCGTGGACGATGAAAACGGAAAAATTACTTTTCTGGTGAAAAAGGGAGACATGGGCCTTGCCATCGGTAAAGGAGGAAGTACCGTAACCAAAGTCCAGAAAACAGTGGATAAAGGTGTTGAAGTTATAGAGCACTCTGAAGATCCCGTTGAATTCATATCCAATTTAATGGCCCCGGCTAAACTTCGCAGTATCAGAATTCTGCAAAGGGAGAACGGGGAAAAAGTTGCCACTGTAGACACAGATGGTAAAAATAAGAGGACTGCCATCGGTAAAGGCGGTCAAAATATTGAAAGAGCCAGATTACTGGCCAAACGACAGCACAGCATTAGTAATATCGTTATAAAATAAATTAACTAGAATGCTAGTAATTAGCAGAAACTATTAAAATTAATTTAATATTATCTTAATATAATTGTAAAAACTAGTAAACTAGAAAAATTAAATAACTTAATATATTTCAATTACTCTCATTAAATTTTTAGCTAAATTTATATGGTTTAATATATATTGGTTTTATATTGATTACGCTAATAACCGAAAGCGGGATTATTAACTCAAATTTATAAGGAGGAATATTAACTTGCCAGGACTTTTCGCAGCTAAAAAGCTCAAAAAAAATAGACAACATTTCAAATGGAAAGATACTCAATATAAACGAAAAGCATTACGTTTAGATGTAAAAGCTGATCCCTTAGAAGGTGCACCACAAGCACGTGGAATCGTCATCGAAAAAGTGGGAATTGAAGCAAAACAACCAAATTCTGCTATACGAAAGTGTGTAAGAGTACAGCTCATTAAAAACGGTAAACAGCTAACTGCTTTTTGCCCAGGTGATGGTGCTATTGGTTTCATCGATGAGCACGACGAAGTACTCATAGCCGGTATCGGCGGACCTTCCGGAAGATCCATGGGAGATATCCCTGGTGTCCGATGGAAAGTAACTAAAGTTAACAACGTTTCCCTATCACAAATGGTTAAAGGGAAAATAGAAAAACCAGTGAGGTAATTTCATGAGTCAAGTTTTTGATAAGTGGGATCTGGAAGAAGTAAAAGTAGAAGACATGGGTCTGGTTAATTACCTATGTTTGGATGAAATAATGGTTCCCCACACTATGGGCCGGCACGTCAAAAGACAATTCGCCAAATCAAAAGTCTCTATTGTAGAAAGGTTAATGAATAAAATTATGAGAACCCACATCAACGCTGGAAAGAAAAATAAAGCTTTCAGTATCGTTGAAGGTTCTTTTGATATTATAAACAAACGATCCAAACAAAACCCCGTGCAAATTCTAGTCAAAGCTGTGGAAAACACTTCTCCTCGGGAAGAAACCACCCGAATTAAATACGGTGGAATCGGGTACCAAGTAGCAGTGGATATTGCACCTCAGCGAAGAGTAGACCTCTCTCTCGGTTTCTTAACCAGAGGCGCTATGCAATCTGCTTTCAAGAGTAAAAGATCTATGGCAGAAAGTCTAGCTGACGAACTTCTTCTAGCAGCAGAATACGATACTAGAAGTTTCGCTATTCAGAAAAAAGAAGAAAAAGAGAGAATTGCTAGATCTGCCCACTAATTACCATTTTCATATTTTTTTTTAAATGATTTCATGGAAATTATTATTTTCATTAACTCTTTTTAAAAAAATGGAAGTGGTGCATGCTATATAGTATAATAGCATGATTAGGGTATTTCAAAAGATAATAAAATGATTAAATGTAAATTATGAGATTTGTCATATTTACCAGGTGATTTTAGTGAGTAGACGAGACAAAATGATTAATAGAATAAAAGAGCTGATGTACCAGCCGAAATACATTCGGAACATCGGTATCGTGGCCCACATCGACCACGGAAAGACAACTTTGTCTGACAACCTGTTGGCCGGTGCTGGTATGATATCCTCTGAGTTAGCTGGAGACCAGCGTTTCCTAGATTTCGATGAACAGGAACAAGCTAGAGGAATCACCATTGACGCAGCAAACGTGTCCATGGTTCACAAGTATGACGATAACGAATATCTGATCAACCTTATTGATACACCAGGTCACGTGGACTTTGGTGGGGACGTAACCCGGGCCATGAGAGCGGTAGACGGTGCAGTAGTAGTAGTATGCGCTGTGGAAGGTATCATGCCCCAAACAGAAACTGTGCTAAGACAAGCTCTAAAAGAGAATGTAAGGCCAGTTTTATTTATTAACAAGGTTGACCGGTTAATTAACGAATTAAAACTTGATCCTACCGAGCTACAAAATCGGTTCGTCAAGACCATTGCCAGTGCTAACAAGCTCATTAAGAATATGGCTCCTAAAGAGCTAAAAGACAAATGGCAAGTTAGAGTAGAAGATGGAAGTGTTGCTTTCGGATCTGCATATCACAACTGGGCGCTCAATGTACCAGTCATGCAGCAAACTAGTATCAACTTCAATGATATCATCAACTACTGTAAAGACGAAAAACAGAAAGAATTAGCTGACAAAGTGCCTCTAGCTGACGTATTACTGGGAATGGTAGTAGAACACTTACCAAGCCCTGATGAATCTCAAGCTTACCGGGTACCTACCATCTGGCCAGGAGACTTAGACAGTGAAGAAGGCCAAGCCATGCTCAACACTGACCCTGACGGGCCATTAGCAGTAATGATTACTGATGTGAGTATTGACAAGCACGCCGGTGAAATCGCTACTGGACGGGTTTACGGTGGAACTATTGAAAAAGGAACTGAAATCTTTTTCGTGGGATCTCACGGTAAAAACCGGATCCAGCAAGTAGGAGTTTACTTCGGACCAGAAAGAGTAAACACTGATAAAGTGCCTGCCGGAAACATTGTAGCAATTACTGGTGCCAGAAACGCTGTAGCTGGGGAAACTGTCTGTAATGAAGGCCGTAAAATTGAGGCTTTCGAAGGATTAGAACACATCTCCGAACCAGTAGTTACGGTAGCGGTAGAAGCTAAAAACACCAAGGACCTGCCTAAACTAATTGAAGTTTTAAGGCAAATAGGTAAAGAAGATCCTACCATTAAGGTAGAAATCAACGAAGAAACTGGAGAGCACCTCATATCCGGTATGGGTGAACTTCACTTGGAAATTATCGCTTACCGTATCAATGAAAAAGGTGTAGAAATTGAAACCTCAGAACCAATCGTAGTATACCGGGAAACCATTTCTGGAACTGCAGGGCCTGTGGAAGGAAAATCACCTAACAAGCACAACAAGTTCTACATTGAAATTGAACCACTGGAAGACGAAATATTCCAGGCCATTCAAAGTGGAGAAATTAAGGAAGGCCGTGTTAAAGGTAAAGATTTAATTCCAAAATTCGTGGAACTCGGTCTGGAAAAAGACCAAGCCCGAAAAGTTTGGAATGTTTACCGGAGATCAATATTTGTTAACATGACCAGAGGTATCCAGTACCTGGACGAAATCAAGGAACTTTTAATGGAAGGTTTCGAGAGTGCGCTAGATGATGGACCTATTGCTAAAGAGAAGGTCATGGGAATCAAAATCAAACTCATGGATGCAAAGATACACGAAGATGCGGTACACCGAGGACCTGCCCAAGTATTGCCTGCTATCAGGAAAGCAGTATACGGATCATTAATGCTGGCCGGGCCAACATTACTGGAACCTATCCAAAAGGTATTCATCAACGTGCCCCAAGATTACATGGGATCATCTACCAGAGAAGTTCAGAACAGAAGAGGCCAAATTGTGGATATGTCCCAGGAAGGAGACATGGCCACCGTAGAATCCAAAGTTCCTGTAGCGGAAATGTTTGGATTTGCCGGTGACATTCGTTCTGCAGCTGAAGGAAGATGTTTGTGGTCCACCGAGAATGCAGGATTTGAAAGACTGCCTCGTGAACTGCAAAAAGAAATTATAAGAGAAATTAGGGACAGAAAAGGCCTATCACCAGAACCATATGGTCCTGAACACTACTTAGGTTAAATCTAACCTTATTTTTCAATTTAAATCTTTTAAATTAAAAAAGCTTAAATGATGACCATGTTCCCAGTGGACAACAACATCATTACCTATTTAAAGGGTTAAGTCTAAACTTAACCTAAGCTCAAATTAACTGATTGCTAACGCAAATAAATGGAGGTATTGTTAATGGCTAAAACAAAAGAACATATGAACTTGGCGTTTATTGGACACGTAGACCACGGAAAATCAACCCTTGTGGGACATTTATTACTCCAATCCGGAGCTATTGCTGAACAACAGCTAGCAGAAGGGGAAAACAAGTTCAGATTTATAATGGACAAATTAGGTGAAGAAAGAGAAAGAGGAGTAACCATCGATTTAGCTCACGCTAAGTTTGAAACTCCAAAGTACGAATTTACTATTGTGGACTGTCCTGGTCACCGTGATTTCGTTAAGAACATGATTACTGGTGCTTCCCAGGCTGACGCCGCAGTATTAGTAGTCTCTATTGACGACGGTATCATGCCACAAACTAAAGAACACGCATTTTTGGCTAGAACCCTCGGTATCAACCAGATAATCATCGGTATCAATAAAATGGACCTGGTTAACTACGATGAAGAGAAGTTCAACACCTTAAAAGGCGAAGTTTCTGACTTGATTAAGACTGTAGCTTACAAGCCAGCAGACATCCACTTCATACCACTCTCTGCTTTCGAAGGAGACAACATCACCGTTAAGAGTGAAAACACTCCATGGTACAAAGGACCTTCTCTCGTAGAAGCTCTACAAACCTTCACTGCTCCTGAGAAACCAACCAAATTACCACTACGAGTACCTATCCAGGATGTTTACTCCATCACTGGTGTGGGAACCGTTCCAGTGGGAAGAATCGAAACCGGACTCATGAAGAAAGGTGAAAGTGTAATCTTTGAACCTGCCGGAGCTATCGGAGAAATTAAATCCATCGAAATGCACCACGAAATGCTTGATTCAGCAGAACCTGGTGACAACGTAGGATTCAACGTACGTGGTGTAGGTAAAAACGATGTACGAAGAGGAGACGTTGCAGGACACCCTGACAGCCCTCCAAGTGTAGCTAAAGAGTTCACCGCACAGATCGTTGTATTACAACACCCTGGTGTTATCACCGTAGGATACACCCCTGTATTCCACTGTCACACCGCTCAGGTCGCTTGTACTTTCTTAGAATTAGTTAACAAGATGAACCCAGCAACTGGTCAAGTGGACGAAGAAAACCCGGACTACCTCAAAACCGGTAACGCTGCAATAGTGAAAATTAAACCAACCAAACCTATGGTTATCGAGAAAATCAAGGACATTCCACACATGGGTAGATTTGCTATCCGGGACATGGGTCAAACCGTGGCCGCTGGTATGTGTATTGATCTCGTAAAGGCTAAATAGGTTTAATTAACCTTTTTACTCTTTTATTTTTTGGAGACTAAAAAAATGCACAACGCACGAATTAAACTCACAGGGACTGACCCTGAAAAATTGGCCTATGTCTGCGAACAGCTAAGAAAAATAGCTGAAAGAACTGGCGTAGATCTCTCTGGCCCTATCCCATTACCAACTAAAAAGCTGGTAGTGCCTACCCGTAAATCACCAGATGGTGAAGGGAAAGCAACTTGGGAAAAATGGGAGCTAAGAATCCACAAAAGATTAGTGGGTATCGAAGCCGACGAGCGAGCCATGAGACAGGTCATGAAGGTAAATGTACCTGACAACGTGAGTATCGAGATTGAATTAAAGAGCTAATTAAATTTAGCTTAAATCCCTATTTTTTATTATATTAGGCCTATTGCTTATTTTTGAATATTATTCTCATTTGCCGGAATAGTCTAGCTTGGTAAGGCGCGGGACTTGAAATCCCGTGGAGACTCTCTCCGCCTGGGTTCAAATCCCAGTTCCGGCGTATTTTTTATTTTTTATTTGTTTTATTATCAAAATCAGTTACAAAGAGAATTGATAATAAATATATGAGACTACTTTAAAAAAAAATATAAAAATTATATAATTTAATTAAATTCAAATTAGCAATATTAACCTAAGAAAAATTCTCCATTTTCATTTATATTAAACCCAAAATTTTCTAAGAGTACTCCACAAAAATGATCTGTACTAAATTTAATGTTACCATCATTACCAATTATTTCAAGTTTCTCAGGACTCAATTTTATATTAGACCCTCTTCGCCATAAATCCGCCTTTATTTTTATTATCCCATCAATTCTAATGTCCAAAATAATCTTACGTTTTTTTGGACGAATTTTTATCCATTTATAGCTTACTTCAATATCCCAAGCTAAAAAGTCACCAGATATCCATTCATTATCTAATATTTCCATTACTAAATCATCATTCTCATTGTATAATTTAAGAGATAAGGCTATAAACCCATCATCATTTATATTGATTCCTAATAAACTTTCACCATTAACAGTAATTATATTCTCCGACGGAGAAATAGTATTATGGCCAATAAATAAAAAAGGAATTGTGCCCGGATTTATAATTAATTTTCCTTTACTATAACCATGGACAATATTATATGGATTATTTTTAAATTCTAATTGTTCATAAAGTGTCATAGCACCTCTTGTGGCCATATCATGACATCCGGGACATAATGCCATTCCATCTTCCACTTTATTAAAATTAGGATTAATATGGTGGTATTGAATTATCTCAGAGCCACATCTACAACATCCATATCCTGCTTCTTTACGAATTTGACGTTTTGTACTTGCAGAAAATTTTTTAGAAACCATTTTATTACCTATTTCATTAAAAATTAATTCTTAAAGTTTTATCTCAAAATCAATGATTTTCGTAACAGTTCCATCTAATGCTCTAAGATAACCATCATTAAAACTATTTCTAACACCATGAACCGAAATAATTTCATCATGCGCATTTTTACAGTTAACCCATTGATCTTTATCTATTTTGCAGAAATTAGAGTCATCATGGAAACATCCACCACCATGGGCAACACAATTTCTATGCCTATACCAAATCGGAATCATTTCATCAATTAAACCTTGATTAAGGCCCATAGCAAATGTGCTATTAGACATACTGGATGAAGTGAAAACTTCTCTTATAAGTTCAAAAACCAATTCTTTAGAATCATCTTGAATTTTTCTATCAACACCTCTCCTATTTTTTACTATATTACCTTGCCAATCAAGTAAATCCTGGCCAATATAATTTTTGCTGCGTGCAATTGTTTCTAAAATATTCCATAAACGGAAATATTTAAATTCAATCCTATCTTCTTTGTTAGCTTCATTATACAATGAAAAATATAGCTGAATTTTCTCATTATTTTCTGATTTTTGGATACTGTACTCCAAAAACTGTGGATCTTCTCCAGATAAAAAACCCCCAAGTAAATTTCCACCATATGATTGCATATTTAATCCAAACCAACTTTCATTGTTATTCAAACCGATTAATACCATTCCGATTATTGAAGGGCGGGCTCCTCTTTGAACGGCTAATAAATCACAAATAAGTTGAGATCTTTCTTTAATTTTAGAAGCCGCATCATTTAATGAATCCGCACAAACTTTAGGAAAGTGAATAATAAAACTAGGCTGTTCACTTTTGCATTTATTTAAGATTTCATCATCATTAATACCCAGTTTTAGGTTATTTTCTGCAAGTATGCTTTTTATAAGTGATATTTCGTCATTGCAAGATATTCCTTCAAAAGGAATTACTTCATATCTTCCTAAACGCATTCGAATGGTTAATTTACAGTCTCTAACAAATACTAAGCCCAAATACTCGTGTAATCCATTTCCAAACCCTTGATTAAATTCTTTTTCTCGATTAGTTATTATTTCATTATATTGATTTTTTAGTTCTGAGCAACTTTTAGGAGAATCAGAATCTTTTATTACCTCAAATAAAGCTTTACTATTGACTGGAATTTGCAAACTTTCTCGATCCTCATCCATAATAGGTGATAAAGGATCTTGAATATTTTTTTCTTTATTGATTAGGGTAATATGATTAATTAAATACAGACCCTCTTTATAATCTTCAGGAATTTTAAAACTAATTTGTTTATCAGTATCAAGATTATTAACAGTAGAAGATGTTTCAAATGCCCAAAATGTATGATCTTCTTCAATTTTAGAAACATTAACCGAAAAATTATATTCTTCATCCGATCTTATTCCATCAATAATTATATCAAGAGTTTCTCCTTCTTTGATGCTGCATTTTGCTATTTTTATAGATTTTTTAGTGTTAGTCACTATTTTATGCCCCCATAAATAAGCTATATAATTCCATAAATTAAATTTTGAGAAATTAATAATTCTTTCAAATATTTTGTTTGCCATGATCGTCGTATTTCAAATATTTCAGGAGGTTCAGCATTATCATTACCCAAATAGGTTCTAAATCGGGTTTCATCTGATTTTAGGATAAATGTAGCCAAATATCTAGTATAATGGTTAATAATCATTCTTTCAGACTTAAAATGAACATGTTTAGAAGCTCTTTTATTAAGTTCCTCTTCAGTAAACAGAGGACTAATGCCAATAATTCGACGTAAATTAGGTACCTCCTTATTTTCTTTCTGTACACATCCATTAAGGAAATCTAATAATGAAACACTGATTTTCCTAATATTTTTTTTGTTAATATTTTTAGAAGTTATTATTTCTTCTAGTTCAATGGCTAATTTTAGGCTTTCAGGATATTTTTTTCGATGGATTCTATAGTTCTAGTTTTATATGGTTCACCAAATAGAAGCCCCTGACAGGCATCTAATCCATTATTTAATATATCTAATTCTTTATCCTCAGAACGTGTCCAATAATCAAAACCAACTGTGAAAGTATCCAAATAGCCTGAAATATCAATTCCAGTACTTTTTAGCTCGGGATAGAAAACATGATGATCTATTAAGTTGTCCATTTTATCAGCTAAGTTTCTTGCAAAGTTATCAGGTATCATTGAATATATCTGAGACCATCCAGAACGATGCAATTTAATATGCATGATTTCATGAGCTAAAGCATGTTCATCTGCACGTTTTGGATCTAAAGATATAATATCATTACCATTAGTATCTCTATGAACAGCAGCACCCGCTGATTGTTTTAATAATTCTTTATCACACATTTCATTAATTATAATCAAATTTTCTGAATCAAGAGATTCAACTTCTCTTAAAAGTTCTTTAATTTCCGTTGTCATGAAATGGTTAAGGTCCAAACTAGTTTTTACACACAAAATAGATCCCCCATAATAATAATCTTAATTAAATTTTGAAATATTTAAAATATGCTTTTTAGTAATAAGTAACCATGATGTTTTATATGAATAATAGTTTAAGGGATCTAAATCAGGATCTTTGGCTAGCAGTCAAGCTAAACATTGAAGAAGAAAAATATCACAAACCTAATCACAATAAAATATCATGGCCATAAAAAATACTTTCAAGCACCAGAAAATTGATATCACTGGATTTCAACCAATATCATTGAAGCTTGAAACAACAAAAGGCCAACTATTCTATTTCTTCATGGTTATCCTGAACTGTATGGCTTCTCAGATGTAATGGCCCGATTAAAAGAAAATTATCATATTTTATCTCTGGATATGCCGGAACTTGAAATCCAGTGGAGACTCTCTCCGCCTGGGTTCAAATCTCAGTTCCGGCGTATTTTTTTATTTTGAATTAAAAATTGTTATTTTTTAAATCTTAATATTACACATTTTTGATAATGAATAAAATTATTACTCTTATCGACATAATGTAATAGTATGATAGAAACTGTGAAGAAATACAAGGGCAAGGGTACTTTTGATTTTATTCTGAGCAAAAGAATCAAAATCGAATTAGATTTTAATTTATTGCAATATTCAAATGCTAATATAATAATTGAAGCTTACTTAAATCATCCCTCACCTGAAATTGCTGATTTATTCAATGAATTTCAAGAAAAAATTATTAAAGTAGATATAGATGGGAATATTCACGACCCTGAAGGAAAAATTAAAATAGAAAAATCATATCTTAATAGTATTAAAATAGATTATAAAAAAGACAAACATTTAAAATTTAAGTTTGTTTTAAAGATATTTGAGCCTATTGAAATCATCTTTGGAGAAACAAAATCAGATGAAATTACAATTTCCTCAGGGCTAACTAATTTTATTTTTAGAGGGTGTAATAACGTTGTAAATCCTTTTGATAGCTTTAAAGCCAAAATAGATGAGTTTGAAATATTTTTTATTCATAATGAAAATTATGGGGAAAAGATAGAATCTCTTAAAGAAAATAAAAAAAAGATTCTTGTAACCTCCGAGGCAACTACAACTTTACATAAAAATAAAGAAAAAAATTTCCCAAATATGATTAAAATTTTAACTGATTTATTATCTTATTCTTGTCGAAATCGTATAAGTCCAATATATGAAGATTATTATGCTAATAAAAAATTATTTAAAACTATTTTAAGACCAGTATTTACTCAAGAATTTAATAAAGAAAAAGATATCATTGATTCAAATAATTTAGATGATTGTGATCTCAGAAATTACTTAGAAGTATGCTATCCAAAATATTTAGAGTATATTAATAAATTCGGTTTAAATATTTTTATATCCTTTTATTTAGAAGCTTTTTCCCAAAAATATAGTGATTTGAGTTTTTTATTGTTTGTAACAGGCCTAGAAACAATATTAACCGGATATGAGGAAATTTGTGTAGAAGAAGAAAATAGTCTTAGTAATAGTATACTCAAACAAAACATCAACAAAATAAAAAGGGTACTTGAAAATAAAGGTTTGGAGGAATATGAGGAAATCGCAGATGAAATCGCAGATAAAATATCATATCCACACCCTACCATGGATGATAAATTAACGGCTTTCAGTAAAGATACACGATTTTCAATAAAACTCACAAAATTCGATCGTGATTTTATACAGATTAGAAATAAAATAGCTCATACTGGAAAATTCCCAAAAATCATTAACTCTAGTGGAAATGAAAGAAATATTGAAATTAATAATGAATTAAATAGATTAATTTATTTATTAGATAGAATAATTTTAACGATTCTCGGATACAAAGGAGAACCATTTCTGAATATATTCGAATCTAAAAAAGAAATACTTGATTAAAAATATTGTATATTACACTAAACAATTTAAATTTATTAACCAGACATCCATCAATCACTAAGCTCATTTTTTAATCTACAAAAATACAACCTGCTGCAAATAGTCAAGTTAGAATTCTCAGAAGAAAATATATCACAAACCTAATCACAATAAAATATCATGGCCATAGAAAACACTTTCCAGCACCAGCAAATTGACATCAATGGAATTTCAACTCATATCATTGAAGCTGGAGATAACAAAAGGCCAACTATTCTATTTCTGCATGGTTATCCTGAAAACTGGGGTAGCTTTGCCGATGTAATGGCCCTATTAAAAGAAAATTATCATATTTTATCTCTGGATATGCCTGGAGTTGGGAAATCCAGTCAATTGTTCCAGTGATAAATTTACCATAGCCAGTTTTATTCAGGATTTGATTCATCACTTTAATCTAAATAATGTAACTTTAGTAGGCCATGACTTAGGCGGTATGGTCACCTATTCTTTTTTAAGAAATTTTCCAGAAAATATATCCCAGGCCGTGATTATGAATACGGCCATTCCCTTGGTTGAAACATGGAAAGAAGTTAAAATGAATCCCTATATCCGGCATTTTGCCTTCTTTGCCCTACCCCGAATTACCAGAAAGTGTATTTACCGATAATCAAAACCAAGCTCCGAAATATTCCCTAGAAATCTCCACTGTCTCACCATATAATCAATTTCACCCTGCAAAGCATCATTATAACCCTTAAGAACATCACTACCACCAATAACGGCCTCACCAGCACAGTAGCCACTGGCCAGGGCAATGGAAATTCCCTCACCAATAGGATTCAATAAATTAGCCGCTTCGCCTGCAAAGAGCAGTCGGCCCTTCCCTAAGTCTACATTAAATCCAGATCGAATATGGGGCATTAATCCTGTTTCTTCTTTCTCAACTGATTCTATTTTTAAATTAAAATTGGATTCCAGATAAGAAACAAAATTAGCATGATATTCTTTCATTTTAGATGAATCTTTAACTCCCACACCTATAACAAGATAGTCATCTTTCACATTGAACCAGGCATCGTACTGGGAAAGGGAAGTATCTAAAAAGGCGTGGAAAAATGCACTGCCCAGATCTATCAAACCCCTGCAAAAGGTCTGGTAAGTGATGATATAATCCCCATCTACCTCCAAAATATTCCTTTTAATTCTACTACCTGCCCCATCACAGGCAATGACCCAGCGGGCCTTTTCGGTATAATCTTCCAATTGGACCAGTACGTGGTCCTCTTTTTCTTCACAACCCATAACCTTGGTGGATGTTCTAAGCTCAGCACCGGCCTTCTCAGCATTTAGGGCCAGCCACTCATCAAAGGTGTTTCTCCAGATATTGTAACCCTCACTCTGGTAAGGATAAACCTGACCCTCTTCATTGGTGATGATGATTCCCTGATTAAGGACGGGCTGTGAGAAGATCCTTTCTGGTATTTTTCCGAATTCTTTTTCCACTACTTTAATTGATTTCTGGATTAGAATTCCTGAACAGGACTTTTCCCGAGGTAATGACTTCTTCTCCACCAGTAAAACATTTAGTCCAGCTTCTGCGGTTTTCTTAGCAGCCATACAGCCTGCAGGCCCGACCCCGATTACTATGACATCGTACAATTATGATTTCCTCCAGAATTATAGATTATAAACACTTCATTCCATTTTATTTTAGTAAGATTATTATATAAATTAATAACAAAGCAATATAAAATGGAATAAAAAATCTATTATTAATTCTTGTAAAAGGTGTTTAGAATATGAATAGTGTTATTTTTGGAATAATAGTGGGAATAATATTTGGAATTGTGTCGGTATTGATAATGATACCCTTGAAGTTTGAAAATTCAGGCGAAAGAAGAGATGCAATGGCCGGAGCATTTATAGATCGTTTCATGATAGGTTTCATAATTCCAAATGTTGTCCTTGGAATTAATCCCATCATTGCTGGAGCTTTACTTGGTATTGGTCTTTCCCTTCCCTCAGCAATCATAAGTAGAACTTATGCCCCCATTTTAATTATTGGTATAGTAGGTGGGGCAGTTATCGGATATTTAACCGGGGTAATTGTATGAATACTTATAAAGAAGATTCATTTGTTGAAGTTTGTTTATATGAAGTTAAACCAGATAAAACTGAAGAATTTGAGGCATTAATTAAAAAGGTTCTTAAGCATCACAGCGAATTCCCTGGAGTTAAAGATGTTAGGTATATGAGACGAACGCACCGGCCGGGAAGTTTTAGTGATGCTAAAAATGGAAAGCCACCTATTAAATTAACTCGAAAGCCTAAATTTTACACTTATGTGTTATACTGGGAATTAGACAATGAGATAACTCATGGAAAGGCTACTAAATCTGGCCTTGAGAATTTCTTTAAAGAATTTAATAGGTGTCTGGTTAAAGCTCCAAAAATAATTCTTGGTGAGAGAATTCAATAAATAATGGTATAAAATGGAAAATGAAGATTAATTACATATTTTATATCCCTATTATTTGAATTTGTTATAATCATTTCCAGATTAAAAATAGTTATTTTATGAAAAGTAGCAAGGTTATAATTGTTCTTTAAAAAATAAAATATTAATCAGACCGGAATTCTTCAGGAATATCCACCTCACCATTTCCGGCCGAGCAATGCGGTATAGCGGCTATTAAATTGTGTATGCGTTCATATGGTACTGATAAAAAGACCACATCTGGATCAAAACCTTGATGGCTTCTGGCCGTCCAGTCTCCCACAGTCATATTGGTATTCCCACTCATGATAGTATAGACTATGGCCGAATGACATAAGGCCCCTATTATTTGCTGTTGTGGTGATAGGCCATCCCAATAAGTGTCTAAGGTTATAAGGCGACAGGCCACCTCAGCATTGCATAAAAATAAAATCATATCTGGCCTTATTTCTGCCTTGTCTAAGGGGCATATTACAATTCTATCAGATAAATCCGTGGCCGGTGGTATTGCTAATTTTCTCATTCTCTCAAAACTAACAATGGATCCGGTAAGTTTCTCACCCTTAGTGAGGAATTTCTGCAATTTTCTTTTTTGTTTTCCAGCAAAAGGCTCGCTAAAACCGCAGTAGTGATTACCACCTGGGCAGGTCGAAACATCTTCATCAATTATAAAGCTCTCACCCTCAGCTGCCAGTTTCATTGCTTTACAAATGGATATTTTTTCATATCGGCCAGATTTAATTTCATCATTAGTAAAAGAAATCGCCATAGGTTCATATTTTAATCCAAAAACCTTTTTAAAAACATCTGCCTGTTCTTTATAGCTCATTTAAACCCATCTCCCGCTTAAAAAATAATTAATTTAGTCTATGTTTATGGTATATACCTTTAAACTAATTAATTTATTCAAAAAAGGAATAGAATTCCGGCCTCCAATCTATTTTTTTGAAAAAAAACTAGGTAACCAACTAGCGACCGGTTCATAAAAATTATCTCTTTTTATGCTATTAATACATTTAAACAATATTAAATTGATTTTAAAAAAATAAAAGGTTACTATGAGAAGTATTTATAATTTAAACTAGCAAAGACCGTAAAAACCTCTCTTGAAAGATGGACATTATCGGTTAATCAGCCTTTTGATGGCAGAACCAATAGTACCACCAATTCCTCCAATAATACCATACAAGATTATAACTATAATTGCCTCCATTACTCCGGTAACTGGCCAGAGCTGTTTTGCAGTATCCCCTAATCCTATAAGGTATAAAATAAGTATAATCGATCCACCGACGATACCTCCAACGATACCCACAAGTGCTCCGTGTGCGGCACCGTCCATATAACCTTCGTTAGCTTTGTAACCGACATATATTGTTGCTGCCAGAAATCCAACAAGTCCTCCAATATCTCCTGCAAATTCTCGAAGAATAATCCACAGGATTAAGGATAACAACAAACCATTTCTTACCGTAACCCAGTTTATTTCCACCATATTATAACCACCTTTTAAACCATGGTTATAATCTATTGTGGATTAATAAAGTTTTTTTCATAATAACTAAATACTCCTTTTAAATAAATAAAACTTTATGAAAGATACCGGACCTATACCCATAGAATCACCATTAAAAGGGGAGTGGATGGTCTTAAATAGTCCAGATAGTAAAGTTCCCAGTCACGGCACGGATTATTTTGCACAGACTTATGCCTTCGATCTTTTACAGGTTGATTGGGCCCATAAACCCCTTAAATTTTATAAAAAGAGTACTTTGAGTTATATTCTGGGTAAGGTACATTTAAGTGATTGTTACTGCTATGGAAAACCTATTTATGCTCCCATTTCCGGTACGGTGGTGGAGGCCCGTGATGGATAAAAATAATCCCAGAAACAGAATTAATACCAATATTAAGTCTTTTAGATAGGGATATCATAAAAATCAAGGCAAAACTGTGGTTTTATTATTTATCATTTCATTAAACAATAGTTATATTTTATACACATGGTTTTAAGTTTAATTTAAAAGAATATTTAATCAACACACGTTTTTATTATTAAAACATGATAAATAATAAAATAATTGGGTAATGGAGGGTTTTCACGATGAACCAGAGGCACCAGGAATATGTGAAATATTATGAATCAAGATTAAAGAAATATGAAAATAACTTATTATATCCTTATTCATACAAATCTGAAAAAGCATTATATGATGCGATATCTGAATCGGAAGATCTTGAAGAATTCGGTCAAAAGGTTGAATGGGGAAACCTGGCTGTTAAAAATGCCATAGCCTTGGTAAAAGACCAGGAAACTGCACGAAAAAATTTATTAATAGAATTAAAAGAGGAAATACGTCTACATGCTCCTTCACGGATTCTTGATATCGTTGATTCTCTAAAAACAGATGTTGAACTGATAAATACTGTATCTGAGATTGAGGGTGATGTGAATGTGGAAGTTACTCTGGACTTATTCACTGACCAAATCAGATATGATTTGATGATTCTGGAAGAAATAGAGGTTTACCAATCTGCAGAGGTTCCTGATGAATGGAAAAATGAAATAAATCAGGAAAATCCTCAGGAACTCATAAAACAGGGTAATAAGCAATGGGAAGATGCAATGCTTCCTCAGGCCCAGAAATGGGATCCCCCGTGGCAGTACCAATCGGATCTTATATGGGAGGAAAGACACCGAAGACTCATCCCCATCCCCCATGAAGTGCTGGAAAAAAAAATAAAACAGTTTAAAACTTACCGGGGGATCTAAAAATGCCTGTGGATAAAGAAATGGCCAATACCATACTGGACACCTACCGCAACATGTACTTGGAAATGGAAGAGAAAAGTGCAACCGGCGAATCATTCCAAAAAATGGGCGAAGCTCTTGGCAGGATGGAAACATTGGCCCAGGAAACTAATGATGTAGTCAGTTTTACAGCACAACTCACCACTGAAAATCTATTCATCAAGTTCAGCAATGCCTATTCCGAAACCATGACGGCCATGGTGAAAGGGGAATACTCTGCGGATGGGGGCGATGAGTTGCTCATGGAGAAAACACTGGAGGCCTATGAGACTTCCATCAAAAGTCTGGAGGGTCATCCTAATTATGAAATACTTAAAAGACCCATTCAGGACTTAATTGAAATTGGAAAATCGGATATATCCTATCCTGCATTTTTAAGAACTGCTGAGGAGACCGGTCTTTTCCAGATCTTGCAAGGTGATCTGGTGGTGAGGGAATCTATAATTTCTGATAAAATGTTCGCGGAATTTATGCACCTGCCACTGGAGGTTGAAAAACACAAAAAAATCCTCCGAATTCACGATGAACTGGCAGCCAGTTCACCCTTTAAGGTGGCGGATAGTTTTGAATTTGGACTAGAAAGACAAAAGATAGATTGGGAGTATGCTCCTACTATTAATCAGTGGGATATGATTATAAGGTTATGGGGGAAGATGGTTGAGAATGTATATGACTGGCTGGATTCTTTCTGTAATTTTGCACCCTATGATAAACGTTGGACAGATATGAGGGGTAAATCTTACACTATGCGAAATATTAAACGTACCCAGGAATGCAATCCTGGAATACTAAAGGCCCGGGAGAAAATATTCCATGAATACTTCCAGATGGGTTGGGATGACATATTTACCCACGAAACCTTCCTGAATGAATATGGAGCTAACCGAGTATGGTATTCCGATGAAACCCTGGACTTAATAAAAAGAGTTTACCATCAATGCAAGCCCTTTAACAAACCAGATGTGGATTTAATTTACGAAGCAGAAGCCATATATTCTAAAAAGAGGTATAAGCGACCTGAAGCTTTCCAATATTCTTCTGAGGATAAAAAGAAGTTCATAGCGATTTTTGGAGAGGAAAAATGGGATCAATTTTTTAATAAATCCCACAATGAGTAAGGGGATTGTTATACAATCAAAACAGACTTTCTATATGTTTCATCGACTGAAAATCTAGGAGAAAATAACATGGGCGACATAGAGATAATAGATCTGAATCCAGATAATATATCAGATTATGGTGTTTGCGGGTACAAAGATCTGAAAAAACACTTGGAATTAAGGAAAAAAATTGAGTGGTTCCAGGAATATTACCCTAAAGGATTGCGAATTAAGATAGTAATGTCTGAAAAGGGCGGTTATCAGGGAATGCTGGAATACATTCCTGGAGAATATGCTCACCGCCCGGTGGAAGCCAAGGGGTACTTGTTTATCCACTGCATTTTTGTAGGGTTCCGAAAAGAATTTAAAGGTCAAGGAATGGCTTCCCGGCTACTGGATGAATGTATTAAAGAGGCCCAGGATAAGGAAATGCGGGGAGTGGCCGTAGTCACCAGAAAAGGCCCCTTCATGGTAGGTAATGATATATTCCTGAATAAAGGTTTTCAGATAGTGGATAGTGTTAAACCGGATTTTGATTTGTTGGTAAAGAAGTTTGATGAAAAATCACCCGATCCCAGATTCCGGGAAGATATGGGAGAGTCTTTAAAAGAATACTCTAATGGATTGACCATCCTCCGCTCAGTACAATGCCCCTACACTGAAAAAAATGTTAATGCGATTATAGAAACTGCAAAAAATAAATTCAAACTAGAAACCAATCTGGTTGATTTAAAGGATGCCCCTGATGTTCAAAATTCACCCTGTGCTTTCGGATCATTCAGTCTTATCTATGAGGGTGAAATATTAAGTTATCATCCCATTAGCAAGACCCGATTTGAGAATATAATGAAAAAAGTACTCCCCTGAAGATTTTTTTATAAACATGCAAACTGAAACTAAAATTGGTAAAAAACTTTATTCCGTGCAGGAATCTTACTGGATCTTTTACCACGGAATAAGGACCATGAAGTACTTATCTTCGGCCAAAAAGAACCAGGGACTAGACACTAAATTCATAGAAAGGATCATGCTGGCAGTTACTGAAGTCAATGACTGTGCCATCTGTTCTTACGCCCACACCAAAAGGGCCTTGGAGAGTGGAATGAGCGGCGAAGAAATCCATAATTTGCTGGCCGGGATTATGGATGATATACCTGATGATGAACTTGCCGCCGTCATGTTTGCCCAGCATTATGCCGATACCCGTGGCCACCCTACTGAGGAATCCTGGCAGCGTATTGTAAAAATCTATGGGACTTCCCGGGCCCTAGGAATTCTTGGTTCTATTCGGACTATCATGATGGGAAATGCTTATGGTATTGCCTGGAGTTCTTTTTTTAACCGGCTGAAAGGAAGGTCGGATCCAAGAAGTAGTTTTTTATATGAGGCCCGTATGATTTTAGGCACGGCTTTAATACCTGTTGCTCTTATTCATGCTTTAATCTCGAATTTGTTTAGAAAACCAGTGATTAGCTTTTAAAATTTTCATTAAACCTTTTATTTTAATCAAATTATAATCTACTTTTGATTTTAAATTCAATGCTGGAAATGAATTAAAATTAATTATTAATATAGTTTAAAATTTTTTGTTTAGCTTTTAAAGCTTTTTTATACCCCGGTTTTAGTGCTAAAGCAGTTTCAAAACATTCCAGTGCTTCATCATATTCTCCAATCTCTCTAAGGATAACTCCTTTGTCATACCATGTTCCAGCATGAAGTGGATCCATATCCAATGATTTATTTAACATTTTTAACTGTAATTTTGTAAGTCTGGATATTTTCGGTTTCTTTTCAACTTTATCCACTTCATTTAGTTCTTCTTCAAGAACATCCAATTTTATATATTCTAATTCATTTGGTAGGGTTTCTATTTCATTATTTATTTTTTCTTCAATTTTTCCATTTGGATTAAAATCAGTATCATCTAAAACTTCATTATTTTTGTCTAAAATTTCTTTTGTTTCCTCTGCAAGTTTTTTGGCCTTTTCACAATCTGGATCTATTTTTAATACATTTTCAAAACATTTCAACGCTTCTTTGTGATTTTCCAGGTTTTGAAGGGTTATTCCCTTGTGGTATAATATTATTTCAGTATTGGAATGTGGAGATTTCAAGATTAAATTATAAGTTTTTAGTGCTTCTTCATATCTTTTTGTTTTATTTAAACAAAGACCTTTTTTAAATGACGCACCACTCATATCATAGCATTTTATGGCTTCATCGTATCTACCAAGCTTTTCATAAATTTCCCCCCTACTATGAATTATTTCAAAATTAAAAGGATCCAGTTCCAGATACTTTTCATAGCACTCCAAAGATTCATCAAACTTTTGGAGAGCATATAAAATTGCGCCTTTGTTACTTAATGCTACAATATTACATGAATCTAATTCCAGGGATTTATTAAAACAATCTAAAGCTTCTTCATTCTTTTCAAGTTTACAAAGAATAAATCCATTATTAACTATTGTACTGGTGGCATCATGGTCTAATTCTAATCCTTTATTAAATGATTCTTCAGCTTCTTGATACTTTTCAAGCTTAATTAATAGCAATCCCTTATTGATCCATGCCGGGGCAAATTTTGGATCTATTTCTATAGCATGATTAACTGTTTCAAGCGCTTCTTCATATTGTCCTGTTACTCCTAACCAGAAGCTCTTTTCAGTTAGTATGTTCACATGTTCTGGGTGTAATTCAAGTGTTTTATCAAAACAACTAAAAGTTTCCCCATATTTACCCATAATTCCAAGGATTTCTCCTTTAAAACTCCAAGCACGTATAAACTTAGGATCTATTTCAATAGCTCTATCAAAGCAATATAATGCTTCTTTATAGTCTTCAAGGTTTTTAAGAGCTAAACCTTTGTTATACCATGCTTTTTCTAATTTTGGATCTAATTTTAAAGCTTTTTCATAGTATTGCATTGCTTCTTCATATTTTCCTTGTTTTGATAATTCAATACCTTTATTATTTATTGAAGCTGCGTTTTTTAATCTATCAAATAAACCCATTAAGACACCTTATTAAAATTATAAAATAAAGTTGTTAAAAGTAATATAAAAACTTTATTTAAGAATACTAAGCATTTTTCAGTGATTGAAATCTGGATTGGACTATAATTCATACTTATTTAGTAAAAATTTATTTTAACCGATATTTAAAAAAAAGAGTGGAGCGGAGTATTTCCAGTTTATATTAATTTAAAGTGTTTCTCCAGCTTAGGTTTATAAAAAAGTTTTTTTAATTGAAAAAATATTATTTAAGTTAATACTCTTATAAAGATTTATTCCGCAAATAGAATCTTTTTAAGTTCCTGCAGGTTAATGGTAATTAATTCCTCAGCATCTGGTTGGGCCAGTATTCTAAATTGCTCCAAATTGGTTTCCTCATAGAGCTTTTCCATTACCTTTTGAAGTTCCCCCACCGGCATTTCCAGGACTTTCCTTATTTTTAAAAGGTCTTCATCATTAAGTTTAGTTTTATAATCTATTATCTGGTCTTCAAACCACTCTACACCATTTATATTACCTGAAACGTATTTATCCACCGCGAAAGGAGGCATTTGCTCCACGGCCCGCAATATTCTCCACATATCCTTTTTATCTACATCTATTCCCATCATTTCGTCCACAACTTGGACCGCCCTTGCTGCCTTTTCAGTGCCGCCCCGACCATAAACAATGGATGCACAGGCCCCGGCCAGTAATATTCCGGTGAAGAAATAGAGTTGATTTTGGCCATCCCATAGGGCGGAGAGAGGTATTTTAACAACATAAAGTATAATGCTCGTGAATAGCACTGATGATGCTATAAATGTTAAAATTGCGGCAATAATGGCCAGTTTTTTATTTTTGATTAGCATGTTTATCATTCGTTATTATTTGCTTATTTTTTAAGTTATGGCTATTTTATTTCTCCAAAAAAGTCTTTATTTCCTGTGCAATGGGCTCGGGATTACCATAGTCCTGTGCAGATCCATGGTTTAATCCTTCCAGCTCCACCAAATGAGAATGAGGGACTATTTTATCCAGAGCCTGGAGGGTTTCTTTTAACATGGGTTCCGTTTTGCTGCCGCCCAGTAATAATACTTTTGCAAAAACCTTTTTGTAGTTATCGAGTGTTCCTTCTGTTTTTTGAACGATTTCCAGTTCGTCGTGTAATGTAGGGAGAAGCTCTTGGAGAGATACATCATCACCCTTGACTTTACGGGCATCCAATTTTAGTGCCAATTTGAAAATAGGAACCAGAATAAAATCAGGAGCTATATTAATCACCATATATTTCTTAGAATCCTTGGTTAAACTTTCCATGGCCGCAGCCACGTCACCCTGGGCCATGTACCCATCATAGTGCTGGATGATGGTTTTGAATTCTTCAATCCCTGGTTGTCCAAAGAAGATGAGGGGTTCATAGGCCACAACTTTATGGATATCTGAATTAGAGATTGCAGCATGCAGTGCAAATAAAGCACCGTCAGCCGTTCCAAAGACATAGTTTGAACCAGTTTTTTTAATGATGGCATCCAGGTCTTCATCTTCCTTTTCTATGCAGTAATTATTACTTGGTCCACTCATCCCACGCCCCCTACGGTCAGGAATATATACTGTAAACTCATCTGAGAGTAAAGTAGCAAGCTTCATAAGGTGTTGGGATGCATTTATTCCTCCGTGCAGAAGAATAATACCTGGGCCACTGCCTATTTGTCGGTATCCAATTTTAGTGCCGTCATAAGATGTTACAGAATCCTTGGTGTATAATTTTTTTTCATTCATAAATAACGCCCATTTTATTTAAACTATGAAATCTTAATTAAATATCTTATCTAGTACTTAAATCACACCTCTTTACTTTTTAACGACCACACCCAAGATTCCCCCTATTAAACCTAAAATTAGGCTTACCATAACTGATAATTGAATTATAATATATGCGGTTACTATTAAACCTATTCCTGTAGATACAAATCCAGTAATAGCACCCATATTCCCCAGACCCATAATTAATAATAAACATATTAATATACCTCCAATTATTCCAGACATGGTCCCTACTACGGCCCCATCTTTTTCATCCATTACCTCATAGTCTTCAAATCCTTTACTGAGGTAAGATGTTATGAATCCACCTGCAATAGGGCCTAAAAAGAATAATGGTAAGAATATCCATGACAAGCAAATAGTTAAAGCGGCATTAACGAACGCACCTATTCCAATAGTTTTCCAATCCATTTTTAATCAACTCCAATTTCAATGCATCTTTTATTCTGTATTTTATGGTTCATAATAATTAATCTATAATCTATGACTCCCGTCCCCCACCAGCACTGTCCCCAGCCACATAACCTGTAGAAAAAATTTTTTAAAGATTATAGCCTCCTCGAAGGCCACCCCCAGCAGGCCCAGCACCCCTTACACCTAATTCCTGTACATTCATGATTTAATAACTCCTTTTTATCGTTATAATAGTCATATTGATAATTTTTTAGTAAAAAATAATAGGTATATCGATAATAATAGTATATAATTATAAAATTATAAATCATGAAGGAGGTGAAAAAAAGTTGAAAACAAGAAATCTCGTGATTTTAACCTTTTTATTTACACTATTTTTATCAATACCCACTATAAGTGCTGCCAATGTAACTATAAATCCTGAAGATAGCATACAAGACGCCATAAATAATGCGGCTTCTGGAGATACTATTATTCTGAATACTGGAGCTTATAATCAAAGTGGAATCAAGATTAATAAAGAATTAACGTTCAAAGGAGCTACCAACAACCCTGATGATGTAATTATCGATGCTCAGAATAATGATAGAGTAATTGAAGTACTAACTGGTGTTAACAATGTAAAACTGCAGGGTTTGACTATTACCAATGGATACCATAATGGAACATTCAATGGTAGAGGGGCAGGTCTCTCAAATAGAGGTGGAACACAATCCCAACCTACTCAGATAATCAACTGTAAATTCACCAACAACAATGCCACCGGTGAAGGTGGAGCTATTTACAATTATGGTAACTTAAACATTACTAATTGTATATTCACCAACAATAACGCAGAAGGAAATGGTGGGGCAATATCCAACCGTGGTGATTTGGTTATTAGGAGCAGTACTATTCAGCAGAACACAGCTCCGTCTTTTGGTGGAGGAATATATAACCTGGATACTATGGCCATTATTGATAGCATCATACAACAGAATCAGGCTGCAGGTGGTGGAGGAATACTCAATGATGGAGAATTAACCATCACTGGAAGTACCATTCAACAAAACCAGGGTAGTAATGGTGGAGGAATAGATAACTTTGAGAGTTTAACCATTACGGACAGTATCATAAAGGACAATACTGCCCCTATGGGTGGTGGAATAGCCAATTGGAATAATTTAATGGTCACTGATTGTAGCATTCAAGATAACACTGCCGAACTTTCGGGTGGTGGAATACATAACATTATGGGCACTACAACCATTACTGGTAGCAATATCCAGAATAACAGTGCTCTTAAAGGTGGAGCTATTTACAATTATGGTAACTTAACCATTACAAGCAGTACACTTCAGCAGAACACCGCTACTCAGAGTGGAGCAATATTCAATGATCAATTAGGAGAAGTATCTGGTACTCTAACTGCGAACTTTAATCGCATATTCAACAACACTCCTAATGCTGTTGAATGTAGTTCTGGTTCAGTGAATGCCATTTATAATTGGTGGGGTTCAAATAATCCAGTTTTTTCCACGTTGATTAATGGTTCTGTGAGCTATGATCCCTGGCTGGTTATGAGGTATAGTGCTAATCCAACCATTATTAAGCAGGGACAGGCTTCTAATTTGATTGCTGATTTTAGATATGATTCCCATGGCGTGTTCCACAATCCTGCGGCAGGACATTTGCCGGATGGTACTATGGTTACATTTACTACAACTTTAGGTAATGTGGGTAGTAAATCAGTGGTTATTGAAACCATTAATGGTGTGGCCACGGCAATACTACGTGGAGATGATGCTGCTGGTGAAGCATGGACATCTGCAACTCTGGATAGTCAGACTTTAAGGACTAATGTGACCATTACTAAAGCAGCTACAACACAAAAGACCGTCGGAATGCAAACTACTGGAATTCAAGTACAATATCTGGTTTTAGCCATTTTAATGGTTATTGGTGGACTAATAGTTCCTAAAAGAAAATAAAACTACTCTTTTTCTTTTTTTATTTTTTAAAATTAATTAAATCAGCACTTTTTGAATATGAAACCCCTGAATATTTTTTATTAAGTAATATCTAGAAGGGAAATTCTAAAAAATCAGATAAAGATAATTATAATTATAATAACTTTGTAATAATAATCATAGATAAAATATTCAAGAAGGGGATAAAAGTGAAAAAACTTCAAATAGGTTTAATAGTTTTGGTTATTTGTTTTGTTGTGGCCTTATCGGGATGTATTTCAAATAATGATAATAATGGTAATTCCACTACCAACTTATCTAGTTCTAATACAACAAATGTTTCAGCTTCAGATAATGTTGATATTGTGGTAAATTATTCTGGTAGTTGGGCAGTTGATGTAAGTGGCCCATTCGGATATCGTTCACTAGCAGGTACTGGAAATGAAAAAAATAGTATAGGCAATGTAACTGGGTCAGTAACTGCTTCTGCCCGTAAAACAGAGGGCGGTAATGAGGTTCTAACTGTTTCAATAACTAAAGGTGGGAAAAAACTCGCTTCACAAAGTACTTCTGCTCCATGGGGCGGTGCTACTGCAGTCTTCACAGATATTTAATATCCATTATCCATTTTTGCAGTTAAATTGCTTCTGATTAAAATTTTTAACTATTATTCAAGTCTTCATTTTTTTTATTTTTTTAATAAAAATTGTTTAAAAGCTTGCATTATAAAATTAAAGGCATTAAAACAATTTTCTATAGTTAGTTTCCTTCATTTCCAATCTTATTTTACAATCTTTTATTTTAGATAAAACTAATTAATAATATATTTCATGAATTTAATCTAAAGAATATTTATTTATAATTAATTAATAACCCCGAAAACAGCATACTAAAATAATTAGTATAAGAATCAAATAATAATATAACAAATTATCCTGTTATTGATAAGATTTTTTCACTTCTTTATCTTCTTAAAAGTGCACTATCACTATAGAACACTTAATAATTGTCTTAAAAATTTATATTCACAAAGGAGGTGAAAAAATGAAAAGAAACCTACCAAAAGGTATTCTATTAATTGCAGCGACTTTATTTTTTACGCTCATATTGGCAAATTCTGCTTATGCTGCTGAGGGTGATGTTATTTATGTTAATGGTTCATCAGGAAGTGATGACAATGACGGTTTCACCCCAGCCACAGCTAAATTATCTATTAAAAATGCTACTGGAACAGTAAACTCTAATGGATTAGTTAATATTGCAAATGGACAATACAATGGGACAAACAATACTGGAATCACCCTTGAAAAGAATATGGTTATTAAAGGTGAAAGTCAGGCAAATACCATAATTAATGGAACCAACACCAACTGGATATTCAATATTAAAACTGGAGTTAGTGTTTTAATCCAGAATTTAACATTTACCAATGGAAATTCAACTGATTTAGGTGGTGCTATCATAAATAATGGTACTTTAATCGCCGAAAATTGTACTTTCACAAGTAATAATGGTAATTATGGTGGCGCCATTAGCAATTTTGCGAATTTAGATATTGTAGATTGTAGTTTTACTAATAATACTGCAGAATATGGTGGTGCATTAATTAATTTTCTCTATTCAAGTTCTGATTCCATTATTAATACAATAACCAATTGTAGTTTTACTAATAACACAGCAGAATCGGGTGGTGGTGCAATCAGTAATATCATCATTTATGCTTCTGGCTCAATTATTAATAATATAAGTAATTGTAGTTTTATTAACAACACTGCAAGTTCCGGTGGTGGTGCAATCAGTAATGGAGTTCTTGGTGCTGGTTCTGTAATAAATACTGTAAATGGTTGTAATTTCACAACTAACACTGCTATTGGTGGTGGTGGAGCCATATCTAATGGGCAGGATTCTGATTTAATAGTTAATAACTGTAATTTTACCAACAACCTAGTAATAGAAGCAACAGGGCAGGGTTGGGCCACTTATAATTCCGGTGGTGCAATCGCAAATCATGGTAATTTAACAGTTAATAGCTGTACTTTCACAAACAACAGTTTAACTGGAGCTAATACTTATGGTGGCGCCATTAGCAATATAGAAAGTACATGTGCAATTACCGATAGTACTTTCACAGATAACACGGCTAATTATGGAGGTGCTATATCCAGTATTAGTGGCAGTACATGGCAGAGTGCCATTAACACTATTACCAATTGTACTTTCACAAGTAATAATGCTAATTATGGTGGTGCAGTTGCCAATTACCTATTTGTCCCAGTATTTGGGTCGGGATCGGGTTCAGTTATTAGTACTGTGACAGACAGTAAATTCACAGAAAACACTGCTACTTATCATGGCGGTGCCATAGCCAATATCTGTGATCCTTCTACCACAGGATATGTTATGAGCACGGTGACTGGTTCAAATTTCACCGGTAATACTGCGATGGATGCTGCTGCCATATCTAATGTCTGTACTCTTGCTTTAGGATCCATGACCAGTACAGTTAGCGGATGTACCTTTGATAATAATTCCGCTACAGGGACAGAGTCCTATGGAGGTATTATAAGCAATATATCTATTATTAGTGCCGCTTTAATTACCAGCAATGTAAATAAATGTGATTTCACCAATAACACCGCTTCGTTGAATGGTGGTGCTATTTTAAATTACATAAATGGAGGTTTTATTGACTGTTCAGTTACTGACTGTAAGTTTATAAATAATGTTGCTGCTATTTTTGGTGGTGCTATCTTCAATGGAGCTTTTTGTAATTTAACTGTTACTAATGGTACTTTTACTAATAACCAGGCCCGAGACGGCGGGGCCATTGCCACGGGAGGTAATTGTACGATAAGTTACAGTGATTTCACCAATAACACGGCAAATGGTGAAGGAGGAGCTATCAGTAATTATTGGTGCAATTTTACTCTGACTAAGAGTAATTTAATCGGAAACACCGCAACAAATGGTGGAGCTATTTACTGTCATAACAGTACTGTTGAGATCCATTTCAACAGGATTGTTAAAAACATAGCAAACAACAACGGAACGGCCCTTTACTGCTACAACCATACAGTAAATGCCACCAATAACTGGTGGGGAAATAATAGCAATCCCATGACTATAGCAAACTTAATTTATGTGGAATCTTGTTCAGTGTATGCCAATCCCTGGGTTATTTTAACAGTTAATGCAACCCCTAACACCATCAATAATGGTGAAACATCAATGATTACTGCTGATTTAAACCACATCAATGGTGGTGACCTTTTAAGTGGTGGGCAAATACCCGATGGGTTTATAACACTGGAAGTACCTTGGGGTAGCTTAAACAATGTTGGACAACATTCAATCATGCTAAACACCATAAACGGAGCTATAACTCCAGTAACATTCTTTGCTAATGAAGGGCCAGCCCCTTCAAGTGTTAGAGTTAATGCAATTGCTGATAGTTACACTACTGATGCTCTGGAAGCTGCTTATATCAATATCAACAAAGTAGCAAACTTAACTGTCACCAAAACAGGCCCTATCGAAGCTACAGCAGGAACAAAAATCACTTACACCATAACGGTTACTAACAACGGCCCGGACCCAGCAGAAAATGTGCAAATAATAGACAATATTCCCCCCATACTCCAAGGAGTCAGCCACGATTCCTTCAACCTGGGAAATATACCTGCAGGAGAATCTAGAACCATTCACATCAATGGAACAATACCCTCCAGTACACTTAATGGAACAACTTTCCAGAACAATGCTACTGCAACTTCAGATACTCTTGGAAACATCACACCATCACCCATAGTGACCACTACAGTTGATACAATAGCTGATGTAGATTTAACCAAGATTGTGGATAAGACCAGGCCTAATGTGGGAGAAATAGTCCTCTTCACCGTAACTGCACATAACAATGGGCCCAGTGATGCAACTAATATTCTGATACATGACATTATGCCCCATGGATTCTCAGATGTGGGCATAAATCCATCCAAAGGAAACTACAGTGGTGGAATATGGGCATTAAATCTTAGCAGTGGTGAAACAGCCACACTAAGTTTAATGGGTAAGGTCACAGCCATAATAGCTGGTAAAAACACTACAAACAGTGCAAGTATAATAAACCAAACACAAACAGATCCAGACACCATAGATTCTGTAAATGCCACAATATATGTGCCTAAAGCAGACCTCTATCTTCATATACGCTCAAGTAACAATAATCCGACCATAGGTGAGTTCTTCACAGTAAGCTACAAGCTCGGTAACTATGGACCAGATAATGCAGATGAGGTTACAGTTACTATCCCTCTGCCAAAAGGATTTGAAATATCAAATATTAGTGGTGATGGAACCTGGAACTACAATAAAAACACGAATACCATAACCTGGATACTAAACACCGTGGAAGTGGGTGATCCTTACCTCCACATAACTGGAAAAAACAATGCCATCGGTAACAGTTCATTCAATGCCCATATTGATTCTGCAACCTACAATACCAATACTGAAGGAGTAACTCCACTAATAATAAGCACAGATCCCATCAAAAACACAACAGTAAACGCAACAAGCACCGTATCCATGCAAAACACCGGAATACCATTGAATTACCTTATAATGGCCATATTGCTTATTATAAGTGGATTAGTAGTTCCTAAAAGAAAATAAAAATACTCTTTTTTTATTTTTTATTTTATTTTTCAATGCTGAGATAGATGTTAAAATCTTTATTAAATCTAGATACCAGATGATAGTTAAGAAAAAAGCATTATTACTCCTGAATTTAGATAGATCCCTAAATAGAGCAAATAAGAAAGAATATTAAATTATATTCTTTTAAAATAAAAAATATGCTCAAATTATGTACTTTATGATTTATTCTGAGTTTCTATCAGCTATTTTATCGATTATCATTCCCCGTGGCTTTCTCGCAGAAACTCATCACTCATCTTTTTTCCTGATTCGTATTTTGCCAGTTCTAATCCTTTCCCTAATTCGAGACTTGCCTTAAGATGATCCGCCATTAATTCTCCGGCCAATTCTTCATCATTAATTTTTTCATCCATAGTATATCCAATAATGGCAAATAGTGATTCTTGCCATTCTTCATACTCTTTTGTAGCTTCAAATTCTTTCAATATGTCATTATTAATCATATATACACCATTCCTAGAAAATCCTAAAAATACTTTTCTTATTTTTATTCCTAATACATTTATTATTTTTCTGATTATAATGCATTGGCCAAAATAAAATACTAATAAATTATTTAAAGAAAACAATTATATTATTTTATTTCCATATTAATATTCTAATTTTGCTTTAAATTGAATAATAAAAAATATAAGTTAGTTTAATATTATTATCCGTGATTTAATTAGTAAATAATTCAATATTAGTTTTAATCATATTAACCAGTATAATAGAATTTTTTCTTCACCATTATTGATGGTGGATTCACTTTCATTGCTATTTTTAGAAAGTGTGCCATTACCCTGGACACTCAATTCTATAAATCGATCCAGCATAAAGGAGGTGAAAAGATCAAAAAACAAGCTAATGAAAACCAATCATTAAATAAGTTTAAAATTGCAGTTCCTTTATTGTTACTAATTTTGTCTCTGGTTTTTGTGGCAGGTATGGGTGCTGCTTCAGCTGCCTCCGGTGATAACATTTATGTTAATGCCACCAGTGGTAATGATGATAACGACGGATTATCTGCCGTATTCAATGGTACCAGTGGGCCTAAACTCACTATTAAAAATGTTACAGGAACTGTAAACACTGATGGGGCTGTAAAGATTGCTGATGGCCAGTATTCTGGAGATAATAATACCAATATCGATCTCGGCCGGAACATGACCCTTATTGGTCAAATCCATGCCGGCTCCATCATTAATGGAAGTGGTATAAACTGGTTATTTATTGTTAAACCACAAACAACAGTTACCTTCATAAACCTGACCTTCACCAAATCAGTCAGGATTGTACGAAAACCAGCACTGCGATAAAAAAAATTAAATAACTACTAGTTTTCTTTCTTTTTTTATTTTTTAAAAATTAAAGTACTATTCTTAAATATTAAAATAATATGAAATTTTTCTAATTAATTAAAAATCATCCTCATTAATCACTGTAGAAACAATCTCAGTCTTGTCCCCTTTTTTATACCTGAAATCACACTTATCAGCACCCTCGGCCAGAGTCATTGTCCTTTTTAGGCCCAAGCCACCATATTTACTCTCAGGAATATCCGTAGCACACATGTAGGGAACAAATTCATCAGCCCCTTTCTCATGGAAAAATTTGCATATAGCACATTCTTCAAAGTCCAGACCAAAATCAAAGTCTTCCCCTTCCACAAATTCAAAAACAAAATCTCCAGGATATATTCTATTTTCCGATTCACTGGCCATATATTTAAGAAATCCTATAACTTGAGGATTATCCATGGGCGCTATCTCATCAGAGTTATTTTTAAAAAAATCATCAGCATGCCTGTAGCAGATTTCACCAATATCCTTCAAATCTTTTCCCCTTCTTTTTAAAACCAAGTAAACAGCCAAATATTGGGTGGTAGAGGTAATAGTGATAGTTAATGGATTATCAGAACCTCCAATATATGGCATATCTTCTAGAAGAGAATTATATTCTTTTTTTATTTGAAGAGCAGCAGTTTTTGCAAAGTCATCACCAAATTTTTTCCCTATGAACTGTTTAATGGCCTTATTAAAGCTCTCAAATTCTATTAAGAGTTTAGATTTTTCTTCTGCAGAATAACCTGTCATAGTATTTAATTTGTAGTTAATATCATAAAGAACTTGCGAAATATTTCCATTAAACTGTATTCTAATTACAGTAAACATTATTATAATTAAAAATCATAGAAAATTAAGAACTATTATGCTGAGTTATTAATATTCGAATAGAAGAATAAATTTATAAAATAAAATTAGGAGTATTGAGAATTATAAAATTATTTCTAGGGGATTATAATGTTTAAGGAAAATTTTAAAAATTTTAGCAAACTCAGGTGGTCTTTAATATTCATATTTTTAATGGTTAATGTTCTTTTAATTTTCACCTATAAAAACTCTAACTTACTGGCACTGGATTCTTTCCTGGTAACTGCTCTTCTCTTTATTCTAGCAGTATTTCATGGAAGAGAACGATATGGTGGAAAAAACATTGCTATATTTTTCCTGATCACCTGGGCCGTTAGTTTCTTTTTTGAAAATCTGAGTATAGCTACCGGTTTCCCCTTTGGTTTTTATCATTATTCCCCCAGCCTGGGACTCTTAACCGTGCCCCTAATCATAATATTTGCCTATTTTGCCATAGGTTATCTGGCCTGGATGTTGGCCCATGTATTAACGGACCAATATGCTAAAAAACTTCAAGGAAAACAAGTATTTATAGTGCCATTCGTAGCGGCATTTCTCATGGTAATGTGGGATTTGACGGTGGACCCTATTTCATCAACTTTACAGGGCCTCTGGGTCTGGACAACACCCGGAGCCTACTTCGGAGTCCCCATATCCAACTTCTTTGGATGGTTTTTAGTAGTATATCTATTCTTCCAGATATTTGCACTGTATATATCCAGATACGATATTTTAAAACCAGAAAAACTTTCTAAAATATCTAATAAACCTTATTGGATTGAAGCAGCAGTTATTTATGGCATAACTGCCCTGGGAACAATATTATCCGTTTTCTACCAGTACAATGACATTACTATATCCATGGCCCTGATCACGGTTTTCACCATGGTATTTGTGGCCATATTGGCCATGGTTAACATTATGAACAAAAAAGAGTTGAGTTAAAAAATTTAATATTCAGAAAATGCTATTTCATCCTTTTTTTCTTTAAGTATCCTACTTATCTCGGCACTGGTAATTCCAGAAGGACTATTATCCGTATCAGAAGTTAATCGAACAACTATAAGATATGGGAGCATGCTAAGTCCAAATAGCAAAGGGTAGAATATATCATATTCATTTGAGAAAAATGGCGAGTATAAAACTAAAGTAATCATAAGAATAACGTAAAAAATTGTAAAGGCCCATCCCTGCCAGGTTATTGGACGTCCCCTATCTTTCCACTTAATTTCTTTGGAGGCAGAAATAAACCAAGGCTTTTTAGTAATTCTTTTCATCACTTTTTTTATGAATATATTAATTTATAAATCTTGCCCAGAATTAATTACCATATATATTGATTAATGGCCAAATTAATTCCTAAAAATAGTTAAATTTTAAAATAGCTAATATCTCATATATAAACTATGTTTAAAAAAAACTGATAAGGAATATTAATATGAAAAACAATCCCTCATGGTACTTTAGCGAAAAACAAATTGGAGTAGATTATTCAGACTCTGAAATCACCAAAAAATACGATAATCAGCACCAAAAGTTCAGGGATTTCCAGGCCGAAGCAGAAGATATGGTAGGGAAGTTAGAAATAACCGAAGAAGATGTAGTGCTTGATTTTGGTTGTGGGACTGGTGAAATTGCCCTAAATCTGGCCCAATATTCTAAAAAAGTTATCGGTGTAGATTTATCTCCAGAAATGCTAAATATTTTAAAAACAAAAGCCGAAAAGCAGAATATTACCAATATTGAAATCCATTGTGGCGGATTTTTAACTTATTCACACGAAGGAGAAGCTGTGGATAAAATAGTTTCCAAATTCGCCCTACACCACCTTCCTGATTTCTGGAAATCCATAGCCTTGCTTAAGATGGCCAACATTTTAAAGGCCGACGGAAAACTTTATTATTCCGATTTGGTATTTACATTTGATCCTGAAGACCATGAAAATGTCATTAATAGTATTATTGAAGATCTTCGTTGTGCAGCTGGAGACTCCATGGCCCATGAAACTTTAATCCATATTAAAGAGGAATTCAGTACCTATGACTGGATTATGGATGGTTTATTTGAAAAAACAGGTTTTTCAATTAACTCAAAAATAATAGAAGGAAATTTTTTAACATATATTTGTTCTAAAAAATGAATTATTAATAATTCAGAACTTTTCAAATAGTTTTTATGGGTGGAGAAAAATACTATTATTTTAACTATTTCACCCAAAAGTTTATTACTCTTTAAAATAAAAGTTAAATCTCTATTTTACTTCAGGATGCTAATTAATTTAACTCCTTTTTATTAAAATAATGCTTTTATTGCAGTTAAATATCAAACTACGCATTAATATATTCATTCATAATATAAAAATACCATATGATTAATAATATACTATTATGGAGAAAATAATGAGTTCTAATGAAAATCCCACCAGTGATATGGATCAACGAATCTCCACTATAACTGGAGACCCTAAAAAAGCCATACGTATGCTTTCAGTTCCTATGATTATTTCCATGCTCTTAATCATGGCTTATAATTTAGCAGACAGTATATGGGTAGCTGGTTTAGGGCCTAATGCTCTGGCAGCTCTGGGATTTGTCACCCCACTATTTATGATAGTCATGGGACTGGGTAATGGCCTGGGGGCAGGAGCAGCATCATTAATTTCCCGTTGTATAGGTGCAAAGAATAAAAAAGGTGCAGATAATGCTGCCACACACTCCATAATTCTCACCATAGTGATTTCAGTATTTTTAACTGCAGTTCTCTTAATATTTCTCCCCAGTATTCTTCTGGCCATGGGGGTAGGTGAAACCCTGGATCTGGCCATTCAGTACGGGCAGGTCATATTTGGAGGTTTAATATTCATCATATTTTCCAGTGTAGCATCTGGTATTTTAAGGGCAGAAGGAGATGCAAGAAGACCCATGTATGCCATGGCCGCCACTGCCATCTTAAATATAATTATAGACCCCATATTTATCTATTATTTTGGATGGGGAGTTAGTGGGGCTGCCTGGGCTACGGTTCTCTCCTCTGGCCTCTCCTGTATCTTTATGATCTACTGGTTACTTCTAAAAAGAGATACTTATGTTTCTTTTTCCAGGAAAGATTTCCAAGCAAGCTGGAAAGTAGTAAAAAATATTTTGGCCGTTGGTCTACCCGCCAGTGCCGAGTCATTTGTAATGTCAATTTTAGGCATAGTATTAAATTTAGTCCTGGTCATGACCGGCGGAGCCGAGGCAGTGGCCGTTTATACTGCCGGATGGAGAGTAGTGATGATGGCCATGATTCCACCCATAGGGATTGGAACTGCAGCCATAACTGTTTCTGGAGTAGCATACGGCTCTAGAAAATACGGAAATCTTACTAAAACCCTCCATTACTCAGCCAAATTAGGGGTGGGAATTGCTTTAGTCACAAGTGTCCTCACCTATATCTTTGCTCAAAATATTGCCAGCATATTTGCCTATTCCTCCCAGAGTGCTTTCATGGCCCCAGATATTGCTGCGTTCTTACAGGTGATGTGCCTGTTCTATATAACAGTTCCCCTGGGGATCACTGCCAGTTCAGTTTTCCAAGGTATGGGAAAAGGAATTACTTCACTGATACTTACCGTGCTACGAGAAGTAGTTTTCATTTCATTCTTTGCATATCTATTTGCTTTTGTATTAAATATGGGATCTCAAGGAGTATGGTGGGCAATAGTTGTGGGTGGAGGTTTGGGATGTATTGTGGCCTATCTATGGGCCAATTATTACATCAAAGGCCTTAAAAAGAATTATTAAAATTAGTGGATTTGGATTAGTAGTTTCAATAATATATGAAAATCAGGCCTAGATTAAACTCCCAAATAGCCCATATTGCAAAATTTTGAATTCTAACCACTTTCAGATAATATCGTTAAAAGCTAATCTGACAAGAGTTAATAATAATTTAATTATTTTATCCATTAATTATAATTAACAAACTAATCAAAATCTTTTTATAATATGAACCCAAACCTTAATAAGCTGTTCTATGCCGGGATAGTCTAGCTTGGTAAGGCGCAAGACTGGAAATCTTGTGGAGATTCTCTCCGCCTGGGTTCAAATCCCAGTCCCGGCGCTCAATTCTTTAAAAAACAGATCGGCCAATTTATTAATTCTGATTTTTAAATTTATTCTATTTCATCAACTATTTTATAAATTTTTTTAGAACTTTGATTGATACTCTATTTCTTTAAATGTAATCTAGAAATCAGTTCAATTTCCCTATTTAATTCTAGATCATCATCTTATCGGTTAAGGGGATATGATTAAATCATGTATTTATAGAAATAATAAATAAACAGCAAATATTATTTAAAGTTCAGAACAGGAAAAGACTTTTATTCTGGAAATAAGGCCTATTTTACATAAGTGTTTAATAAAAAGAAGTTTAATATTGAATTATCAATTTCTAAATTGCCGAGATAGTCTAGTCTGGTAAGGCGCAGGATTCGAAATCCTGTGAGCATTCGCTCTCCCTGGGTTCAAATCCCGGTCTCGGCGTCTAAATTTTTTTATATAATTTATTTTTTTGGAATGGATTAAAATATTAAAATCCATTTCACTAATTAAAAATAGTCATGGCCCTGCACCTCAGGATTTATTAGATTTCCGGGATAATTTATGACTCAGTGATAGAAAAGCTTTATAAGAGGCATAGCCACGTTCCCCATAAATTTTACTTTGTATTTAAATCCTCTTCCTTCAAGTTCCTCTGAAACATCCCCTAAAAGTTCAGGAATGTCTAGTTTTTGCGGACACATCTTCACACACTTTCCACAGTTAATACAAAGCCCTGCATGCGATTCATCTCCGCCAAATATGCCTCCAAAACGTTGTAAATACATAAAAGACGCTCCTCTTTTTTTAAACATGTATTTGTAATTATATATGCTGAAACATTCAGGTATATCCACTCCCACCGGGCATGGCATACAGTAACCACAAGAAGTACAGTCAATTTTCATGAGATTTCCATAAACTCCTTTAACTTCATCATAGAGTTTTAGATCATCTGCAGTTATTGAATCTGATAGTGTGTCTTTTGCAACCTTAATATTCTCTTTAAGTTGATCTAATTCCCCCATTCCAGAAACTACACATGTAACTTCTGGATGGTTTAAAACCCATCTCAAAGCCCATTCTGCTGCACTTCTCTTAATATCAGCTTTTTCCCATATTTTTTGCGCATCTTCAGGTACATCTCCCGCGAGAATACCTCCTTTTAATGGTTCCATAATGAATACTGCAATTCCCTTGGAGTATGCATATTTAACACCTTCAATTCCGGCCTGATTTTTTTCATCTAAATAATTGTACTGAATTAAGCACGCGTCCCAGTTGTAAGCATCTACAATTTCTTTAAAGACTTCGCTATTGTCATGGAAAGAAAATCCAATATTTTTTATTTTACCTTTTGCACGGGCATCTTCTAAAAATTCCAGAACTCCCAGATCTTTAAGTTTTTCGAAACTGTCTTTACCCAGCGCATGGATTAGATAATAATCAATATAGTCAGTCTGAAGCTTTTCAAGTTGTATTTCCAGATATTTTTCCATGTCTTCATATTTATTAATAAACCATGACGGCATTTTAGTGCAGAGCTTCACCTTTTCCCGGTATCCGTCTTTCAGGATTTCTCCTAAAAATGATTCACTTGCACCTCCGTGATAGAGAAATGCAGTGTCAATAAAATTTATTCCATTGTCTATCCCATGATAAATCAGTTCTTTTGCACTTTCTTTATCAATTCGACCTGTTTTAGTTGGAAGCCTCATAGCACCGAATCCAAGTGCTGAAATTTCATCATTGTTTCTTTCAATGTTCCTATATTGCATTGTATCAGCCTGTTAATTGTCTTTACTTATTTTCTTTGCTTTTCTTCCCATTATTCTTCCATTAATCGCCAGGTAAAATTTGAATACTGGAGGCACGACTTTTGTTAAAACACCTTCCATATCCCCCGATACATCATCTAAAAGATCCATAATAGGTAAATCCTGAGGGCAGTGTTTTTCACATTTTCCACATTTTATACACTTAGATGCATAAGCACCTTCATGGAAAACTCCTAGACCCAAAGCATATTGCAATTGGTTCATTCTTTTATTTCCAAAGATATATGTGCTGTCGTAGAATTCAAAACACCGAGCTATATCTACTCCTGCAGGGCAGGGCATACAATACTGACATCCGGTACATCCTATTTTCATCAGATCCCTATATTTATCTCTAACTTTTTCCACCAACTCTAATTCTTCTGATTTTAAAGAATTAGGTAATGCTTCATCTGCAATTCGAAGATTTTCTTTTATATGTTCTTCTTCATTCATCCCTGAAAGTACACATGTAACTTCTGGATGATTTAAAATCCATCGTAAGGCCCATTCTGCAGGTGTTCTTTTTATTTCCGCTTGATTCCAGATATCTTCCACTTCCGAGGGTATGTTTTTTGTCAAATTGCCTCCTCTAAATGGTTCCATAATTATTATTCCCAGTCCTTTCTCTGCTGCATATTCTAAACCTTCTTTTCCTGCTTGATTTTTTTCATCAAGATAATTATATTGAATCATGCAAAAATCCCATCATATGCATCCACAATTTCTTTAAAAAGTTCTTTATCTCCGTGGAATGAAAATCCTGCATTGATTATTTTCCCCTCAGATTTTAATCTATCCAGAAATTCCAGTGCCCCAAATTTCAGCATTTTTTCCCATCCAGGATGATTAAGGCCGTGTAACATGTAATAATCAATATAATTGATATTAAAATTCTCCAGCTGGACTTTAAAAATATTCTCCATGTCTTCTGCCTTATTTACATTCCACGGTGGAAGTTTCGTTGCAATTTTAACCTTTTCTCGGTATCCATCACCAAGTGCTCTACCAACCAATGGTTCATTCATGTATGCTATGGCCGTATCAATGTAGTTAACACCATGATCTATAGCATATCTGATCTGTTCTGTAGCCCTTTTTTCATCTGCCCTACCATTATTGGTTGGCAATCTCATTGCACCAAAACCTAAAACAGAAAGTTCATCACCATTTTTTTCTATTTCACGATATAACATTCCATTACCTCTTTTAACGTAGATTGACTTGTTAGTTGAATATTATAATAAAATATTTATTACCTCGAAATTCCATCCCAAAAAAGATCAAAAGCCTGTTCTTTAATGTTAGAACTTGCTTTTTCTGGATATTTTTCAATATGTCCTACTGTAGCCACGATACTGCCCCATAAAAAATCCACAATCAATTCATAAGAAACATTTTTAATTTCATGTTTTTTCAAACCTACAGCATATGCTTCTAAGGCCATTTCTAAGCGATTTTCAATCTCTTCTTTGGTTAAAGAAGTTATATATGGAGAACAGTGAAAACTAAGAATAAATTGAAACATTTCTGGTTTTTTTATTCCAAAATCAACCAGGGATATCCATAAATATTTTATATTTTCCTTAAATGACTTTTTACTGTTGTAATGGCCAGCAATTTCACCTACCATCGACTCTTTTGAATAAAGATATAATCTGTTGATTAACTCTTCTTTGGTTTTAAAATAGTGAAATAATGTTCCTGTGGCCACACCCGCAGATTTTGCAATTACTGCAGTTGATGTTCCATGAAATCCATTCTCTACAAATAGTTTTAATGATGCATTCAGAATTCGCAGCTCTTTTTCCTTCAAATTTTCACCTTATAATAGATAATTCATTCAAATTAATATAGACTGATTAGTCAGTTTAGTATTTATATTTATTTATTTATTTAAAAATTTTGAAAATAGAATTACTTACTTGAAATACTTTTCATGTACTCTTCCACAAAATAGTTCATGAACCTTATAGCAATATTATGAATAATTAATTAGAAAATTACAATCCATTATTAACTAAAATAGGGAATCCTACAATGAAAATAGAGAAAAAAACAGTTCCAGAGCATCAAGTAGCATTTATTTATCAAATTGGTAGTTATGATAAAATTCCAGGCTGTTTAGGGGCTGTAATTGAATGGCTAGTAAAAAATGGCCTGGAACCAAAGTATCCAGTCTATGGACTATATTATAATTCTCCCTTAGAAGTGACTCCTGATGAATTAGAATGGGAAGTAGGGGCTGGGTTTGAAGGAAAAATAGAGGAAGAAAGTCTAAAAGATTTAGATAATGAAGAAGTTCACTTACAGACAATTTCCGAACATCAAGTAGTTTCCACAGTATTTAAAGGACCATATGGTGAAGCATCATCAGTTTATGTGGATTTATACGAATACACGATCCAGAATAATCTAAAAATAGTGGGCCCCGTCAAAGAAATATATTTAAACAGCCCAGAAATGGCCTCGGCAGAAGAATTGCTAACCGAAGTCCAATTTCCAGTAATTTAAGAAATAAACTGATTTAAAAATTTGATTTGTTAAGATAAGAATAATAAAATAAATAATAGATATACTTGATTAATGAGCATTTACAAATTTATAAATAATTATTATGTGGAGGTTTTTGAATGGAGATAACAGAGAAAAAATTTGAAGAAACCACAGTAGTTTATATAGAATGTAAAGGCAGTTATCTAAAAATTCCCGATTACATGCAGGAGTTAGGAATGTGGGTAATGGATAAAGGCCTGGAAATGACTGGCCTAGTATATGGAACTTATTATAACAGTCCAGAAGAAGTTCCTGAAGAAGAATTAATATATGAAATAGGTTTTTCAGTTGCCGGAAATATACCTGAAGATGAAAAAATAAAATCTAAGACAATAGCCGAACATATGGTAGTTGCAGCTATACATAAAGGCCCCTATACCCATGTTGGCCCGGTTATTCACGCAGTAGCAGAATATGCAATTTCCAATGGTTACAATATTGTAGGGCCTATTACTGAGATTTACTTCAATGATCCCAATGAGGTCGATGAAAACGAACTCTTAACTGAGGTTCAGTTTCCGGTAATGAAAAAATAGAATCATGAAATTTCATTAAATAATTTTTTAATTAAACATCTAATTTTGCTTTTTTCTTATTTTTGACTACTAAAAATTACTTTTAATAAAATCAGAGTATATATTCTAAAAATCATATTTTTTATAAATAAGAAAGAACTATAACTAATTATTCAACACAACCATAATTTAAGTTTATAATTTAAAACATTAAAATTAATGAATATATTTTATCAAAGCTAATTGGAGTGTATTTAAATGATGAAAGTTAATGATGTAAAAATGTATTATGATCAGGCCATGGCATTTTTAGGACAAGAAGAAATAGAAAAATCGTTGGTATTTTTTGATAAAGCACTTGAAGTGGATGAACAGTATTCTCCAGCCTGGAATAATAAGGGTATAGCTCTTTTAAGTCTTAAAAAGTATCCTGAAGCTTTAGATTGCTTTGAACATGTTATGGCCCTTAATCCTATGGATAGCATGGTAATATATAACAAAGGCTACGTTCTTTTAATGTTAGAAAGATACCAAGAGTCAGTAGATACGCTTGAGCTTTTTTTGAAAAGATATTCACAAAAAGACGATTTCTACAAATTTGGACTCTATCTACAAGCCAAAGGATTTTACAATCTTAAAAACTACGAATATGCGGAATTATTGCTTCAAAAGGCAGTTAAAAAAGATAAAAACTTTAAAGAAGCGCAGGAACTCCGAGGTATTGTTTTAAAAGAAAAGAATTCAGCAGATTAATATCGTATATATATTAATTAATTTTATTTTTATCACATTATATGTCCAGATTCTTATTTTTATAGATTATATTATCATAATTATGAATTTAAAAAGATTAAAATCCCTGAAATCTATAAAAAATCAATTTTTTCTCGTTTTATATAGGCCATTCCCTGGAAAATAGCCACCAAATCATCTTTTTCATCAGTTATCCTAACCGTATAAGATGATAATTTAGGATTTCTGGAAACTTCTTGGGCCTCTGCCAGTAGGATTTTTCCTCTTCCAGCATTCATATAGGATATAGTAGCATTTATACCCACGGAAATATTCTCATGTGAATTGGCCGCAGCAGCAAAGGCCATATCAGCCAAGGTGAAAATAGCACCTCCATGGACAATTCCCACACCATTTAAATGATTTTCTGTGATGTCCATTTTGACTTTAGCCCATCCTTTTTTTATTTCCAGGATTTCTATGCCATTAAACTTGGCAAATTTATCTTTTTGAAAATATTTTTTTATTTGCTCCATTATTAATTCCTCAATAGTTTAAATATAAGATAAAAATTTATTTAAAAAAATTTAATAATTCGATAATTGCAAGTATTTTATAATGTAATTTAATATATAACTCCTAAACAATATTAATTATTAAGATTCTAAGAATAATCTATACTGAATACTAATCCAAATATAACTTTATTTTAATTATAGCTTAAATTAATTAAATAAATAAGTAAATATATGAGTTGATAATATGAAAAAGCACGACAACACCACTCCCTACCAATCCGACCTTTATGATGCTCATGTGATAAATACACTACCATATTATGATTCATATCATCAGGAAACCATTAATTTAATTAAATCACTGCCTTCACCTCCAGAAATATGGATGGATACCGGTTGCGGTACTGGTTCTCTAATTGGAAAAGCCTTAAGTGAATTCCCAGATACTCAATTTTTGCTTCTGGATCCTTCCGAAGGAATGCTGGAGAATGCCAGATCAAAATTATCTGCTCAAAAAGATCGTGTTAAATTTCTTAATCCATCAACAACTCAAGAATTCCAAGAAAAATTAGAAAATAAACCCGATGTGATCACGGCCATTCAATGTCACCATTATTTATCATACGAAGATAGGATAAATGCCATTGAAGTTTGTTATGATACTTTAAAAGAAAATGGAACATTTATAACCTTTGAAAATATTCGGCCACTCACTAAAAAAGGAATAGGGATCGGAAAAAGTTACTGGAAGAACTTCCAATTGGAACATGGAAAAGATGAAGAAGAAATAGATCAGCATTTGGCTAGATTTGATGTTGAATATTTTCCCATAACTATTGAAGACCATCTGGCCGTTTTAAGAGATTCTGGATTTTCCACCGTGGAAGTTTTATGGTATTCCTACCTGCAGGCCGGTTTTTATTGTATAAAATAAAATTAGATCTTTAAAGTCGTTTTAATAAATAAAATTTTTATTTATTTAAATATCTATTAATTGAAATTTGAATTAATAGTTTAAAATTTGATTTGCAATTAAGAAAGAAGGGACATTCATGGAAAGTGAAAGATATAAAATAGGCTGGAAAAAGCTTAAAGAAGTTGATGGTAGTGCAGGAGAGGCAGTAGTAGAAAGTTTGAATGAAATCGCACCAGATTTAGGCCAATACATTATTGAGTACGAGTTTGGCGATGTTTACTCCCGTACAGGGACCTCCCTAAAGCAAAAAGAGGTTGCAGTGGTTGCCGCACTAACTGCAATGGGAAATGCAGCTCCCCAATTAAAAGTTCATATAAATGGGGCCATTAATGTGGGTTGTTCTATTGAAGAACTGGTAGAAATAATGATTCAGATGTCAGTTTACTGTGGATTTCCAGCAGCTATAAATGGAATAACCGTATTAAAAGAAGTGATTTATGAAAGAGGTATTAAATTTAATCCTGTTTCTCAAAATTCAGATGAAAATAGATTTAAAACCGGAACAAAATGGTTAGAAAAATTGGAAGAAGGTCATATTCAGGAATTGAAGGAAAAATTAGATTCAATAGCACCAGATATGGTAAATTATATTATTGGACATGCTTATGGTTCCGTGTACAACAGAAAAAATCTTGAAGCAAGCTTTCGCCAAATTGCAACCATATCTGCACTTACCGTTAAGGGAACGGCCCAGAGCCAATTAGCATTTCATGTAAAAGCAGGATTAAGTATTGGGCTGACAAAAGAAGAAATAATAGAAACTATGATTCTGATGAGCGTTTACGCAGGATTTCCAGCAGCCATAAATGGATTAAATGTAGCCAAAAATGTTTTTAAAGAATTATAATCATTTTATTTATATATTAATTCTATTATTTTAGTTATTTAAATAAAATCAAGAAAAATCTTGTAAAATTTGGGCTTGATTTTGGCAAATTTATTTAAACTACAAAATGTAATAAAAATAATTAGTTGAATTTATAGTGTTGAAGTTAGTATAATTCCAACCAAGAATAATAAAGTAAAATGTTTGTATATTAATATAATTAATATATTAAACTGGGAAAACTGCACATAAATACTAATTTAAAGATAAATCATGATTTAAAATAGTTATTAATAATATTAGGTGATTATATGGAAAGATTAGGTTCATTTAAAGAATATTTACCCATTAAAACAAAAAAGGCAGGAGATAAAAATGTGGGCTTGCTGGTTGATGGGCCAAACATGCTCAGAAAAGAATTTTGTCTTAATTTAGACTTTATAAAAGAACTTTTAGAAGAAAATGGTAGTTTAAAAGTAGCTAAAGTTCTTTTAAATCAATATGCGTCTGATAAATTAATTGAAGCCATAGTTAACCAGGGTTTTTCTCCCATGATGGTGGCGGGAGACGTGGATGTTCAAATGGCAGTAGAGGCCTATGAATTGATTTACAACCCCAATATTGACATACTGGCACTTATGACCCGTAATGCCGAGTTTATGCCACTTATTAATATTGCTAAAGAGAATGGTAAAGAAACAATAGTAATCGGGGCCGAACCTGGTTTTAGTATTGCTTTAAAAAACGCTGCAGACAGTACAATTGTTTTAAATGGTGAAAACAGCTGCAAAGATTAATTTAATTATTTTATTATTTTAAATATAATTTTTGATTAATATTATTAATTTTTTATTTAATTTCTCTTCAATTTCATATTAATTAGATACTATTTTTTTATATTCATTTAATTTATCCTCTTTTTACTCAATTATAAATAAAATTTAAAACAAATTTATTATAATGACTAATAAAAAGGATTTGAAAAAAGAAAGTGAGAAAGGTATAAAACATGCTCATCATTCTGGGAGTCCTCGTCCTTGATTAAAGTGATTATAATTGGTATTTTAGTTCGTACTGGGCCCATTTATAGATAAAACAATTATCTTAAGGTTTAAGTCGATTAAATCCATATTATCAGTTATTAATTTATTAGTCAGTTAAGGGGTGAAAAAATGTATAAGAATATACTATTAACCACAGATGGTTCCAAATATTCAAAAAAAGCAGGTGAACATGCGATAGAGCTTGCAAAATTAATTGGTTCAAATATAACTGTTTTGAGTGTAATTGAAACCTCTTACATTCAAACGTTGCCTGAAGGCGACTTGATTGAAAGAATGGAAGATGTAATGAAAAAAGAAGGACAAAATGCCTTGGACAGTTTTACTCAGCAATTAGAAATGCACAAATGCAATGGTTCGTGTGAAAATATAACATTAAAAACCGAACTTAAGGTAGGTAGTCCCTCAGAAACTATTTTAGAAACCATCAAAGAAGAAGATATAGGTCTAGTAATTATGGGAAATTCTGGAAAACATGGTTTAGACCGTTTCTTACTGGGAAGTGTGGCTGAAAAAGTTTTAAGGTCTGCAACATGCCCCGTATTAGTTGTACGTTAATTGTGCCTTATTTTTAATTAAACTTACTTTTTCTAACACTAAGATAACTATTAATCCCATTAAGTCATTTAAATCCCCAAATAAGGCCAATATCTACTAAATATGAAAAATATCAGTTAATCGACCACAAGATTTATATATTTCTGAGTTCATACTGTGTGAATTAGATAGATGCCTAAAAGAAAATTAGGCATTTATTCTTCAAAATAAGAAAAATGAACAGTTTTAGTAGATTATAATGAATTTCTAATCAGTTCGATGAAAAATCACTTTAAAATTAAAAACTGATCAATGTGATGCCTATGAATAAATGGGGATAAAACATGCAACAAATAAATCGAATTAGTAAAAAAGAAATAAGTACTATTATGCATCATACTGGCGATGTATGTCTTCTTTTAGGGATCGCCATTCTAATACCAATTATAATTTCATTAATTTATCATGAACCTCAATATATAGTTCCTTTTTTATCTGCATCTATAGTTACCATGTTATTTGGTGCCATAAGCAGAAAATTGTTTAAAAAAGAAGGAAGCATGACCCTTAAAGTGGCCATGGTTTTTTCAACTTTAATATGGCTGATTGTATGCGCTCTGAGTGCACTGCCCTACTATTTTTCTGGAGAATTATCATATCTTAATGCTTATTTTGAGGCCATGTCAGGTTTTACCACCACTGGTTTCAGTATGTACCCTAATTTAGATGTAGTTTCTTATACCATACACTTCTGGCGCGCATTTACCCAATGGCTCGGCGGTTTAGGAATAATATTTCTGGTTTTAGCTCTTTTAAGATCCACTGGGGCCGATGTTATGCGTTTGTATATTGCAGAAGGTCGTGAAGAAAGATTACTTCCTAGTGTAAAACATACTACTCGTGTTATTGTTTATATTTATGCCGGATTCACCGTTCTGGGAATAATTCTCTTTATTTTAGCCGGAATGCCTATTTTTGATTCTATTTTCCAAACATTTGTTACACTATCCACTGGTGGATTTGGAATGCACAACACCAGTATTCTATTTTACAATAATGTTTGGATTGAAATTGTGGCCATGATTATTATGATGATTGGAGCCACCAACTTTGCCCTGCACTTTACGGTGATAAAAGGTAACTGGAGGGAGTATTTTAAGGATATAGAAACCAAGGTGGCCTACAGTCTGATAATCATAGCCACCATCCTGGTTACATTTATGTTGCTTAAAAACCATATTTACGGTTCTGGCCTATTGGAAAACCTTCGATTTGCCCTTTTCCAAGTAGTATCTGCGGTAACCACCACTGGGCTGCAAACTGCATTCTATCCAGATATTCTTAAACAATGGATTGGTTTAGGCATATTTTTAATCACCTTACTAATGATTATTGGTGCCGGATCTGGTTCTACAGGTGGAGGTATTAAATGGCTGAGATTTGGAATACTAATTAAAAGTATGGTCTGGCAGGTTAAGTCATTCATATTACCCGGCAAAGCCATAATCCCCAAGAAAATTCACCACGTGAGTGAATTAAAGGTAACTGATGATGTGTTAAGATTCGTTGGAGCATTTGTATTTACCTATTTCGTAGTTTATATTGCCAGTGTAATCCTAGTTCTGCTTTATTACAATAATATTTCCCAAGTAATCTTTGAAGTGGCCTCTGCCCTGAGTAATGTGGGCCTTTCCAGCGGATTGCTGACTGCCAGCTCTCCCCCCCTGGTGAAAATTGTTTTCATCATTGATTTCTGGATGGGACGGTTAGAAATATGGCCTGTGCTTTTATTAGCATTTATAACCATTAAAAATATTTCCAGAAGATAAAGTATCTGGATTTATTTTATTTTATTTTTCTATTTTTAATTTCTTAAAAGTAAAAATAACAATTTATATTCAGTTTTATCTAATAAAATCAAATCTGTCTTATTTTGTAATAATAATCAAATTATTTCAATTAATTATTTTATTTGATTATTGTTTTTAATTGTCAAATACTAAAAATGCACCTAAAATAAATACTTTGAGTAATAAAATATAGGATAAGAGGTGCTTTTATGAAGTCTGATTTACTGCCAATAGTTTTAATTATAGTTATACTGGCCATTGTAGGTGGAGGTATTTTTTATTTCTACGCCTGGACCAGTGATTTTGACCAAGGCGATGTCTTTTTCCAGATACCCGGCGGATGGTCCCAGAACCAGGCCGTGGGTGATTTTAATAATACTGTTTTTTCTCAAGTAGTTTATACCCAACAAATAAAAAATGCGTCCGGTGCTGATCAAGAAGCGTTTATAATAGTTCAAATGCAAAAAATTGGTGGAACTGGGTTTAATGCAACTAGTTTACAGGTTTCTATACTGAATTCATCCAATTCTTCAGTTAGTAACCTGAAAGTAAATGATTACAATGTAATGCAATACACTAGAAATGGTCCAACTGTAGCCAATAAAATCGCTACCATTGACAGTGGAAACTATATGTACATAGTTGAGTATGTATGTCCTCCATCAGTCGCTAATCAGACCGAAGACGCTTATTTAAACATTTTGAAAACATTAAAAATTTCAAAATAGTTTAAAATAAGTAAATACTAATAATTTTTTGCTGGGAAAAAGTAGTATGATTTAGCTATTAATATCAGTGAAAAGTGTATAATATTGAAAACTTGTTTAGTAATTTACTTTAAATAAAAAAATTACAAATAATAAGGTATAGTCTAAAAACATAGGCTTGATTATACATTATTTCATACTACAAATCAATATTAGGTGGTGATTTTAATGCAAATAGAAGAAAAAGTTGTGGCAGAAGAGCAACATGCCTTAATAAATTATATAGGGCCTGTTGAGGATATGGGAGACCTTATAAATGAAATAGCCGCTTGGATAGAAGATAATGCGATTCAGGTTGCAGGATCCCCTTTTGCGATTTATTATACCAGTCCCAAGGACGATGCTGAAAAGGTTACTTATGATATTGGATTTCCAGTACTGGGCGAAATCCAGGGGACATCCCGAATTGTTATAGCTACCATACCAGAGCATACTGTTATTTCAGCCAAATATAAAGGGCCTTACAGTGATTTACCAGACGTTTATAAGGCCATGGTAGAGTTTGTAATGATTAATAAATACGATGTTATTGGTTCACCAAAAGAAATATATTACAACTCTCCAGAGGATGTTTCAGTCAATGAATTAGTTACTGAAGTCCAATTTCCAGTTATTAAAATGGGATAATTATAAAAAGCAAATAAAATAAAATAGTTGGGATTAATAACATTAATTAAAATCCTTTTTAATTAATTTTTTATATTCATTCTATTTTTATTCTACAATTACCTCAATCCAAAGCAGTTCTAGCTATTTCCTTAAATGAATCAGCAATATAATCTATTTGCTCTTGACTCATACCATAAGCACTGCATTTGAACCATTCGGTCTGGCCACGCTTTATTCCCACAATTTTGCGTTTTTTCAGTTCTTCATAAAGGAAAAATCCTCTTCGTGAGTGTTTTTGAGCAATTTCATGGAAGAATGGTGTTTCAAATCTCACCAGATCATGATTAGTAGGCCGCACACCCACTTGTACCACCCCATCAATTTCCTCCATTTGTTCTACAAAATTTCTGGCCTTTTGGACTTCATCGTCCCATTTACTTACTCGTTCAACTAAATGAGGCAAGGATGCCATTAAGGTGGCCACTGGAGCGCCCCTACTGGTACATCCAAGCATCTCAATTTCCTTTTTTTGATGTCTGGAAGATCTTTCAAGAAGTTTATCAGCCCATTCTTCTTTCATCCCCAGAACTCCAATAGGGCCTGATGCAGCCATACTTTTATGACCACTTCCCACTACAAAGTCAACATTTAGTTCTTTAGCATCAATAGGTAGCCTTCCCATGGAATAAGCGCAATTTAAAACCAGTGGGACACCAGCATCCTGGCAAATTTTTCCAATTTTTTTGGCATCAGTTAAATTCCCATAATCGCCATCTACATGGGTCAAAAGGGCCAATTTTATTTCACCTTTCTCATCAATGGCATTTTCTAGAACTTCCCTATATTTTTCAGGAGTTATTTCAAATTCAGGGCCACTATTATTCGGAACTTCAACTATATTTAAAGAATTACGCTCTGCCGCCAGGTGAGTAGTATAATGAGCATTTCCATCCACTACAATGGTGTCCCCTTTATCACATAAAGCATGCATTATCGCAAATTTACCTTCTCTTGCCCCATGAACGGTTCTCACTGCATCAACATTGATAAATTTGGCCAGATCCTCTAAAAATCCTCCAATAGAGGGTTTAGCAATTTCATCTAATCGTCCAGCACAGTAATCACAGACACTGTATCCATCACCAAAATCATAAAGTGCCTCTCTAGCCGCTGCCGAAAGAACTCCTCCCCTTTGAAGGGGGTTTAAGTTCAGATTTTCCCGTTCCACACTCCGAGTAAGGCCATAATTTTGACATTCCATATTATCACCACTATTTAAACAATTAATAAGCTAATTTAATAAAATAATTAATTTTAAGGATTATATAATCCTTAGTTATCCAACAACCCTCAAATCATGAGCCAGAATTTTAGGAATTACAAATGAACCATACTGCCTCACGGGAGATTTAATTTTCTCTGCTGATTTTAAAGAGTCGAAAATGTTTCCAGATAGCATTGCTTTCTTAACCGGGGCCTTTATTTCACCATCTTTGATTATAAAAGCATTGTTGGCTTCCACTGAGAAATCTCCAGAGATAGGGTTAGCTGTGTGTGCCCCTAAAACATCCGTTACTAAAATAGCATCTTTTAATTCAGATAAATCCCTTTGTTTTGTGAATTCTAAAACCAGGTTACTTGGACCCACAGATGGAGTTTCTGCAAAGGAACGACTACCATTTCCAGTACTGGAAGTTTTTCCTTTATGGGCCGTATATAAATCGTATATAAATCCTTTTAAAATACCATTTTCAACTAAAGTCGTTTTTTCTGACGGTGTTCCTTCCCCATCACAGCGAGATGATAAAAGGCCATTTTCCAAGGTACCATCATCAAATATACTAACATTTGAAGAAAATACTTCTTCACCAATTTTATCAGCTAATATAGATCTGCCTCTTTGAACATTATCTGCATTTATAGCACTGATGAAAGTCCCTAAAAGGCCTGCAGCAGCATGATAATCCAGTACAACATCCATGTCCCTGGTTTCTACAGATTCTCCACCTATAGAATCTTTAGCAATTTGACATACTTGTTTAGCTAGTTTTTCAGGATCAATATCCATAAAACAGGAAGATACCGAATCATACGCTGTTGATTTTTCCCCATCTTTTTCAGCATTAACTGCAATGTAGCCTCCAAAGCCCGTGGAAATATTTTTGCATTCCACACCATTAGAATTTAAAATAAAGGATTTTGCAAGACCGGTGGAAAATCCGCCCGAGGTCGGTTCGCATTTTTCCTCCATTACACTATCCAACATGGATTGAGCAAAATTTATAGCGTCTTCCACTTCCATAGAATTAAATTTTGAATCATAAGTTCCTTTAATGTTCGAATAATTCCCCTGCTCTGCTAGAACAAAGTTTTCATCCTTTTCATTAGCTTTTGAATTAGAAACAGCACGTTTAACCGCACTTTCAATTTCTTCAAGATCAGAAGTGTATGAAAATCCCATTTTACTGTCAATAATGACCCTTATTCCCAATCCCATTGTTGAATCTTCTTTAGCAAAATCTATATGATCTAGTTGTAAGTCTAATTGAAGTGATTGTTCATTTTCAACGAATATTTCCACTATATCCGCATATTTTTGGGCCTTTTTAAGGGCCTGCTCCGCTATACTTTCCATCATCTCTTAAAACTCCCTGATTTGAATTATAATCTAAAAATCCAAAAATCAATAGTTCCACGATTATTAGAACTATAAATGCCCTTGGAATAAATAATTTTCATTATACTTCTTTAATATAAACGTGAATATGAAACTCACTATTATATTTCTTTAATATACTTCTTTAATTTATTATGTTAATTAATATGATTTATTTATTTGAAACAGTTTATTTTTGGTTATAATAAATTTAAAAGTAATAATTTAAATAACACTATTTATTAAAATAAGCTATAAAATTTCGTTTTAGAATAAAATATAAATTAATAAATTTATTAAGACAAATCAGATAATACAAAACGCTCAATGGCCTCGGTCACACCATCACCATAGGGATTTTTAGTTACATAATCTGCAATTTCTTTTAATTCAATATCGGCATTGGCCACCGCCACTTTATGGCCGGCTACCTTTAAGAAATCAATATCATTTTCACTGTCCCCGGCAGCCAAAATATTTTTGGTTTTAATACCCATTTCATTGGCCACAATTTCCAGGGAAGAACCTTTATTTACCATAGGGTCAGTTAGATGTAGGGCAAACTTGGTATCATATATTTCCACATCCTGACCATTTAAAACATCTTTAATTATATTTTCAGATATATTTCTAAAAAGAGCTATTTCAGATACTCTCATTTCAGAAAAAGGAACTCTCTCCACTTTTTCCCGGGTTTCAGATTGATTTTTTAAGTAATCATAAGCATTTTCTGCCTTTCTAATATCACCTAGAACCTTCATCCGACCCTGTGAAAGAATCACACCACCATTTTCAGCTACCAAGCCGCCACTTGTACCCAAAAATACAGAAACTGCCCTAGTAAAGCATAAAATATTACCTGTGACTATGATAACTGGTATTCCAGCATTTTCTGCCTTTCTAATGGCCTCAATAGCACTTATACATACCTTACGAGTGTGATCAGTTATTGTTCCATCAATATCTAAGGCAATGGCTTTAATAGAGTTCATTTTTTTCTCCGGTTATTTTAGATGAATTAAAAAAGTTAAAAATAAAAAAGATTGTTTTAAGTTTAATTTTTAAGATTTATTGAAATGTAAAGATTATTTAAAAGAACTGTAACGATGGGCAATATTACAAGTACCTTCTTTAGAAACCATACAAGCCCCAATAGGATTCATTGGAGTACATTCTTCCTTAAATAACTTACATTCTTCTGGTCGGGCGACTCCCCTGAGAATCGGGCCACATATGCAACCAGTAGGTGCTTCTTTTACTCTTTCAACTTTTATGTCAAATTTTTCGCGAGCATTGAACTGGGAGAACTCATCTCGTACTTCCATCACTGAGTCAGGAATTTCTGGAAATCCTCTCCATTCTCTACTAGTTATGTAAAATACATCGTCCAAAGCTTTCTGGGCCTTTAAATTACCTTCTTCCCTTACCGCACGCTTGTATTCATTCTGTACTTCTGCTTTTCCGGCTTTAATCTGTCTCAGTATCATGTAAACCGCCATAAGAATGTCCAATGGATTGAATCCAGCAACCACTTGAGGTATTCCATATTTTTCAGAAAATGGTTCGTACGGTTTAGTACCTATGATAGTAGCAACATGACCTGGCTCTATCAGTGCATTTAAGTTCACTTCACCAGATTCAATCAAAAATTGGAGTGCTGGTGGAATCATTCGGTGACAAGAAAGTATGGAAAAGTTCTCTGGCGGTCCGGCCAGTAATTCTGAAGCCGTGGTAGGAGCCGTGGTTTCAAATCCAGCGGACATGAATACTACTTCATTGTCCATTTTTTGAGCAATCTCCACCGCATTATTCACCCCATAAACTACTCTAACATCAGCTCCATCCTCTTTGGCCTCAGCCAATGAGCTTCTAGAACCTGGTACTCGGAGCATGTCCCCAAAGGTAGTTATGGTTACTCCTTTCTCAGCTAGTTGGAGACATTCATCAATTTCACGAGCAGGTACGCAGCAAACTGGGCAACCTGGCCCTGCCACTACTTCTACTTCTTCAGGCAGTAGTGTTCTGATTCCGTGATGCATTATAGTGTGTTCATGAGATCCGCAAACGTGCATTATTTTTACTGGTTGGGATATTTTTTCAATCCTTCCCACAATTTCCCTGGATAAGTTTTTCATGGCTTCACCTTACTTATTTCAATTATAATAAAGAGGACAATTAATTAGGGCCAAAAAGACTCAGATAATCCCCATTAATTATTGAATATTATAAAGAATCTTAACTGATTTAATTATAGTTATGCTACTATATGCTAATTGAGTAAATAAGTTTATACAAAATAAGCTGAGTATTGCTAACATTTAAGATTTTATTAAAGTTTTTTTTATTGATTTGTATTCCAAATGATCCAGTTCAGAAATTTATCCAAATGGATCTTAAATAAATCAAAAGTCTAAAAAAAAAGCATATTAATCATTTAATTGAAAAACACAATTAAAAAATCTATTTAAAATATTCTAATAAACAATATTGTCATATTATTCAAAAAAATAAAAAAAGTGGGTTTTACCCCGAAATCAATTTTTTCCTTTGGGCATTATTATTCCTGCGACTATAGACAATATTGCAATTGCCAGTAAAGCTAGTGGAGCTCCTGTATCTTGCATAGGGACGTTATTGCCACTAGAACCGTTGGTTCCATTAGTTCCATTAGTAGATATTGCACAGACATCTGCTGGTGTTATATTAGTAGATGTTGGATTAAATGTATCTGAAGCCACTGATGGATCAATCAAATATTTTCCTGGTTCAATTAGGGTCAGAAGAATATTCAAGTAGGGATCACTTATAGGTACATCCCCTACATTCCAAGTTAACGTTCTGGTAGCTGCATCATAAGTTGCAGTTCCATAACCTGATTCCGGGGTTGCACTGACAAATTTCATTCCTTTTGGAACCACCCATGTGACTACTACATTTTCTGCAGTATCGGGTCCATTATTTCCCAGTTTGAATTGTATCAACACATTGTTTGGAATTCTTATACATTGTGTAGTGGTATTGACTACCAGATACAATGCTGCTGCTTTTGGTACGTTTATAGTAGCATTGGCTTCGCTAGCCCAGTTAATCATCTCCCCTGTTGCATTTACAATTGCGGTTAGGTTTAGAGTTGCGTTTGTACCATTTAATAATGTTCCTACGTTCCATATTCCTGTTGTGGAGTTGTATATTCCTTGTGAGGATAGGTATGAAACGAATACTAGTCCTGTTGGTAAGTTATCTACTACCTGCACACCTGATGCATCATTTGGTCCGTTGTTATGTGCTATTACTGTGAATATAATTGTACTTCCATAGTTTGGAGTAGAATTATTCACCGTTTTTGTTATTACCACGTGTGAATGTAGTGGTATGTCCACTTGTGCGCTTGCGTTACCGTATGGTGGTCCTTGTGGGTATTGTGGGTTGTAATTGGTTTGTGATGTTTGGTATACTATGTTGTTTAGTGTAGTATTGGCTACGGTTATCTGTCCAGGTATTGCTACCCATAATGTTTGGCCTACATCAATAGATGCGAGCCAACTCCCTATCCATTGGCTAGGGACATTAATCCAGCTTCCTGAATCCCATTTATATTGCCAGTAACTATCTGGTACGAATCCTGCTGGTAGAGCATCACTTAGAGTGATTGTAGCAAAACTAGGGCCTAGATTTGTTGCACTGAAGACTACCCAGACATTATCCTGGTATTGTGCTGTGTTTATTGGTGTTCCGTCTTGGTTTGCTCTCCACTCTTTATGAAGAGTAAAGATAGATGCTGAAGGTACATTTATTGTTTCGTTGTCTTCGCTCCATGGTAATGGGTCAAAGGTTGTCTGGTTGGTCACACTAGCCCAGTTGGTTATGGTTCCTACTCCAGTCACATTAGCTATTATGTTCAGGAATGCTGAGGTGCCGTTTAATAATGTTCCTATATTCCATATTCCAGTATTTGAATCATATGTTGTTCCTGGTGTAAATATAGATGAAACATAGGTCAATCCAGCTGGTAATATATCTGTTACTTGCACACCTTGGGCATCGTTTGGACCTGTATTAAGTGCGGTGATGGTGAACGTCACTAAACTCCAATAATCTGGTATTAGATTGTTAACTGTTTTGTTTAATACAACATGAGCTGATGGTTCCACAGTCACGTTAGCGGTTGCGTTGTTATCTTCAGGGTGCGGATCAAAGGTGGTTGATGTTACATTCACGAAATTGGTTATTAATCCGGTGGCATTTACTATTGCAGTTATATTAATTGTTGCAGATTGTTCGTGTCCCAGAGTTCCTAAATTCCAGGTGTATATGTTCCCTACTATTAAAGATGGTACTGGTGTTGAGGATACGAAAATCAGCCCACTTGGCCATACATCTGTGACCAATACATCCTGAGCAGCATCTGGCCCTGCATTGAACACAATCACCGTAAAATGGATTGTATCTCCATAATTTGGTGTTGGTTCGTCAACTGTTTTACTGATTGTGAGATCTGCTGTGGGTACATATGGGGTTTCGACGAAAAGTACTTCTAAATCCTGGTTGTTCTGTGGGTTGGGGTCGAATTCAGTTCCGTTGACGGTGGCGATGTTGGTTATGTTTCCTATGAACGTATTATTTATGGTGACATTAAATACAAGAGTCACTATTTGACCAACTGTCAGAGTTCCTATGTTCCATATTCCAGTAATAGGATCCCAAGTTCCCTGACTAGGAGTTGCAGCACCAAATGATGCTATTCCTGTGGGAATGGGGTCGTATGCCATTACGTTCGTTGCGTTGTTGGGTCCTAGGTTTGTAACTGTTAGGGTGAATGTTACGTTTTGTCCAGAGATTAATCCTGATGTCTGGTTGGCTGTTTTTATTATGGCCAAATCTGCAGCAGGGATTAAATTGTTGTTTGCTGTAGCGTTATTATTGAATGTTCCATTAAGATATGCATTAACCGTGTTGGTGATAGTACCTGGGGCTGGGGCATTTATATCTACAATACCTCTAATCCAGAAAGTAACAGTCTGACCAACAGACAGGTTTCCAAGAGGTACATTCTGTTCGGACGTGTATGGATTCCAGTTAGCATTATCCAAAGAGTATTGTACTCCACTAGTTAAAACTGGAGGTATGGTGTCCAAAAAGCTCACGTTCCAGGCAGTATGTGGACCATCGTTTTGTATAGTCATGTGGTAAGATAATAAACTACCAGACCAAATTGGCTCAGGAGTTCCATGTTTGGTCACATTAAGATTTGCTGGGAAGTCTACTAGAGGTATGGGTAATGTTAAGTTTCCAGTGTTGTTATGTGGGTCTGTGTAAGTAATGTTAGCTATTAAATTAGTGGGAATGTTGAATCCGTTTTTCATTGACATTAAATTGTAACTTACGTTCCAGTTTTGTCCTTGTCCTAGACTTGGTATAAACCAGGTTAAGGTTCTGGTACCATCTGGGTTTAAAACATTGGTTGTGGGGACAATGGTAGCTCCTACATAGGTCATGTAGTTGGGTACAACATCTGTGACAGTGATATTTTTAGCTTGAGTGGTTATGCTTTGGAATATCTGGTTATAGATGCTTTCTATGACTGAGGCATTGTTGGCAAAATAATATTGCGGCACGCCGTTGATAACAGATGCCATCTGTGTTAATACAGTAGGATTAACATCCGGTCCTAAACCTATGGTATAGACATTGTATCCAAGATTTTTTGCTTGAGTAGCATAGAATATAGCCATTTGATCTGGATTGAGTGTAGCATTACCACCTGCATTAAATTCTCCATCTGTTAGTAAGATGATGTTCCTTTGATTAGCTGGTAGTGATGATAAGCTGAGTATATTAATGGATGTTTGCATTGCCAGAGCACCATTTGTTGTTCCTCCAGGAGTGTTCTGGTTCACTACATTAATAGCCTGAGTGAAGTTACTGGTTAAACCTTGCTGTTGTTTTATTATATTAGCCCAATTAACCACACCCACTTTATCAGTGGTGTTGTTCATTTGATTTATGAAACTGATGGCTCCAGTTTTTCTAAGACCTGTGGGGTCACTGGTACTCATACTTCCAGAAGCGTCTATGGCAAAAACCACATCAGCAGGAAGTCGGGTTGAATCACTGGATCCATTCACTTCTATGTTAACCGTGGCTGTATCAACCCCGGTTACTTGGGCGGTTTTATTTGCTTCTACAGGCTGAGCACATACTGATCCAGCCATAAAAAGCACCATGATTACCATGAATAAACTCATTATAATCAAATTTTTTTTCACTTTTCCCCCCCTTTTCAATTTTTTTTTCAATTTTTCACCTCCTTTATATTGCGATTAACATAGAATATATGGACTTAAGAAATATAAGTAATTATTTATCATGTTTTTTTCTATATTGGCCAATAATTTCTAACATATTAACTTTTTAAATGAACAATTCATAATTATTTTAGAAATTATCTAAAAAATGTTTAATTTAAAATAAAGCAATATTAATAAAATTTAAGCGAATTCAAAAATAAATTAATAAGAAAACCATATAATGCCAATATATTTGTATTAAAAATAAATTTCAGACAAATAGCACAATCCGATGCACATAATTGTACATCATATTAATAATTCTCGAGAAAAATTAGAGAATAATTATTCATATTTAAGAGAAATAAATTAGAGAAATAATCAAGTTCGTCATATGTAGATTTAACGAACATGTGGCAAGGAAAAACACGAAATATAATGCTATAAAATATATTAGTAATACAATAATAAATATTACTTAAAGGAGATTCTAGTATGAAATTTGATGTTGCCTCCCAAGATCGTATTGACTTATGAGTACTAAGAAAAGATCTAGAAAAATCAAGTCTAAAAGCCTATCTTAATTGCTTTAAAAACTTTTGTGAATTAATTGGTAAAACACCAGATGAACTTATCTTGGAAGCAGATGCTGAAGAGGAAAAGGGTATTAAATTGAGGGATAGGAAGATTAATCTTTATTTTTTAAAATATAAAAGAAAGCTAGAAAACGATTGAAAAGGCAATTGAACTATCAAATTACTTTTTAAAACAATTAAATAGTATCCTGAGCTCATGGACATAATCGAACAAATTGCCAATGAATAATTAGTTAGTCTAATCTTTTTCTGACATTTGAGATAATATTCCCCTTTTTTTCATATTCTTTGATGTATTTAGTAATGCGACCTGGGATAGGCTACTCTTATTATTTTTCTACAGGAAGGCCAGGAGCAGTAATTTTATAGCAGTTTTTTTATAAATAGACAGCCTATATATATTAGTAATTCTTAACTTCTAATTATGAAGAACAACATCTTCAACAAGTATGATTAGATTCATTAAGATTTTGATTAGATATGAGAATTTCATGCCACATAAATATTTAATTAATGTTTTTTAAAATAAGAAGATGATGATATGACATACGTAGATGATGTATTAGAAGAGCTGAAGAGGAAAAATCCTTATGAACCAGAGTTCATACAGACTGCAACTGAGATTTTAAGATGTCTTAATGTAGTGTTTGAAAGGCATCCTGAATTTCAGGAAGCAAAGATTTTAGAAAGATTTTTAGAACCTGAAAGAGTGATTATGTTCAGAGTACCATGGGTTGATGATAATGGTGAAGTACAGGTGAATCGAGGTTTTCGTGTTCAGTTCAACAGTGCACTTGGCCCATATAAGGGAGGGCTTCGTTTTCATGAGACGGTTAATTTATCAGTTCTTAAATTATTAGGATTAGAACAGATTTTAAAAAACAGTCTTACCGGCATGTCAATTGGCGGTGCAAAGGGTGGAAGTGATTTCAATCCAAAAGGCAGATCCGATGCTGAGGTTATGAGATTCTGCCAGAGTTTCATGGTTGAACTTAGTAATTATATAGGGCCTGAAATTGATGTCCCTGCGGGGGATATTGGTGTGGGTTTAAGAGAAGTGGGATACCTATTTGGGCAGTATAATAGAATTACAAACAGACATAACTGCGTATTAACCGGAAGTGGAATAGAATATGGTGGATCTCTTGTAAGAACAGAAGCCACAGGTTATGGCCTTATTTATATATTGGAAGAAGCTTTAAAAGCAAGGGGAGAAACTTTGGAAGGTAAAAAGATAATAGTTTCTGGTTCAGGAAATGTGGCCATATATGCAGCTGAAAAGGCTATACAACTTGGAGCAACACTCATTGCTATGTCTGACTCAAAAGGTTACATTTATAATGAAAATGGAATATCTATTCCATTTGTAAAACATATCAAAGAAGAAAGAAGAAAATGTATCTATGAATACTTAAATGATTTTCCTGATACCGTCTATAAAGAAGGAAGTGAAGGTCTTTGGAATATAAAATGCGATATAGCTCTTCCCTGTGCTACTCAAAATGAGTTAGATGAAGATTCAGCAATAAAACTTATTAATAATAGAGTTAAATATGTTGCAGAAGGAGCAAATAAGCCATCAACCCCCGAAGCTACTAAATTATTCTTAAAATCTGGATTAATGTTCTTACCAGGGAAAGCAGCTAATGCTGGAGGAGTTACAACCAGTGTACTAGAAATGGCCCAAAGAAGCTCAAATATGCACTGGTCATTTGAAGAGGTTGATTCCAGATTAAAAAGAAACATGATTGAAATATATAGAAATATTGATAAAATGGCTAAAGAATATGGATTTGAAGGCAACTATGTAGTTGGAGCTAATATTGCAGGATTTATTAAAGTTGCAAAGGCAATGATGGCTCAGGGAATTGTCTAATAACTAATATACGTATATTCTGTTATGAGTAAGATATTTATAAATCATATATAATTTATTAGTTGCAGAAGCTTTTCCAATAAAACAAGGATTGAAACTTTACTTCAAAATCATCGTGCTCATCCGAGTGATTTTTTAAAAGTTCCATATACTTTCTTACCACCTATTGTCCTCTAATGACCAAGCTTATCATGGAAAATAATTTTCATTTTACTTTTTTTAAGGGAAATATATTGATTGTATTAAAAATTAAAGTTTTCCAAGCAGTTCTAAGGTATTTTGAACTGTTTATTACATAATTTAGGGATTTAAAAAAAAATTGGGAGTGGGATGTAAAATCCCATTATTACTTTTTACTAACACCTATAAATCCACTTACAACCATTAAAATTGCCAGTATTACTCCAGTTAATGGCATTCCAGTGTTTTGCATTCCCACGGTGTCATATGATGTAGTGGTTGATGCGTTAACAGAGGTATTGTTGGTGTTGTTGGTATTGTTTCCAGGATTAACTCCTGGTCCCTGAACAGCGTAGAGATAAAAGATTCCATCAATGTTCACCCCGAAGTATAGGGTACCATCACTAGATAAGGCTGCGGAAGTACTTGGATTAACTGCTAATGACCATTTAATGGTTCCATCCGGGTTTAAAGCATAGAATGTAGTACAGGCACTACCATCACCAAAGTAAATGGTTCCATCGGCACCTATTACTGGATCTATACCAACTGCACGAACAGTGGTGAAACTCCATTTAAGGGTTCCATCCTGATTAATTGCATACAAAATGCCAGAATACTTATTATTATCTTGGAAAGAACCTCCGACATATATAGTACCATCTTTAGATACTGAAGGGGCTGTTGCAAAATAAGAGTAATCTCCTTTTTCAGCGGCATATAACCATTTAAATGTTCCATTAGGATTTATTGCGTATAATTTGCTGTCGTCACTTGCTAAATAGATAGTTCCATCACTGGCGACTGTTGGATGTGATCTTACTCCTCCATTAAATTGGTAAACCCATATTATATTCCCATTCTGATTGAATGCGCATAGGTTAACTGTTCTGTCACTATAAGACCAAACGTGATATACAAAGTAGATAGTTCCATCGGGAGCTATAGCGGGAGATGGTACATTATCACCATACTGTCCTTCGGAAACACCATATTCCCATTTTTTAGTGCCGTCAGGATTTAACGCGTTTAATTTAGCGTTCCATCCTCCTTCGTAATAGCTGCTGCTGAAGTAGATAGTTCCATCAGTCCAAACTGCTGGAGATCCGCTCATGTAGACTGCTGCTCCTTCGTTGAGGATGTATTTCCATTTTACAGTTCCATCAGGATTGAAGGCATATACCATACCGTAAGTTCGGGTATTATCATGGAATTCACCGGTAATATAGATGGTGCCATCAGCTGTAATGGCTGGAGATCCTACAAAGTAATTGTAACAGTTCTCATTCAGGATTCCATCTAAAATGGTATAATTCCATTTTTTGGTTCCATCTGGATTCAATGCATATAAATTAGCTAGATAATTTGTACCATTATTGAATCGAGTTGGCAAGTATATGGTGCCATCGGGACCTATAGATGGTGCCTGATTTATTTGACTGTCGTTATCTCCAGTAGTATAGTTCCATTTTGTGCTGTTGTTTTGAGGTCCAACATACTGGGACTGTCCAGTGTTCTGGTTGTCATTCATGGCTTTAGGGTACTGACTGTCAGCCAGGGTATCGGGCGAATCAGCCATAACCGGACTAATTGATATAAATATCAGTGCAATCAAAGCCATGACAAGTGTTATTTGTTTTAATTTGTGTTCTTTTTTGATCAACTATTTTTCACCTCCTTTTACAATTTTTAGAGTTTCTTGTCCGGTTTTATCATTGTAAATATTTGAATATTATATGATGATAAAGAAAGTGGACAATTTGAAAATTCACAATTTAATTTATTGTTATAACATAAATATTTATTTTATGATGCTGATTTTTTATGATAAAAATTGTAAAATATATTTTCACTTGTTTAAAATGGTTGGTGATAAAGCATACAAGAAATTACGCAGTGAAAAATCAAAAATCGTGAAAAAATCAGTTTATGCCCCTATTTCACCAATATCAAACAAACCCGTTTTTTAAAATTAATTAATAACCAGAATTAATAGTTCAAATTTAATTTAATTCAATAAATTCTAATTTTATACGTTTTAAATATTTGATTTTAATCAAAATATTCTACTTAAAAAAGTTTCTATATGATTTTAATATAAATACATAATAAATATAGAAACAATATAAATTATAATAATATATTTTTTTTGTTTTGCACAAAAATAAATTAATAATATCTAATATAAAAAATAGGAGGGGAAATATATTGATTAAAAAATTAACTATACTAATACTGCTTATTTTTACAATAACCATGTTGATTGGAACAGTTAGTGCAACAAATGCATATAATACTACTTTAGTATCCAATAGCAGTATTTCAAGTGGAGGAAATCATGAAAGTACAGTTCCCAGTACAAGTGCTGATGGGAATTTAATTGTATATTCATCAACATCCACCAATCTCATACCAAATAAAACCACAACCTACAACGAAAACATATTCCTGTATAATAAAAGCTCAGGGAAAACCATTTTAATTAGTAAAGGCCTGAAAGGTAATGGTGGAAACCGAGACAGTTACAGCCCTACCATAAGTGGTGATGGAACTATTATTGCCTTTGCTTCCTGTGCCAGTGATCTGTTACCGGGACGCGTAATAAATAACACCGCCAACATCTACACTTACAATATAAATTCCGAAATTACTGAACTTATTACCGAAGGGCCAGGTGGGGCTGGGGTAAATGGGGATTGTGGCCATCCATCCATTAATTACGATGGAACGGTTATAGCCTATGAATCCCAAGCCAACAATATTTACAAAAATATGAGTAAAGCAACAAATACTTACGAAATTTTTGTTACTTATATAGATAGTTCTGGGGAAAGAAATAACACATTAATCAGTAATGAAGCTGACTTTAGCGGAGCAGGAAATAATAGATACCCTAGTATCAGTGCTAATGGTAGATTAATAGCATATTTTTCCGAACATGGCAAATTAAAAGACAATACAAGCGTAACTTATGGAAATATTAACCTCTATGACTTGGATGAAGAAATAAACTATTTAATAAGTTATGGGGCCATTGGAAATGGAGGAAACAGTGTCAGTAACTATCCCCACATCAGTGCCGATGGGAGCACCATTGTTTTTGCTTCATTTGCCACAGATATGATCTACGGGACTTTAACCAACACTAATGAAAATATTTTCATCTATAATGATTATACTGGATTAATCCTCATAACCAAAGGAGCCTCTGGAAATGGAGGAAATGGATACAGTTCACGTCCCAGTATAAATGCAGACGGAACCATAATAACCTTCTACTCCACGGCCACAGACCTAATACCCGGCCTAATAACCAATGGAAAAGAAAATATATTCGTTTATGATGTTCTTAATGATGAAATGGGCCTCATGAGTCCTGGAAGTGGAGGTAAAGGTGGAAATGCTGGAAGTTTCAATCCAGTTATTAGCTATGACGGAACAACTATAGTTTATCAATCCAGTGCCAGCGATCTTATTAAAGGAAAGAATATCATTGGAGAACAAATATACTTCACTAAGGTAAATAACGAGCCTATTGCAATTAATGATACTGTAACTCTCGCTGAGGATACCAATGTTACTATTCCAGTATTAAACAATGATACTGATCAAAATGGAGATAATTTGACCATATATAAGATTATTGGACCATTACATGGAACCGTGACTGTAAATCCAGATAAAACCATATTATACAAACCATATTCTAATTACAATGGATTAGATAGTTTTTCATACACCATTACCGATGGAAAAAATGGTTTCAGTACTGCAGTAGTTAATATAACCGTTACTCCAGTAAATGATGCTCCAGTTGCTGCAAATGATGCAAAAATGACTCCTGGAAACACTTCCGTTGTCATTCCAGTTCTATTAAATGATAGTGATATGGATAACGATAATTTATCCATAACTGGTACCAGCAACCCATTACATGGAACAATAAATGTAAATCCAGATAAAACCATAACTTACACCCCAAATACTGGATTTATAGGTTCTGACAGTTTTACCTACACCATAAATGACGGCCACGGGGAGGCCAGCACTGCTACAGTAACTATAACTGTTAATAATCCACCAATTGCAGTAAATGATGTATTTAATACTCTAAACACTGTTTCCACTGCGATAGATGTCACTAAAAATGATATGGATCCTGATGGCGATAATCTAACTGTTTCCATTTTCAGCAAACCCCTACATGGAAAAGTATCAATAAATGGAAATATAATTACTTACACCCCAAATGCAGGATACTTCGGTTCAGAAAGTTTCAAATACACTATAAATGACGGCCACGGAGGAACCAGTACTGCCACAGTTTCAGGAACTGTGATTGATGTTACACCACCAGTAGTAGTTTCAACTTATCCTAAAAATGCGGCTAAAGGTGTTTCTAGAACCAGTACCATCTACATCAAGTTTAGTGAAAACATTAAGTCCAGTATTAACTGGTCAAAAGTTGTAGTAAAAAACAGCCGTGGACAAAATGTATCCATTAAAAAATGGATTTCCGGAAATACATTGTACATAAAACAAACCTACAAAAGAACCAAGTACAGTTATTACACAGTATACATCCCGTCCTCTGCCATTAAAGACTATGCAGGACACAAGTTAGCTGTAAAATACACATTTAAATTCAAAACAGGGGCCTAAACCCCAGTTTTTTATTTTTGAATTTTAATGATAGAATAGTTTTTAATTTTGTTTTTAATTATTTTGGCCAGTATTTCTAATAGAGGAGACTTATGAACGATCTAAAAGAAAATAAAAAATATGAAAAACAGGCCCAGTTAATTTCAGATGTTAGTAATGCTCCTATTTTGGCCTTGATTGTTTTTTCAATTATAAATTTTTACTACTTAAATTTCAATGATTTTATTAAAATAGATATCATAAGCGTTTTTTTCGCCAGCATACTGCCCGCCGTAGTAATAATAGTTTTTTTAAAGAGAAAGAATATTCATCGCGACCTTTTGAAAAAGGAAGATCGGAAAATACCATTAATAATTGCTATTATTTCCTATTTTTTAGGCACAATCGCCCTTTTCATGATGCAAGCTCCACCCATTAGTACCGCACTAATGTTCTGCTATTTTTCCAATACCATGATAGTAATGGTCATATCCCGATACTGGAAGATAAGCATACATTCCATGGGAATTTCAGGACCTACAACGGGTTTAATTTTTGCATTTGGTTTGGCTGGCGCCATATTGGGATTATTAGGACCTTTGGTAATGTGGAGTCGAGTATATTTAAATCGCCATACTGTTTCCCAAGTTTTGGTCGGATTTTTGTTCGGTTTTATACTTACTGCTGCCCAAATGATCCTATTCTTAAATTTAATTATTTAATTTTTTTTGTTTAGCTTAATTGAATTTCTTAAAGAACTTTAATATCATTAAAGAATTAAATATATCATAAGAGTGTATAAATATATTTCAAATTTTTTTGAAATTGTGAAATGAACAGTATAATAAATAAATATTCATTGATAAGGATAAAATATAATATAATTACAAGTTTTTTAAATATTTTAATGGTGAAAAATAATGGTTTTAAGTAGTTCAATGGGTAGTTTACTAAATGGTAAAGACGCATTAATCCTGTTTTTCGGGATTTATTTAATGATTGTAATGAATTTAATACGTAAATACCGAACATTCGATGTTCAACTATTTTTTTCAAATGATAAAAAGAGAAGAAATCGTTTTATACGTAGATTCATCGTAGGATTCTTTTTAATAGATATTTTTCCAGTTATATGGCTTTTAATACTATATGCATTCGTTATTACACCTTACAGTGGCCCATTTCCCATTATGGCCGCAGCATTTGCCGCTTTGTCAGTTTTAGGTTTTGTAAAAATATTACACTCAATTATCGCCACCGAAAATCACCTGAAGTTCTATTCTGCAGACGAATTTCAATATGTGGTTTCCAACTGGGGCCGGGATGATGATGATGACAACACATTCAAAGCCCATTTTATATCAGGCATTGCTTATCTGATATTTTTCGCGTTATTAGCCTATTTAGTAGGTAATATTCCACTTTTAATAGGTGAGATATAATATTTTATAAATTTCCTCAATTATATTTCCACCTTGAATTTACTAACATAATAATTCATAAAAAATCAATTTTAAATCATTAAACCCATAATCTTTAGCAACAGTTTTTCACAATACGAATAATTTTAAATTCAAAAATTAATTTATCATTTTCACAAATGAAAAAGATGGGCATTGAGAAAAAAAACTCTAATTACTAATAAAAATTGGAATAATTACGCTGCAATAAAATGTGAAATTAAATACTGAAAAAATTCTGACTATTAGTAGTAGATATGATTAGTGTTGTAGATAAGTAGTGGTTTTCTTAGATGTTCCATGTAATAATTTTTAAACTACCTTTCAAATAGAATTTTTTAAAGTATGTGGTATCCATGTAATGGTAAAAATATCAAAGGTTTTAAGATTTTATTTTTGAATAATTATAATTCATTAAAATTTTTATTAATGTGAATCTTTCATGATTTTTTTTTTATTTTTAAAAATCTTAAAGAAATATTGAAAAATTATAGATTATAATTTTAATAAAAAAATTTTAAGAATAAAAAGTTAAAAGCAATTTTAGAATTCTATTTCTCTAAAATTTGAGCAGGAGTGCAAACATTTTCCAGCCATTTAAAATTTTCCAAATTATCAGTTACTAAATGGGCATCCAATAAAATAGCAGTACTTCCCACAACATAATCCCTTGCATTTTTAACGAAATCTTTAGAAGATTTTTCAATAACCATCTTTGCTTCTTCAGTTCCAATAGGAACCACTACTACATTCATCTCATTTAAAATAGTATCAACCATTGAGGGAGTATTTCCCATATTAGTCTGATTATAAAGGTATTCCATATAAACTACAGCCGATAAATACTTTTCTTCATCAGAATTTAATAACCAGTTGAAGAACTGCTTATTATACAGCACATCTGTGTCTAAAACTAATTTCATATTATTGCCTCAAATTATTTTACAAGTTGAGTTGTGAAACTCTGCCTTGATCCTGAATCTGTATTTTTTGAGTTTTCATCACAAACCATCATTTCAGCCAAGGACTTAACTGTCATGATTACCCATTCACAATTATTATTTTTTACAAAGACTACCTTATCTCCAGATTGAATATTCAAATCTTCTCTTACATCTTTTGGAATTGTCACTTGAAATTTTTTGGTAACACTAACCATGATCTCACCTTAAATTAAATAATATCCAATAATATTAGAAATGTTATCCTACCAAAATTTGGGCAGTAATACCTTAAAAAGTTTAGTATGATAAAAATTAAGTGAACTATATTAATATTTTTTATTTGTTTTCTTGAGATTAGTTCTATTCATAATTCTTAAAATAAATTTTGGACATATGTTAAAAAAAATCTTATTTTAAGCTTATTGACTTTGATTATTTACTTAGGATAAATTAATCCTTGTACTAACGGTAAAACAATAACTGCGATCACTATGGCCCCTAAAAATGTCCATATTGATGATGAAATATTTAGCAAATACAAAATATAGAAATAAGCTGTTAAAGCAATTATAATTACTCCATAAGCAATTATTTGATATTTTAAAGTTACTTTGCTTCTTTTTTTAAGATTTCTAGTTTCCTGACCTTTTTTCATGTATAATTCTCCAAAAATGAATTTTAAATTAAATATAAATTATGCCTATTTAAATCATTATTTATTATAATTGATCATATTAATTATTTAAAAAAACAAAAAATAGAACAAAACTCACATCAAGCTTTGTTCTTTCTTGCTAAATATTAATGCAGATATTAAAATCATTAATATAGCAAAGAAAGTGATTACAATAATGCTTATTTCTAAAGGAAGTGCTGATTCACCTAAAGTAGCGGCTCTCAGTGCATCCACACCATAAGTCAAGGGATTTATATAAACTGCTGCCTGGAGCCATGTGGGCAGTCCCGTGATGGGAAACAGTGCTCCACTCAAAAGGAACATAGGTAAAACAATGAAACTCATTATAAGGTTAAATCCCTCCATACTATCTGTAAAAGCGGCAATAACCAGGCCCATACCCCCAAGTCCCACTGACATTATCAAAGCTATTATAATACAAAGAACGAATGTCAGAGGATCCATAGCGACCCCTACAATGAAAGAAAGAATCAATAAAATAGACGCTTGAATTACTGATGCAGTGCTGATTCCCAATGCTTTCCCCAATACAATAGAGGGTCTTGAAATGGGAGCAACCAATATTTCCTTTAAAAACCCGTATTGGCGATCCATAATAACCGAAAGGCCAGAAAAGATAGATGTGAAAAGAATGGTTTGGCCAATTATTCCTGGATAAATAAATGCCTGATACCCACCAGGTATGTTCCCACCAAATCTTACTGCTGATCCCAAACCAGTTCCAAATATTATTAGCCATAAAAGCGGAGTTACCACAGAAGTCACAATTCGGGAGCGGTATCTGAAAAATCTCTTGGTTTCTCTGAGCCATATAGTATATATTCCTTCAATTTCTGCCATTACTAGGCCCCCAAATATATTTGAGAATCTACAAACATCAAATTAGATTTATAAAATTTAAAACGGACCAATAGCATTATTTCCCCTCACTACTAATCTTAGAACCTGTAAATTTAATAAAAACATCTTCTAAATTGGGATGTTCCAGCTCAATAGACCGAATAGGGAATCCTTGTTCGCTGGCAAATCCAACAACTGCAGGAATTAGGTTTTCTCCCATTTCAACCATTAATTTGACCTCACCATCCACTGAAAATGCCTCTTTTATGAATCCTAGGGTTTTAACTTTTTCTACAAACTCCTCTGGAGAATCTACAGTAATAGTAAGAGTATCTGCTTTTAGATCCCTTTTTAGATTTTTCGGAGATTCAGAAGTGATTATATGACCCTGATTAATAATAGCCACCTCATCACAGAGTTTATCTGCCTCTTCCATGTAGTGTGTGGTTAAGAGGACTGTAATATCATGATTCTGGTTTAAATCATAAATATAATCCCATATACTTTCCCTGGTTTGAGGGTCAAGGCCTAGGGTTGGTTCATCTAAAAAAAGAACTTTAGGGTGATGAATTAAGCCCCTGCCAATTTCAAGCCGTCTTTTCATTCCTCCAGAATATGTTTTCACATATTCATCTGCTTTTTTACCCAGTGCTATTAAATCCAGGACTTCATCCAACCTTTCCTGTCGAATGTCTTTAGGAACCCCATATAATGCAGCATGCATTTCCAGATGTTCCCTACCTGTTAAAATATCATCCAGTGCTCTTGATTGAAATACAATTCCAATGGATGCTCTAACTTGCTTGGCCTGTTTTTCAATATCATAACCATTTACCATTGCCGAACCACCAGTAGGACGCAGTATAGTACACAGCATAGAAATTAATGTAGTCTTGCCCGCCCCATTAGGTCCTAAAACACCATATATGCTATTTCTAGGTACTTTAAGATCAATAGAATCTACGGCCGTGAAACTATCATATTTTTTACTGATTTTATTAGTTTCAATTGCATAGCCCATTTTATTACCCCGATTTATATTAAAATGATATCAATCAATATAGATTATTTAATGGATTTAAAAAACACTATTCTAAGCTAAAACTTAATTTAAACCCAAAATAATGATTTAAAAAGCACTATTCTAAGCTAAAACTTAATTTAAACCCACAAATAATGATTAAATCTATTCAATTAATTTAGCTTCTACCTTAAATATTGATAAAGTAATTAATAAAATATTTGAAATGCATATTTTCAAATAATTTCCCCATTATCCAATTTAATTCAAAAAGAATTTTAATAAAATTATATTACTTTTAACTCTATAATATAATCAGTGATAATCGATTAAATTATAATCCGGTGGTGGGGTAAATGATATTTGAAATGATTAAATCAGCAGGCATTGCCCATAATTCTTATTTTTTAGGTGACCATGGCAAAGCCAGCGTAATAGATCCTCGAAGAGATGTAGATATTTATATTGATCTGGCAGAGGCCAATAATTTCAAAATAGAATACGTTTTTGAAACACATCGTAATGAAGATTACATCATTGGTTCTTTGGAGCTGGCAGAACTTACTGGGGCCAAAATACTTCATGGTTCACAAGTTGATTTTGCTTATGGAAACCCTGTATTCGATAAAGACAAATTTAGCTTAGGTTCTCTAGAACTAGAAGTTTTAGAAACACCAGGCCATACTAAAGAAAGTATATCGCTTGTAATTAAAGATAAAAGTATTTCTGATAATTCGCAGATGGTTTTTGTGGGAGATGCGCTTTTTGCCGGTGCAGTAGGTCGGGTTGATTTTTTTGGAAAGTCAGAAACTCCGCATATGGCCCAATTATTATACAACAGCATACAGCAAAAAATACTGCCCCTGGGAGATCAGACCATAATTTACCCATCCCATGGAGCCGGTTCAGTTTGTGGAGCAGATATTCGGGAACAAGACATAACCACCATAGGTTATGAAAAAAAGACAAATCCCCTGTTGCAGCTAAGTGAAGAAGAATTTATTCAGAGAAAAGTTGAAGAAAAACTTTATACTCCACCTTACTTTAGGCAAATGGAAATTAGCAATCAGAATGGGCCCAAAATATTGGGGAGTATCCCCTATCTAACCCCATTGAATGCACACGAAGTTAAGTCTGAGGCATCTGAAGGTGCTCAAATAGTTGATGTTAGAAAGCCAACCAGCTTTGGTGGAGGTCACATTCCAGGCAGCATTAATATTTGGAGAGAAGGTCTGGGAGCTTATGCAGGATGGTTCTTGAATTACGAAGATCCCATAATTATCATTGATGATAATGAGCAAAAAATGGATGAAATTAAACGTTATCTGATTAGATTAGGTTACGATAATATTTATGGTCATTTATCAGATGGTTTTCTATCATGGTATATGGCTGCTATGAAAGTTGAAAATTTAGATATATGGTCCGTTCACCAGTTAAAAGAAGCTCAAGATAATGGACAAGATATGTTTTTACTGGATGTAAGAAAATTAAATGATCATAAAAAGAAATATATTAAAAATTCCCACAATATATGGGTAGGAGAAGTGCCTTTAAAACTAAATGAAATTCCAAAAGACCAAGAAGTTATAATATACTGTGATTCTGGTTATAAATCAACTATTGCTGCTAGCATATTACAAAAAAATGGATATAAATCCGTTAAAAGTGTTTTAGGTAGTATGGGGGCCTGGTTAAATGCCGAATATCCGGTGGTTAAATAAAATAATCATTAAAACCCCCTATATATTATGAATTATATAAATAATTATTGAATTCATTAAAAAATTAAAAAAAATTAAAAGGTGATGTTTTGAGTTTATACAAAGTGCCCCTAATAAAAAAAAATGAGTACGATTCTATTATCAAAAATAATTTCATTAGTAGAATTGCCTTCACTGGAGAATATCCATATATCGCCCCATTTCTATATGTTTTTCAAGATAATCATCTTTATTTCTTATCTACAAAATATGGGAAAAAAATCAAGAGATTGGAGAAAAATCCTAGGGTAGCTGTGGAAATAGAAGAATATAATGATGACTTATCCAATTACCAGTTTGTAACCTTGCAAGGTCAGATTATAGAAGAACAATCACCTGAAAAACGAAAAGAAGTAAGACAGCTTTTTGCCAATCTTATTGAATCACAGGGTTTATCTAGAAATATTTTAGCTGCTTTAGGCCATTCTCCTGAGGATCCATTAGCTTGTCTCGTTCAAAAAGAGTGTTCTTATGTTTGGAAGTTAGTTAATGTTCAATCAATTATTGGTATAAAAAAAGCAGAATCATAAATATCAATAGAATATCAATACATTCCGGATTAACAAAACAACAATAAATTTAATATTTAAAATTTTTAAGAGTATTAAATAAATTAGATTTAAAATCAAACAAAAAATAAAGTTGGGTTCGCTTGAAGGAGGCCGTTCACCAAACATTGCCAAAAATTGGGGGGATATGGTTAATTTGGATTCCTAAATCCTCCAACAAAGCTCATGGTACCCTAGTTCATCTCTTATAATCACAAATGTATAACATCTTTGTCAGGTTAATGTGATAATTTTCACCAAAAGTTCAATACATACATTTCCAGTGAAAAAATAAATTTCCAAATTGAGGATAAAATCAATATTATTCATTTAAAATCAAATATTAGTTTATTTAAAACTCAATAATAATTTAAAGTCTATAAATGAGATTATTAATAATATTTAAAGCATATTTAATTATAATTCTATAATTAAACTAATTAAATAAATTTAAAACATTTATTAACTAATTAATGAATAAAAAAATTAGTATAACCTTATATTAATTTAAACACATACATATATGCTAGTTTTTATTGATTTAAATTATTAATATCAACATGAAAAGCAGATAAGCATCATTACTTCCAATCTTTAATGTGAGCATATTCACTAAAATTCATTATCTTAGTAATTGCTTGTAAAATTATTAAATAAATCTTAATACATTCCTAGTACAGATATTAAACTAATTGATTTAATAATTCATTAATTTTATTATTTTAATTCCGTGGAAAAGTAGTATAAAAGTTATTTTTAAATGGATTCTATAAATTTCTGGTTTGAGGGTGGTAAAGTGGAAAATAAGCACCGTAAAGAAACGGATAGTTTAGGAGAAGTTCATATCCCGAAAAATAAGCTGTGGGGTGCTCAAACACAGCGTTCTTTAAAATATTTCAACATAGGAGAAGACCTAATTCCTCGTGAAATGATAGAATCATATGTAATTTTAAAAAAAGCAGCAGCAGTTGTAAATTACAATGAAAAAAAACTTAATAATGAGCAAAAAGATTTGATAATTCAAGTCTGTGATGAATTATTAAATGGAGAACATCAAAATCAGTTTCCACTCCATGTGTGGATGACGGGAAGTGGAACTCATTTCAATATGAATATTAATGAAGTAATCTCCAATCGATGCTCTCAGCTAACTGGAAAACCTTTAGGAAGTAAAATACCAGTTCATCCTAATGACCATGTAAACATGTCCCAATCCTCAAATGACACATTCCCTACAGCCATGAACATATCAACTGCTAAGGGTATAAAAGAGAGACTTATTCCTTCAATAATACAATTAAGAGATGCTTTAGGTAAGAAATCAGGAGAATGGAAAGACATTATTAAAATTGGCCGGACCCATATGCAGGATGCTACTCCCATGACATTAGGCCAGGAATTTTCAGGCTATGTAGGCATGTTAGATGATAATTTAAAGCGTTTAGATGATTCATTAAGTGATATTTATAAATTGGCATTAGGAGGTACTGCAATAGGTACTGGTATTAATGCTTCTCCGGAATTTGGTGAACAATCTGCTCAAGAAATTGCTAAATTAACTGGTTTGCCCTTTGTAACCGCACCTAACAAATTCACTGTACATGGATCACATGACGGCCTGATTGCAGTCAGCGGATGCCTTAAAACTTTGGCAGCTTCACTGTACAAAATTTCCAATGATATTAGAATGCTAAGTTGTGGTCCTCGCTGTGGTTTTCATGAGTTAGATATTCCATCCAACGAGCCAGGGTCATCAATAATGCCTGGAAAAATTAATCCAACACAGTGCGAGGCCTTGGCCATGATTTCTGTTCAGGTTATAGCCAATGATCTGGCCGTGACTCTGGGCGGGGCCGGAGGATATTTGGAGATGAATGTTTACAAACCACTCCTCATCTACAATATAATGCAATCTATTAGAATAATGGGGGATGGATGCCATAATTTCAGGAAATTTTTAGTAGAAGGCCTGAAGGCAAATGAAGAACAGATTAAGTACTTCTTAGAAAGATCTTTAATGTTAGTAACTGCGTTAAGTCCAGTAATTGGATATGATAAAGCATCCTATGTGGCCCATTATGCATTGGAAAATGATTTAACCCTAAAAGAAGCCGCTTTAAAATTAAATTACATTTCAAAAGAAGAATTTGAAAAAGTAGTTGATCCCGTAAAAATGGTTCATCCATCAATAAAATATTAATCATGATTTACCCTTTAAAAGTCTGGCTTTAACACCCTAACTATTATTAATTAATCTATTTTGAATTTTTTCGCTTTCTAATTCCCTTAAAGCATTGGAAGATATCCACTTTGCGCTTTTAGAATTTAATTCTTTTATTTCCAATGCAATTTCAATGGCCATCTTATTTAGAGCTATATTCCTTTTTCCAATTCCCCTTAATGCCCAATTAACTGCTTTTTTAACGAAATTCCGATTATCATTTGATTCTCTAATAATAACCGAGAAAAATTGCTCAAATTTCTCATTCGTGGCCTTTTTATCATGCACTGCTAAAACAGCCATCATGGTAAATGCTGCTCTTTTTACAAATTCTTCTTCTCTTTTGCTCCACTCAAAAACCTTTTTATAAGCAAAAGGTGTTTTATCAAACAGATTCATACAACATTGGTCACATATGTCCCAAGTATCAAAATCTAGTACCCAGTTTTCAATTTGTTCTTCTGTGACTTCTGTGGGGTCGTCAATCATGGTAGCCAAAATCCCACAGTTCTTCTGCAAGAACGTGATTCTTACCGATTTTTCGAGCCATGCACCTTAACTCAGGTATTACCCCATAAACATTTTCAGGATTTATGCCAAATCTGGCCATTCCTTCTACATCTTCAGGATTGGAAAGAGATTCTAATTCTTTTATTATTTCTTCAAATTTCATGATAACCCATCTTTGATAATTTAAAACTATAATAATCCATGAATAATCATATTAAAATGTATTTAACCATGATATCCTTTTAAAACGCGCAATGCATTTAAAGTAATCCATTTACTGGGTTTTCCCTTTCTTTCAATCCCCACTTGAACACGCCCATTAAAAGTATTTTCCAATAACCATTTACCGTCATCATTCTGTTTGGATATCATAATATCAAAGGCATCCTTCATTCTTTCATCTTTATAACCCAGTTTAGTGAGTAATCCCAAAACTTCCAGAGCATCTATGCTCCACATCAATGGAAAACCAAATTCTAGCCATTTAAAACTACCTAAAGTCGGAGGTTGACTTCTTTTGTAGATATGATGATTAAGCATGTGTTCCGCCCCTTTACCAATATAATCCACCATTTCTGGTGTTCTTTTATTTTTAGGTATTTCAGAAAAGACTTTAAGAGATTTTACAATTATGCTGTGACATGTACGTTCACCATAACATCTTTTCCATCTTTTATAGGGCCATTCATTTGGTGCTTTACCTGGTTCATCATCAAATCTCTGGTATTTTATTAGCCATTCTATTGCTTTTTGAATTCTTTCATCCTCTAAATACCCAAATTTAATAAGAGACCAAGCCATATTTGCTGTAAGGCATGTTAGAACTCGTTCATAGTCCCCTTCTCCGTTTTTATTACTTATATATGAAAATGCGCCACTAATTGGATCTTGAGCATTTTTAAGGATAAATTCACAAGTTTTTCTTATTCTTTCATCTTTTCCATCAGCTCCCAGCTCAGCCAATGTTATTAACTGCCATGAGGTTCCTTTGTATTTAGCACGACTGTAAAAATTTTCAGGAAGGCCCCAATATCCTCCAATTTCCTGTTTATCCAGTATTTTAGGAACAACACCGATTTCCATTATTTTTTCTTGAGCATCTTTAACTTCCAAATCATTTTCTGACCTATTTAAAATGTCTCTTAAGGTAAAGTATCTAACTGAAGGATTATTTTCATCCAAGAGCCATTCAGTGGGATCTGAATTTAAATATGATTTCCATCCACCCATATTAACACCTACTTTAAATCAAAAAGTCTAGCTGCATTTTCCCCTAAAATTTTCTTTTTATCATCCATACTAATTTCAAGGCTTTTTATTTTCATTATATCTTTTCCAGGATTTACCCAGGGATAATCTGAACCAAACAGTATCCTGTGGGAACCAATGGTCTTTATAAGGTCAATTGATTCTTCATCGTCCAGTGTAGTGGGACTATCAATGTGAGAAATAGCAATTGCAGTATCAAACATTACATTAGGATATTTATCTGCTATTTCTACTGTTTGATCCCAAAACCCATTACCTAAATGTGCTAAAATGAGCTTTAAATCCGGAAAATTTTCTAAAACTTTAATCCATCTATTTGGTTCACCGAGATCAGATTTATTATCAATATTCATTCCTGAATGGGCCGTAATAGGCAAATCATGTTTAACCATCCAGTCATAAACCGGCCACATTCGTTCATCATCTGGAGAAAAATTTTGAGCTATTGGATGAATCTTTAGGCCTTTCATTCCCCAGTTATACTTGTGTTCAAGCTCTTCCACCGGAGTTCTGCCATTCATTGTGGGACTTACTGATATAAACGGGATGAACATAGGATATTTAGCAGGTCTGTTTTTTCCAGATCGAGTTATGGCTACCGTCCAAAAATTATTGTTTTTAAGCTGGTTATCATGTGCAAAGCTGACCATTACTGCCTTATCAATACCTGCATTTTTCATATCATTTAAATAATCATCAGGTGTGCCATAGCTGTAATAATCTACCCCCTGTTCTTCTTTAATCATTTCCACAACCATTTTTCCAACTTCTTTGGTAGGATGGAGGTGTACATGAGCATCTATAATCATTATTTAACCTCAACTACTTTATCAGATTTATTATGGGCCATAAAGCCCATTCCCAGAGTTATGACTGGAATTATTACATAAGTAAGGCCAATATCCATCATATAATTCAAAAAGCTCATTTGCATAGGGCTGGCCGGCATGAAAATGAAAAGATCTATAGCAATGTTGATAATAAACCACAAAATACCTATCAAAAATCCTTCTTTAACAAGATCAGATTCTAAATCCTTCAAATAATAATAAGCAAGAGTTATCACCACCATAGACAGAACTAAAGGCATTATAGATTCAAAAAGAGGCCTCATTGAAGTTTTTAGCGGGAAAACAATAAAAGAAATCGCGAAAGGGATCAGCCAGACCAAACCCCCATATAATATTATTTTCAAATTTTTGTTCATTTTTTCACCTATTTTCTTTTAAGGGTTGTCTTATAATCGTTCTAAGTCTTTCTGGTTTTATAAGTCGCATATCACTTAAATAGATCTCATGGTGCTGTTGGCCATGGATGTTACCATCAAATACATATCCTTCTTTCTCAATAAATTCATGCAATGCTGCAACTGTGGGGCCTTCTTCAGAGTAGGGACCAATATACATAATTTGGGCCGATGGTCCTTCTTCCAAGGTTTCAAACCTCATCTTAGAAAGTGCTACCGGATTTTTCTTTTCCTCAACTTCTTCAATAGCTTGTTCAATCATGGATTTAGTAATAAAATCAGGTTGCATTATCATGGCTGTCCATTTCCAGCCTGATTTATCTTCCACATTGAAATCTTCCATATTATCCGCCCACCAAAGGCCTTCTAAGGGCATTACCACATAATCCTGGGATTTATCTTTTTTAGAAATAAATTTTACTTTGAAAGAAGCTGGGAAAAGGACCTCCATCGCTTGTTGATATTCAATTGAATTATTAGGATCTCCTTCTCCATCAATCATTAGATAGTTTAATTTAGGAACTTTTACAATTGTAGCTTTACTTTTAGAAGCGGAATAAATATCTTTTAATTCTTTTTTAAGATCAATTTTAGGCATTTTATGACTCCATTTTATTAAATCCATCAATCTCTTTAATTTTTTGAATGAAATTTTCTACCCATGATTTTTCTGCTTTTAAAAGGGCCAAAGGGCGGGTAAAAAGAGCAATTACATTGTAAGGAGAAGTTATACTTTCATGCATCACTATTGATTCTTCAAGAAATTCAATGCGTTCTTCTGTTGATTTCAAATAATCATTTAGACAATTTATAGCTTTTTTTGGCCCTAAAATCTCAATATTAGCCATTCCCAGATCAAAGGAGTATATTTGTTTTTTATTTTCAGATAAAATTTCCTGAACTTTTTCCTGCATGGCCTGCTGTCCTTCTTCGGTTATAGTATATACCTTTCTTGATGGTTTGCCTTCAGCAGTTCTCATTTTACTTTCGACCAATTCCTTTTCTTCCAGCCGTTTAAGAACATAATAAATGGATGAAAATCCTATATCTGCCCAATTACGCATTCCTCTCTTTTTTATAATCTGTTCAAGACGGTAAGCATAGTGATAATGTTCATAAAGTAGTCCCAATATGGCGGCTTCAATATCCGATATTCTAGACATATTATATTCTAGGTATAGAATAATATAAAAAAGTTTCTAATAAGCTTAATCTTTTGAATTCAAAAAAATATATTCCACTACAAATGTTAAATTGTAAAATCTGCTGTTAAAATAGTAATTACTAAAAAAATAGATTAAATAATAAATTCCATCCAATATCTTACAATGAATTAATGTTTTCAATTTAAAAAAAGAAAAATAACGAGTTTGGTGAAAATTTCATTTATTCTTTCATCACAAGCATTATTATTCCCGTGATTAATAGCCATAGGCCGATTAAAACACCTAAAAGGGCCGGGTTATCTTTGAACAGATTTCCTATAATAACGTATAAAATACCTATGATTATGGCAACGACACCATTCCATCTGCTCCCATCAGCTTTGGAAATTACACCCATAATACCGGCAATAATCAGGAATAATCCTACAATCCATACTATGAAACCAGCTAACCAACCAAATAGTCCAGGATTAAATATGAAACCAATACCCAAAACCAGAGCAATTATTCCCAAAATAATTTGAAGAATTCCCAATCCGGCACTTTCACCCATTTCCATTATTCCACTCATTAATAGACCAATACCCAATATCAAGACTATGAATCCAGTGATTAAAGCATAAGGGATCAGTCCTAATAATGGAAAGGCCAATACAATAAGGCCTAAAATGATCAAAACCAACGCATTTCCTGTTTTTTCCATTTTTTCACTCCATTTAGTTATTAACAAACTCAATTATTGAAAACTCAATATATTAATATTATAATACTTTAATTAATAATTTTTGTGATTTGGTTTGAAACATCTGTTAAAAAGTGATAGAATCAGTATTTAGTCATCTAATGAAAATTAAATAATAATAATAATAATAATAATAATAATTATAATTATAATTTGAATTATTTCTAAATTTCTAAAACTTTCAAAACTTTTTTTATGCCTCTTTCTGTACTCATAACCCGCCCCAACATGGTACCTGCAGTTATACCAAGAACCATAGCAAATAATGAATTTCCCTGGACCCAATATCCCAGCAACTGTGTTTTAGTAAATATAAAAATCAAGTAACACACTAAAATTACTGCACCAATCCAATCAATCTTCCCAATGACATTGTTAGCTTCTTCATCCCAGCTAAGGTTATAGACGCGGCTTACAATGATCCCGATTAGAAGGCCAATAATTATCCCACTAATTGAAAATAAGATGCTAAATCTACCATTTAATACTTCAAATACTATCACTACTAACAGAATAAACATCACAAGTAAGTAGATTCTCAGTCGCTTTATAATACGACTATCAATATTTTGAGTTTTTGAATAAGATTCTTTTCTTTTTTTCATTTTTCTTATCCTAAGCATTAAAATGAATTATGGGTTAAAATTCCTACGGAAATATAGTTAATATCAATATAAAAAGAATTATTGTCGAAGAGGACATTTTTAAGATTATAAATCATTATAACAACCAATTTATTTTATTTAACTAAAAAATTGTTAATTTTTTATTTATTTGATTTTTCCAGTTCATCTATTTTTTTCTCTAATTGTTCCATTTTTTTGAGTACTTCATCTATTTTTTTATCATGACTATCCAAATTGCTCTCCAGCCTTTCTGCAGTTTTTCCAAGTTTAGTAGATGCCTTATTACTCGCTTTTCGGAATATTTCAATGAAAGAAAAAGCTAAAGTAGCTGTGACTAAACTTACATAGCCCATACCCGAAAATATCATTATTACACCTATAATTTGGCCAATAAGTGTAATTGGAACAATATCCCCATATCCCGTAGTGGTCATAGAAACCAAAGAATACCAGATAGCAGACTCATAGCTAGTAACTTCCGGATTAACTCCTCTTTCTACTAAAAAAAATAGCAAAGAACCTATTATGAGGACTAATAAAAGGATAAATGTGGCATAATCTAATTTAGTTTTTTGGGGATATTTAAGGACATTCCTTGTAGTAATTTTCAAAACTTTCAAAAGAGCATAAAGCCTTAGTATTCCGATTAACCCAATAATTATTTTATAATCCAGTAAATTGAAAATATTGAAACTTATGAAAAACAATGGAATAGAAGCAATAATATATACCCAGTTTTCACGGATAAATTCACTTTTATTCACATTACTTCCAATGACTCTGAAAAAGACAAAATCAAACAAAATAATAATACATATAATCAAATCCCATATACCAAAAGAATATATTGAATCAGGTTGTATTCCTACCGCGAATCCTATAGACAGCAAAACCAGGAATAATATTTCAATTATTATCAAAAAGGACAATAATGCTTCAAAAATTACTTTATAGTGTCGATCCATTTTTCACACATCACTAGGTAGTGAGATACAGATAAAATCTGATTCATATGATTAAGTTAATTTTTAAATTTAATTCCCAAATTCACAATTAATGTCCTCAAATTAATTTTAAAAAAAATAGGGCTTGTGAATATTTTATTTTTATTCTAATTCTGGTTCTGGTTCTGGCATCAAAATTTGGAATATTCCATTAATTATTAAGAAAATTCCGATTAAAAATGCTAGATATAATGGATTCAAAGCATACATACCAATTATCAAATATAGAACACCTAGAATGATACCTGAAAGGCCGCCCCATCTGCCAGCAGAGCCTTGGCCAGATATAAGAGCAATTATGCCTGCGATTATTAAGAAAAATCCACCTATGTAAATTACCATTCCGACCAATACACTAAATGCGAGTATTTTTCCAAATAGTCCTATACCTACGATTAGGCCAATAATTCCCAGTAATAAGGAAGCTATACTGATTCCTTTATTGGTACTCCATGCGGCCATACCCATAAAAATTAACCATATTCCAATAAATATAATTCCAAATCCAGTTAGGACACTAAGTGTAAATACACTGAACATGGGAAATGCCATGACTAATAAACCTAAAATAATTGCTAAAATTCCAGACAATACATTTTTCTCAGCCATAAAGTCGCCTCCATAATTTTTCATCCCAACAAGCCCTAATTTTATATTAAATTATATTTAATAAGGTAATATTAATAATTGTCTATTTAAACTTAGAAGATGTGTTGCATTTATCTCAAGCCAGCCATATAATAGATAATTAACTAATTAATCAATATATTTCTTCCAAATAGTCTTAATTTCATTTTTTGAGAGTTAAAAAATCATTAATATCTATTTTTGTCCTTAATTTCATTTATTGATGTTTAATCAACTTTAATTTTAAATTATTGTTTTTAATTCATTAGAAAAATATTATTTTAAAAAAATTGTGTAAAAAATAATCCATATTTTGAATAATTATTTTAACCATCTTAGACCAACTATTTATAAGAATTAATTAAAGAGGGTCAGAAATGAAGTATTTTAATTCAAAAAAGAAATTTATCTTAATATGTTTTTTAGCTTTGATTTTAATAGCCGTCGCAGGATTTACATATTATGTTTCTGACTATTATCATGCAGATAATGCAGCGATATCCGCACTTCAATCCACAGCAGCCTATTCTGTAGAGAATACTGCTGATTCCATTACATTCACTCCCACCGGGAACAAAAGCACTACCGGAATAATATTTTATCCTGGGGGCAAAGTTCAAGCCGAAGCTTATGCAACTTTAGCTTCTAAACTAGCTGAAAATAATTATACAACAATTATTGTAAAAATGCCATTTAATTTAGCATTTTTTGGAGCAAATAAGGCAGATTCAGTAATAGCAGGCCATCCAGAAATAAAAAAATGGATTATGGGAGGCCATTCCCTGGGAGGTGTTTTTGCATCAGATTATGCTGTGAATAATCAGGATAAAATCAGTGGTGTGATATATTTAGCTGCATATCCATCAGCAAATGCATCAAATGCCACTTTTAAAGCATTATCCATACGAGGTTCCCTAGATGGACTAACCAAAGAGCAAGATATTTCGGATAATAAAAATAAATTTCCAGCCAATACTACTTTCATTACCCTAACTGGAGGTAATCACTTTAATTTTGGCAATTATGAAATCCAAGCTGGAGATAATAACAGTACCATCACCCGGGAAGAGCAGCAGAATCAAACCGTGAATTACATAATTGAATTTATTAACAACCTTTAAATTAATTTTTTTCTATAAATTTTTCGGCACAGCTTAAATCATTTATATCCAGAAATATGCTCATAAAATAATACCAAATTAATTCTACTAAAAGAAATTTAAAAAGAATTAAAAAATATTTAAATTTTATTTTTAAAATTAGTTAAAAGATGGAAGAACCTATCAAAAAGGCCAAGAAAACTACAGCCATGCCTATTTTAATCTGTTTAGAAATCTTTTTAGTATTTTGTGTGGATTGATCCTTTAAAATCAACACAGAACCTCTTAAAAATATCACAATGCCCACTGATAGAACTATAAGATACAAAATATTGAATATTCCCAAAAAATAGAGCGCCGGACTGGCCAAGCTAGCTAATATCATGAAAAATGCAGCTATTATTGAAGAAACTTTTTTTCCGTAAACTATAGGCAAGGTAGAGGCCCCTTCCATTTTATCCCCTTCCATATCTTCCATGTCCTTAACTATTTCCCGGGCCATGGTCATTAAAAAGGCAAAAAAACCAAGATAAATTGAAATAAGTAGCTCATTAACCACTACTCCACCCAGTACAAAACTCATACCTGTTAAAAATGAAATACTTATATTTCCAATTAAACACTTTGTTTTAAGACTGTAAGCATAATAAACCATTAATAAAGCGCTGAAAAATACAATTATTCCTGGAAGAAGACCAATTATAAATCCAATTATTATAGCCACTACAAAAAGCAAAAGCGAATAAATTCCCGCAGTTTTTAAACTTATTCTGCCCGAAGGTATGGGACGCTCAGGCCGGTTAATGGCATCGATTTTATGATCAAAATAGTCATTAATTGCATTTCCCGCACCAGTAGATATAAAAACTACGATTCCTGCTAAGAATACATTAAAAGTAAACTGTCCACTGATTACTGCCATTAAAACTATGGTAATTACCGCCATCATGGCATTGAAGGGCCTTAATATTTCTAAATACGCATTCATTAAAACACCAGTTAATTAATAATAATTTAGAGAGAGATAATATGATTTTAATCAATAATATTCTATTCACAACTTTATTCATATAGTCTATTTAATATCAAATTTAATCTAGAATTTTCACAATTTCTAAGTTCTAGTTCATCATGGAACTTCAATAATTTCTCAATAATTTCTCAATAATTTCTTATCATTATCCATTAGCTTTTAAATATTGTGATATTATATCAAAATCAAATCCAAATTCACTTATATATTGAACGACTTTATAAATTCATGGTACAAAGTGATTTATTAGGATTGATATTTGTTTATGGTTATGTAGCTATTTTACTTTTAGTATCAGAAAAATTATTAAGTAAATACCCTACCTTCAGCCGAAAGTTCGTTCATATTATGGTAGGGAATGTTTTATTTATTTTACCAATTTTTGCCACCATGAAAGCTATGGCTTTCCTGGCAGCAGCACCATTTGTAGTTTTAACATTTTTAATGAGTCCGCATTCACCTATTAAACTTAATCATAAAGTATCCAGTTCCGGGCATGGATTAGGTCTGGTTTATTATGCCATTGCCTGGACAATTCTGGCATTATTCTTCTTTGACCAGCCATGGATCATTGCCGTGGGTATTGCTGCCATGTCCTATGGGGACGGTTTAGCATCATTGATTGGAGCTAGATTTGGTAAACATAAATACAACCTTCTAGGGGACACCAAAAGTATTGAAGGATCTCTGGCCATGTTCCTTGTCTTAATTTTTGCCCTTTTAGGAGTTTTAATTTATTATGGGCAGCCAATTAATGGCTTGACAATTATTATGGTTTCTTTAGTGGCCACTTTACTGGAAGGAATTACACCAAAAGGGTTGGACAATTTAACTGCGTGCTTTGGGGCTGTGGCAACTTTTATACTAATGGGAATGCTATAAAATTTTATATAACCATTTGAAAAGCGATTTAACGAATAAAAAATAAATAATGTTGATATTTATTAATATAACATATGGTGTATAAATGCGGTTCATAGTCATAGATGGTTTAGATGGTGCTGGAAAAGATACTCACTCTCGCCTAATTGTTGAAAAATATGTTTCTAAAGGTGAGAATGTAGTTTTCCGTTCCCATCCAGAAAGTGACAATAAGTACGGCCTTAAAGCTAAAAAAGCGCTTTTAGGTCAGGGTAAAAAGAATAAAATCAAAGCTGCATTTTATTATGCTGCAGATGTTATTAGATCACTTAGATTATACTATGGAAAATCTGACACACTAATATTCTCAAGGTACTTAATGGGAGTCACATATTTACCCTTAAAATTAGCCAAAGTATTTTATTTTGTCTTAGAAGCAATATTACCAACATCGCATTACATGTTTTTCCTAGATGTAACCCCTGAAGAGTCCCTGAGACGTGTATCTACTAGGGAAGAAACAGAAATGTTTGAAAACCTTGAGGATCTTAAGAAAGTGCGTTTTAAGGCTCTTAAATTTACTAAAGGATGGTATGTAGTCAATAGTTGTGGAACTATTGAAAATGTTCAAAAACAAATAGATATCATACTGGACGATCTGGACCAAATTAATAAGTAATTATAAATTAGATATTAATTGTGATTTAAACTGATATAATACCGTATTATTTATAAATTAACTAATAAATCAAAACAAAATTTTATTGCTAATTAAAATCAAAATAAATAAACATGACATTTCCAAAACATTCTAAATTGGGAATAATGGGAATTTTAATTATAGTTCTTTTTTTGTCGATTTCAATGGCCTTTGCTCACCAGCCCCGTCTGGACAGTGCCAACAGCACCATTGCCAATCCAATTGTGGTTAAAAATCCCGAAATATCACAGGCTTTTTACGGACAGTTAAATGGAAATCCAGTTTATTATAAAATCCAGAGCAATAAACAATTCCAATTGTATACTAATATCCTGGTTCCAGATATTCCTGGAGCAAGTAGCCATTTAATGTCAGTGCAAATAACTGATTCTTCTGGTAAAACCATAGGTCTGCTTGATGCTAAAAATAGTACTTGGACCCCATATTTTGAAGAATTTGGTGGAGATTATTATATTAAAGGCCCTGAATTCAACCAGACCGTGCCCGCAGGAACCTATTTTATTAAAGTTTTTAATGGTAATAACCAGGGAAGATATTCATTGGCCATAGGAGATATAGAGTCTTTTCCACCGGCTGAAACTATGAGTACTATCTTTTTATTACCTTTGATTAAAGCAGATATATTCAAAGTGCCTGTAGCTGAGTTATTCCTACAATTTTTAGGATTAATTCTGGCCATGGGAACATTCATAGTACTTTATGTTCTCATTATAAGATCTCGCAAATCAATTACCACCTTAGAAGTAGCAAAAACAGTTTATAGTGCAATAAATCCAATAATGTTAATTGGAGTAGCTATTACTGCAGTAATGTGGATTCTAACATACTATAAAAACACATTTAATATATTGGGAATAATCGAAACAATTCTGCTGATAATGATATTATTAATGCATTGGGGTCTTAATTCAAAACTAAATAAATTGTCCTCAGATAAAATACCTAGCAAATTGAGCACTTTACTCCTAGTATTCTGGATTGTGTTTTTATTTTTGAGAATAGTGCTAATTCAAAGTTAATCCCGTGCTAAAATAGATATAAAATTATATTTTTTTTATTTTTTTATATCAGTAATAAACTATTTATATAAATTATTTCAATTATTTATTAATTTTGTAAATAGCTAGTCTATTATAATTATTATTGATTAAATTTAAATAAAATTAGTGGAGGGAGCAATATAAGTCCTATAGAATATTTTTTATCCATATTGGGCGTTTTTTTATTAGGAATTGTTGAGCTATGGGCCTCCGTTCCTGCAGGCTTTGTTTTAAGCCTTAATCCAATTATAATTGGCATTGCTAGTTCATTAGGGGCCATCACTGCAGCAGTTATAGTCATTGTGATTGGAGAAAATATTAGAAACCGGATTTTAAAAAGTGTGGATAAACCAGAAAGTAGTAGGGAAAGATTATTAAGAAAAATATGGAATAAATACGGAATAATAGGCCTGGGCCTCCTTTCACCATTATTATTTGGGGCCCCCCTTGGTGTGGCCATTGGAGTTGCTTTGGGAGCACCCCGAAAGCGTCTTCTTTTGTGGATGAGTGTGGGAATAATAATGTGGACAATTATCCTTGTAATTTTAGTTTTACAGGGAATTAATATAGCTTCAACATTTTAATAATCAAATAATGCTGTAAAAATAAAATTAATCTTCATTTATATTTATTTATTATTTTATTGATTTTTATGGTCAATATTATTCAGCTAATAAAGATAGAATAATAAAAGTTAACATTTAACCTCAAAAAATATTTCAGACAATATTTTTAAGGATATTAGTTTAAGCAAAAGATTTAATAGTAAAATGGCTAAATTAAAAAGAAACTGTATGTAAAAAGTTATAAGGAATATTAAAATTAGTCTAATAAAATTAATTATAAAAAATAATTAATGTTCATTTAATAAATTTCATAAATTTAAAAGATTATAATATTCCCTAAAACTAAATAAGAACAGATTTATTATATATTAAGATTATATATTCCCTAAACTCAATATAGTATATTGATAAGAGTGACCAGAAGAATATTATTTTGTGCTTACTAATCACATTTTTTTAAATTAGTTTAAAAGGTGTTACAATTGGATAAAATAAAAATAGCAATAATCGGTGTGGGTAATTGTGCAAGTTCCCTCATCCAAGGGATACATTATTACAAGGACAAAAAGAGTGAAGACGCCATTGGACTCATGCACTGGGAAATTGGTGGCTACCAACCAAAAGACATAGAAGTAGTAGCAGCTTTTGATGTTGACAAGCGAAAAGTTGGAGAAGACGTTAGCAAGGCCATATTTGCTAAGCCCAACTGTACAAAAGTATTCTGTGATAAAATACCAGGCAGTGGAGTTAAAGTATCCATGGGCCATGCCCTGGATGGTGTTGCTGCCCACATGAAAGAATACGAAGATAATTACACATTTATAAAAGCTGATGCAGATCCATCGGATGTGGTTAAAGTCTTAAAAGAAAGTGGGGCTGAAATACTCTTGAATTATCTACCCGTAGGTTCTGAAGAAGCCACTAAATTTTATGCACAGTGTGCATTAGATGCTGGAGTAGCCTTCATCAATAATATGCCAGTTTTCATTGCCAGTAACCCGGAATGGGCTGCTAAATTTGAGGAAAAAGGAATACCAATTGTTGGTGACGATATTAAGGCCCAAATAGGAGCTACCATAACTCACAGGACTCTGGCCAATTTATTTAAAGATAGAGGAGTCAAATTAGACCGTACTTATCAAATTAACACTGGTGGGAACACTGATTTTCTTAATATGCTCAACAGGGATCGTTTAGATTCTAAAAAGGAATCAAAAACTGAAGCAGTACAATCTGTTTTAAGTGAAAGAATGGATCCCCACAACATACACATTGGGCCCAGTGATTACGTACCATGGCAAGAAGACAATAAAATTTGTTTTTTAAGAATGGAAGGTAAGACCTTTGGAGATATTCCCATGAACATTGAGCTACGTCTAAGTGTAGAAGATTCTCCTAACTCTGCAGGATGTGTAATTGATGCCATCCGATGCTGTAAATTAGGATTAGAACGTGGAATTGGAGGACCTCTAATCTCCATATCATCATATACTATGAAGCATCCTCCAGAACAGTTTACTGATGATAAAGCTGCAGAAAAGGTGGATGAATTTATTGAAGGAAAATTAGAAAGGTAATTAATACTTTAATGTCTATTTAAATTAAAATTCAAATCCAATATTCTCTTTTTTATTTTATTAGTTTATTTCTATTTTTGAATTTATTGAATCAATTTGATATTAAATACATTAAAAAAATGAATTAATGAATTAATGTTTAAATATTGTTTAAATATAGTTTAAACACTTTCATCATCCTGTTTTAAAAATTAGATTAAAAAATAGCTTCAATTTAATTAAAAATAGTTAAATCTTATTTTAATATTAAATCTAAAAAATGAAAAATAAAATTTAGTAAAAAAATAAAAAATTAGTCTTCTTTTACTTCGATACAAGCATTAGGACAAACATCTACGCAGACTTCGCATTCATTGCATTCTTCCACGTTTTGGATCTTTATTTTTTCCCCATCAATGATTAGGATTTCCATAGGGCAAACATCGACGCATTCTCCACACTCTGCTCCATCGCAGTTTCCATCATCTATAATTACTTTTGGCATAATATCTACCTTTTTTAGTTTTAGTTATTTTGTAAATTTTTTGTTAATGACAATTAAATTCACTTATATTGTCATGATTTATAACAATAAGAGTAATTGAAATTTTAAGCATATAACTATATTCCTTAAAATTATATTTATGAAAAATTTTAATACTAATTATATAATAATGATGATTAAATTAGTGATAAAAAATGGATAATTTGGGGGAGAGATGCTCGTACAGCGTATGAACAAATAAAGTCAATATTATTTAGAGTGATTTTTTGTAGCAGTTCCCAAATTATCCGGATGTGAATGTTTTAAGGATATTATGTCCAATAATAGAATATATGTACAGATATGAATATTAATCCAAATATAGATAATTTAATGATAAATTAGTTCTATGAAACCAAATAGGCCAAAATAACTCATATAATCTCAATTTAAGCCCAAATTCATGTGTGAATGAACTCCCATTTGAGATTAAATGAAATTTATGATTCATGGTTTAAACCGCCTCCAACAATATTATTGAATAAAAACCATAATTCATTTTTCATTAATAATATTAAATGACCACATATCCCTCAAAGAAGGATAAATGGCAGTTTATCTATTTTAAATGATATATTGGGCTTAAATTTTGTTATAGGTTTATTAGGAAGAAGGAATCATATTTCCTTTTGACATATATGCATAGTAAAGTAATATATATAAACATTTTGGTAGTTACTCTGAAAAAATAAGAGTAATTAACATTAAAAGAATACTAATTGAGAAGTATATATGCTAGTTTTGACTATTAAATATAGACAATATAAAAATTTATATATTATGATTTAATGTTTGTGAGGGTCACAATGAAAGGAATAAAAATTATAGAGACTGCATTCCGAGATGCACATCAGTCTCTCCTGGCAACCCGGATGAGAACCGAAGATATGCTCCCTATTGCTGAAGAAATGGATAAAATTGGGTACTTCTCATTGGAAGCATGGGGTGGTGCAACATTCGATACTTGCATTAGATATTTAAATGAAGATCCATGGGACCGGCTAAGAAACCTAAAAGAACTTGTAACTAAGACTCCCCTACAGATGCTCCTTAGAGGACAGAATTTAGTTGGTTACAAACATTATCCCGACGATATTGTTAAAAAATTCGTGGAAAAATCTTATGAAAATGGAATAGATGTTTTCCGGATTTTTGATGCATTAAATGATATTCGAAACATGGAATATGCCATGAAAGTTGCTAAAGCTCAAGGTGCTCATGTTCAGGGAGTAATAAGTTACACTATCAGTCCCTATCACACCATGGAAAAATACGTGGAATTTGCAAAAGAATTAGAAGCTCTAGAATGTGATTCCGTTGCTATAAAAGATATGGCTGGGTTAATTTCTCCACATGACACTTACGAACTGGTTAAAACCTTAAAAGAAGAAACAGATTTAAAAGTAAATCTGCACTGCCATTGTACCAGTGGTATGACTCCAATGAGTTATTATGCTGCCTGTCAGGCAGGAGTTGATATTTTAGACACTGCAATTTCTCCACTTGCATGGGGAACATCACAGCCACCAACTGAAAGCATGGTAGCAGCCCTTAAGGACACCCCGTATGATACTGACCTTGATTTAAAAGCATTAAATAGTATTAAAAAGTACTTTGAAGGAATTAGGAAAAAATACAGTAGTATTTTGGATCCAATTGCAGAACAAATCGATACGGATGTTCTAATTTACCAGATTCCTGGAGGAATGCTTTCTAACCTGGTTTCTCAACTTAAAGCTCAGGATTCTCTGGATAGATACGAGGATGTATTAAAAGAAATGCCTAAAGTAAGGAAAGACATGGGATATCCTCCATTAGTTACTCCTACCAGCCAGATTGTTGGTATTCAAGCAGTAATGAATGTTTTAGGTGACGAAAGATACAAAATGGTTTCCAACGAAGTTAAAGATTACTTTAAAGGATACTATGGAAGACCACCGGCACCAGTAGATCCTGAAATCTCCAAACAGATTATTGGTGATGAAAAACCTATTGATTGTAGGCCAGCAGACATTCTAGAACCCCAATACGCTCGATATGAAAAAGAAGGAAAAGAAATGGGAATTATTCACAAAGAAGAAGACATCCTGACTTTTGCTCTTTACCCTGCCGTGGCCCCTAAATTCTTAAAAGGAGAGGCTGAAGCAGAAATTTTACTTCCTCCTTCAGAAAGTAATGGTTCATGTGATATTTCAGCTATTCCTACTGAATACAATGTAGAAGTCGATGGAGACCAATTCGAAGTAAAAGTTGTCCCTACAGGATACATCAGCATCGAAGAAACTGGAAACATTAAACCCCCATCCGGACCTGTAGAAGGAGGAGTTAGCTCCACCATGCAGGGAATGGTTCTAAAATTAAAAGTTGCCCCTGGTGACAAAGTTAAGGAAGGAGATGTGGTGGCCGTTATTGAAGCCATGAAAATGGAAAATGATATCCAGGCCGCTCATTCTGGAACCGTTGAGGAAATATTCACTGCCGAAGGGGAAACCGTGAATACTGGCGATACATTGATGGTTATTAAGTAAATAATCATTTATTTATCCTTTTTTATTATATGAATAATAATTGATTTTTATAATTCCTTTTTTATTCTAAATTTATTTTTTTAAATTATAAATCAAAAAATAATTTAATTTATTTTTATTATTTGTGAAAAATTAATTGTTCTATCTTTTGAAAGTCGATTAATAATATTTAAATAATAAAATAACACTTTATTATTAAAGATTTAAAAATCAATAATAAGGAGGCAATACAATAATTAAAAAAGGAACTATCATTGCACTATTAATACTCTCACTTTTCGTATGCTGCCTGCAAATGGCCAGTCCAGTAGCTGCAGTTAAAGTTATTGATCATGGATCATCTTATGATTCTGAATCAAGCACAGCAACTACTTGGAAAACCTATCAGTACAGTCCTAATTATATAATCATGAAAATGAAATCTTATGAAAAAAAGAAGATAATAGGCACTACAACTATTACTATTAAAAAAGTCAGCAATAAAAAATTAGTGGTTATTCAGGTAATGCAAAGTAAATCAAAAAATCCTGATGGCTTGATGAGTTATTATTACGGTAAAATAACCGATTATATTAAATACTCAGGAAATGCCAGTAAATTCTATTATAATGAAATGAGGCCGGGTTTATAGAATACTAGATTAAGTGTGGTTAACTATAATCATACTAAAATTTTATTTTTAAATTGTTTAAGTAAAAATGTTTAGAATATCTAAAAAATTATAGATAATTAAATATATCAACTTTTTTGCAAATAAACCGCCTGAATCATGGGAACCATTTTGTATTCGCCGGAGTTAGGGTCTGGTATGGAAGCAAGGTCGCCATATTCACCAAATATATTAATAGTATTTCCTGAGTTAAATGGAGCACTATCTCCATAAGTTACCACAATAAAAGGATATTTGGTAATCTCAGGTACTTGAATTATTATATCCGAAGAGTTAGAAGAATTTGATAAAATGCTGACTATTTTTCCCGTACATTTTACATTCTTAGCCACTAAACTACTTGTATCCCAGCCAGTGGGAATAACACTATTTTCCAATTGAACACAAGAGGCATCGTAATCTTTCAGTTCTGATCCATTAATTGGTTTTAAGTAAGAATCATTAGCTGCAGTTGGAAGTACTGTCTCATTATCATCCGTAAAAATTGTTACACCTTGAGAAATCAAGAAAGAACCTAATAACACGGCCCCGCCAACAATAAGTGCCCCAATTATTATAGCTATCACAATTATAACTGAATCATATTTTTCCATTCTTTACCCCATAATAATTAAAATCTTAACAAAAATATCATGTTTTTAATATACTTAATTAAGATTCATTATTAATAAATTAAGAATATTTTGATCTAATTCTTCGTATTAATAATTAATTTCAAAAATCCTACAGATAAATAAATGAAAAAGTAATAAAAATAGGTTTAAATTAAAAAATCATTTATAATTAGTTTTATCTACCACACCAGCCATTTCAAAGGCCCTTTTGCGCCTCATACAAGATTCACAAAGTCCACAATGTTGTTCTTCACCCATATAACAAGAATAACTCATTTCCATAGGTGCGTCTACAGTTTCACCCATTTCAACAATCTCATTCTTATTTAAATCAATAACTGGGGCCTCAATCTGAACTCCTTCCAAGGTCCCAATTTCAAGAGTTTTATTAAAGGCCTCTAAAAATTCTCGAGAGTTGTCTGGAAAAGTAACTGCTTCTTCCAAATCCCAGCCCACAATAATTATTTCTGCATCCTCGGCCTCAGCAAATGCCGTGGCAATGGCCGTAAATACCACATTTCTACCAGGAACCCATACTTTCCGGGCTGTTTCGTCGCAGATTTCTTTATCATCCAGTTTATCACTTTCTAACTGAGGAACTTCATTTTCATGATCTGTTAGGGCCGATTTCCCCAATTTACCCAGCCAGGATAAATCCATAACCGTGTGTTTAATACCTAATTTTTGGCAAATTTGTTTAGATGACTCAATTTCCATCTTAGCACTGCGTTGGCCGTAATCAAAGGTTAAAGCATGAATTTCATATTCTTCTTTTAAAGCAGAAGTGGCTACAGTTGAATCCAATCCTCCAGAAAGGACTGAAATTGCTTTTTTCTGTTTCTGTGGCATTATTATTCCCCGTGTATCTAAAATTTTAATTAAAATTTAATTTAAACATGATTTAATTTTAATATTAAATTAGAGTTAAAAATAAATTATAGTAAATAGCTACTAATAACTTATTAAACTCTTTTTATTCATCAGGGCTATTTAAATATTGTTTAAAAGCTTTATTTGCCTTTTCCATTACATCTTTAAGTGGAATTCCAGTTTCTTCGGAAACCCCGCGAGCATCCTCATATTCTACACGAGAATTTATTATTTGAGATCCCATCATTCCTAATTTAAATCGAATTTTTCTTTTTCCTTTAATATCCACTTCTAAAGGAACTATCTTTCTATCAAGAATACTTCGATGAACCTGTGGAAAAGTTCTAATGCCCAGAGTACCTGTTTCCCTGAATATGGCCCCCAAGACATTTTCAGAATCTTTTAACTTACATATTACTCTTAAAAGCTGTCCCGGCCTATTTTTCTTCATGATTATCGGTATCAAAACTACATCCAATGCACCATCTTTCATTAAGCGCTTAAAAATGTGGCCCATGACTTCCCCACTTAGATGATCAATATTTGTCTCCAGCAAAACTATTTTATCTTGTTTAACTGGACTTAAACCTCTACTAACCCTAAGAACATTTGGAAAATCTAGATCCATTCCCCCTGCACCATATCCTGTACTCTGATGCATGAAAGGTGGATAAAATTCCTGGAAGTCTTGAACCATGGTCATTAAAAGAGCAGCCCCTGTAGGTGTGGTTAGTTCCTTGTTCTCTGGGCCTCCAAAGCTGGCAGCTCCTCTTAAAATATCTAATGCAGATGGAGAAGGTATGGGAATTCTTCCGTGGGCTGTTTCCTTAGTTCCTCCACCAAGAGCAGTAGGAAGGCCATAAATAACTTCCTTATCAAAATTCAAATCAAAATAAGCAAATGCAGAACCAATTACATCTGCAACCGCATCAGCAGCACCCACTTCATGAAAATGTATTTTAGATAATGGTAATCCATGTATTTGAGATTCAGATTCAGCAATTCTCTGAAAAACCGCACGAGAAAAGGCCATCATTCTCTCATCAATGAATTCATGATTTATTTCTTCCAGTTTTTCTAAAAAATCCATGTATTTAATAGAATGAGTTTCATCGCATGTTACATTCACATAAGTGGCCTGAATACCAGATTTATCTACAGACGAAACATTAACATCTGCCCCTCCAAAAAAAGACGCTGAATATTCCATTACCTCTTTTACTTTTTCCGGGTGAGCTCCTAAATCAATTAAAGCTCCTACCACCATATTTCCTGAAATTCCTGCTGTTTGCGGATCAATTATAACGACCATGGTTCTCCACCAGTTTTAAATAATTATAATAATCAAAAATCTAATTGAATATCTATATTAAGAATTTAATAAATCATTGGTAAAATTTTGAATAAAAATACTGATTATCTAAAAAATAAAACTAAAAATATTCTAAGAATTAGATATTCTAGAAATATTAAAAATATTTAGGAAAAATTTAAAATTAAAAAAATTAATAGAAAACCTTGATTTCACTGTTTTGGAGAATTAACAATTATTCTACGGATAGGAACTTCCACAATAGTGTATCTTTCGTTTTCCATGGTTTCGCTAATTTCCTCAATTATAGCATCCACTCGCTCCTCGTCTAATACAGAACACACTAAAATAGCATCTCTGGCCGAGTCCCTAATAACAGATATAGCTGATTTAGGATCTTCCTTAATAGCAAAGCCCTGCCATTCCTGAGGAGATATTCCCTTATATTCCACTATATAAAAGCCCGTTACCCCTTTTTCTGATAATATATTCATTATCTTTCCCAGGTTCTCCACTTCTACAAAAACCCGAAGATGAACTTTCATTATACCACCTTTTTATTAAATATGTTGCCCACATTATATAATAATGGTGATTTAATGGAAAAGGCCAATAAAATAAACATATCAGATTCAACAGTTCATCAAACTTCAGATTTTGTTTTAATCAGTCGAAAAAAGGGTTTTGACAGTATTAGTCTTTGTGATGTAGGTTCTGGATTCAAAAATGTGGAGAATATATTTTGCACATCTCTTTTTACCGAAAATGGGTGTAAAATAACTGATGATGAGATTTTAAATAAATCTAACAACCATACTCCACCCCTGACATTTTCTGGGCCTTCTGCAGGAATAGTAAACAATATCTCAAATCAAAATTTCTATATTAAAAATTCTAAAGATTTAACCACGATTATTGGCCTTGAAAAATTCAAAAAAGAAAAATTAAGTGATAATTTAGAAAAATTAGAAAATTATCCACAGCATATGCCCCAATTAGATATTATATTAATTATAAATCAAGCATTATCCTCTGAAAATCTTTTATTATGCTTTAAAACTGCTCTGGAAGCAAAAAATTTTGTTTTGGAAAATTTAGGAATACCTTTGAATTTGAGAAATAAATTAAGCAAGGATAATTCCATCATAGTTGCTTGTACTGCCTTTTCAGATAATTCTGATGCAAATACTGCTCAAAATGTTACGGCAAATATTAATGAGAACATAAACGAGCTTTCAAATTCAATAAACTCCTTTGTAGCTGAATCTTGCACCGAGGCCCTTGATCAATCTGGATTTTCATTGGGAATTTTAGATTATATCTATGAACAAGGAATAAACATTGATGATATGGTAGAATCTGGTATGGAACTTTGTGTGGGAGTAGAAGTTGATCATGCCTTAAAAGATAAATTAAAAAAACAGATATTAAAATCTTTAGAGGATTTAAATGTAATTGCCCTTTTAATGGCCGCATTTCGAGTGGAAGAGACCTTTCAAAACCATCGTGTTCGTGAAGTAAATGTGGATGATGATCCAGCTTATTTATACACCGATGAAGTTCTGGGAATAGCAATCTCCAACCAAATTGCAGGAACCAAAGCTACATTTAATTTTAAACGCTATGATGAAGAAAAACCAGGCATAATAAGCACATTAGGGCCCATGGTAGATGACATAATTGCTGGTTTAATTGCGGGTTGTATGTCCAAGATATTTGAAGAATAATAGATACAAATAAATAAAATATAGAATTATTTAGTTAATTTATTAATTATATAAATTATAATTTTTATTATAAATTTTAAAAAAGATTTCAAATTGGGATGCAAACTTGGGCCGGAGATTTTCAGATGTTACAGAGAAAAGAAAAACCACTTAGAAGCAGTAGTTATCATAAAAGTCTTAATCGGCAAAAAGAACATGTATGGTATAGGGGAATTCCTGGACTAATATCCTTTTCCACCATACTGCCCATAAATATCCACACAAGCATTGCGGAAATGGCAAGATATACTTGGATCTGGCCTTTTATTGGAGGCTTTATTGGAGCATTAGTGGGTGTCGTGGGATTACTATTATCCAATGTCTTCATGTTTTCACCCATAGTTACAGCTGCTGTGGTCTATAGCTTTGCCATATGGTTCACCGGATTTCATCATCTAGATGGTTTAATGGATTTAGGCGATGCCCTAATGGCCCATGGCACTCCGGAACGTAAAATAGAAATTATGCGCGATTTAAGAATTGGAACTGGTGGTATTGCACTATTCTTTATGGTAGCTGTTACCACAGTGGCCGCTATTGCATCTTTACCCATCCTTAACATATTTTTAGTATTGTTTATATCAGAAATATCTGCCAAAATGGGATTGATAAGTTGTTGCCTTGTATCCACCCCTATTGGTAATGGAACTGGGCGTCATTTCATAGAAGCCATAAATTTACCACATTTTAGTTTAATCACTTTAATCACATCCATTATTGGCCTTCTGGCCCTTAATTGGATGGGCCTAATTGGTATTCTGGGAGGAATCGCCGGTGGGCTTATTACTGCATTATATGTCAAAATCAATATGAAATATGCTACTGGAGACGTTTTGGGAGCTTCCAATGAAGTAGCTCGAATGACAGCTATTTTAGCTATGATAATGGCTTTTATCTGGATTTAATTAAATTAGAATTATAATTAGTTTTAATCTATTTTAAGAATTAAATTATTTTTATTAAAAATATTAATGGAATAAATAGAAATATAATGAATTTAAATTTAATAAAAGAGAATAATTAAATCAATTACTTTTAATTTTAATTATAATTTAAATTATTTATTAAGGGACTTGTTTAACATGAATATCAGTGTTTTAAGATTAGATCATCGCCGAAGAAGAGATGCTAGAATCACCACCCACGTTTGCCTTACAGCTAGGGCCTTTGGGGCCAGTGAAGTGATTTTAAGTGGAGAAAGAGACAAAAAACTCATGGAAAATGTGGAAGACGTTCGAGAAAGATGGGGTGGATCTTTTAAGGTCTCCTATCAAAAGAACTGGGACAATTTAATTGAAGAATGGCAGAAAAATGGTGGAGAAGTTATACATCTCACCATGTACGGTACACCGGTCCAGGCAGCAGTTCCTGAGATTCAAAAAAGTGAAAAAGATAAACTTATAGTTGTGGGCGGGTCTAGAGTCCCTACCCCAGTTTATAAGGCCGCAGATTGGAATGTTTCGGTCACCAATCAGCCCCATTCTGAAGTTTCCTCACTGGGCGTATTCATGCACATGCTAATGGATGGAAAGGAGTTTGATCTGGACTTTAAAGGGGGGAAACTGGAAGTAGTCCCTTGTGCTGAAGGAAAACAGATTATAACTCATGAAGAGTTTGATTAAATTTTTAATATTAATTTAATATTTAATCAGATAATATCCTAATCTTTATTTTTATCCTTATTTTTTAATTTTTTATGTTTTTTAATCAACCATTAACCTTTATTCTAATTATCTTATCATCACCCACCTTGGGAACACCCCGGCCATCATAATTACTGGTACTGATATACAAATAACCATCATGCGCCACCACATCCCTTATACGGCCCAAATTATTAAATAATTCTGCTTCACTAAGCATTTTCTGTCCACTATCATCCAGAAAAATCTGTCTTAGTTGATTACCTCTAAGGCCGGCCACATACAAATTTCCCTGGAAAAAGGTAATTCCAGACGGGGCTAAAGTAAAGTTTGTGTAGAAGATAAGTGGATTTTTATATTTGCCCGTTAAATTATCTCCTTCTTCTAATGGCCAACCATAATTTCCCCCTTTTACAATGATATTAATCTCATCATTCATGGTCTGCCCATGTTCGGATGAATACATGGTTCCATTGTCACTCCAGGTTATTCCCTGAGGATTCCTATGGCCATAGGACCATACATAATTTTTAAATGGATTATCAGTTGGCACAGAACCGTTTTTATTTAAACGAAGTATTTTACCAGCCAGAGAATTTACATCCTGGGCCAGATCTCTTTGAGAGGCATCGCCAGTAGTTGCATATAATTTACCGTCTGGCCCGAATTTAAGTCGGCCTGCATCGTGAGTTGATGCACTGGGGATGTTATCTAACAAAACCGTTTCATTTTCCAGTTTTTGATTTAAATTGAATCGAGAAATACTATTAGAGTCATTATCGGTATAATAAACATAGACATATTTGTTTTTAGAAAATTCTGGATCTACTGCCAACCCTAAGAGTCCTGATTCTCCTTCAGCCTTAACCGAGATATTACCCACTACAATAAGTGATTTACCATCCCAAGTACTGATTTTTCCATTCCGTTCGGTGAATATCATTGTTCCATTAGGCAGAAAATCAATGGCCCAAGGAGTATTAAGATTTTCCAAAACTACTTCTGATTGAAATCCTTTTTGATTGGCTGTTTGAGGCCATGTGACAAACATGATTAAAATAAAAGCTATTAAAATAATTATAATCCCAATGATTAATTTTTTATTCAATTTAAAACCCCTTTTTTCCCCGAATTTATATTTTTAGATAATATACTAAAATTAAAATAAGCAATTGAATTTATTTTAAATAAAAAGGCCAAATCTTAGTAATATTATTTAGTTTAGTTATTTCATATAATTTTCTATATTGAATAAAATAATAAATCGTGAATTGATTAAGGAGAATTTAATAGCAATTAATTTAACTCATATCTGGTGATTAAATGTTAAAAATAATTGACCATCTATTAGTTCAGGAAAAATTAACCAAAATAAGAAAAAAAGGAATTAATTCGGCCCATTTCAGGAAAGGGATTATTGAAATTGGTAGATTAATGGCCTATGAATTTGCTAATACATTAGAAAAAGAAAATATCAGCGTGGAAACACCATTAGGCCAGGCTAAGGGAATAGAAATAAAATCAAGAAAAGATATCGTTATTATCACCATATTAAGAGCTTCTTTACCCCTAACCAATGGCATATTGCGGGTTTTTCCAGAAGCACAGTATGGAGTGATTGGGGCCTGGAGACGTGACGAACCTCCCTTTGAAGTATGCATGGATTACCTCAAAATACCAGATTTAAATGATAAAATCGTGATTGTAGCAGATCCCATGCTGGCCACTGGAAATACTATGGAATTAATACTTAAAAAACTGGAAAGGTTTGGAAATCCCCAAAGACTGGCTCTATTTACTGTAATAAGCTCTGAACCAGGATTAGAAAAAATAATGGAAAATAATCCAGAACTGGAAATTTATACCTGTTCTGTGGAAAAAGAATTGAATGATGATGGATATATTGTGCCTGGCCTGGGAGATGCTGGAGATATTGCCTTTGGCAAGCCATCCAAATAGTTTTGGATATTATCCATAAGCATATTATCAATAAATAGACTGTCCATGGGCCACAGCTACAATTCCTGGAATTTCTTCAACTTCCAATTCAAATATGGCCTCCATTCCTTCTTCTTCAAAGGCCGCAACTTTTTTTGATTTTACTTTGCTGGTTAAAAGTGCTGCTACCGGTGGTGTTACCACAAATATAGCTCCGGCATCACCTAAAGATTTTGCAGTATCCTCACTTAGATTTCCTTTACCTATATGGATTAAAAGGCCTGCTTTGGCCATATAGGGCATGTTTCCCTCGATTTCTTCTTTGTTACTGGTGGTGGGTGCGATTCCCGCATCACTAACTGCACTATGCATCAGGGCCGCTCCTTGAATATCAATTGAGTTTTCACCATTTTCAATTGATTTAACCAGTCTTGGTAAAGCAGCATCTCTTCCAGTAAGCATTTTTCCACTTAAAAGAATCTGATCACCAACTTCCAAATCGTCAATTATTTCTTTAGTGGTGGGAATAGTAATTTTTTTCATTTTAAAACCTCATGAGCTATAAAATTATTTTACCTAAAATAGTTATAGAAAAATAAAAAATATTATTCCATAGTCCAATTTCACCATATCAATATACCTTGATTATAATTAATTTTAGGAATAATAAAAAGTAGGAAAATATAATCCATATTAATTTAATTATAGCTATTTTAAATATTTTCAAGGGTATCCATGAATTCAATTATATGTTCCCGTTTTATATGGGGCATTAGTACTACCCTTATGGCCGGAGGGCATGATGAAATAGAGACTGCCCATCCTTGAGCTTCAAGTTTTTCAGCCAACTCCTGAGCCAGCATTTGCTTAGAATTAAATGCAACTATATTCAATTCCTGTGAACTGACTAGTTCAAATCCTGCTTTGACCAGATTACTGGCTAAAAAGTCTGTTATTTCCATGGCCCTGGCCGCGAGTTTTGCATAACCTTCCCTACCCATATACTTCATTACAGCCCAAGTAGCAGCCGAAGAAGCACCAGTTCTGGTACCGGCAATAGTGGACTGCTGTTTTTCAGTGAGGTATGGAGTATCAATGTTCATGACATCCAGATACTCTTTTTCCCGAAACAAGATACATCCTGATGGAATAGGGGCCAAACCCATCTTATGAGGATCAATGGTAATTGAAGAAACTCCTTCCAGAGAAAAATCAAAATCAGGAAGTTTATATCCAATTTCTTTTAAAAAAGGTATTAAAAACCCTCCGAAGGCCGCATCAACATGTAGATAAATATTAGAATCCAAACAAATTTTGGAAAGTTCAGATATAGGGTCAATTTTACCTAGTTCCGTGGTTCCAGCCACACCAACTACTGCAATAGTATTTTTGGAGAGATTTTCCTGAAAACAATTCAAATCCATGCGATATTCGTCAGTCAATTCAACTTCTTTTAATTTTAAACCCAAGATATCGGCAGCCTTTTTAAAAGAAAAATGAGCAGATTTAGGAACCACAATCTCGAGAGTTCCATTTAATTCTTCACCCATAGTATTTTGGACCATATTCCTGGCTGCTCGCATGGCCATGAGATTAGCTTCCGTGCCACCAGTAATTACATGCCCATAAACATCTTTTTTGCCTAAAAGTTCACCTAGCATAGAAATTACTTCATTTTCCAGTGCTTTAGTACCTTTAAAAAGGCCAGGATCTCCCAAATTAGATTCTAAAAAATCACAATATACTTCCTTAGCAATAGGATGCGCACAGGTGCACATGGAACCTAATATTTTGCCGGAAGAATACTTTAGATCCTTTTTCTTGAACTCCTGAAGCGTTTCAAAGACCTGGCACTTGCTGAGTCCTGTTTTATCCATTTTAATGACACCTAGAATAAATTAATTAGAAAAATATTAAAAAAATTAAAAATTAGTTAAAGATAAACAATGAAAAGTTTATTCCGTAACCATCTTCCTAGCAGCCCTTAAAAGTAATTTTTGCTCTCCACGGGCCACAGTCCTTCTGACGTCAGCTACAGCATCCGTATTTGCAGATACACTGTCAATTCCAAGCTCTACCAGTTTTTCTACAATTTTAGGCATACTTCCAGCCTGGCCACAAATACTGGTTTTGACTCCAGCGGCATTACATTTCTTAATAACTCTTTCAATGAGTTTTAAAACTGCAGGGTGTCCTTCAGTGTATAAGCCTGCTACGTGCTCATTGTTTCTGTCAATGGCCAGAGTGTATTGGGTTAAATCATTAGTTCCAAAGCTTACAAAGTCAAGTCCCACATCAATGAAGTCTTCAATTATAAGAGCTGCTGCAGGAGTTTCTACCATGATTCCAAACTCTATATCCTTATGAGGTTTCAATCCAACTTCCTCGGCAATTTGCTTGGCCTTTTTAAGCTCGTCAGGGTGCTGTACTAAAGGTACCATAATACCAATATTGGTGTAGCCCTGTTCGTGAAGTTTTTTAATGGCATTGAATTCAGCTTTTAAGATTTCTGGTTCGTCCAGTTCCCTTCTGATTCCTCTCCAGCCCAGCATAGGGTTGTGTTCATAAGGTTCGTCTTGGCCACCATCTAATGTTTTAAATTCATCTGTTGGGGCATCCAGAGTTCGGTACCATACTGGTCGAGGATAAAATGCATCAGCTACTTTTAGAATATTTTCTACCAGTATTTTTACCAAATCATCTTCTCTTCCATCTGTAATGAACTTTTTAGGGTGGACTCCAGAGGTTAACATCATGTGTTCTGTTCGCAGTAAGCCCACACCGTCTGCTCCTGTAGCTGCTGCCTTTTGAGCCGCTTCAACCATACTTACATTGACTTTTACCTCAGTGACAGTTAATACTGGTGCTTCAGCAAATGTTTGTGTATCTTCCACTTTTTTCTCAGAAACTTTGAGTATTCCTTCGTAAATAATTCCCTTTTTACCATCCAGAGTAACTAATTGATTTTCATCAAGGGTTTTAGAAGCATCCGATGTCCCTACCACACAAGGTATTCCCAATTCCCTGGAAACAATAGCAGCGTGACAGGTTACTCCACCCTCATCGGTGATAATCCCACTGGCACGTTTCATGGCCGGAACCATGTCCGGAGTGGTCATAACAGTAACCAGAACGTCACCTTCATGAATTTTGTCCAGCTCATCAATATCATTAACTATTTTTACCGCACCAGAAGCCATACCCGGACTGGCGCCTAATCCCTTAGTTATTACTATTCTCTCTCTTTCTTCTGCATCTTGAGATTCGCTATGGTTTCCACCTAAAGTAGTAACTGGTCTGGACTGGAGCATGAATAGTTCACCATCTTTAAAAGCCCATTCAGTATCTTGTGGGAATTCATAGTGGTCGTGTATCCTTTTACCCATTTCAGTTAGAGTTTCCAGTTCATCTTCATTTAAAACCCGCTTGTTTTTCAAATCAGTGGGAACTTCTGTTTTAATGGTCTTTCCAGCCTTAGGGTCTTTTTTGAACATTACATTTTTCTCACTGATGGTAACTTCCAGAATTTCACCGGTAGCTTTGTCCACCCAGTAAGTGTCAGGAGTAACAGTTCCAGAAACTACAGCTTCACCTAATCCCCAAGAACCTTCAATAAGAATCTTTTCTTCACCAGTAGAAGGATGTACCGTGAACATTACACCTGCTTTTTCAGCTTCCACCATTTCTTGAACTACTACTGCAATATATACCTTGGAGTGATCAAAATTATTTTCTTCTCTGTAGAAAATTGCTCTTGCTTCAAAAAGAGATGCCCAACATTTTTGCACATATTCTAAGACATCTTGTGGGCCTTTAATATTAAGAAAAGTATCTTGCTGTCCTGCGAAAGAGGCTTCAGGTAAATCTTCTGCTGTGGCAGATGAACGAATGGCCACAAAAACATTTTCAGTACCAATACGTTGGCAAAGTGCATTGTAAGCTTCTATAATCAACGTTTTAATGTCTTCAGGAACTTCGGTTTCAATAATGATTTTTTTAATATTTTTAGCGGCTTCCTGGAGTTTTTTATTGTTATTAACATCCAGAGAGTCTAAAAAGCCCATTACTTCACCATAAATCCCTGTTTCTCTCATAAATTTATCATAGGTTTCGGATGTTACCACAAATCCCGGAGGAACTGGGATTCCAGCTTGAGTTAATTCTCCTAAATTAGCTCCCTTTCCACCAGCAATATCCACATCTTCCTTGTTTAAATCCTCAAAAAATGCCACATACATGTTTTATCCCCTTAAAACCTCATTATTGTTCAAAAATAATTGTGATTAATCAAATCCATTAATTAATTACAGATATTAACTAATTTTATTTATCCATAGATATTTAGATAAATTACGAATCAGATCGCGCAAATGTAGTCTAAAACTTAAATTAAATATATTTTAAAAGATTAAAAGGTTAAATTGGTTAAATAAACCAATTTAAATATAATTATCTATTTGACTAGTTCTTCTCCCTTGTCAACAACTACTCTACAGGAAACTGGGAATTTCATAGCTGCTCTTCTAAGGGCCTCTTTGGCATCTAAAAAGTTTTTCTTGTTGGTTTGAATAGTGAGTATCTTCTGATTTTTCTTCACTATGGCTACAGAACTTACTGCTTTACCAAAAGCTTTTCTCATACCATCTTGTACCCGGTCAGCACCGGCCCCAGTGGCCATAGGGTTTTCCCTGACAATGTGGTGCGGATAAACTCGTATTTTCAGGTGGTAACCCATTCTACCAGCTTTTCTCTGCATAAATCTGTTGGAAGCAATCCTGGATGCTTCTAAAGCGTTGTGTTGAATTTGGGTAGGGGCCTTCACTGCTAAACTCACAGATATAGGAAATTCCGCTGATAAGTTACCCATATCATATTGAACTATCCTTGACCCTGGGATTTTTCTAATGTAATCTCTTCTTGTGTATGCTCGAACCATAAATAAATCCTCCATAAAAATTTCTATCAATTAAACATTGAAAATTGAGAATGATAACTGAAATGATAACTTAGATTAAGTTAAGTTCAATTTCTTGATAACCATTAATAAACGTTACCGTCAAAAATGTAATTGATATAAATTATAATTAAATATGAAATATTTTCAAATAACTTTTTATCAGTATTATTCTAAATAAAATTAATTTTCTTAATAAATTAATTATTAATTAAAATCATTATTAAAATTCATCTCAATTCATTCATATTATTATCTTTAATATATCTTCAATTTTAAATATATCTTTAATATTATTTTTTAACATAAATAGTCCATATTATTATAAAGATTATTTTTAATATATACTAAATAATTATCTACTAATTAATTTAATATTTAATAAAGTATTTATTATTTGAAATTTTTATGTGGAAAATTTTATTGAAAGCAAAATAGAATTAAAAATAAATTAAATTAATTAAAAATAATTAAAATCCTATTTAAATATTATGATAAGGTGTTAAAATGAAAATCGCTGTAACCGGAAAAGGAGGAGTAGGTAAAACAACTCTTTCCAGTACATTGTCATGTATTTTCTCCAAAAAGTACAAAGTATTCGCTATAGATGCTGATCCAGACATGAATTTAGCATCTAGTCTTGGAATACATGATAAAATTACCCCCATATCTGAAATGAGGGATTTAATAAAGGATAGGACTGGAGCAGAACCAGGATCTTCCTTTGGAGAAGTATTCAAAATGAACCCTAAAATCAGCGATCTTCCCGAGACATTATCCATTGATTATGGTCCTGATGGAAATCTAAAAATTCTAGTCATGGGAACTGTAGATAAAGGTGGAGATGGATGCGTATGTCCAGCCTCTGTCCTTTTGAAAGCTCTTTTAAGACATATGATACTAAAAAAAGACGAAATAGTTATTCTAGATATGGAAGCTGGAATAGAACATTTAGGACGTAAAACTGCAGAATCTGTGGATATGATGATTGTAGTAGTTGAACCCGGTTTAAAATCTCTGGAAACTGCCCAGAGAATAAAAAAACTGGCCGGAGACATTGGAGTACAGAATATAGTGGCTGTAATTAACAAAGTTTCTAGCGTGGAAGAAGAGGAATTCGTTGAGAAAAAACTAAAACAACTGGATGTTGACATGTTAGGAAGCATTCCCCGCGATTCATTTGTGATCAACGCCGACATGGAAGGCAAGCCTCTTAATCAATACCCTGATTCAGATGCCTTAAAATCGATTGAAGATATTGGAAAAAAAATATTAAATATCTCGGGTATGGATTAATGGAATCGATTAAATAATTATTATTCATAAATTATTAAATCAATTAATTATAATCAATCAATATTTCTGAAATCATAAATGGAATAACATAAATTAAAGATGATATCATGTTTATTAAGGCCCAAATATTAATGAAATATGAAAATAAAGAGCAGGCAGAAATTTCCTTAAAATCTCTGGATCCAGAAAACAAAAATTACTTGGAATCCGAAATTGAAGGCTCTGAAGTGAAATTTGAGATAAAAGGAAATTCACTCAGTACATTCTTAGCTACAGCAGACGACCTCATATTCTGCGAAATGACGGTAGAGAAAATTTTAGAAGATATAAAAGGGTCGTGAAGTAAATTTAGCGGCTATTAATGGCCAATCAAACCATTCATTTAATTAACTGAATTTAATTTAACTAAAATTTAACTAGTATAGTTGAATTTAATAATATCAATTGAAATATTGACAATTATCATATTTTAAGGAATAATAATCGAAATCATATTAAAAGGTGAAAATAATGAAATTCATACTCCAGGGCGAAATAACTTTCAGTAAATACATCGAAGAAGCTCAAGAAGATATAAAAAAGTTTATTGAAGACGCTAACAGTGAATTACTTCTAAAAGGAGTTCCTGAAGGTAAAGAAGAAGAAGGAGCTCAAATTACCGATTGGGAAATAGATGGCAGTATCTTAAAAGTCACTATAGAATCTGGCCATCGCGTAAGGGCCCACGATGCCATTTTGCGAATGAAAAAGCCATTAACCCAATTATTAGGCCAAAAATATCACATGGGAATACGTAAAATCTTTGTACCCAAATACAAAACTATTATTCCTACTGGAAAGGACAAATACGATGTGAATTTTGATTTAGCCAAAAAATTACCACAAATCACTGATTTTAAAATAAACGACAATGAAGTGATTGTAGAAGTACATGATATGGAAGAGGCAGATTTAAGGAAGCATATCGTCAACAGAGTTTTAAAATATGTTACTGCACCAGAAACTGGTGATGGGAAAACAAATGACCAAAACACCACTAAAGAAGGCACCGATGAAGATAAACCTACAGATATACTTACCAGACAGGTCACTAAAGTCACCCCCGGTAAAATAATAGCTCGCAGTGAAAAAAGAACTCCTCTTTTTGAAGGGGACCCTACTGAAGAGTCCATAAAACAGGGTTGGGTAAAAAAATTCCCTGGAAGGGGTCAATGGACCTATGCACCACCCATGGTAGCCTTGCAGCGAACTTTGGAAGAAATTTTGCTGGAAAACATTGTAATTCCTTTAGGCTTTGAGGAATATTTGTTCCCCAAACTGATTCCTATTCCAATAATGCACAAAATGAGATATCTAGAAGGGCTTCCCGAAGGAATGTATTATTGCAGTGCCCCCAAAAGAGACCCAGCGACTTTTGAAAAGTTTAAAAATGAATTAATAATAAACAAAGAAGTTCCTATTGACTTATTAAAAGAAGGGCTTAAAGATCCAGGTTATGTAATTGCTCCGGCCCAATGCGAACCATTTTACGAATTTTTAAGCCATGAAGTGGTTAATGAACAAGACCTACCTATTAAAGCCTATGATAAAAGTGGATGGACCTACCGGTGGGAAGCCGGTGGAGCAAAAGGCCTGGATAGAGTACATGAGTTCCAGCGAACTGAACTAGTATGGTTAGGAACTCCCGAGCAGACCAATGAAATAAGAGATAAAACCCTAGAATTATCCCATCAAATAGCAGATAAAATGGAACTGGAATGGTACACCGAAATCGGAGACGATCCATTTTATTTAGAAGGACGTAAAGTGGAAGAAAGAGGAATAGAATTCCCAGACGTACCTAAATACGAAATGAGATTAAGTTTACCTGGTCAAGATAAAGGAGTAGCTGTGGTTTCTGCCAATGTCCATGGAACACACTTTATAGAAGGATTTTCTATTAAAGAAGCTCGAAATCAAAGAATATGGACTGGATGTACTGGTATTGGACTATCCCGATGGGTCTTCGGATTCTTGGCTCAGAAAGGATTTGACACCACACAATGGCCAGAACTGGTTAGGGAAAAAGTAGAAATGGTTAAGGTGCCTAAGATGGTTACCTGGCCTTAAATTCCATATTTTCCTATTTACTCAATTAATATCTTAAATTTTCAGTATTTTAAAAGATATATTCAAATATTTTTGATAATAAAATATCTTAGAGTGTATTTAAACAAATTAGGTCCATGAAAAAACTCCATTAAATCCGGAGTAACAATTAGTTTAAATTCATCAGGTGAAAAAATGAACTGTGAAAATCATCCAGATAGAGAAGGTGTGGCCGCCTGTGTAAGTTGTGGTAAAGTTATTTGTGGGGAATGTCGTCTAAAATTGGCCGGTAAGAACTACTGTCAGGAATGTGCTGATGAACTGGTTGAGGGAAAACAAGACCCCTATAAAAAGTCAGAACAAACAATTAAAGAAACATATCTGGAACGAGAACCATATTCTGAACCTGAAAATGAACCTGAACCATATTCACGAAAATACACCAGAGGAATGCCTCAACCAAGAAAAGAAGAAACACCTAAAAAAAGCAATACATTTTTACTGTTCTGTGTGGCCTTTTTAGTAACTCTAATAATTTTAGGAGTTATTTTATATGCGGCTTATGTAATTTATCTGGCCCCATCCTATGGAGATATTAATAGCCTAATAAATCAGATTTTGAATAATCCTAGGGGCGTTATTAACTCCTTAGGATTTTAATTAATCAAATTTATTTTATTTATTAAAAATATCATTATAATTTTTAGAAAATGAAATAAATAACAAAATAAAATTCATTTAATTTTTTGAAGTGCTAAAATGTCTGAAAAAGATCAGCGAAATTCTGGGCCTTTAAAAAGATATCACATCCCATTATGCCATAGACTACCCGATCGAACTATTTATATTAGAGAACATCCATTACCATTATGTGCTCGATGTACTGGTGCATTTTTAGGGATTTTTACATTACCTCTATTTCATGGAGGAATAATTGATCCTAATATTATTAATACAATTCTTTTGGCATTGCCCGCTACCATTGATGCAACCACCCAATACTGGGGATGGAGAAATAGTAACAATTTACTCAGATTAATGACGGGTTTTCTCTTAGGATGTTCTTTAGCTTCATTAATAGTAATTATTGTGCGAAATCTAATTAATTTATTTTTATACTAATAATATTAAGCTAAATAGGGTAATTAGACCAACTAACAAATTATTAACTAAAAGCCCGAGATAATAAGAAAATCAAGAAGATTTTGGCTATTAAATAAATAATAAATATAAAAAGAAAAGAATATAAATATATATTGGAATTTTAAATAATTATTGACAACAGATGATTAAATAAAGCTCTAATATATCATTAAAAGTTATAATAATAATTAATCTGATAAATTAGTATTTTTAGGTTTTAATGAGGCATATAATGAAAATATCCACTCAACCCAAAATTACATTTTTCCAAGGCATACTTATTTCTTTAATAATTCTAATTAGTTTTAGTTATTTAGTTTTATATTCCACTGACCCTTATTTCAAATTAGTTACTAGTGACTTATTTAACTCGTTTACCCCAATATTAGCTGCAATTTGCCTTTTGTATGCTGCAAAATTTTCTAAATTTCATTCAAAACGTACATATCTTGCATGGACTTTTTTTAGTCTTGCTTTAATATCATGGGGATTAGGAGAAATGATATATACTTTTCTCGAGATTGTTCTACAGCAAGAACCATTTCCATCTCTGGCAGATTTATTTTATTTGGGAGCTTACCCTCTATTTATTATAGGCATCTTTTATCTACCCTCAAAAAAATTAAAACACAGTGAATACACCAAAATATTACTGGATATGGGCATTATAATAATTTCTGCTGGAATAATAATCTGGAATTTTCTAATTGAACCAATTTTCAATTCAAGTGATTCATTAGCATTAGCATTAATATCTGCAGCGTATCCCATAGGTGATTTATTATTAATATTTGGATTATTAATATTAATTTTCAGGCCTCTGACAAAGCCCATGAAAGGTTCTTTGATACTTTTAATATTAGGCATCATAGCCATGATAATATCAGATTTTTTGTTTGCTTATCAATCATTATTAGGAACTTATGTATCGGGAAGTGCCATAGATGCTGGTTGGATGGTTTCATTTATCCTTATAGGATTATCCGGAATATTACATGCTGAAAAAATGTATTTTAAGGCCAATAACCCAGAATATTTCTCTAAAAACAAAATTTCAGGAAAAGTAACTTCTTGGTATAATTATTTAACTTACTTCTGGATTCTAGTTCCATTTTCTCTACTAATATGGGGCCATTACAATAAAATAAATACTGAATTCCATATTTTAGCATTAAGTATTGGTATAATAATAGGATTAATTATTATAAGACATATATTGGTCCTAAATGAAAATAAAAAACTGTATAACCAGTTAGAATCATCCCATGATGAATTAAAAATTAGAGTTAAACAACGAACAGAAGATCTGGCAAATATAAACCTGGAATTAAAAAATGAAATTATTGAACGGGAAAAAACCGAGCAAGAACTAAAATTAAAAGCAAAACTATTAGATTCCTCTAATGATTCCATTATGTTACATGATTTGGATGGAAATCCCATATATATGAATGAATCCGCTTACAAATCACTGAACTACAATAAAGAAGAAATGATGCATATCTCACTCCATGAAATGGAATCTCAACAAGAACAGAATAAAATGCCATTCCGTGTTAAAGAACTTATGGAAAAAGGGCATGTTTTTTTTTGAATCTGAAAATATTCGAAAAGATGGTTCTATAAAACCCGTGGAAGTTTATACACAATTAATAGAATTCAATAACCAACAACTTATCCTAGGTATTGCTCGAGACATCAGCGAACGTAAAAAAGCAGAGCGAAAAATAAAAGAATATCAGGAACATTTGGAAGATCTAGTCAAATTACGTACATCTTCATTAAAACATATTAATGAAAAACTCCGCAAAGAGATATCTGAAAGAAAAAGGATACAAAATGAACTTAAAAAATCAGAAATTATGTATCGATCAATATTTGAAAATACAGGAACTGCTACTATAATTCTTGAAAATGATGGTAATGTATCCCTTATCAATGAAGAAACCAGTATATTATCCGGTTATTCTAAAGAAGAAATGGAAGGTAAACAATGGACAGAATTCATTGCGCCATCAGATATTGTAAAAATAAAATCTTATGAAAATTTAAGAAAAAGCACTCCTGAAATAATACCTCGCAGATATGAAACCACTGGAATTTCTAAAGATGGACAAATTAAAAATATCATTCTAACAATTGATAGGATTCCTGAGACAGAACTAATTGTTGTTTCTTTTTTAGATATTACTGAACTTAGAAAAGTTGAAAATGAAATTAAAAACTCCCTTAAAGAAAAAGAAGTGCTTCTTAGAGAAATCCATCATAGAGTAAAAAACAATATGCAGATAATTTCAAGCTTGCTTAGTATTCAATCAAATTACCTTGATAATAAAAAAGCTCGTGAGATTTTTCAGGAAAGTCAAAACAGAATTAGATCCATGTCTATGGTCCATGAAAGATTATATCAATCCAAAGACCTGGCCAGAATAAACATGATGGAATACGTTAAATCCATAACCTATGGAATATTAGTTTCATTTAAAAAAGATCCAGATCTTATTAAACTAAAAATAAACTTTGAAAATATCTGGCTTAATATGGATACAGTTATACCTTGTGGCTTGATTATTACAGAATTAGTCACTAATTCTTTAAAATACGCTTTTCCAGATAATATGTCCGGTGCGATAAACATTGATTTAAAACCACTCGGAAAAGACGAATTTTTACTATGTGTAGGGGATAATGGAGTAGGGATATCTAAAGATATAAAATTTGAAGAAATAAAAACATTGGGTTTACTATTAATAAATTCATTAGTAAAACAGCTTGACGGAAATATAATTCTAGATAGAAGCCAAGGTACACTTTTCAAGATTAAATTTAAAGAATTGAAATATAAGGATAGAATGTGAATATATCTTTAGAATTATATATTAAAATAAAAATAATATTGCTAATCTGGGAGGAATCCTATGAAAGAAAATAATGAACTTTTAAGAATCATAACCAGTAACACCCTAGATGTTATAGTAAAACTTGATTCACAAGGAATTGTCGAATATACAACTCCTTCCATTAAAAAGATATTAGGATATACTCCCTCAGAAATAATTGGAACCCCCTTAAATCAAATTTTACATCCCGAAGATATAGAAAAGCTCGAATATAGTGTTAAAAAAGCTTTAAATATGGATTCATCTATTAAAATTCAGCACCGCTCTCGGAAAGCCGATGGACAGTATATCTGGATGGAAAGCATCGTAAATATTTTATTTAATGATAAAAAGCAGATTACTGGGAGTGTAATTAATAGCCGAGATATCAGTGAATTAAAAAATGTAGAAAAGGATTTGAAATATAGATTAGAATTTGAAAAAATCATAATGGATGTTTCAGCTTCTTTTATTGATATTGGTATAAGTAAAGTAGATGAAAATATCACCGAAACCATGCACCTAGTGGGTGATTTTGCAGGTGTTGACCGTAGTTATGTGTTTTTATTTTATGATAATAAAGAAAAAATGGACAATACTCATGAATGGTGTGCTAAAGGTATAGAACCTCAAATTGAAAATTTAAAAGGCCTGGATGTCAGTGAATTTCCATGGTGGATGAAGAATCTAAATAAATCTAAAACTATCCATGTTCCAGTCGTTTCAGAACTCCCTCCAGAAGCAAATAATGAAAAAGAGATATTGGAAAGTCAAAACATCAAATCAGTAGTAGTTGTTCCTTTGATTGCGGATAAGAATCTTATTGGGTTTCTTGGTTTTGATTCAGTCCATAAGCCATTGATATGGCCCGATGACATTTTATATTTGCTTAGAATTGTTGGAGATATCATATCAAGCGCCATATCTCAAAAAAATGCTAAGGAGGAATTACAGAAATCAAAAGAAGAATTGGAAATTCGGGTAAAAGAGAGAACTTTAGAATTAATGGAATCTAATCTGGCATTGAAAGCAGAAATAGAAGAGCGTAAGCACATTCAAAACCAACTGAGTTCTTCTTTGAAAGAAAAAGAAATGCTTTTAAAGGAAATTTATCACCGGGTGAAAAACAATTTAATGGTAATATCCAGCCTACTTAACCTCCAATCTCGCTACATTAAAGATAAAGAAGCATTAAGTATTTTTAAAGAAAGTCAAAGTCGTGCAAACTCAATGGCACTTATACATGAAAAATTATACCGATCCAGTGATTTAAAGCGAATAAATTTTGGAGAATATATTCGCACATTATCCACCGATCTTTTCCACACTTATGTGGCCGATCCCAGCCTTATCAGCCTAAATATGGATGTTGAAAACCTAATGTTAGATATAAACACTACAGTTCCCCTTGGACTGATTTTAAATGAACTGGTAACCAATTGTATGAAACATGCATTTCCAGATGGTAGAAAAGGGGAAATATACATAAATTTCCATAAAAAAAAGGACATATTTATTCTGAATGTTAGAGACGATGGAATAGGTTTCCCTCAGGATCTGGATTTAGAAAATACCGGGACATTAGGAATGCAGTTGATTACTAGTTTAACTGAACAAATTGATGGGGAAATGGAATTAAATAAAACAAATGGAACTGACTTTAAAATTAAATTTAAAGAATTATATAAATAATTTTTAAAAACACCATTATTAGTATTTTTTTTTAATAATTACTTTTTAAAAGAGATAAAAATAAATTTGAATTGAATGTTAATTCTGAATTATTATTATTATTATCAGATCAATATACTAAAGAAATTATACTAATAAAATTCAATAATTTTATTTAAAAAAAAAAAAAAATTTAAAAATAAAAATAGAATTGGAAAATAAATAATATAGAAAAAAGAAAAAATAAGAAATTATTCTTTCTTCACTTCAGAAGCATCTAAAACTTCTGGAATATCTTCAGCTACTTCTTCAATAACTTCTTCGGCCACTTCTTCCGCAGCAGATTCAGCAGCTTCCTCTTCAGCCTTTTTTTCAAAGACGTCAGTGAACTCTACTTTTTCTACGCCTTCGATGTTTTCCCAGATGTCACGGGAAATTCTGAATCGGGCAAAAGTAATATCCATATAAGGCTGGTTATCAAATTTAGCCACTTCATCCATGGAAATAACAACTTTACCATCTTCAAAGGTGATTTCTGTCTTGGAAACATCCAAATTTGGGTTAGGGTAGTGGAGTTTGATCATGCTTTTGACTTTTTCCAAGTCATCAGTGGTGACTTCTATAACTTCCACATCATATTCTAAAGTTTTGCCGGCCAATTCGTGGTTGAAATCCACTCGTACTCGGCCACCAGAAATGTTTATTACTCGCCCATTGTGGTTTTCCACAGTGAGAGTCATACCCACATAGGGATTAACACCTTGCTTTTTGAATTCCTTCATAGGAACTAGCTGAATTAATTTAGCATCTCGCTCACCAAAAGCTTGTTCAGGAGGAAGTTCGACTGTTTTCTTGTCTCCTTCTTCCATTCCTGCTACAGATTCATCTAGGCCTTTTAGTAAGTGTCCTCCACCTACAATAACTGGTATGGGCCCATAGGCCTTTTTATCAACTTTAATTCCAGCTTCTTCAGCTACTTCTTCAATAGTAGTGTCAAAGACATCACCGGTCTCTTTGGTTCGTCCTGTAAATTCTAATTTTATAAAGTCTCCTTCTTTCACTGCCATATTTTTAGCCTCCTGTGAGGTATTCTATTTTTAAACTCTTGTAAAACGTGTTTATCTTTATAATTTAATACACGAATAAGAGAAGGGTAATTTTCTATATATTTAGAAATTGTTTCCTTATCTACTTTTGCCTCCAGAGAAGATAAAACCCTACTTTTATGATGAGTACTGAAACCTTGAGAAATAGATTTAATAACCTCATTTAAAGAATTATAAGGCCTTTTATCAATAATATCATTAACTGTGGTTTCATTTAATAAAGAGAGATTTAATAATTCATCTCTGGAAGATTCATTCACTGTTTCCAGTATTAATTCTTCACTTCTTACATTATGAAGTGGTGCATAATTACTCTCTATCTCTTCCCTTAAAACTTCAATGGTTTCTGGAGGAAGCATGTCTTTCACCATGCTCAGGTCGTTATCAAGAACAGATTTTCTAATAAGCGTGCCACTAACACCTTCTATTCTTTTAACAAAAAAGAATTTATCCTTGGAATCAAAGCTAACTTTTTTAAGTGATTTAGAAAGTGAAGCAATAACATAATTATCTTCCTTTAGTTTTCCTTCCAGCAATATTTCTTTAGTTTCCATATCCACCATTTTATATGGTTTAGGGGCCACACCATGACCTATAGAAATTCTCTCCATGATTAAATCGAATCCTTCCGCGGGTTTATAACCTCGGGGAATGATATCTGCATCCAGGGCCTGGAACATCTTGGCCAGACACAAAGAGTACTGACCAGATCCCATTATTCCCATAGGTGGGCCTTCCACTACCAAATCAGCTCCCACAGCTACTGCAGTTCTGGCACGGGCTTGGCGAGTCATTATATAAGGCAACCCACGGCCACTGCGCTCAGTAGGTCCAGGGACAATGGCCACAAAAAGAGCATCGGGAAATGCATTCTGGGCCTGTCTCATGCAATGTAGGTGGCCTTTATGTAGGGGAGAGTATTCTGTGAAGTCAGCAATTATTTTAGGATCGTTTTTCATGTCTCTTTTAGAAGAATATTCTTCTTCAGATTCTTCCAAGCTTGGCTTTGTATTAGCTGCATCACTAAAAATTATTTTCCTATCCCTTTGCATTATTTTTTTGGCCAGTTCTTCTCTTTCCATCATATTATCTTAATTTTATTTTATATTTAAAATAAATAATAAATTGTTCTGTTTAAAATATAATAATACACATAATTAATGATAGAAAATATAAAATTAACAAATATGTTTTTTAATCCAGCAAAATTCTTAAACTAATATGAGTTAAGTAAAAATTGATATTGAATCTGAGCATATAATTTTAATTTATCGATTAATAATTTAACCGTTAGATAGAATAATTACAATATTACTAGTTGTAATTGCAATAAAATCAATAGTAGCATTAAAATATGGATGTTGGTGTCAATTATGATAGACCTGTGTATTCAGAACTGTAAGATTTCATCAGAAAGGAATTTATGTTCCATCAGTATAAACCAAGGCAAGATAGTAGATATAGGGAAAACTCCTTCAAAAGCTGAAAAAACTATTGATGCTAAAGAAAATCTGGTTTTACCCGGATTAATTGATGTCCATGTACATTTCAGAGATCCCGGGCTGACATATAAAGAAGACTTTAAAAGTGGAAGCCATGCAGCAGCTAATGGTGGATTTACCACTATTCTGGACATGCCCAATACAGTTCCGCCTACCAATACTGCTAAAAATTTCCAAAACAAACTTGAAATCGCTTCAAAAAAAAGTATTGTTGATTTCGGGCTGCATGCAGGAGTATCTGATTTAAAAGAAATAGAAAAAATCGCACCTTTGAGCCCTGCTTCCTTTAAAATATTCATGGATACTGTTGATGGTGGTTTTCTCAAGGAATCATTTAAAACTATCTCTGAACTTTCCATAGAAGAAAATAATGATATTAATATTCAAAATAATTCAAACTTAGCAAAACCTGTGATTACTTTACATGCTGAAAATAAAGACATCGTGAATCAATGTACAGAACAGTTAAAATCAAAAGAACAAAATATTCCATCGGATTACACTCTGGCCAGACCATCAGTGGCTGAAGAAGTTGCTGTGGCTCAAGCCATAGCCTTGACTTATCATTATCAGACCAAGACCCATTTTTGCCATGTAAGCACTCAAAAATCTTTAGATATGATAAATAGCTCAAAGTCATTCTTAAATAATATTTCAGCTGAAATTACTCCTCAACACTTGTTTTTAGATTCTTCTGCATTTAAAAAATTTGGTAATTTATCCAAAACTAATCCTCCTCTTCGAAAATATTCTGAAAAAGTCTCTTGGGAAAATTTGAGTAAAATAGATTTAATTGGAACAGATCACGCACCCCATTCCATAGAAGAAAAGAAAAAAGGGGTTTGGGATTCGTCACCGGGCATTCCCAACTTAGAAGTTGTTCTTAAATTACTTCTATCAAAATACCATGAACAAAAAATTAGTTTAGATTCTATAAAACGACTTTTATGTGAAAATCCAGCTAAAATATTTAATTTGAAAAATAAAGGGTTTATTAAAATAGGTATGGATGCAGATATAGTAATTATAGATCTCAAAAGAGAGGGAATTATAAATTCAGAAGAATTTTATAGTAAAGGCCATTACACTCCTTTTGAAGGTATGAAATACCATGGAGCCCCCATAATGACCATTTGTAGAGGTAACTTAGTCATGGAAAATAATGATGTGTACCAAAACCAAGGAATTCCTGCCTACCCTTAATTTTACGTCTTAAAATAAAAAATATTCTATTCTATTGATCAAATTTAAAAAAAAACTATTTTAAAATAAAAATAGAATAAACAGATTTCCAGTTATATACCATTTAGTTATTTTTTTGTCTTTTTACTACTTATAACACCACCCATTATCATTAATATGGCCATTATTAATGCTGCTAATGGTAAACCTGTATGCTGCATTGGGACTGTGTTTTGATGACTATGGTGGGGGCGATAATGGCGTTTAGGTCTCTTAATTAACACTGTAGCACTTGATACTTTAGAATCGCCCGGCCTAATAATTGGATCATAAGTTTTGGATGAAACTCTAGCCACATTAATTTTTTTCCCTGAGTAAACACCATAAAAGGTTATGGTGAGTTTAGCTATTTTATGGGCCGGTAAAAGGTTTATATTCCAAATTCCAGTTTTATGATTATATGTACCATAATTAGTAGTGTATGACACAAATCTAAGCCCTTTAGGAAGAACATCTTTCACAGTAACTCCTGTAGATGTGTCTGGACCCCAGTTTTGGACTATAATTGTGAAGTAGAGTTTTTTACCGAAGTAAGCTGACTTAGCACTAACTGTTTTTTTAATACCAAGATCTGCTGCAGCCGCCACATTTACAGTCGCATTATCAGAATCATTTTCAGGATATGGATCATACTCGTTTTCGGAGTATTTTTTGGCAGTATTTACAATAAATACATTGGATTTGACAACCTGAGCAACTATGTTAAGCAATACATAAGAACCATTATTAATCGAACCAATATCCCAAATACCAGTATTATGATTGTATGTTCCTCGATTTGTGGAGTATGAAATGAATTTCAGACCAGCAGGTAGAATATCTTTTACCTTGACCCCAGTAGCCCCATCTGGACCATTATTAATTGTTCGGATAGTGAAAATCACATTGCTCCAGTATTTTGGATTGGAAACATTCACTGATTTTATTACTGCAATATCTGCTGTTTTAATTTTAACTTCAGCTGTACTAGTATTGTTTTCAAGTATTGGGTCATAAGTTGATGAATTAATTATGGCAGTATTATTAAATGCTTTTGTTGCTGAAGATGACAATGCACCTCTTATTAAAATTTCTAGGACGCTTCCAGGTGTCATATTGCCAAGTGATAAATTTCCAGACCAAGTATTCCAAGTAAAACCATTATCCATGGAATATAACGGACTCAATATTACAGATGGAATTGAATCTGTTAATACAACTTCTCTAGCGTCAGAAGGACCATTATTGCCCACAGTAATTACATAGGTTACCACATCTTTTCCAGGTATTGCAATTACTGGGCCTGTCTTAACCACATAAACATCCGCAGTAGTATTCACCAAAGAAGACACATTAGACGTATTATTATCCGTGAAATTATCAAACGTGGACGAATTCACACTACCCGTATTATTCAAAACACCCAAAGCATCCGAAGACAACAAACCACTAATAGTAACATTAACCACACTACCAGGAGTCAAATTACCAACCAAATAAGTACCAGACCAAATACCCATCGATACACCATTAACCGAATAAACCGGACTCAAAACACTAACCGGAACAAGATCAGTTAAAACAACATCACGAGCCACCGAAGGACCAACATTACCCACCAACAAATTATAAGTAACATTCAAACCCGCAACAACCGGACCCACAACCGACTTAACCACATAAACATCCGCAGTAGTATTCACATTAGTAAGTGCTGAAGCAGTATTATTCTCAGGATGTTCATCAAGAGAAGTTGTATTTACTGTAACTGTGTTATTTAAAGTACCACTGGCATTAGCAGGTAATAAACCTCTTATAAATATGTTAGTAACCGAACCTGGATTTAATTCACCTAGTAAAAGTGATCCCGTCCAAGAAGACCAGTTTACATCATTTAGAGAGTATTGAACATTACTTAAGAATGTAATATTGTCATAAAGCATAGTGGAATGAGCCACTGAAGGACCATTATTTCCCACACTTATTGTGTATTTAATTACATCTTGACCTGCAATTGCAGAAGCAGGCCCTAGTTTAGAAACATGAATATCAGCAATAGATTCCACAGTAGTAATTACTGTATCAATATTTGGTGTTGGATCAGGAGTAGTGGTAGTTACATTTACAGTATTGTTTAATTCAGTTCCATTAACAGTTGATGGATTAACAATTCCATTCAAGTAAATTATTCGAGTATTATTAGTTATATTGGCTAAAATAGTTCCCAAATTAATATAACCTCCAATGGGTGGCCAATTAATCCAATTTATACCATCTAAAGAGTACTTGACATTATTTAATTGTGCAGGGACATTATCATAAACCTGTACATTCAATGCATCAGAAGGCCCATTATTAGTGACAGATATTGTATAAAATATTTGATTACCTGCTATGATAATTGAAGGGCCATTTTTATCTACTTGTAAATCCGCTTGTGTATTAACTGTGGTATTGACAGAATCCGTAGCAGTCCGATTAACTGGAGTAGTAGTTGTCGCATTTACTGAATTATTTAATACTGTGCCATTCGCAGTAGAAGATGGTACTGTAGCATTAACCCATACTGTGCTTGATTGGTTTGCTATTAAAGTACCTAAATCAATAAAACCACCCGCAGGAGGCCATGTAATCCAGTTTACTCCATTTGTAGAGTATATAATATTTATTAGTTGGGCAGGTATGGAATCAAATAAATGCACATTCAATGCATCAGAAGGCCCATTGTTAGTAATTAATATTGTGTAACTAATATTGTTTCCAGCTATAACTATAGCAGGACCATTTTTATCAACTACTATATCTGCCAGCTGTTGCACCGTGGTACTGGTTTGGGCAGAATTATTCCCGGAAATTGGATCAGGAGTATCACTTGTTACATTGACTGAATTATTTAAAATTCCCACTGGAGCTGAAGAATTAATAGTTCCACTCACCAGTATGGTTATGTTACTTAATGAAGAGATATTTCCAAGATTTAGTGTAAGTGGATTGGTTAAATTGTACCAAATACCACTAAGCATATACTGGACATTATTCATCCTAGCAAACCAAACTGGATCTATAAGATCATTTAATACCACATTAATTGCAGTATCTGGACCATTATTTCCCACATTTATAGTGAAGTTAATTTGCTGACCAGCATATATTGTAGGTGGGGCGATTTTAGTAACAAATATATCCGCACCCAGTATATGAGTTACAGAACTTCCAGAAGTATTGTAAATTCTTTCATTAGTATCATTTCCACTAAGAGAACTGTAAGTTAAGTTTGCTATATTAGTTATATTAGTTCCTGCTAGAGAAGCGTTATTATTAACTGCACATCTAAATATAATGGTTGCATTTTGGCCTAGTAGAAGAGCTGGGCCATTAAATATTATTTTTCCAGGCTGCGTTGCATCTGCGGTCCATGCACCTGGAAGAGATGTAGTATCCAGATAAGTCATTCCTGCAGGAATATTATCTACAATAATTAAATCATGAGCATTTGAAGTGCTGGAAACTTTGTGTGAAATATTCAAAGTAAATGTGCAAATATCTCCAGGTTTAATATTGGTACTAGCAGTCTTAATTATTTGTAAATCTGGTTCAATTACTCTAGTAGTTGTAGTAGAAGAACCTCCATTGACTTCACCAGTAGCACCTTGATAATAAACAGTTGCATTATTAGTTAAATTAACTCCATTTTGGTTACCTATCACATTAAGAACCATTACTGTATAATCAATAGTAATATTGCTGAACTGAGTTGCATTTACCTGTCCAAAGACAAACTCCCATGTATTTGTAGTGCTATTGAAAATTGCTGTAGGAGTACTGATTTGAACTGTTAAATTCGAACCTATAGTATAATTAAATAATCCAGCTACCACACTAAGTCCATTTGGAACCAAGTCAGTTATTTTCAAATTATTGGTAGTACCAATCGGGATACTAATAACTATAGTTTGAGGAGCTGTGGCCCCTATAGTGAGGTTTACATTCTTAGATCCGCCAGAAGTCTTATTTATAGATGGTGAACGAGCAGTGATATTCACTAGAGCAGTAGCATTTATGTTATTAACTGCACCAGCAGGCATGGTTGGATCCCCAGTCCTTTCACCAGTAGATGTGCCTGGTGCGCCAGGTGTTTGGCCACCAGATCCATTTGTTCCCGGCAAACTAGTACCTGTTACATTAACCCGATTGGCTGTGGTTTGATTAAAAGTTATGTTCTGTTTTAAATCGGCCACAAATGTAATAGTTAAGTTTTGGTTTACAGGAAGCCTATCAAAGGTAACTGTAAGGTTTCCTGTACTGTTATCAAATGTTTGATTAAAATTAATTAGAGTGCTATTAGTAATAGTAATATTTCGAACATTTACAAAGTTAGCGTCAACCATATCCCATATTACTCCATCATAAACTGGTGCCATGGCCCCATTATTATTTCTAACCACAATAGTAAATGTTATAGAATCAGTTCCTTGAGGAGCAGTATTACTAGCAGTTTTAGTTACACTTAAATTAGGTAATCTAACCACGATATTTTGAGTATTGCTACTTATAGTTCGGCTTTGATTGGTAGCATTAAGGAAATCTATATTGCCTATATTGCCTATGGTTCTATTACCAGTGTTCACAGCATCATTTCTTAAAACTACACTGAATAATAAGCTAATAGTTTCATTTAAACTATTAGGATTATTATTTGTAACATTACCCAGAGAAAATGTCAAAGGGCTAATAGTAGTCTCATTTATTGCTTGGAAATCAGTAATATTTAGAGAAGTAAAGTTGAATCCTGTGGCAGTAATATTACCACTACTTCTACTAATTAATGATCTTAACTGTATATAAGAGAGTCCATTGTTTAAAACATCCCTTATTGTTAGATTTTGAGTAACTCCGGCAGGTATAGTAATATTAAGTTGATAAGTCACAACTTCCCCTATAAAAATATTAGTTCCTGTTGAATCAATCTCAGAAGTGTTGAAAATACCTTTAGTGATTGATGGGGCTACAGTTCTAAGTAAAGTACTATTAGTAACCGTGTAATTCCTGTTTTCAGTCCGTGGAATTGTAGTAATATTTAATGAATCATAGGTTGCCGTGGCAGAGTTATTGTAAGATGAATTAGAGATTATATTATTCATCAATGTCACATTGAATGTGAAAATTGCATTCTGGCCATTGAGTAAAGTTCCATCAGTGTAAGTCACTATTCCAGTTGACGAATTGTAATTAAATGAGAATCCATAAGGTGTGCTATTGGCAACAACAGTAGCCCAGTTAAATGCAGTCCCATTTAATGAATCAGTAATTGTAATGTTATATGCTGGTGATAAACCATTGTTAGTTAAATTTAGTCTAACTGTTACAATTTGGCCTCCAACAGCAGGGTTAGGAGTAATAGTTTTAATCAAGTTCAGTTGAGGTTGTAAAACATTAAAATTATAGTTAGTAGTTAATTGAGATCCCGGATTATTGTCCCAGTTAAGATTCACTGTGTTTGTTTTGGAAAGAACCGTGCCAGTTATAGGATTAGAAGCTAAATTATTGAGCACCACAGTTTTAAGATTTATATAAAACGTGTTTGTAGAATTATTGTTATCTCCTAAAATTGTGCTATTTCCATTGAATAAGAAAGTTATATTATTTCCAACCACTGCGAAAGTTAGACTTCCTAAAGTTCCATTGAATCCAGACAGATCTATTGTATAATTACCATCATATGCAAGTCCCGAAGGCAATATATCTGATATTCTTAGATTTTGAATTTGGCCTTCAGGTAGGGTGACTGTAATGCGGAATGTTCCCTGTTCACCAATGGTAAGGTTATTTCCAGATGTTCCAGGATCAGTACTATTTACTAAATTCTTAGAAATAGTAGGATCTGCGATAGTTACACTAGCCTGATCTTGGAATAAACTTTGATCTTGAACATAATTAGGTCCACCATCAGTTGAACCGTAATTAGTAATTTGAGCAGTATTATTAATTATCTGACGAGGATACACATTAGAAGCCACATCAACACTATAAGTGATTAAAACTGTGGAATTGCCTGGAATAATATTATTCAATATTAGACCCGTAGCGTTGGTTAAATTACCAGTGTAGTTAATAATGGGAGTTCCATTTCCATAGACCACACTTATTATATTAAAATTGACAAATCCTGATAAAATATTATCTTTAATTATTGTATTATACGCATTGTAACTTCCCTGATTTCCAATGGTGATAACAAATGTTACTTTATCTCCAGCATCAGCCCCCGTAAGATTTCCATTAATAGGTAATATGCTTGGAAGTGGAGAAATAGTTCCTGCTCCAGTGGTATTCAAGATACCTTTAGTTATATTCAAAGCCGGTTCCTGAGTAATAAATGAAATTATAGCATTATCCGAAAAAATAGCTCCCGGACTGTTCTCATACATGATATTCATTAAATTAGTCAAGTAAAGGCCATCCGCCATTGGATTATTCGTAGCATTGACTGTGAATAAGATATGGGCTATTCTAACATTTTGATCTGTACTATTTACCAGACCATAACTAAATGAAAGAGTATTATCCAAAGCACCAATAGTTAATGTAGGCACCCTGCCCAAAAAACTGCTTAAAGTATCATCACTAGCCAAACACCATTGTCCAACACCTGGTGGCGTGTCTCCCTGAGTACTATTTGTTAAAGAAACTTGAGTAGCATTAAAGAAAGGTATAGGCAAGAAATCCTTAATAGTAAAGTTTTCCAGGTTAGTTGTGGGCACAGCAACTCTTAAAGAGAAAGTCACTAAGTCACCCGGCTTTATAAAGTTAGTTAGATTAGTAGTATTCCCATTTATAGCATATAATTTCTTTTCAATAGTTGGGGCCACTATTGTAATTGAGGTCCCACTGCTCTCAGTAACATTATTAGGAGAATTAGTTAATCCCGCAGCAATATTTACTGCATTTGTAGTATCATCATTAGATGTTAAGAAAGGGTTACCCCCATGAAAGTTAGCTGGATCTTCGAAAGCTATATCAATTAGAGACCTGAAAAATATACTTCCCGTGGTGGCCCCTAAATTAATGGAACGGTTATTGTAAAGTCCTCCAGTTAATATGCCAGATAGTCCAGAATCTATCATCTGTTGAGAAACATTGAATACTATGGTCCATGTCCCTGTAGCATTATTGTGAGTAACAATATAATTACTTGAATTAAATGTAATGTTATTAGTTGTCCCATTGGTATTGATAATTAAGTAAGGTATGAATGATGATAGGAAGCTTTGACCATCACCGATTATATCAGTAATTATTATATCCTTAAATTGGAAATAATCAGATACCTGAAATGCAATAGTATATTGCAAAGTATCAGTTGGTTTTACATTAGTCCCATTTAGATCCAAAACAGATTTTTGTATAGATAGTGATCTCAAAGTAATATTATAATTAGTATTAGTTCCATTATCTGTAACTGTAAGGTTACCATATTTACCTGTAGCCCAAGAATCATTTGGTCCTGACGATGGTAAACCAGTAAGTGGATCTATAACTGGTTGGGAAGTACTATTAAATTCAGGAGCATAAGCAAGATAAGTAACTGTTTTATCAGTACCTGCTATGCCTACAAGAGTTCCGAATGTAACATTTATAATTCCACCCCGAGTTGTACTATTTGGAGCAGTGAAATTCCCACCAGAAGGATTAACCATATTTAAGAATTGCATATTACCAGAAAGTAAGTCAGAAATTGTAACATTATTTACTACTGCCCCTGATGCAATATCCAATGTTAATATGTAAGTAACTGGATAGTTAGGTCCTGTTGAAATTTCATTCTCACTTACAGTAGTAGTTTTTGTAAGACGTATTACGGTTGGAGTAACTGTACTGTTAACTCTTGGCCCATATATTGCCGGATCAGTAGAAGGATTATCAATGGGGTCATCACCAAATCTAAATACTGGAACTGCACTCACATTTAGGGGTACCGCAATAGTTGCATTAGCAGCCATGAAACAATTAACTGTTACTGGTGCTACAGGTTGGTCCGGGGTAAAACTTCCAAAGGGATATTCTAAAATATATAAATGGTAACCCGGAGTACCATTTGCCATCTGGTGAGTAAGGGGGTTAAAAATTTGACCAGACAATCCGAATATTCCCAGATCATATGTTTTTATGGGATTACCTAAATAATTAGCACTATTAAATGTAATTTGAGATGGGAGAGAAAGTTCTACAATTGGGCCAAACCCAGTGGTATTGGACGGATTATCAAAAGTAACTTGTAGTGAAAAACTTTCATTAATAAATGTTTCACCGGGAGAACCAATTGCTACTGAAGGCTGTCCTAACCGGAAGTTAGCTACAGCACTAGTTATTCCAGTACTATTGTTTAAAACGGTTAAAACCTGTTGTGTGGGAGACAGGTGTCCAGCATATGCGGCTATAACAATAAATTTTGTTTCATTACTTAAAAATGAAAGATTATAAATACCATTTTGACCAGTAGTTGTCTGGCCTAATTCTACGCCAGATAGTGTTTTTACTTTTACACTAACTCCAGGAAATGGTTTACTTGTGATGCAATCAGAAACTACACCCGATATTGAAACTGATTTATGATTAGAATTAACTGAATTATTAAAATCATTAGATTGATAAGATTGATTAGAAACAAATGAAACACTATTATTTGTAGCATTATCACCCGTGAAATTTTCTGCTGCTGAAACAGAACCAATAGATAAAATTAATATTGCTAAAGAAATTATTAAAAATATTTTTTTCAAGTCCATATCCCCCACTAAACTTGTTATTAAACGTTATTATAATAAATATGTTTTTGGTCAAAGATTAATATAAGTTTATCCATTTGAGCTTAAGAAGTATTTATAGCAAAAATTCTATCCTAATAAAAAAATTTAATTAGGTATGAGTAAATAATAAATGAATAGAAAATAATATGCTATTAAAATATAAAATGAGGAGATAATATGTGCGAATCGACAGCATACTCTACAGATGGATCTTTAATAATGGAAGATGTTTTATTGATAAAGATAGATGGAAATCAAATCGATTTAACAGACATATTAAACCAAAAGAAAACTATTAAAGGACATATAAGTGAAATAGACCTTGATAAACACGGAATATATATTAATTTAGAAAAATAATGAGCAAATAAAAGCTTTGTGTGGTTAGTGCATTAAATTATATTTGCAGAAAATATTAGAAATATTCTAAAAAACAGTGATCTAAATGATTAATGAACTGTTTTTATCTCTAAAAAGTTTTTTCGTGTCTTATGGTGCTCTTGGGGTATTTTTGGGGAGTTTACTTGAAGAAATAATAGCCCCCATTCCTTCGGCCATCGTGGTTATGGGAAGTAGCTTTCTTATAATGGGAACGGATCCCCTGAACATTTCAAGTTTTATTAAACTATTTTTGAATGTCTCCATCCCTGCTTCACTGGGATTAACCATAGGTTCACTTTTATTATATGGCCTAGGCTATTATTTAGGAAAACCATTCATCGTAAAATGGGGTAAATATCTGGGCCTTAGTTGGGCAGATGTGGAAAAAACACAGAAAAAGTTTGCTGAAAGTAAAAGTGATGACATAATCCTTTTCACTTTAAGGGCTATACCTCTTGTTCCAAGTGTAGCTATAAGCACCTTTTGCGGTTTCATACGATTCAACCTAAAAGATTATATCATTATTACTTTTTTAGGAAGTTTAGTTCGGGCTTCCGCACTGGGATTCATTGGATGGCAATTTGGAATTGCTTACAAACAATTAGCCGAACAAATATCTAATTTAGAACAAATAGTAGTTATGGGAATTATTATTTTAGTTATAGGATACTTGATATATATTAAATACCTAAAAAATAAAAAATCATTTTAGACTAATATTCTCATGATATTTTTTTGGATATTTTAATATTACATTTTAATGTCTTGTTTTAGAATTAAAAATATATGAATATTAACCATTTAACCCTGATGAATAATATAAATTCAGACATTAAATTTTCATTTATGGGAATTATAAGTATATTAGAAAAATAAATTTTTAAATAAGTTTGATTTTTAATTTAAGTCCCGAAAACGATCACTACAATTAATTATTTAAATTCCAGTTCTTGTAAAAATAAAAAAAATAAAATAGAGTTTAGTGGTTTAAAACCGTCTAAACTATTTATTTTAAAGACAATGCATTCTTTGGGCAGGCAGGTATGCACTGGTCACAAAGGATACAGAAACCTTTGAGTGGTACTTTGTCTTCAGTGATTTTCAGCATGTTGTATGGACATACGTCGACACAATCACCGCATTCATCACACAGAGAAGGATTGTACTGAACCCTTTTCCTTTTGACAACTTGACCATCCACGACTTTGTCCATTTCCACTAAAGATAAAGCATCTTTTGGACAGGCCATAGTACATGCACCGCACCGGGTACACATGGAGTATGATGATTCTGCGTCTACTTTTACCTGTTCTGGTAATTGCATACCAGTCTTGGTAACTACCCGAATAGCGTCGTTTGGACAGATGTTGGCACAACCTCCGATGAAATCACATTTCTCAGCATCATAAACGAGGCCTTCTTCACTGGCAGGTTTAGCAGGTCCCAGTTCAACTTCCAGATCAATAGCATCCACAGGACAAATCTTCTCACATAAACCACAAGCAGTACAGATTGCAGGTAGTTCCACAGTAAGGTTAGAATCCTTAGCTACGATGAAGTCTCCAGGACAGGCTTCTAGACAGGAATTACATCCTATACAAGTTTCCGCGTCCAATTCGAACTTCTTCATGTCTTTGGTACGTTTTTCAGGTTTTTTACCAGAAATGAATACTGCATTCCATGGGCAGGTCTGGGAACAGACACCACATTTAATACAGGTGTCCTCATCGATATCAATAACTCCACCAATTTCTGGGAGAGTTATAGCATCTACTGGACATTCAGGGACGCACATTCCACAGCCGACACAGTCAGCAATGAAAATAGCTCCTTCGATATTCAATTCCTTATGAGCAGGTTCCTTGATACCATCAATACCAATAACATCTACCGGGCAGATGTCAACGCATTTCTGGCACATTACACAGAAACCTTGCAGTGGGATCTTCTGGACTTTTCCTTCTTCCAATTTCAATGTTTGAGGAGGGCAGACATCTACACAGTCGCCACATTCATTACACTTAACTGGATTGAAAACGATCCGTTCTTGAGTGGTACCTTCTTCATCCATAACCATGGATTCGACTTTTAAAGCATCCTGAGGACAGGTAGCTACACACTTAGGATCTCCGCCACATATATCACAGTAAATAACATTGCTTGGTGTTACTTCTATGGCTGCGGTGGGGCAGGTACCTTGACAGGCTCCACATTTAATGCAGTCTTCTTTATTGACTACTATCATTTTTACCACCTGCAATATTATATTTGTTTGATTAGGTTACCCTGTTTGTCAAACACTTCTAAGGTGGCAAGTCTCATTTGGCTGTCGATGGTGTGGGTAGCACAGGATAGACATGGGTCGTATGCTCTGATAACCATTTCCATTAAGTTGAAGATCTTGTCGTCTACTTCTACACCAGGCTTAATGTAGTCTTTAGCAACTTTCTGAATACCCATTTCCATAGCAGGGTTATTCTGGATGGTTGCAACTACAATGTTGACGTCGGTCATGAGGCCGTCATCATCAGTTTTGTAGTGGTGTATTAAAGTTCCACGAGGTGCTTCTACAATTCCTACACCTTCACCAGCTTGTCTTTCGATAGCGTCTGGGAATTTTTGTCCAGATAAATCTCCTTCTAGAGCGTCAGCAGCACATTCTGCAGCAGCTAACATTTCTATGAGACGTGCCCAGTGGTAAAGTAAGGTTTGTTGACCATAGCCAAAAGCATCATGGAATTCCGTGAAGCGTTGTTGAGCTAATGGTGCAGCGTCTGGCATTTTATCAGCAACATTTAATCTGGATAATGGGGAAACCCGGTAAATACCTTCTGGGTATCCTAGTTCCTTGATGTAAGGGAATTTTAACCAAGAGTAAGGTTTAACGTGCTCAGCAACAGTGTCTAAGTACTCGTTGGATTTGAATTCACGGAAAATGCTTCCGTCTTTTTCTTTAATCCGTACATCACCGTTGTAAACATCCCATACACCATCATTAACTAAACCAGTGTGTCGAGTTTCAATGTTACCTAAAGTGTTAACCAAGTCAATATTTTCTTCAAATATTGGTATAGCTAAATCTAAAGTAGCTTGGGCTAATTCGACGTTCTGTTGAGCTTTTCCAAGTAAGTCTTTTTGAGTTTCAGCATCCAGTTCAGTGGAGATACCACCCGGAGTGGATGAAGTTGGGTGAATAGGTCGTCCACCAACAGCTTTAACAATATCTAGACCGTTTTTCCTGAGTTGAATAGCTTGTAGAGCTAAATCAGGAGCATCTTTAATAATTTGGAATACGTTTCTGGTTTTTCTATCTTTTCCAGCAATAAAATCAGGAGCAGCTAAGAAGTAGAAGTGAAGCGCGTGAGAGTGCATAAATGAACCCCAGTTCATTAGTTCTCTCATTTTATAAGCGGCAGGCAAGATTTCATCATCTTGGAATCCGTAGCACTGGTCTGCAGCTTTGGCCGCAGCCAAGTGGTGCTGAACATCACAGATACCACAAATACGAGGTACTATCCGTGCTGCTTCTTCTACAGGTCTGCCCTGCATGAATTTTTCGAAACCTCTAAATTCCATAACGTGTAGACGGGTGTCTTCCACGTTTCCGGCGTCGTCCAGGTGCACTGTAATTTTTGCGTGCCCTTCAATACGAGTTACAGGTTCCATAGTGAGTTTTACCATTATTTACCCTCCTTTCTCATTTTGACTGGCACTAAAGCAGCTGGGAGTGTGTAAGTGTAAAAAGTACCTACTATATCATCCAGTTGATCAGCAACCTCTTCTGGGTCAACAGTCTTATCCTGTTCGATCCCATAATCAGAAGCAATAGCACTGATCATCTTTGCGCCTTGGTCTTGAACCTTAGGAGTAGGTCCGTAACATCCTCTACATTGGATAGCAATAGTTGGGCATTCTGCTCCACATAATGATAGAGTAGCTGGTCCCATGCATATTAATCCTTGAGAGATTAGGCATAATTCTTCTTCTGGTTTACCAATTTCAAACTGTCTTTTGATGAAGTCCATAGCTAAACCTTCTGGTGGTTTTTCTCTTGGACATACTTCACACAGGTTGGTGGATGGTAATTCCACAGCTTCTCCTTTTAATAATCCCAATACTGCTTGGGCAACCACATCAGATCGTGGAGGACATCCAGGTACGGATAAATCCACATCTATTGCTTCAGCTAGTGGTCTTACTCTGCTTTCCAGATGCGGTACTTCTTCATTAGGAATTATACCTTCTGGGTTAATAGTACTTGGGGAGTTAATATAAGCTTCTTGAGTTAAGTCATCAACAGAGTGAAGGTTTCCTAATCCTGGGATTCCACCGTAAACCGCACAAGTTCCATAACTAATTAGGAACTTAGCTTTTTCTCTTAGCATTTCGGCTAATTCTCGGTTTTCCTCGTTTCGAATTCCACCTTCAACTATTAAAACATCTAATTCTGGAACTTCATCATATTTAGTGTCCATTAGAACTGGGCTGAATTCGAAGTCTGCCAATTCCATAACATCTAAAATTGCTTCGTGGAAATCAGCAATGGACAAGTGACATCCAGAGCATCCGCCCAGCCACATAGTTCCTATTTTTGCTTTTTCGGCCATTTTCTTTCCTCCAATTAGGCCTCAGCCTGAATTTGTTCTTTTAAAGGGGATGGTCCTAGAGCTTTTATTCGATCAACCATCATTTTAACGGTATCCGCGAATTTTTCGCCCTCAGAAGCGGAAATCCAGTCGTGATAAATTCTATCTCTGCCAATTCCCATTTCTTCTGCAAGTTTATAAATTAATCTCATTCTTCTATCAAGTTTGTAGTTTCCTGCGTCATAGTGACAGTCACCGTGGTGGCATCCAGTTACTAAAACACCATCTGCGCCTTCACGGAAGGCCTTCAAAACAAACTGCGGTTCAATTCTTCCAGAACACATTACTCGAATTACTCTGATATTTGTCGGGTATTGCATCCTTGCTGTACCAGCAGTGTCAGCCCCACCATAGGAGCACCAGTTGCAACAAAACATTACAATTTTTACGTCATCCTCAGCCATAGAGTTTCCTCCTTGCTATTACAATACTGTACTATCAATTTTACCATGAATTGGTTTATTAATTGTACCTGTTATATGGATTTAAACCAAGTAAGTATAAAGGTTACTTATAAACACAAGTAGAAAATTTTATATATTAGATTAATAATTTTATTTTTAGTATTACATAGCTGAAGGATTAATTACAGTTCTTTTTTACGATTAAATGCTATTTTATAATCTAGTAAACTAAAATAAAAAATAATTAAATCTAATTTTATATTATAAGATAGGGTCCGCGCTATTCTCAACTCATTTCCTATAGTCAGTAATACATTTATAAATTATTATATTATAAATTAAATTCCATAGAACTAATCAAATTTTTTAAAGTAATTTTCTATTAATCAAATATAATGCTACTAAATAAAAATTAAAAAATTCGAACATCCATTAATAAAAATTAAATAATAATCAATTAGGATATCTAGAAAAATTACTAATTAATAGTTGCAAAAAGTTCCAAGAAAATTGAAATTAAAAAATAAAAAATAATTAAGGAAATTAAACCAGAGTTATAGATCCTGGGAGATTTTTAGATAATCTCTGGGCCAACCCTGGAATCGTGGAAGTTATAATTGAACTTTGAGCATCATTATAAGCTTTTTTATCATCAGAGTTTGCTTGAATAATATCCGTTTTCAATTCAGATCTAAGATTATCAACCGTGACTTTTTCTACCCAAGGATCAGTGTCACTAATAATAATTTCATCCACCAAGCCATCTAGTTCCTTGGCCATGGCCCAAGAAACAAATCTTCCACCAAATAGGGCCACAGAATCTTTTATTTGACCATTTTCAACCATTTTAACAATATCTGAAACCGTATTTTCCACACGGGCCTTGGCATAAAGGGGTGTTGCTGCCACACATACCCAATGGGCATCTCCTAAAACTGAATCTCCAATCTTTTTAGGATAAACATTTTCAGGACCAACAACTTTTACAGAGGCAGTCAGGGCCTCCAGCTCGCCTTTTCCAATTGGGGCTTGAGTTTGCCCACCACATCCGCAGCCACAATTAATCTCTTCTCGGATAATTTGCATAACCCGTGGAAGACCAAAATTACCTCTTTTAGCAGTTTTAGGAGAATATCCGCACATATATCCATGGTGATTTTGAGGGAAACCCGTAATAATAGCATTGAGTCCTGCTCTTAATCCTACACGGCATTCATCTTCATAGGCACCATTGGTAGCCACTATTTTTCCAGGAACTAGTATTCTAGCAATGGTAATGGCCTTGGCAAAAGCATCTAGTCGGTTTGGAGCCTGATTGAAGGGGCCTCCTTCTAAGACGAAAACATCAGCCCCCATTTCCAAAGCCGTGCTAAAACCAGCTATCAAATCATCATATCCATCCCCTACAAACATTATAGATTCGATACCTTTTCCATGTTTTTTGGCCAGCTCTGCAACTTCACGCGCTTCATCTAGAGGTGCAGCATGGCCTTCTCCTCCCTGAACAGAGGTTAAATTAATAGCCACCGAAGAGGCTAGCTTTATCCATTCTTCCCTATCGGCCAACCCATCTTCCTCTTTATCAAAAAGCCGGGAATGAATTCTGTCCCTAGGACAGCCATCAAATGGAGGGCCCTGCATATAACACTGTCCAGGACATTTAATAATCTCTTTAGGAAACCTCATAGGTCCAAAACGGCCAAAATGATCTAAATCCATTGGGACGTCTGTGGCCTCTCTTACTTCCCTGATTAAATCCAGAGGTTTCATCCCATTGGCCTCAGCAATATCAGCAAATGCATAGGCACACACATGAATAGATGCCCCAATACTATCTGATAGAACACAATTACCTATTAAATCAATTTTATCCAAGTCAGAGGCGCATGTTCCCGCCAAAATTTCAGTCAAATCACATCCTAAAGGGAATGTTTTGAAGTTCATTCCCAGTTTTTGGGCATCTGCTCTGCTGAGCTGGGAAACCGCGTCTATGATTTCTAAAGGATCTTTTTTTAGTTTAGAAAGCTCCCATGCAGCATCTAAATCATTAATTGCGTCTTTAATAATATCATGCATCTTTTCACCTGAAATAAACTAATAAATTAATATTTTGATACTAGTAAAAATTATTTAATAATTAGTTTTGTTAATAATTTTTGAGTAAATTTTTATATTTTATATTAAGTTTATATTAAATTGTCAATTATATAAAAATTTCAGAATATCATTATACTAAAATACTATTATAATAATTATAAATTTATACTGAATTAAAACTAATAATAAATACTAATAATAATTTTTATTAATGATTTTTGTGAACTAGCTATAGTTAAAATATTCAATAAAATAACTATCAACATAAAATAGATAATAAAAATAGATTAATTTATTCGATAAAAATCATTTTAAAATAATCTCTTAAATTCAAACTTATAACATATTCATAAATATATTACATAATAATTCTCACAAAATCGGTTTAGGTGTTAATTTGATAGAAAAAATCCTTAATAAATCATTGGAATGTGAAAATCTTCAGAAAGAGGAGTTACTAAAACTATTTAATGTGACTTCACCTGAAGAAATTCAACTAGTCATGGATACAGCGGCTACCATCCGAGACCAGAAAAGCAAAAAAATCAAACTCACCTCAACTGTGCATCTTACCAATGTCTGCCAGGTGACACCTAAATGCAAATACTGTGGTTTTGCAGCCCGTACCTCATCTGAAGGATACTATCATCCATTTTATAAAAAAGAGGATGAAATTTTGAAAGCCGCACTTTCAGTGGAAAATTCTGGTATCCCTCGGATTAGCTGTTCCGGAGCCCACGGTTACCATGGCCAACAAGCAGTAACTGCTGCTAAAGTAGTTAAGGAGAATACATCCTTAGAACTTCTGGTAAATGTAGGATCTGATTTAAATACTGAATCCTTAAATGAACTTTCTCATTATGAAACAGATACTGTGTGCTGCAATCTGGAAACCGTGAATGAAAGCATTTTCAATGAACTAAAGCCAGGTGAAAAACTCAAAAACCGGATAAAAATCTGTGAAATGGTAAGTGAACTTGATCTGGAACTTTCATCTGGGCTTTTAATTGGGCTAGGAGAATCATACGAAGACCGAGTAAATCATTTATTTTTCCTTAAACAATTTTCAAGTCTGGGAGAAATACCCATTATGGGATTCAATCCTTATCAAGACACACCAATGGCCAGTCACCCCCCATGTTCTCTTGAAGAACAAATGAAAACCATAGCCATTACTCGAATAATGTACCATGATATTAGAATTACCGTTCCTACACCGACTATTGGGCCAGAAAATGTTAAATATTCTTTAATGGCCGGTGCAGATAATTTAGCTACGGTGATTCCAGACCATTACCCATCTCATGTTAAAGGTGTGGGTTCCCCAGCTTATGGAAATCTTAAAGAAGTAGTTAAAGTTGTAGAATCAATGGGGCTTAAAATAGAATATCTAAATGCGTCAAAATAAATAAATAAATAACATTAAATATCTCCCCCCCAACTAATTTTATAAGTTTTAAAATATTTTTTATTTTCTAAAGTATTCTTACTGTTTTGAGTTTACTTGATTATGTTTTATTTTTTTATTTATTAATGAGGTTGACTCATAATTGTTTTTTTTGTTGTGTGGGGTTAATTTTATATTGTAGGTTGTTCTATTATTTATTTAGTTGTTTATAGTTTTTTCATGGTGTTTTTCATGGTTTTAAGAGAATATAAAATGGGTCAGTCTTT